>NZ_JBFALK010000001.1:35844-692368 GCF_040656155.1 Microtetraspora glauca
GGGGCGCCTTTGAGGCGACTCGTGCCCTCCTTGCTCGGGGTCGCTCGTGCCTCGCTCCCCGCTCGCTCGTCGGTTACTTCCCCGCCGCGCCCCTCTGTGCTTGATTGCCGCGCCTTCGGCACGGCGGGCTCGGGGCGCCTTTGAGGCGACTCGTGCCCTCCTTGCTCGGGGTCGCTCGTGCCTCGCTCCCCGCTCGCTCGTCGGTTACTTCCCCGCCGCGCCCCTCGCTGTGCTTGATTGCCGCGCCTTCGGCACGGCGAAAAGTAACGGCGTGATCGCGCGTTTCCGCGTGATCACGCCGTTTTGGTAGGAGTCCTACTTCGTCCAGATGGCGGCGTACTTGCCGTCCTCGCTGTTCACCTGGACGGGGAAGTAGCCCTCCCCCTTGAGCTTGTCGAACCTGCTCTGGTAACCCGAGCTCGACATCCCGGTGTACTCGAACCAGCCGCCGATCTTGTCGTTGCGCCAGACCGCCGTGTAGGTGCCGCCGGGACCCACGGCGACATAGCCGGGGCGGTAGCCGTTGGCGACCCGCGCCTTGAACTCCGCCTCATGCTCGGCGAAGGTCTTGTTCGCGGTGACCTCCCACCGGACGCCGGAGGCGTTGGCCGACCAGATCGCGGCGTACATCGGGGAGGCGGCGCTGCCGTACACGTCGACCGACGTCGGCACGAGGCCGTTGCCGATGGCGGCGGCGTTGGCTGCGGCGAACTGCGCGGAGGTCATGTTGTGCCGGGCGACGAACTTGTCCGACTTCTTCACGAACACCGCGGCGAAGCGCGCGGCGTCGCCGCTGCCCGTCGCCGTGACGACCGTCGGCTGATAGCCCTTGGCGGTGTACTCGTCGAACCGCTTTTGATAGCCCTGCGATGACATGTCCTGGTACATGGCCCAGGCAGTACCGGACGACTTGACCCACACGCCGGCGTAGCTGGACCCGGAGGAGATGCTCAGGCTGACGGGTACGTAGCCCTTGCCGCTCAACTCGTGGAACTTCTGGACCTGCTGGGCCGATGTGATGCCGTGATAGGCGATGGACGCGGACGACGCCTGGGCGTGAGCCGCGACCGGCGCTCCCGCCACAGCCAAGGCGACGCCCGTGATCGCGATCTTTCCGGTGATGCGCATGACCCTCCCCGGGGGTAATGGATGATCCAAACCTGGGCGAGGCAAGACCCTAACAGAGGAAGATCGGCGTCAGACCTCCAGTAGTAAGGTGATCGGCCCGTCATTTGTCAATGACACTTTCATATCGGCACCGAAAACTCCGGTCTCCACGCGGGCGCCCAGGGCTCTCAGCTCGGCCACGACCGCCTCGACCAGCGGCTCCGCGACGGGGCCGGGCGCGGCCGCCTGCCACGTCGGACGCCGTCCCTTTCGGGCGTCGCCGTACAGTGTGAACTGGCTCACAACGAGGAGTGGCGCGCCGACGTCCGAGCACGACTTCTCGCCATGCAGGACGCGCAGCCCCCAGAGCTTGCCGGCGAGCCGGGCCGCCTCGGCGGGCCCATCGGTGTGTGTCGCTCCGACGAGGACGAGCAGGCCCGGCTCGTCGATCGCCCCCACGACCTGACCGTCGACCACGACTGACGCGGAGCTGACCCGCTGTACGACCGCACGCATGGCCCCGCATTCTGCCATGTCCGCATTCTGGTGGCAGGTCCCGTAGAGCCGGGATCGCCGCTTCAAGTGACAACCCTCGGCTCATCGAGAGGCACTCGACTGGGTCGATCGCGGACCGCCAGCGAGTCCGGCCTACTGGTGTGGGGCGGTGTCGCGGCGGCCTGCCCGCCGACTGATGACGACACGAGTGGCGGACAGGAACATCGCCCGCGTACGGCCGGAGCGGACTGCGGACTGAACAGGGAGGATTGGCTGTAGATCGGGTGGGACGGGGGACCTCCTGTAAATGCGTACACTCGCCGTATGTCCGAATTGATCGTCGAGGTGGTCCGCTCCGGGTTCGTGGAATCCGTCCACAGGGCCCGTGTTTTCGCTGTGGACGCGTCCGGAGCCCCCGTCATGCGGCACGGCGACACGGACGTCCTGGTGTCGCCGCGCTCCTCGATGAAGCCGCTGCAGGCGCTCGGCATGGTGTGGTCGGGCCTCCCGCTGGAGAACGAGCTGCTCGCGCTCGCCTGCGCCAGCCACGCGGGCGAGGACTTCCATGTCGAGGGGGCGCGGAAGATCCTGGCCGGGGCGGGGCTGGACGAGAGCGCCCTCGGCTGCCCCGAGGCCCTGCCCGAGGACACCGCCGCACGGCACCGGGCGATCCGGGCGTACGTCGAGCCCGGCCGGATCTTCATGAACTGCTCCGGCAAGCACGCGGCCATGCTGGCGACCTGCATGGTGAACGGCTGGCCGGTCGAGAGCTACCTCGATCCCGGGCACCCGCTGCAGAGGGCCATCCGCGCCACCGTCGAGGAGTTCACCGGGGAGCGCGTCGCGGCCACCGGCGTGGACGGGTGCGGCGCGCCGCTGTTCTTCGTCTCCATGGAGGGCGTGGTGCGGGCCTTCCGGCGGCTCACGCTCGCCGACGAGGGCACCCCGGAGCGCCGCATCGCCGACGCCATGCGCGCCCACCCCGAATGGACCAGCGGAACCGAACGGCCCGAGGCGAAACTGATGCGCGCCATGCCCGGCCTCATGGTCAAGGCCGGGGCGGAGGCGTTCGACGCGTTCGCCTTCGCCGACGGCCGCGCCGCCGCCGTCAAGATCGAGGACGGCGGCGCCAGGGCGCGCGTGCCGGTGACCGTGGCCGCCCTGCGCGCCCTCGGCCTGGACGCCCCCAAGTTCGCGGAGCTGGCCGCCTCACCCCTGCTGGGCGGGGGCAGGGAGGTCGGCGAGATCCGGGTCCGCCGTCCCTGACCGTTCCCGGCCGGGACGGCTTCCCGGCCGCGTCCTGCTTGCCGGTCGTGTCCTGGAAGCGTGCCGGGTCGGTCCTAGAAGGAGCGGAACAGGCGCGCGGCGGAGATCGCGCCCGAGGTCGTCATCGTGAAGGTCCGCATCGAGTCGGCGAACTTCGACAGGTCCCACTCGGCCGGGCCCTGGTACCAGTACAGGTTGTCCGCCGGGCGGCCGCCGCCGTCGATGGAGGCCACCACGCGGGCCCACCGGTCCACCCCGTCGAAGACCACGGCGTACGGGAGGTAGCGGGAGAACAGCTCGATCCGCTGTGCCGGCGGGATGCTCCCGATCTCCCCGGACGCGAGATGCTCCCGGAAGCCGAGCGTGTGGGCGAGCACCGCCGCGCCCTTGGCGGTCTTCGCGGGCATGTACTGGCCCCCGACGGCCAGCGCGGCTCCGGCGATGATCAGCGCGAGTCCCACCAGGGCGTACGTCGTGAACCAGGCGAGGGCCACGGTCGCCACGACGCCGAGGACGGTCGCGACCACGCCGACGGTCGTCCAGCGGGTCCGGACCGAGTCGGGCCGCCGGGCGAACCAGCCCTGGGTCACCACGTCCTGGTAGAGCTCGTCGCGCACCTTGCCGAGCCCGGCGGTGAACGAGCCCTGCAACTGCGACAGCAGTACGGTGTCCCGCCCGTCGAAGACGGCGTCGTAGAGCGCGCGCTCGTAGGGGAGGAGGGAGGCCACCGGCGCCGACGGCAACCTGACCAGGAGCCAGTCTGGGGCGTCGTACGCCTGCCGGGGCTGCTCGTCGATCCGGAGGTAGCCGCGTACGGCGAGGTCGACGATGGTGGCCGTCACGTCGATCACGTCGGCCTGCTCGTCGATCAGCGTGCCGATCTGGCCGGGCCGTACGCCGTCCGGGGGAGTGAACTGGCCGTTCTGGTGCGCGACGACCACGCCGGACTGGGCGCCGACCACCCGGGCGTCCCGGCCGCGGGTCCAGTAGAGCAGCCCGACGCCCCCGCCCAGCAGGAGCAGCAGCAGCGCCAGGGCCCCGCCGGTCACGGCGTTCAGGGTGAACGCGTTGGCCAGCTCGAAGCGGCGCTCCAGGATCGGCGCGGCTCCCGTCGCGCCCTTCGGGTAGCCGACGACGATCGTCAGCACCTCGCCGTCCCGCAGGCCCTGCTGTTCGAACGTGGCGGCGGCCCCGGTCTCGTCGATCGAGGCGCCCGTGCAGCCGATCGCCGAGGCCGGCTCGCCGGCGAAGCAGGAGAGGTTCTCCGCCCGGCCCGGGCCGCTGACCGTCACCGTCACCTGCTCCGCCGGTCCGGCCACGGCGAACCAGCGCAGCTCCTCGCCACCGGTGAGGGGCGTCACGGCGCCGGTCACGTCGTACTCCACGGTGCCGCTGCCGGTGAACGTGATCGCCTCGCCGTCGAAGGAGGCGCCTTTGAGGTTGGAGACGCGGTAGACGCGGTCGTTGCCGTCGTCGTACCGCGTCCGCGTGAGCAGCGTACGTCGCATCGGAGCACCGGAGAGAGTGATCTTCTCCACGACGTGCAGGACGCCGTCCTTGCGCAGCTCCATGGTCACGTCGTCCTTGGTCACCGTCGCAGGGTCGGCGTGCGCGGGGGTGCCGACCGTGAGGAGCGCGAGGACGGCGAACAGGGCAGCCAGACCGAGTCGGCGAGCGAGATCCACCATGAGCCAGCACCTTATCGGTCCTCCTTTGTACCGATGTCGGGCTCGCTAGTGTGTGACGTCATGGCACGTACGCGCTTGTACCGGAACGGGGTGATGGAGGCCGAGGACTTCCCGGTCTCCGAGGTCTCCGACCATTTGCGGGACCCGTCGGCGGTCGTCTGGTTGGACATGTGCGCGCCGGACGAGGAGGACCTCGCCCAGATCAGCGAGGAACTGGGCCTGCACGAGCTGGCCGTGGAGGGCGCGCTGGCGCATCGACAGCGCCCCAAGCTCGACGTCTACGACAGCCATATGTTCCTCAGCGTCTACGCCGGAGCGTTCGACCAGGAGACGGGCAGCCTGGACGTCGCCGAGGCGTCGGCGTTCATCACCGAGAACGTCCTGGTCACCGTGCGCAAGACCGAGGGTTTCGTGATCGACGAGGTCGTCCGCCGCTGGGACTCCTCGTCCAGCCTGGCCAGGCACGGCGTCGCCTTCCTCCTCCACGGTCTCCTCGACTACGTGGTCGACAGCCACTTCGACGCCGTCGAGGCCATGGACGAGCAGGTCGAGGCGTTGGAAGGGACGCTGTTCGAGGACCGTCCGATCGGGTCCGCCGAGCAGCGCCGTACCTTCGAGATGCGCAAGAGCCTCGCACTCCTCCGCCGGATCGTCATGCCGATGCGCGAGGTCGTGAACACGCTGCTGCGGCGGCACGTCGACTCGGGCGACGAGGCGATGCTCCCCTACTTCCAGGACGTGTACGACCACGTCCTGCGGGTCACCGAGTGGACCGAGTCCCTCCGCGACCTCGTCGCCAACATCCGCGAGGCGCATCTGACCATGCAGAGCAACCGGCTCAACCTGATCATGAAGAGAGTGACCGGTTGGGCCGCCATCATCGCCGTGCCCACCATGATCACCGGTTTCTACGGGCAGAATCTCCCGTTCCCCGGCTTCGAGCGGCCATGGGGCTTCTGGGTGTCCACGTTCCTCATCGTGCTGGTGTCGGCTCTGCTGTACCGATCGTTCCGCAGGCGCGACTGGCTCTGACGCTCTCCCGGAGGGAGGCCCGGAATCACGCGTACGGCGCAGCCGAAACCCGGCCGGATTCGCGCTGGGCCGCGGTCGATTATGGGAGAAACCCGCCCCATCCGGTACGGCAGCGGCCCGCCTCCGCCCCCGATCCCGGGAGGAGTCACGCATTCGACAGGGGTGGTCACGCTGCGCTGGATAAACTGCGGCCCTGGTCAGGGTGATCTCCCGACGGACAGCCAGAGGTGTCATGCGCGGGCCCATGAAAGCGCGGCGTTCCCTGAGAGCCGCAGTCGCCGCCGTTCTGGTGACGTGCCCTCTCATCACGGGATGCGCCGACGCGGTGAGCGAGACCGCGCGGCACCAGGCGGTGCCGCAGGTACGGCCACCGGTGGTGATGTTCCTCGGTGACAGCTTCACGGTCGGCTCGGGCCCGGTCGCAGAGTGGGACACCTACGCGGCCGGGACGGCCAGAAGCCTGGGCTGGCAGCTCATCACCGCCGGAGGCGCCGGCACCGGCTACATCGCCAGGGGCCGGATCGGCCGCACGTTCGAACAGTCCTTCGCCCGGCAGCTCGCCTGGCGGCCCGCGCCGGACCTGGTCGTCGTCTCCGGCGGCCACAACGACCGGCGGGCGCGGCCCGCGGGCGTGCGGGAAGCCGTACTCCGCCTGGTGGGGAACGTCAGGGAACGGTGGCCGCTGGCCAGGATCGTGCTCGTCGGCCCCATCTGGATCGACACCGCGCCGAAGGAGGCGTATCGCACCAGGGACGCCATCGCGAGCGCGGCCTGGCTGGCCGGGGTGCCCTTCCTGGATCCGCTGACCCAGCGGTGGATCAGGGACGACCGGACCAGAGTGCTCCTGTCCGACGGCATCCACCCGACCCTGTACGGGCACCTGCGGCTGGCGCGCTGGCTCGTCGGAACCTTGCGGGCGCGGGGCCTCGCCGGTGACGCGGCGGCTCCCCCGGCCCTGGTCGGGCCCGAGCCGTCCTAGTGCCCCTCCGGTCGATCACCAGGGGCCGTAGGGTCCCTGGTTGCCGCCACCGCGGTACTGGCTGACCGCGGGCTTCACGTCGGCGAGATAGATGCCGGAGGCGATGACGGAGAGGATGGTGAGGAGACCCGGCATGCCCATCCCCATGCCCATGTAGTTGACCGCGGGGGCGAACGTGAACAGCGTCGCCAATCCCAGGATGATCAACCACAGCTGCTTGGTCTGCTTGCTCGCCGCCGGGAAGGCGCGTGCGGGGATCCGGATCGCGTGGATCAGCGCCCAGACGGACAAGATGAAGGCCCCGACGGAGAGCAGCCAGAAGATGAGAGTGAGGATGTTGTTGACGGGGCCGATCATGGACTCTCCCAGGCGGTCACGGTCTCTGTCGCCCCCAGACTAGTGCGGTGTGGCCCGTGCCGGGCCGCCACCGGTCCAACCGGCGATCTCGCGACCGCCCGAGGGCGGCGACGACGCGGGCCCGCCCCGGCCGGAGCCGATGGCGGGCCCGCGTCATTGTGCCTCAGGCCTTGGTGGAACGGGGACGGCCGGGCTTCCTGTCGGAGGAAGCGGGCCGCGGCTCGGCGGACTTGGAGACCTCTTCGAGCTCCAGCGCGGCCTCGCCGCTCACCTTGCTGACGATCTTGCGACCGCGCACGGCCAGCTCCTCGTACAGCTCGTTGAACCGGGTGGCGGCGGTGTCGGCGTACTCGCGGGCCTTACCGGGGAAGTCCTTGGCGACGGCCTCGGCCTTGCCCTGGACGGTCTCGGCGTACTCGCGCGCCTTGCCCGGGATGTCCTTCGCGGTCTCGCGCAGCTCGCCCCTGCGGGCCTGCAGCTTCTGGAACTGCTCGGGCAGCTCGCGCAGCTTCTCGACGGCGTAGTCACCGGCGCCCGCGACCGCGTAGAACGGCTTGGACTCGGTGATCTTCTTGACTTCGGCGGTGAGAGTCATCGGTTACCCTTCCTTGGAATCCGGTGTGGCGGTGTTCTCCCTGTGAACCGCGGCATCAGGCGGGGGCTCAGCCGGTTGCGTCGGCTGGGCCTCCGGGTTCCCGGCGCGGTTCTCCTTGCGGAACGACTCGTAAATGTCGATCAACACCTGGCGTTGCCGCTCGGTGATGGTGACATCGGCCCGGATCGCGGCCAGCACGTCGCTGTCCGGCTCGCGGTCCTCGATCAGCCCGGCCTGCACGTACAGCGCCTGCGCGGAGATGTGCAGACCTTTGGCGATCTGGTTGAGGATCTCCGCGCTCGGCTTGCGCAGGCCGCGCTCGACCTGGCTCAGATAGGGATTCGAGACCCCCGCCTGCGCGGCGAGCTGGCGGAGAGAGATCTTCGCCTGTTGCCGCTGCTGGCGGATGTACTCGCCGATCGAGCCGACCTTCGGTAGTTCCATACCCTCCAGTGTGCACACCAAGTGCTTGCAATTGCAAACTCGATGGCAAACACCTGCAAGCGGTGCGGGGTCAGGCGGGGAGCAGCCAGAGCAGCGGAGCCGAGACGGCGAGGGCCGCGGAGGCGGTCAGGATGGCGTACCTGACGTGCGCGGGAAGGTCCAGGTCGGGCTTGATGAGCCGGTTCACGCGCGTCATCACGTTCTGCCCGGACGTGGCACCGAGCGCCCCGTGCGGAGTCGGGACGGAGGTGGCGGCGCCGAACCGCAGGAGCGCGGTGGCGAGCCGCTTCGGAGAGCAGAAGCGGCGGGCACGGTCGTCGGCGGCCATCTCGACCAGCAGCGCCACGGACGCCTGGGCGTCCCGGACCACGGCGGCCCAGGGAAGCGCCCGGAGCAGCGCGCCGAACGGCAGCAGCACCAGGTCGTGCCGCTCGCGCGCGTGCGCGAGCTCGTGCGCGAGCATCGCGTCGAGCTCGTCCTGCGAGAGCAGGTCGAGCGTGCCCGCGCTGATCACCACCTGCGACCTGAGCCCCGGCACGCAGTACGCGGCCGCGCCCGGGTGGTCGACCACCCGGACGCCGGGGACGGCGGGCTCGTCCCTCGCGATCAGGGAGAGCAGCATGCGGTGGCGGCGCTGGGCGCGGAGCGTCTGCACGCCGGCCGCGACGAGCACCGCCACGAGCACCGCGAGCAGGGTGAGCCCGCTGAGCAGCGCGCAGAGCCTGATCGCGTCGTGCGGCTCGCGGATGTCGAACTCGGCGCGGATGAGCAGGATGGAGAGCCCGTGCACGACGCCGGCGCCATAAGGGGCCAGGGCGTACGCGAAGAGGGCTCCGGTCGTGGCGAGTCCCCACGTCACTCCGAGGGACTGCCACAGGAGGATGGCGGTGCGAGGCGCACGCCACGTCCAACGCGCGGAGGTCAGGCGCCAGGCACCGACCGCGCATGCCAGGGCGAGGGCCGCCAGGACAGCCGCCGCGATCACTGCTCCTCCAGCTCCGTGAGGGCTCTTCGGAGGATCTCGGCCTCGGACCCGGAAACCGCCTGGGCGAAGCGCGTCAGCGCGGCGCTGCGGTCTCCCGTCAGGTCCAGGGCTTCGAGCATGAGCTCGGTGACGTAGGCGTCACGGCTCTCGGCGGGCTCGTAGCGCCAGGCGCGCCCGTCCCGGGTGCGGTTCAGGAACCCCTTGCGGGAAAGACGGTCGAGTACGGTCATCACGGTGGTGGGTGCCAGGTCGCGGTCCGCGATCAGGCGGCCGACCTCGCGTGCGGTCAACGGTGCGCTCTGTGCCCAGAGGATGTCCATGATGCTACGTTCAAGATCGCCAAGTCCTTTCACGCCAACTAGCCTACCTGGGGTAGTACTACGTGTCGTAGAGGGGCGCATGTCATGAAGCTCACGCTGGTCCAGGGGGACATCACCGAGCAGCGGGTGGACGCGATCGTCAACGCGGCCAACTCGTCGCTGCTGGGCGGCGGCGGAGTGGACGGCGCGATCCACAGGAAGGGCGGTCCGGAGATCCTGGAGGAGTGCCGGGCGCTGCGCGCGTCCCGGTACGGAGGCGGCCTTCCCGCGGGACAGGCTGTTTCGACCACGGCGGGACGGCTGCCCGCCCGGTGGGTAATCCACACCGTCGGGCCGGTGTACTCGCGAAGTGAGGACCGGTCTCACCTGCTGGCCTCCTGCTACCGGGAGTCGCTCAAAGTCGCCGACGCGCTCGGCGCGGCGACGGTCGCGTTCCCCGCCGTGTCGACCGGCGTCTACCGCTGGCCGATGGACGACGCCGCCCGCATCTCGGTCACCACCGTGCTGCGCTCCGGGTCGACGATCGACGAGGCGCGTTTCGTGCTGTTCGACTTCGCAGCATATGAGATCTTCGACCGGGTCCTACGAGAATTCGGGTGAATCGGCGGGATCCAGCCCTCGGGTTTGCCGTTCCATGCGGAAATCTTGACGTCGAGGCGCTCAGGCGACCGCCGACCAGGGGATCGTCAGCTCGCCGAGCCGCCAGCGGGACGGGCCGCCGAGGGGCGGCGTGACCGCCACCGGCCAGTCACGCGCCAGCAGTTCCGCCGTCCTGGCCCAGCGCTGGCGGGAGCCGTACGGCGCGAACGGGGCGCAGGTCGCCCAGGCGCGGTCCCACTGGCGGAGGAACTCGTGGACGGGCTCGCCGGGGACGTTCCGGTGGATCAGGGTCTTGGGCAGCCGCTCCGCCAGGTCGGACGGGCGGTCGAACCCGCCGAACCGGGCCGCGAACGTCAGCGTGCGCGGTCCCTCGGCCCCGAGCGCCGCCCACACCGCGCGGTGACCGATCTCCGAACAGGTGCCCTCGACGATCACGCCGCCGGGGTCGATCCGCGAGCGCAGCAGGTCCCAGTGCGCCCAGGCGTCGGCCTCGGCGTACTGCCTGAGCACGTTGAAGGCGCGCACGATCAGGGGGCGGCGAGGCACCGGGAGCTCGAATCCGCCCCTGACGAAGGTGAGCCCGTCCCGTTCGTACGGCCGGGCCGCCGCGACCCGCGCCGGATCGATCTCGACGCCCACGACCTCGACCCTCGGGCACACCACGCGGAGCCGTACGAACAGCTCCAGGGTCGTGATGTGCGAGGCGCCGTAACCGAGGTCGACCACGAGCGGGGCGTCGCGGGCCGAGCGCAGCAGCGGAGCGTGGACGGCGGCGATCCAGCGGTCGGACCGCCTGAGCCGGTTGTGCCCGGTGGTGCCGCGGGTGATCTCGCCGACGGGCCTGCGCACCTCAGACCCGGTGGACCTTGTGCTGGGCGGCCTGCGCGCGCGGCCGGATCACCAGGCGGTCGATGTTGACGTGCGCGGGACGGGTGACGGCGAACGCGATCACGTCGGCGACGTCCTCGGCGGTGAGCGGGTCGGGCACGCCGTCGTAGACCTTGGCGGCCGACTCCGCGTCGCCCCGGAACCGGGTCAGCGAGAACTCCTCGGTGTGGACCATGCCCGGCGCGATCTCGACGACGCGGACCGGCTCGCCGCACAGCTCCAGCCGCAGGGTCTCCGTCATCGAGGTCTGGGCGTGCTTGGCCGCGCAGTATCCGCCGCCGCCCTCGTACGACACCAGACCGGCGACCGAGGTCAGCATCACCAGCACGCCGTCGCCGGACGCGATCAGCCTGGGCATCAGGGCCCGGGTCATGCGCAGCGAGCCGATCACGTTGACCTCGTACATCCGCTGCCAGTCGTCCACCCGGCCCGAGGCCACCGGTTCGAGGCCGATCGCGCCGCCCGCGTTGTTGACCAGCACGTCACACCGGTCGAGCGTGGCGGCGAAGGCGTCGACGGACTCCTGGGAGGTGACGTCGAGCGTCGCCGGGCGGATCGAGGGCACCTCGGCGGCCAGCCGGTCCAGCCGGTCGCGCCGCCGGGCCGCGGCCACGACGTCGAAGCCCTCGGCGGCGAGTCGCCGGGCCGTCGCCGCGCCGATGCCGCTGCTCGCTCCGGTCACCACTGCCGTCTTCGTCATGGTCGCTCCAAAGAGGGATTCCAAACCGTGGGTGGACTTCTCATCTTTCCAGGAGCTTGGAAAAGCTGCGGAACCGCACCGATTCGGGAATCTTGTCGGGTTTCTCGAGGTTGTTACCGTTCTGGAGGTGGTGCGGGTGGCGCTCAGTCGGCGCCGGGTCAACCGGGTCGCGACGATCAGCATGCACACGTCGCCGCTGGACCAGCCCGGGACGGGCGACGCCGGCGGCATGAACGTGTACGTCGTCGAGGTGGCCAAGAGGCTGGCCGCCCTCGGCATCGAGGTGGAGATCTTCACCCGGCAGACCGCCAGGGACCTGCCGCCGACGGCGGAGATCGCGCCCGGGGTGTCCGTACGGCACGTCACCGCCGGGCCGTACGAGGAGCTGGACCGCGCGGACCTTCCCGCCCAGCTCTGCGGATTCCTGTCCGGCGTGCTGCGGACCGAGGCGATGTACGAGCCCGGCCGCTACGACGTCATCCACTCGCACTACTGGCTCTCCGGGCAGGTCGGCTGGCTCGCGAAGGAGCGCTGGGGCATCCCCCTCGTGCACACCATGCACACCATGGCCAAGGTGAAGAACCTCCTGCTCGCCGAAGGCGACAAGCCGGAGCCCACCGCGCGCGTCCTCGGCGAGGAGCAGGTCGTCGGCGTCGCCGACCGCCTGGTGGCCAACACGGCCGCCGAGGCCCACGAGCTGATCGAGCTGTACGACGCGCCCAGAGACCGGGTGACCGTCGTGAATCCCGGCGTCAACCTCGGCGTCTTCCAACCGGCGTCCCAAGGGGCGGCCCGGCACCGCCTCGGCCTGCCGCAGGACGCCCACGTACTGCTCTTCGTGGGCCGGATCCAGCCGCTCAAGGGGCCCGACGTCCTCATGAAGGCGGTCGCCCGGATGCTCGTCGAGGATCCGTCGCTGCGCTCGCGGCTCGTCGTCGCCTTCGTCGGCGGGCCGAGCGGCAACGGCCTGGCCCGCCCCTCCCTGCTCACCGAACTCGCGGGGGAGCTCGGCATCACCGACGTCGTACGGCTCTCGCCGCCCGCGCCGCAGCACGAGCTGGCCGACTGGTACCGGGCGGCGGACGTGACCGTCGTCCCTTCGCACAACGAGTCCTTCGGGCTCGTCGCGCTGGAGTCACAGGCGTGCGGCACCCCCGTCGCCGCCGCCTCCGTCGGCGGCCTGCGCACGGCGGTCAAGGACGGCGTGTCCGGCATACTCATCGACGGGCACGACCCCCACGAGTGGGCGGTGGCGCTTCGCCGCCTCCTCGGGAGCCCCGCCTGGCTGGACTACCTCTCCGGCAACGCCGTACGGCACGCGGAGGCCTTCGGCTGGTCGGCGACGGCCGCCCGGCTGGTCGAGGTGTACGCGGGCGCGATGTCCCGGCTGCACCGCGTCCCGATCGCGGTCAACTCCTGATCTCCCGGGGCACGGCCTAGTCTGAGAAGAACGGGCGGCGCCGAGGTTCACGCACGGAACGACAGGGCGGGAGCCGCCCGGCGAGGCTTGGAGGGGACATGAGTGATCTGGAAGGCGTGATCGAGGGAGCGCTCAAGGCGGCGGACCTCGCCTACGAGCGGCCTCGGCCCGGGGCGTTCCTCGTCAAGCTGCCCGGCCAGCACAAGCTCGCCACCATGACCTGGCTCGTCCTCGGCGACCAGGCGCTCAACGTCGAGGCGTTCTTCTGCCGGCAGCCGGACGAGAACCACGCCGATTTCTACCGGTGGCTGCTGTCCAAGAACGGCTCGATGTACGGTGTGCACTTCGCGCTCGACCCGGAGGGTGACGTCTACCTCGTCGGCCGGGTGCCGTTCGATGCGGTCACGGAGACCGAGATCGACCGGGTGCTCGGATGCGTCCTCACCTACTCCGACGAGTCCTTCGACCGCGCGCTGGAACTCGGGTTCGCCTCCTCCATCCGCAGGGAGTGGGAGTGGCGGGTCAAGAGGGGCGAGTCCCTCGCCAACCTGCAGGCGTTCGCGAGGTTCGCCGATCCGGCACGGGACCCCGCATAAGCCATACGGACTAAGCTTTCGGGCTATGGCGACTTTGGTGCTGCTGCGGCATGGCGAGAGCGAGTGGAACGTCAAGGGCCTGTTCACCGGGTGGGTGGATGTCACGCTCTCCCCGGCGGGCGAGGAAGAGGCGCGGCGCGGCGGTCAGCTGCTGCTCGACGCCGGTGTCCACCCCGATGTGGTGCACACCTCCCTCCTGACCCGGGCGATCCGGACGGCCAACCTCGCGCTGGAGGTGGCCGACCTGCTCTGGCTGCCCGTGCACCGCTCGTGGCGGCTGAACGAGCGCCACTACGGCGCGCTCCAGGGCAAGGACAAGGCCCAGACCCGCGCGGAGTTCGGCGACGAGCAGTTCATGCTCTGGCGCCGCTCCTATGACACTCCGCCGCCGCCGATCGCCGACAGCGACGAGTTCTCCCAGGCGGGTGACCCCAGGTACGCCCTCCTCCCGCCGGAGCTCATGCCGAGGACCGAATGCCTCAAGGACGTCGTCGACCGGATGCTGCCGTACTGGTACGACCGGATCGTGCCCGACCTGGCCGAGGGGCGGACGGTTCTGGTCGTCGCGCACGGCAACTCGCTGCGCGCGCTGGTCAAGCACCTCGACGGCATCGACGACGCGTCGATCGCGAAGCTCAACATCCCGACCGGCATCCCGCTGCGGTACGAGCTCGACGAGAACTTCCGCCCGCTGAACCCGGGCGGGGACTACCTCGACCCGGACGCGGCCAAGGCCGCCATCGAGGCCGTCGCCAACCAGGGCAGGTGATCCCGTACCGCTCCGCGGCGCGGACAGGAGCTCCGCGCGGGCGGGCCACGGACGCGGAACGGCGCGGCAAGGAAGTCTTGCCGCGCCGCCACGAGGAATGTCTCAGTCCGTGTTCCGTGAGCCGGTGACGAGGTAGACGACGTCGCGGGCGACGCGCACCGCGTGGTCGGCGTACCGCTCGTAGTACCGCCCGACGAGGGTGATGTCGATCGCGGCCTCCACGCCGTGCGACCACCCGTCGGCGAGCAGCACGCGGAAGAGCCGGCGGTGCAGCCGGTCCATCGCGTCGTCGTCGCTCTCCAGTTCCTTGGCGGTCTCGACGTCACGGGAGACGATGACGCTTCCGGTCTTGACGATCAGACGTTCGGCGATCGCGCCCATCTCCACGATGGTGTCGCGCAGCTCGGCCGGGATGGCCGAGTCGGGGTGGCGCATCCGGGCGATCTTGGCGATGTGCTCGGCGTGGTCGCCCATGCGTTCCAGGTCGGCGGCCATCCGCAGCGCGGTGATCACGGTGCGCAGGTCGACGGCAACCGGCTGCTGGGTCGCCATCACCTCGTAGATCGAGGTCTCGATCTCCGCGTAGAGCTGGTTGACCTCCGCGTCGCGGGAGATCACGCTCTCGGCGAGCTGGAGGTCGGCGTCCAGCAGTGCGGTGGTGCCCCGTGACATGGCGGAGCGGACAAGTCGGGTCATCTCCACCAGGCGGTCGGTGAGGGCTTCCAGCTCATCGTGGTAGGCGTCGCGCATGCCGATCAACCTACGCGTGGTTCCGTGAACGAACTTCGACCGTCAGATGAACTTTTCCGGAAAAGCCATGGTCACGCCCTATCAGGGAGGATACCGGGCGAGAAACGCCGCCTACATTTGGAACCGTGAACGAGTTGCTCGCCAGCCTCGCCGCGATGGCCGGATTCATTCTGGGCGCCGTCGTCATGATGGCGATCGGCCGCCAGTCCGACCACGAACAGCGGACCGAGACCTCCGACGACGTGCTGTCGTCCGGCGTGGCCTCCGTACTCGCGGTGCTTCCCTCGTCGGCCGTCGTCCTGGACCGGGACGACCGGGTGCTGCGCGCGAGTTCGGCCGCCCGCGCCTTCGGCCTGGTGCACGGTGATTCCCTCATGGCGGCCGAACTGCTCGCGCTGGCCAGAAAGGTCCGCAGGGACGGCGAGATCCGCGAGAGCGAGATCGAGACGGCGGGACGCAGGTTCGGCCAGGAGTCGACGACTTTCGCGGTCCGCGTGGCCCCTCTGGGATCGCACGGGCAGGTGCTCGTCCTGGCCGAGGACCAGACGGAGAGCCGCCGGGTCGACGCGGTCCGGCGCGACTTCGTGGCGAACGTCAGCCACGAGCTCAAGACGCCCGTCGGCGCGCTCAGCCTGCTCGCGGAGACCATTCAGGACGCCGCGGACGACCCGGAGGCGGTGACCCGCTTCGCGGGCCGGATGCAGCACGAGGCCGCGCGGCTGACCTACCTGGTGCAGGACCTGATCACGCTCTCCCGGATCCAGGGCGCCGAGCCCATCCCGACGCCGTGCGCGGTGTCCGTCGACGAGGTCGTCCACGAGGCGATCGACCGTTGCAACACCAAGGCGTCCTCCAAGCAGATCACCCTGGTCGCCGGCGGCAGGGAGGGCCTGCGCATATGGGGCGACGACGAACTGCTGGTCACCGCCCTGCGCAACCTCATCGACAACGCCGTCGCCTACAGCCCCGAGCAGACCCGGGTCGTGGTCAGCGTGCGCCCGGCGGGCGACTCGGTCGAGGTGAGCGTCAGCGACCAGGGCATCGGCATCCCCGAGTTCGCCCAGGAGCGCATCTTCGAGCGCTTCTTCCGGGTGGACGCCGCCCGGTCGCGCGCGACCGGCGGGACCGGGCTCGGTCTCGCCATCGTCAAGCACGTCGCCGCCGCCCACGGCGGCGAGGTGACGGTCTGGAGCAAGGAAGGCTCCGGATCGACCTTCACCCTCCGCCTGCCCGCGTTCGGCGGTACGGCGGGAGCGGTACAGAGCACAACAACCCCCATGGAGGCTGCGAAGTGACCCGGGTACTCGTCGTCGAGGACGAGGAGTCGTTCTCGGACGCCCTGTCCTACATGCTCCGTAAGGAAGGCTTCGAGGTGGCCGTCGCGGCCACCGGCCCCGAGGCGCTGGACGCCTTCGACCGCAACGGCGCGGACATCGTCCTGCTCGACCTGATGCTTCCCGGCCTGCCGGGCACGGAGGTGTGCCGCACGCTCCGGCAACGTTCCAAGGTCCCCGTCATCATGCTGACGGCGAAGGACAGCGAGATCGACAAGGTGGTCGGCCTGGAACTGGGCGCGGACGACTACGTGACGAAGCCCTTCTCCTCGCGGGAACTCGTGGCCCGCATCCGGGCGGTCCTCCGGCGCCAGGGGGACGTGGAGGAACTGGAGTCGGCCATCCTCGCGGCCGGCCCGGTCAGGATGGACGTCGACCGGCACATCGTCGCCGTACGCGGCGAGCACGTGCAGCTTCCGCTGAAGGAGTTCGAGCTGCTGGAGGTGCTGCTGCGCAACGCCGGCAGGGTGCTCACCCGCGGCCAGCTCATCGACCGGGTCTGGGGCGCCGACTACGTGGGCGACACGAAGACCCTGGACGTCCACGTGAAGCGGCTGCGCGCCAAGGTCGAGGCCGACCCCTCCAACCCGCGCTGCATCCTCACCGTGCGCGGACTGGGCTACAAGTTCGACCCCGTGGAGGCCTGACACCGGGAACGGCGGAACCCCTTGCCGGGGACGGCAAGGGGTTCTTCGTCGTTCTCGGGACGTCGTTCTCAGCGGTGTCCCGCCCAGGCGCAGGCCGTCGTCAGTGGCTCTGCGTCAGTGGCCGTGCGTCGCCTCGGTGCCCGTCCCGGTCTCGGTCCCCGTGGCCTCGGTGGTCGTGGTGTCGGTGGTCGTGGTGTCGGTGGTCGTGGTGTCGGCCGCCGGGGGCTGCGCGTTCGGAGCGGGCGGCAGGGTGGCGAACTCGCGACTGCGCGGGATCACGGGCACGGACATGGTGACGTCGCCCGCGTTCTTGAACCGGAGGGTCAGCTTCACGCTCTCGCCGCCGAGCAGCGTCTGCTTGAGCCCTTCGACGGTGGTGCCCGTGGACTTCGCCAGCGTGTTGGGCGAGAGCTGGAACGCGCCGGGGATCCGTACGGAGTCGGCCTGTCCGCTGTCGGGCACGATCGCGGTGAGCGCGTCGGCGGCGGTGTTGGTGTTCACCAGGCTGAGGTAGAGCGGTGCGGAGCCGCCGGCCGCGATCTGGCCGCCGGAGTCAGGTCCGAGGATGAACGCCTGGGCGATCTTGACGCCGTTGTGGCCGTAGTCCCTGTCCGCGCCGTCGCCGACCATGTGGACACCCGCCTCGGTCGGCGCGTACGGGATGTTGGTGTTGGCGTCGAACCCGGCGCCGCACGCGGCCAGCGCAGGGGCGGCGGCGAGGAGCGCGGCAATGGCGATCACCCTGCGGCGGCTGGTGCTGCTCACGGTGCGATTCTCCTTGGTATGCATGGTTTTGAGCAGCAAACACCATATCTGCGCCCGGCTCCGGTCACGGACTCGGGCTCCCGATGTCGAGTCCGTCTGGTTTTGCAGGTCATCCGGTATGTCCCGCTTTGCCATTCACAGAGTCGACTGCTTGTCAAGTCCTAAAATGACGTCTTGACCTGCAGTTATGTTCATTTCACTGTTCCGGGAGGCTGTGAGCGCGTGGTACTCTGGAGTACAGCGGAAGGGGTACTTGTCACATGACTTTCCAGGTCGGCGACACTGTCGTCTACCCC
Source organism: Microtetraspora glauca (assembly GCF_040656155.1). NCBI lineage: Bacteria > Bacillati > Actinomycetota > Actinomycetes > Streptosporangiales > Streptosporangiaceae > Microtetraspora > Microtetraspora glauca. The sequence continues at coordinate 53,878 of NZ_JBFALK010000001.1, forward strand.
CACCATGGGGCTGCTCGGATCGAGGCCATCACGACCCGAACCATCAAGGGTGAGGAAAAGACCTACCTGGTGCTGAAGGTCGACAAAGGCGACCTGACCGTCCAGGTGCCAGCGGAAAACGCCGAGCTCGTCGGTGTGCGTGATGTCGTCGGCCAGGAAGGCCTTGAGCGCGTATTCGACGTGCTGCGCATGCCGCACACGGAGGAGCCGACCAACTGGTCCCGCCGCTACAAGGCCAACCTGGAGAAGTTGGCGTCCGGTGACGTCAACAAGGTGGCCGAGGTCGTTCGCGACCTGTGGCGACGCGACAAGGAGCGCGGGCTCTCCGCCGGTGAGAAGCGGATGCTCGCCAAGGCTCGGCAGATCCTGGTCAGCGAGCTGGCGCTGGCAGAGAAGACCAACGAGGACAAGGCCGAGGCGCTGCTCGACGAGGTGTTGAACTCCTGAACACGACGTCACCAAGGGTGGGCATCGGTGTCGATGTCCACCCTTTCGCATCTGGTCGTGAGCTGCACCTCGCCGGTCTGCACTGGCCGGGCGAGACCGGGCTCGCAGGACACTCCGACGGGGACGCGGCGGCGCACGCGTGCTGCGACGCGCTGCTGTCGGCCGCCGGCCTCGGGGACATCGGCGGCCTTTTCGGGACCGCCGATCCACGCTGGGCCGGGGCTTCGGGCGCCGTCCTCCTGGAGGAGGCGGCCCGCCAGGTCAGGTCGGCCGGCTTCCAGATAGGCAACGTGGCGGTTCAGATCATCGGTAACCGGCCCAAGCTCGCGCCTCGCCGTACGGAGGCGGAGAAGGCCCTGGGAGCCGCTGTGGGGGCTCCTGTGAGCGTCAGCGCCACCACCACGGACGGCCTGGGCCTCACCGGGCGTGGAGAGGGCGTCGCGGCGATGGCGACCGCGATCGTCTTCGGCTGACCCGTCGGTCGGATCCTCCGGCGGCGAATGGCCCCGTCCAAAGGGACATGCAAACCCGGATGGGCACAGGAGCGTCCTATTCAACACGTGGGTGGCGACCCGGAATCCAGGCGCGGAAAGGGTCGCCGCCCCATTTTTGATGATTTGTCGGCTAGCCGGGTAAAACTCCAAGTCGGACGTGAAAACCATCACTTCGACGGGGGAGCTGGTCATGATCGGAGCGATCGTCGGTGCCATCATCATCGGCATCATCATCGGAGCGCTCGCGCGGCTGATACTTCCGGGCCGTCAGAACATCAGCATCGGACTCACGATCATCGTCGGGATCGTCGCCGCTTTGATCGGCTCGCTGATCGCCAGCGTTCTCGGAGTCGCGAATACCAGGGGCATCGACTGGACCGAGCACCTCATTCAGCTTCTGCTCGCCATCGTGGGCGTGTACGCGGTCACGAGGGCGAAGAGCAGAAGCCAGTAAAGGCGGGCAGGTAAAGGAATATCTCCCGAATACTGGGTAGTGATCTCCCTTGACGGTGAAGGTGTCACCCTCAAGGGAGGTCGATCATGACCATCGAATCCATTCTCGGTGCCATTGTGATTGGTGCGGTCGTCGGTGCGCTGGGGCGTCTGTTCCTTCCCGGCAGGCAGCCGATCGGCTGGATCCTCACCATCGTCGTCGGCATCGTGGCGGCCCTCATCGGTACCGCCATCGCCCAGGTCCTCGGAGTCGACACCACGCCGGGCATCGACTGGATCGAACTGGTGATGCAGGTCGTGCTCGCCGTCATCGGTGTCGGCATCGTCGCAGGCATCCGCGGCGGAACGCGCGTCTAGATCCGTCCCGCGGGAGGTGACCCGCTGTGAACGGTTGCTGGACGCCACCGGCGTGAGCGGCCGTCCCGAGCAGGAAAGGCCCGCTCGCCCCTCCCTGAGGGGTGAGCGGGCCTTTTGCCGTGTGTCCGCCTGGTATGTCGCCCCGCAGGTCGCTGAGAGTCGCTCTCGCGCCTCCGACAGACTTCCGGGGGCCGGAGGGCCCCCAGCCCCGGAGGACCGCTCACAGACGCTCTGGTCGTTCCCGGCCGCTCACGGGTCTGGATGGCTCCGAGGGGGTGGCTCAGTCCGGCGGGAGCGGGGTGCTGCGCATGCGACCGGAGGGCGGGTCCACCGGCACCGGCTCGTCCTTGGCCTCCGCCGCGGTGCCGTACGGCTTCCGCCGGGCCTCCTCCTCGTCGGCCGCGTCCGCTTCGTGAGCCGGGTCGGGGATCTCGGGAAGCCGGCGTAGCGGCTGGGTGTCGATCTCCGATTCCGACGTGCGGGCGTCGTGCGCCTCGCCGCGCCGTTCGACGGACTCCTGGACGGACTCCTGGACGGACTCCTCGACGGATTTCTCGGTGGACTCGGTGTGCGGCTCGGAAGGCCGGTGGGCAGCGTGCTCCGGTTGTTCGGTCCGGTCCCGGGCGATGTCCGCCGGCGTGTCGTGCGGCGTCGCGGCCTCATCCGGCTCCGCGGTGGCCGCGCCCCCGCGCGGCGTGCCGGGAGCGTCCGGCGTCCGGTCGTCCGGCATCGTCAGGTTATCCGGCGTGGCTGGGGCGTCCGGCGTCGTCCGGTTATCCGGCGTGGTCTGGGCATCCTTCGCGGGCGGTTCGCCGGGATCCGCGTTCACCCCCGCGCTGGACTCCCGGACGGAGTCGGTCGGAGCTTCGCCTCGCGGGCGGGGATGGACGAGGACGTCACCGATGTGCGGCCGGACGAGGTCGCCCCACCGGACGGGCCGGTTGCGCCTCGGGCTCGCGGGCTCGGCCCCGGGCCTCGGGTTCGTGGGCTCGGCTTCGGTAGGCGTGACCTCCGCGGGCTCGGCTTCCGCCGGTGCGGCCTCCGGCTCCGTGGTCGCCGGGGCGTCGCCGGCCTCCTGAGGGCCGTCCTCCTGAGGCGTCGCCGTGACCGCCGCGTGCGACGGTGCCTCGGCCGGTTCCCGCGTGGGCGCCCGCCGTACGGGATGGGACGGCTCAGGGGCCGGACGGGGCGAGACGGCGGGTGCCGGAGCGTCCTCCTCCCGAGCGGGAGCGGCCTCCTCCAGGGCGGAGACGGCGGGAGCCGGGGCGGTCTCCTGCGCGATGGAGACCGCCGGGGAATACGTCTCCCGAGAGGCGCGGCGCGGCTCCTCCCTCTCGAAGGGAACGATCTCGGCGGCGTCCGTCAGGGGGTCCCGATCGGACCAGTGCGCCTGCGCCTGCTTGGCGAGGATCAGCAGCAGCCAGAGCCCGATGCTCAACATCACCCAGGGCAGCAACGCCACCACGACGGCGGCCTGCCGTACGTCAGGGGTCGCACCTGTGGCGGTCGCGACGGTCGCCGTGGCGGCGGCCGCCATCAGCAGGACCAGGATGAGACCTGCCTGCAGCCGGAGCAGCGGCCGTCCGGTGCGGACCAGCGGAACGCCGATCAGCGCGACGACCAGCAGCGCGTCGAAGGCGGCAGGGTACAGATAGGCGAAGCGCGGCTCGGCCTGACCGGCGATCGCCAGCGCGCGCAGATCGTCGAAGGACAGTACGCAGGCCGCCGCCGCCAGCAGGGCGACCGCGAGACCCGCGACGCCGACGGCCAGGCGGCGAAGCACCAGCGGGAGTCCGGCGGATGGGGATTCGGGCGGGCGGGAGGCGCTGCCTGCCGCCGCGGGGGGAGAGGCGTCCATGGCGTTTCGAGCCTACAGAATGGGAGCAGCCCCGCCGATCACGGACGACAAGTAACATGATCCGCGTATCGGACCAGGAGATCACCGGAGGAAGCGATGTTGCCTGACGGTGTGCGCGAACTTTTCGACGCGCCGAACTTCGCGACCGTCGTCAGCCTCAATCCGGATGGCGCGCCGCAGGCGTCGGTCATCTGGGTCAGGACCGACGGGGACGACATCGTCTTCTCGACGGTCAAGGGACGCCGCAAGCACCGCAACTTCGATCGTGACCCGCGGACCACGATCGTGGTGATCGACCCGGCGAACCCGTACCGGTACGCCGAGGTCAGGGGCACCGTGACGATGGAGGACGACCCGGCGAGCGCGTTGATCGAGGAACTCTCCCTCAAGTACGCCGGCAGGTCGTGGGAGGAGCCCCACCCCGACAGCGAACGGGTGATCGTCCGCATTAAGCCGCAAAAGGTATATCTCCGCTGAGTGGTTTCTGGGCTTATGCGTGGTACGCCCGGGGCGCGGGTTCATACGGGCGGTGTTCACGGTCCCGTAAGTCGGCCTGTGGTGCGGCGTGAGGCATTAGCCTTGCCTTCGTGAGCCTGAACCTCTACGACACAAGCACGCGTACGGTCCGTGATTTCGTACCGGTCGAGCCCGGCCGGGTCTCGATGTATTTGTGTGGTGCGACCGTCCAGGCTCCGCCGCACATCGGCCACATCCGGTCCGGCGTCAACTTCGACGTGCTCCGCCGGTGGCTGGTCCGGCTGGGATACGAGGTGACGTTCTGCCGCAACGTCACCGACCTCGACGACAAGATCATCCGAGTGGCCGCCGACGAGGGCGTGCCGTGGTTCGTCGTCGCCGAGCGCAACCAGCGGGCCTTCGGCTGGGCGTACGACCAGCTCGGATGCCTTCCGCCGACCGTCGAGCCGCGGGCCATGGGCCACGTTCCCGAGATGGTCGAGCTGATGCGCCGGCTCATCGACAAGGGGCACGCCTACGCCGTGGGCGGCGACGTCTACTTCGATGTGGTGTCCTACGCCGACAGGTACGGCAGGCTCTCCAACCAGAAGCTGGAGAACATGCGGAGGGCGGGCGACACCGACACGGACTCGCTCAAGCACGACCCGCGCGACTTCGCCCTGTGGAAGGGCGCGAAGCCCGGTGAGCCGACGTGGCCCACTCCGTGGGGTCGCGGCCGGCCCGGCTGGCATCTCGAGTGCTCGGCGATGGCGACGAAATACCTCGGCGGCACGTTCGACATCCATGGTGGCGGCGTCGACCTGATCTTCCCGCACCACGAGAACGAGATCGCCCAGTCGCAGGCCGCGGGCGACGGCTTCGCCCGGTACTGGCTGCACAACGGCATGCTCAAGCTGGCCGGCGAGAAGATGAGCAAGTCGCTGGGTAACTCGCTGCTCATCCCGGACATGCTGCGCAAGGTGCGGGCCGTCGAGCTGCGCTACTACCTCGTCGCGGCGCACTACCGCTCTGAGATCGACTATTCGGAGGAGGCGCTGCAGGAAGCGGCCGCCGGATACCGGCGGCTCGAGGGCTTCGTCACCCGGGCGGCCGAAGTGATCCACGACGTGGACGCCGTGGCCCCGCTGCCGCAGGCGTTCGTGGACGCCATGAACGACGACCTCAACGTCTCCCAGGCGCTCGCGGTCATCCACGAGGTCGTCCGCGAGGGCAACGTCGCGCTGGCCCAGGGCAACAAGGAGCAGATCGCGCGGCTGCTGGCCGAGACGCAGAACATGCTCGACGTGCTCGGCCTGGACCCGCGTTCCGAGCAGTGGCGCGGCACGGGTGACTCCGGGCTTCGCGAGGTCGTGGACGGCCTGGTGGCCGTCGCGCTGGAGCAGCGCCAGGCGGCCCGTGCCCGCAAGGACTACGCCGCCGCCGACGCGATCCGTGAGCAGCTCGCCGCCGCGGGCGTGGTGGTCGAGGACACCCCTCAGGGGCCTCGCTGGGAGCTGGCACGCTAGAGGTGCCCCTACGCTAGAGACCATGGCGGGAAAGGCTTCAGGGAAGCCCTCACGGAGGCAGGGATCGACCAGGGGAACCGGCGGCAAGGGCCGTGGTTCGCTTGAGGGCAGGGGCGCGACGCCCCCGGCCCACATGCGCCACTGGTACAAGGACAAGGCGCGCACCGAGCGGATCGAGCGCGAGGCCGCCGGTGTGGCCCGGCCCGCCCGCGCGCAGTCCAGGACACGCCGCGAGGACGGGCCGGAGGTCATCGGCGGCCGTAACCCGGTCGTCGAGGCGCTCCGCGCGGGCGTCCCCGCGAACGTCCTCTACGTCGCGCAGCGCATCGACAGCGACGACCGCGTCCGCGAGGCCATCAAGATCGCCGCTGATCGTGGCATCGCCCTGCTGGAGGTCTCGCGCGACAAGCTCGACAGGCTGACCGACGGCGGCGTCCACCAGGGGATCGGGCTGCAGATCCCGGCGTACGAGTACGCCCACCCGTCCGAGCTCGTGGAGCGGGCACAGGACGCGGCCGAGGTGCCGCTGATCGTCGCCCTGGACGGCGTCACCGACCCCCGCAACCTCGGGGCCATCGCCAGGTCGGCCACCGCGTTCGGTGCGCACGGCCTGCTCGTCCCGTCCCGTCGTTCGGCGGGCGTCACGGCCGGAGCGTGGAAGACGTCGGCGGGCACGTTGGCCAACCTGCCCGTCGCCCGTGCCGCCAACCTCACCCAGACGCTCCAGGCGTACCGCGAGAGCGGGCTGTTCGTGATCGGCCTCGACGGCGGCGCCTCCATCGACGTCGGCGATGTCGAGCTGGCGGCCGAGCCGCTGGTCGTGGTCGTCGGTTCCGAGGGCAAGGGGCTGTCCCGCCTGGTCCGCGAGTCCTGTGACCAGGTCGTTCGCATTCCCATGAACGCGGCGGCCGAGTCGCTCAACGCGGGCGTCGCAGCCGGCATCGCCCTCTATGAGGTCGCCCGTCACCGTCGCCGATGAATCCTCGGTGACGGTACGGCCTCCAGCCCACTAAACTCGTGGGCGTCACGCCGCCTTAGCTCAATCGGCAGAGCATCTGTCTTGTAAACAGAAGGTCTGGGGTTCGATTCCCCAAGGCGGCTCGGATGTGGAAGGCCCCTGACCGGGGATCACTTGGTCAGGGGCCTTGTCTTTGTCCGGACAAATCTGCGATCTTGCTAACACCCTTGCTAACAGGAGATGACCTTGGAAGAGCGCCCCGGCACGTTGACTGAGGATCCTGAAGCCGGAGCGGCCTACGTTTCCCTGCACGGCCGGATTCCCCCGCGGGCTCGTTAACGCCACTGGCCGTTCGGTTGCTGCCCCGACGCCGCGATGATGCTGCCTGGGCAGGCCCTCCCGGTGGAAGCTGCGCAGGGCCTGACGGCCGGACGGCGGCCATGTCGTGGCGCACTACAAAGCTGTCACCGGCATCGTGCCGATGGCCGCTGCCGCCGGCACGGCCTGGTCAGCTTGCGGCCTGCCCGCCGCAGAACGCCGCCTTGACGAGCCCGTCCAGCATCTTCGGATAAGTGGCGAGGTCGAATGCGGCGTCGCCGGCGGTCAGCGAGGCGGTCAGGGTCTTGCTGCCGTCGGGCGTGCTGTACATCAGCGCCGCGTAGCCCGCCGGGGGGCTGCCGTTGTGGTTGAGAACGGTGCCGCAGGTCGGGCCCAGGTCCTGTACGAACATCCCGAGGCCGTAGCGGCCGTAGAGGGGGGCGCTCTTCGGGTGCGGCTTGCGCATCTCGGCCAGCAGCTTGGCCGGCAGGAGCTTGCCGCCGTTCAGCGCGGAGAAGAACGTGTGGAGATCCTGGGTGGTCGAGATCATGTCACCGGCGCCTGCCAGCAGGGAGGGGTTCTGGCGGGAGACGTCGACCACCTTCCACTGGTCGGCGTCCTGGTAGCGCAAGTAGCCGTGGGAGTACGGCCTGGGCAGCTGCGTCCGGTTGCCCGGCACCACGGTGCCCTTCAGCCCGAGCGGCCTCACGATCCGCCGCTTCAGCTCCGCGTCGAACGAATGGCCGGTGACCTTCTCGATCAGCAGCCTGGCCAGCGTGTAGTTGGTGTTGGAGTAGCTCCAGTCCGTCCCCGGCGCGAACTTCGCCGGCTTGGACAACGCGAACTGCACCAGCTCCTCCGGCCGGTAGGAGTGGAACCGGTTGTCCAGCCACTCCTTGCCCGTCGCGGGGAGCCCCGGAACCCATGTCCCTTCGGGGTCGAGGTCGCCGGTGTAGTTGAACAATCCGCTGGTGTGCTGCAGCAGCATCCGCACCGTGATCCGACGGTCCAGCCCGAGCTTGGGCAGGTAGCTGGCCACCGGGGCGTCCAGCCCGATCTTGCCCTCGGCCACCAGCTGCAACACCACGGTCGCGTGGAAGGTCTTGGTGACGCTGCCCACCCAGAAATGCCCGTTCGTCGGCGGCTTTGCGTTCGCGCCCAGCTTGCGTACCCCGGCGCTGCCGGCCCACTCGCCCCGCTCATCGTTCACGCGCACCTGCACCCCGAGGAAACCGGCATCGGCGAACGCCTGGATGGCCTTCTGCAGCTCCGGGCGGTCCTGCCCGGCGGCGGCCTTCGACACGGCCACACGGCTGTCTGGGGCGGGCACATCCGCCGTGGCCACCGCAGGTGTGGCCGACCCGGCCAGCAGCCCGGCCGCCAGCGCTGTGACCGCCACCGGCCGGAAGATCTTGACGGTGTGGAGGGATCCACTCATCGCCATTCCCCATTTCGCGATAGTACGTGTTTTGTATGGCTCGAAAGCTATGTTGCATTCAGATTCACGTCAATCTACGGAGGGGTATTTGCCCAGGTGAATGGCGACAAATTGGTGCGATGGCGCTGCGCCTGAAAGCAACACCATGTTGCAATGAATGGAGGCTAAGGCAACACTGACGGCATGCCACGACGACGATTGACCCAGCAGGACCGCCAGCGCATCGCGGCCGGACTCACCGACGGACTCACCTACCGCGAGATCGCCCGGCGGCTCGACCGACCGACCTCGACGATCACACGGGAGATCGCACGCAACGGCGGCCCCGCCGACTACCGGCCCCAGCAGGCGCACCAAGCCACGATCCAGCGGGCACGGCGCGGCACACCGACACCCCCACACGCGTCCACGCCACCGGTCGCCACGATGGAACAGGAGATCATCGAGATGGCGGTCAGAGCGGGGATGCCCAGGACAGCCGCGCGCGTGCACCACGACCTGATGCTGTCCGAGGACGGCAGGCGCACCGCCGCCGAGCTGACCCGCAGGCTGAACGTCAGCCCAGCCTCCGTCTCCGTGGCCGTGAACTACCTGGTCCAGCAGGGGTACGCCCGGCGCGATCGCGACCCGCGCCGCCGCCGCGACATCTACGTCATCGACGGCGACGCCTGGTACCACTCCGTCGTGATCAGCAGGCAGCAGACCCTCGAGACGGTACGGGCCACGATGGCGGTGGCCGAGATCTACGGGCTCAACGGCCCCGTCGGGCAACGGCTGGCCAAGACAGCGGCGTTCCTGGAACGGGTCAGCCTGGACATCATCGAGTCCGCCGACCGCTGGCGCCACCTCCTGACGTGACAGGACTCAGCCACCTGAGGAGCCCGCCTGGCGCGTCATTCATCACCGGCCCCGCAAGGGCACACCGGCCGGCCCGCCTCGGCTACGACCGCGCTCGCGGCCTGCTCGACAAGCACGCCGGGCTCGACCTGCACTAGGGCGGGGACTGTACAAACAACGGTGTAACTCCTGATCAAGGAGACACCTATGACAAGTACCGTGATCCAGGAATCCGCAGAGATCGACCTGGAGGACGCCCCCGTGGCGCGGAAAGAACATGAGGCCCCTTGCGATCATCGCGAGGGACCTTTGCGATCTCTGTACGGAGTACAGCAATGTCATCAGCCGTCGAGGCTCTGGCTCAGCCGGTCGAGAGCCTTGCGTGTAGCGGGTGAGGGGATCTGCGTGTAGACGTTCATGGTCAGCGAGACCTGCGAGTGGCGGAGGATGCGCATCGCCACGCGCGAGTGAACGTCGAGCGCGGCCAGGAGCGAGGCGCAGGTGTGCCGAGTGCCGTGAACACGAAGTCGGGGGACGCCGGGCCACTGCCGCTTCGCGGTGGGTCGATGGCAGACGAGAGATCAGGACAGGGCAAGAGCGGGCGTGGCCGCAACGAAAGGGGTCACAACTCAAGCACCGTTGCGCTCAGCCCACTCCGCTTGGGTCGGTAGCCGCCCATGCATCAGCTTGTGAGCGATCTCCGTCCCCGACGCCGCATCCAGCGTCTCCGGCAGTTGGTCGAAGGAAGCAGGTAGGACATCCAACAGCGAGAAGACCTGTTGGCCGTCGCGGACTGTCAGTAGCAGCATGCAGCGCCAATGCGGCGAATACTCAGGTCGGTGCTCCAAACGATGGACAAGCGCCGGCCACAGGTAGTGAATCGCCGTACGGTCGGCATACTCAGACAGCCATGCGACGCCGTGCCTTCGGTTCAGCCCGCACTCCTCCGCTTCCGCGTCGAGTTCGAGGAGTTGAGCCGTGTCGACTGCCTTGACAGTTCGCGGGAGCTCTGGAGACATGGCCCAAGGGTCCCGCAGATTTGCTCGTGCTGAGGTGTGAAGGATCTCGTGCCACGAACATGCCAGTACGAGCGGTGAACAAGGGGGATCGGGGGAAGTCGCAGGAGAGCCATCCCGGCCCTGACCAGGGTCCTTGCAGGTTGGACGACCTCCGGCGCCCTTGCCTGCGGGCTCCTCGCTGCCTCCGGCTTCGGGGCCCCGGGCCCGGTATCGTCGCTCCCGTCGCCCGGCCTTGAGAGGGGATATCGGATGACGGCGCTGTCGGCCGCAGACGACGCCGGGAGCGTGCCCAGGCGCGATTCCGGTGAGATGGACCTTGAGCAGTTCCGGGTTGAGCTGGGCGGATACTGCTACCGGATGCTCGGCTCGGCGTTCGAGATGGAGGACGCCGTGCAGGAGACTCTGGTGCGCGCCTGGCGGAGCCTCGATCGGTTCGACGAGGCCCGAGGGCCGCTGCGGTCATGGCTCTACACCATCGCCACCAACATCTGCCTTGACATGCTGCGCAGCGCGCAGCGCCGCGCCCGCGCGATGGACCTCGGCCCGTCCGCGCAGGCCGGCCCCGACCTCGGTGTACCGCTGCCGCAGAACATGTGGCTCGAGCCGATACCGGACGGCCGCGTCCTCCCCGCAGGCGGCGATCCGGCGGAGCTGACGGCGCGGCGCGAGACGATCCGCCTGGCGTTCGTGGCCGCGCTCCAGCATCTGCCGCCTCGCCAGCGGGCGGTGCTGATCCTGCGTGACGTGCTGTCGTGGAAGGCGGACGAGGTCGCGCGGTTGCTGGGCAGCACAGTCGCGTCGGTCACCAGCGCGTTGCAGCGTGCCCGCGCGACTCTCAAAACCATCGAAATCGCTCCCGCTGAGCCGGTCCAGCCGACGGACCAGGCGCAACGGCGACTCCTCGCCCGCTACTGCGAGGCCTTCGAGCGCTACGACGTGGAGACCCTGGTGTCACTGCTGCACGAGGACGCCACCATGTCCATGCCGCCGTTCTCGTGGTGGCTGCGCGGTCGCGCCGAGATCCGCCGGGCGCTGCTCGCCGCCGGGCGGCCCTGTGAGGGCGCTCGCCTGGTGCCGACCGTGGCCAACGGCTCGCCGGCGTTCGGGCAGTACCGGCCCAGCGGGCCGGGCGGCCACCTCCAGCCGTTCGCGCTCATCGTCGTGGAGCTCTCCGGCGGACTGATCAACGAAACGACGACCTACCTCGACGCCGAGCGGCTGTTCCCGCTTTTCGACCTGCCCCCGCTCCCGCCGCCGTCTGCTGACTCTTTTTCGGATCGTTCAGGATGAGCGATGAGTTTCCGCGTGCCGCTTCGTACTACAGGCGAGGGCGCATTTCACGCTGACATGCGCCAGGAGCGGAAACGAAGGGACGAAGGCACGATGGCCGACTATGTGGACGTCAACGGCGTGAGCATGTGGTACGACGACCGTGGCGAGGGCGATTTCGTGGTGCTCCTGCACGGCGGCCTCACCGACAGCAGAGATTTCTCCGGGAACCTCGACGCACTGGCTGGGCGATTCCGACTCCTGCTCCCCGAACGCCGGGGCCACGGCCGCACCGCCGATGTGCCAGGACCGATCACGATTGAGGTGATGGCCCAGGACATCATCGCGTTCCTGGACAAGATCGTCGCAGCTGCGGTGCGACTGGTCGGCTACAGCGCCGGGGCGGCCGTGGCGCTGCGGGTCGCCGTGAGCCGCCCCGACCTGGTCGACAGGCTCGTCCTGGTCAGCGGCGGCTTCCATCCGGACGGCATGATCCTCCGGCCTACCGCCGACGATCAGCCGCCCGCTCCTCTGGTCGCGGCCTATGCCGAGGTGTCACCCGACGGTGCCGACCACTTCCCGGTGGTGCTCGCCAAGATCGCGCATTCGGCGGCCGAGGAACCGGGCATGGCACCGGCCGATCTGCGCGCCGTCACCTGCCCGGCGCTGGTCATGACCGCCGACGACGACATCGTGACCTTGGAACACACGCTGGAGCTGTACCGGGCTCTGCCGAACGCGGAGTTGGCCGTCGTGCCCAGGACCTCGCATCTCCTCCTGCACGAGAAGCCGGAGCTGTGCACCGGATTGGTGACCGACTTCCTGAGCTCCGAACCCGCACCTACCTGGATGCCGGTCAGCCGCGCCGGCTCGTATACCGCTTTCGGCCCTTTCAGTCATGAACAGGGGAACCTTCCTCCGGACCTGGCCAAGCCCGCCCGACGTGCCCTCGTCGCCGCCGGATTCACGCATCTGGGACAGCTCACCCTGGTCAGCGAGGCGGACCTCGGCCGCCTGCACGGCATGGGCCCCAAAGCGATGGATCAACTTCGCCGGGCTCTCACCGCGAACGGTCTTTCCTTCGCAGAGGAGAGGTGAACCGCGCCTGCGGAGATCGCACGGGTGGCTCTGGGGTTCGATTCCCCAGGCGGCGCGCAGCTCAAGGTCCCTTGGGTCTTGACCGGCTCCCCGTTGGCCGCGGGCTCCCCGCATCCGTTCGCGGCCCACTCTCCAGGGCACCGGGATCGCGGCATTCGGCGGAGCCGCCGCCGGCGTTCGCGTACGGGAGGCGCAGGCGGATTCTGGGTCGGCACCGCCGGTCGCCGGTCAGCCGGCCGGGGACGTGCTCCGGGTCACTCCTCCGGCATCCGGGCGCGCAGGGCCCGGATGAACCAGTCGAACACCGGCACCAGGCTTTCCGGGGCCGGCCAGCCGTTGATCACCGCGAGCAGTCGGAAGTACAGCTCCCTGCGAGGGTCGTTCGCGGTCTCCAACCGGGTCAACAGGCGACGTCGGAGGTCGACGTCGTCGGGGCAGTCGAAGACGTACGCGTATCGCGCCGTGACCGCCGCGACGACAGGGTCGGCCTGGGGCGAGGCCGGGTCGATACCGGCCGCCAGGGCCGGGCCGGCATGGTCGCGAACCATCGCGGTGGAGTCGCGGCGCAGGGTCGTCGTGTCGCCCTGGGCATGCTCGGCCGCATGGTGCTCAACCATGCGCCGCACGCTGGCACGGAAATCCGGGTCCTGGGACAGTTCGGCCAACTCCACCCACGCCTCGACCTGCTCGGCCTCGGGGTTGTCGGGCAGTTCGGGGGTCATCGAGCTCCTGATCCCCGCAAACCGGGCCGTGGCGTCCAGGCCGCCGAAGACGGTGTCGAGGAAATCGCCGATCAGACGTCGACGCTCGTCCTCGGAGAGTTTGGCCAGCTTGTGCATGAGTTCCATCTCCTCGGGGCTGGACCCGCGTTCGGCCACCGCTGTCAGCACCGCGCGCCGTAGGCGCAGCGTTCGGATCTGCACCGCCAGTGCTTCGGCGTGCGCCGCGGCGACCTCGGGAAGCGAGATCTCCCGGTCCACGACCTTCCGGATCGTGGACAGGTCCAGTCCCAGGTCGCGCAGCGTCCGTACGAGGTCCAGGCGTGCGACGGCGTCGATGCCGTAGCGGCGGTAGCCCGCGGGGCTGCGGTCTGTCGGCGGCACGATCCCGAGGTCGGAGTAGAACCGAATGGCCTTGACCGTCAGCCCTGTCCGCCGGGCCAGATCGCCGATCGAGTAGAGCGTGTCGCCGTCCATGCCCTCACCCTCGCGTCTCCCCTTACTGGAGACTCAAGCCCATTCGCCTGCCAGCAGCCAAACCACGCCTTATGCGCATAAGTCCGGATAATTCCTCGCCGGGCAGCCGGATGCGGGTACGGGCAGGCACCCGTTCCAGGCGCGTACGGAACAACTGATCACCGATGGACGAGATCGTTGGCGCCACCCATACTGAGGTCGGCCGAGGGCGACGGAGGCGTGCATGCGTGTTCGCGGGATGGTCGTTGCGTCAGTGCTGGCTATGACAGCGATCGCGGGTTGCGCCGAAGATGCCGGCCCGACCTGTGATGAGGCATTTCGCATCCTGGACGCGGCGGGAGCCGAGGCGAAGAACGCGGCGGCCCAGGCCACGGGGTCGGCGGCGGGCAAGCCCTTCGCGGAGGCGGCTACCAGACCGCGCGCTCTGGAGACCTCGAACGAGGAGATCAAACGCCGTCTCACGAAGGTGGCGGGAAGTCTGGACGAATTCGTCACGTCGCTCGACGAGGGCCAGGCCGGCGCGAAGCTCCGGGAGGCAGTGGTGAAGCTCGACGTGAACGCGCTGTCGGGCGTCTGCGCCAAGAATGGCTGGAAGTCCTCGACCGCTGGTTCCTGACCGGGCCGGTGCCCATGTCCGCGGCCACTCGGGGACGGCCGTTCGACGCTCGGTGAGAACTGTCGTATCCCTCTGCCACACTGGACAGCATTGTGATCATATCTCCGCCTCGTCCAGACACCGTCGCCACCGTCCTGCCCACCGCGGACGGTGACGTTCTCGTCATCCCCTACGTCCTGCCCTTCCGGGTTCCCGCGGAGGCGCTCACCATGACCGTCGCCGAATGGCTCGGACTCGACACGTCCTGATCAGTGCCGGGCCCGGCGAGATCTCGGGCGTCCATGCGAGCGAGCCGGGTCTCGCCCGCGGACGGAACCACCTGCCGTGCGCCTGAACCGACAGCGCCGAGCGGATGAGGTTCGCCGGCGAAGGTCACGTCCATGGACGTGACCCCGGCGAACCGTTGGGCAGGGCGCCTGTGCCGTGTGCGCGTCGGCGGCTACTTCAGCGAGACCTTCACGCCGCCCGAGAACACGGAGTCGTGCAGCTCGATCGCGACCGGTTCCGTGCCCTTCGGCACGTCGAACAGGACGACGCCGCGTACGGAATTGCCCGGGTTGACCTGCTCGTAGAGGCTCTTGGACTCGCCGAGGTAGAGCGCCGCCTCGGAGTCGGCGGAGTACTCCTTACCGGAGGCGTCGAGGAGTTTCTGCGCGTCTCCGGCGAACGACTGGGCTTCGTCGCCGATGTTCTTCACCGTCACGTTGACCAGGACGAACTCACCCTGTGCCGACTTGCCGAGGACGTCGTCACCGACCTTCGAGGCGGTGTCGAGCTTGGTGACCTTGAACGAGAACTTGCCATCCTCGACCACGTCACCGATGCCGGCGGCGCGCGCCTCCCGGGACGTCTTCGGGCCGGTGGCGGTCGATGGGGTGTCGTCGCTTCCGCGGGTGGCGATCGCGAGGCAACCTCCGACAAGCAGGACCGGCACAGCCACCACAGCGGCGGCCCAGATCAGGCAGCCGCGCTTCTTCCGCGCCCTGCGCGGGACATAGGAGCGTGGAGGATGCGTCCGTCCATGGCCGGGCTCGGGCTGGGGCGGGGGGCCGTATGGCTGTGACATAGGGGGATCGCCTTCGACGCACGGGTGTTGGTGTGGTGTTGACGTGTGCCCTGACGTGCTGGTTTGCGCGCTATGCGCGAATGGTTGGCACTCCATGCGGGGTCATGGGGGCGATACGCCAGGGGCGACAGAAGACCGCGCTCGGGACCTGATGGACTGGGGCAACCCGAACGGGCCGCGGTTCCGGCTCGTGGGGCTCTACCCCGTCGGAGGATGGAGTCGCGATGCCGGAAGTGCCTACCTGGGCATCGTGGGCGGCGGTGGGCTGCTCGAATGGTGCGGCCCCAGGTACCTGACCGGTGATCGGATCGACGATTACGTCCACTCGTCGGCGGGCCGTCTGGAATGACGATTGGTACGTCGTCTGCGAGGACTTCTGACCCGTGGAGCGGGAGGCCGCCGTACGGGATGGGTGTGAATGGTCAAGAGCTGCTCATTGGCCTGCTACGGATCGGGTGGTCGTCACATAATGTTTCGCGATGGAGACGGTGAGTGAGTGCCCGGTCGACGTCAGCATCCTGGTGCCGACGCACAACTGCCGCGCGTACCTCGACCGGTGCCTCGTCTCCTTGCTGATCCAGCGGGTGAGCAAGGAGATCATCGTCGTCGACGACGGCTCCACCGACGACACCCGATCGCTCCTGGACCTGTACGCCGCCCACCATCCGAACGTGATCAAGGTGGTCTACCAGGACCACTCGGGCACTCCCGGCAGTCCGCGCAACCGCGCCCTCGCGCTCGCCCGGGGGCGGTACGTCTTCTTCTGCGACGCGGACGACTATCTGGGCGCGGACGCGCTGAACCGGATGCTCACGACGGCCGACCACAACGGGGCGGACATCGTCCTCGGCAAGATCATCGGACACGGTCGCAGGGCGCCGGAGTCGATGTTCCGGGAGAACGCCGACCGGGTCACCCTGCTGGAGAGCACGGTCTACAACAGCCTGGTCTGCTTCAAGCTCTTCCGGCGTGACCTGCTCGACCGGCACGGCATCCGGTTCGACGAGACGCTGCGCGTGGGTGAGGACATGGTCTTCACGGCCCACGCCTACTGCCACGCCGGGGTGATCTCGGTCGTCTCCGACTACGACTGCTACCACCTGATCTCGCGGCCGGACGGCAGCAGCGTCATGCAGGAGCTGGGGAGCCGCGACCCGCTCGCCTGGCTGCGGATGGCCCGCGTCCCCATCGGGCTCATGGTCCGGCACGTCCCGCCCGGCCCCCTTCGTGATCACCTGCTGCTGCGGCACTTCAGGCTCGACGTGTTCGACCAGCTCGGAGCCCCGTTCCTGGCCGCGGACGAGGCCGATCGCGAGAAGATCGCCATCGAGGCGGCCGACATCTGCGCCGAATGGCTCACCGAGGGCGTGATCGCGCGGCTGGGTGCCGCCGACAGGATGCGCGTCGAGTCCCTGCACGACCTCGACCGGCTCGTACGGCTGGCCCGCGTCGAGACGGCCGCGCTCCGCCATCGCCTGACCACCCTGGAGTGGGACGACGACCGCCTGGTGATCGGCGGGCACGTCTCCCTGGACGGGTTCGAGGGGGACGCCTGCCTCCTGCTGAGGGAGCGCACCACCCGGCGCGAGAGGCGCGTCCCGATCACGAGGGTGGCCGACCTGTTCAGCGTGTCGATCCGGGTGACCTCGCTCCCGACCGGGATGTGGGACGTCTACGCCGCCGTCGACTGCGAGGGTGTCCGCAGGCTCGCCCGGCTCGGCGGCGAGCGGATGCCCGGCCTGGACCGCCCGGAGCCGCGGTTCACCTCCGGTGTCGTCGCCCTGCCCTACCTCACCCGGCAGTACGGCAACCTCAGCGTGGACATCGGCGGCCATCTGGCCCGGGTCCCCGCGTCCGTACGGCTGGCGGGAGCGAGGTGGCTGCGCGACCGGTTGCGTGTCGAGGGCGTCGTCGAGGTGGCGGGCGAGCCCGCCGGCGTGGCCGTACGCCACCTGGTCTGGCGGGAGCGGCGGTCCGGTCGGGAATGGCGCACGGCGGCAAGGGCGGTGGGGCCCGGCACGTTCGTGGCCGAGACGCGATGGCCCGCCCCCGGCACCTGGGACGCCTATCTCGAACTGGACGTGGGTGGCCCGCCCGTCCGATTCCCCGTCAAAATCGGTGATCTGCGGCATCTGCCGCCGCCGCTGGCGTGGTGGAGCGGCCTGGCCCGGTGGGGTGCCCGGCCGTACGCCACTGCCGTCAACCGTAGGCTCAGCACGGCCGTACGTGTCGTGACACCGTTCACCGTCCTCCGCAGGCTCCTCCGCCGCCGCTAATGCGAACTGTTTGCAACTGCTAGGCCATGTCCTAAAGTTGTCGCAGACGCGCATTTCGGAGGCTTGCCGTGCATGTACCCGATGGGTTCTTCAACGCTCCCGTTTCACTCGCGGCAGGGGTCTTCGCCGCCGCGGGCGTGGCCGTATGCCTCAAAGGCGCGCGGAACGAGCTGAACGACCGCACCGCCCCGATGGCGGGGCTCGTCGCGGCGTTCATCTTCGCCGTCCAGATGCTCAACTTCCCCGTCGCCGCGGGGACCAGCGGCCACCTGCTCGGAGGGGCGCTGGCCGCGATACTCGTCGGGCCGTACACGGCGGTCCTATGTGTGGCGGTGGTCCTGCTGGTGCAGGGCTTCTTCTTCGCCGACGGCGGGCTGACCGCGCTGGGGATCAACATCACCCTGATGGCCGTCGTGACGTCGGTGGTCGGGTGGGCCGTCTTCCGGTTGATCACGCGGAGCGCCCCGCGTAGTCGTACCGCCGTGGTGGTCGGCTCGTTCGTCGCGGCGGCGGTGTCCGTGCCGGTGTCGGCGCTGGCCTTCACCGCGCTGTTCTGGATCGGCGGCACCGCGCCCATCGACCTGGCGGCGGTGGCGGCGGCGATGGGCGGCGTGCACGTCCTGATCGGCCTGGGCGAGGGCCTGATCACCGCGCTGACCGTCAGCAGCGTCCTCGCCGTGCGGCCGGACCTCGTGTACGGCGCCGCCGGCCTGGCCCGGCGCCTGGTCCTGCGGACCGCCGACGGCGAGGTCCCGGTCGAGGAGCCGGCTCCGGCGCCGAAGGCCGGCATCCGGCCCGTCCTGCTCGGCGGCGGCCTCATCGCCGTGCTGCTCGCCGGTGTCGTGTCCTTCTACGCCTCGGGCTCGCCCGACGGCCTGGAGCGGGTGGCGGCCGACAAGGGCTTCAACGCGGGCGAGAAGGCCAGCAGCGTCGGACACTGGCCGCTCGCCGACTACGGTGTCAAGGGCGTGGAGAACGAGCGGCTGTCTCTCGGCGTCGCGGGCGTCGCCGGGGTCGGGCTGACCGTCCTGGCCGGAGGCGCGGTCTTCTACACGGTGCGGCGACGCAACCGGGACAGGGCCGCCGCGTGAGCGGGACCGCGTCACCCGCGACCGCGTTCCGCGCGATCGTGTCACCCGCGACCGGCTTCGGCGTGACCGCCGTCGCGTGGTCGTCGCGGCCGGACCGGCCGTGAGCGCGGGCCATCACCACCAGCTCTACCGCCCCGGCGACACGGTGGTGCACCGGTTGCCGCCGCAGTGCAAGCTGCTGGCGGCGGCCGGGTTCGCCGTGGCCGTGGTCGCCACGCCGAGGGAGAGCTTCTGGGCCTTCGGCGTGTACGCGCTCCTGCTGGCGGCCGTCGCGGCGGCGGGGCGGGTGCCGCCGGGCTTCGTACTGCGCCGCATGGTGATCGAGGTGCCGTTCGTGCTGTTCGCGGTCGCCATCCCGATCATCGGGCTGGGCGAGCGGGTCGAGGTCCTCGGCATGTCGCTCAGCGAGCAGGGCCTGTGGGCGGCGTGGAACATCCTGGCCAAGGCCACCCTCGGAGTGATCGCGTCGATCCTCCTCGCGGCCACCACCGAGCCGCGGATGATGCTGCTCGGCGCGCAGCGGCTGCGGCTGCCCCAGCTCCTGGTGCAGATCGCCATGTTCATGCTGCGCTACATGGACGTGATCATGGACGAGATGCGCCGCATGCGGGTCGCCCGCGAGTCGCGCGGGTTCGTGGCCAGGGACGTGCGGCAGGTCCCCGTGCTGGCCAAATCGGCCGGCGCGCTGTTCATCCGCTCCTACGAGCGGGGCGAGCGGGTGCACCTCGCGATGCTGAGCCGCGGGTATACCGGAGAGATGCCGATTATCCGTGACCTGTCGGCATCGCTTCGGCAATGGGGCACCGCGGGACTGCTCCCCGGTCTCGCCGCCGTGACGGCCGTACTCTCCTGGAGCCTTTCTTGACATCTCACCCCATTCCCTCGCTCGAGGTCAGCGGCCTGGCCTACGCGTACCCGGACGGCACCCAGGCGCTGTTCGGGGTGGACCTCTCGATCGGGAGGGGAGAGCGGGTGGCCCTGCTCGGGCCCAACGGTGCGGGCAAGACGACCCTGGTCATGCACCTCAACGGCATCCTGACCGCCGGGCACGGCTCGGTTCACGTGGCCGGGCTCGCCGTGCGCGCGGACACGATGAAGGAGATCCGCCGCCGGGTGGGGCTGGTCTTCCAGGATCCGGACGACCAGCTCTTCATGCCGACCGTCCGCGAGGACGTCGCCTTCGGCCCGGCCAACCTGGGGATGCGCGGCGCGGAGCTCGACCGGCGGGTGCGCGACGCGCTCGAACGGGTCGGCATGCTCGACGCGATCGACCGGCCGCCGCACCACCTCTCGTTCGGCCAGCGCAGGCGGGTGGCGGTCGCCACCGTGCTCGCGATGGAGCCGGAGATCCTGGTGCTGGACGAGCCGTCGTCCAACCTCGATCCGGCCGCGCGCCGCGAACTCGCCGAGATCCTGAAAAATCTTGATGTGACGGTGCTGATGGTCACGCATGACCTTCCGTACGCGCTGGAGCTGTGCGAGCGGTCGCTCATCCTGTCCGGCGGCGTGATCGCCGCCGACGGTCCCACACCGGCGCTGCTGTCCGATCGGGATCTGCTCGCCGCCCACCGGCTCGAATTGCCGTACGGCTTCGCGGTTCCAGCCGTTTAGATCGGGTTCGTGAACTTCACCGTCGGTGATGTCGAAGTAAAGTGGCCTCGCTGAGGAGGTCCATCATGAAGCTGCGGCTCGCGCGTCGATCGCTCTCCGGCGCCGTCGTCGTGGCGGTGACCGGAGAGCTTGACCTGTTCACCGCGCCGATACTGCGCGATGAGGTACGCGACGCGATCATGCAGGACGGCCCGACCCTCGTCCTGGACCTCGCGGCCCTGTCCTTCATGGACTCCAGCGGGCTGAGCGTGCTGATCGAGGCGTGGCGGCTCGCCACGAGCGAGGGCGGGGGCGTCTGCCTCGCCGCGCCGCAGCCGCCGGTGGCCCGCATTTTGCGCACGACCGGGCTCGATCGCCGTATGAAGGTCTATCCGGATGTGGACACCGCGATTTTGACCCACCCTGAGTAGAACTTCATTCGGTTGTCGCGTTAAGGTCCGGCTATGGATCTCAACGGAGCAGCAGCAATCATCTCGGGCGGTGCCAGCGGCCTCGGTGAGGCGACGGCACGCGAGCTGGCAGCCGTCGGCGCGACCGTGGTCATCGCCGACCTCAACACGGAGCGGGGCAAGGCGATCGCCGACGAGCTCGGCGGCGTCTTCGTGCAGACGGACGTGTCCGACGAGGCGTCGGTGCAGGCGGCGGTCGACGCCGCGGTCGCCACTGGAAAGCCGCTGCGCGCCGTGATCAACAGTGCCGGCATCGGCTGGGCGTCCCGCACCGTCGGCCGCGACGGCGCCCCGCACGACCTCGCGTCCTACCGCAAGGTCATCGACATCAACCTGATCGGCACCTTCAACCTCATGCGCATCGGCGCGGCGGCCATGGCCAAGACGGAGCCGGCGGACGCCGACGGCGCACGCGGCGTGGTCATCAACACCTCCTCGGTCGCGGGCATCGAGGGCCAGACCGGCCAGGTGGCCTACTCCGCGTCCAAGGGCGGCATCATCGGCATGACCCTCCCGGCCGCCCGCGACCTCGCCGCGATCGGCGTCCGCGTGCTCACGATCTGCCCCGGGATCATCGACACGCCGATCTACGGCAAGATCGGCGACAAGAACGCCGAGGAGTTCAAGGCCAAGCTGGCCGCGCCCGTGCCGTTCCCCAAGCGCCTGGGCCGGGCCTCGGAGTTCGCCCACCTCGTGCGCAGCCTCGTCGAGAACGACTACATGAACGGCGAAGTCATCCGCTTCGACGGCGGCATCCGCTTCCAGCCCAAGTAACCGAGGTGAGGTCACGTGTCTGACGAGGTTCTCGTAGAGGTCGACGGCGCGGTCGCCGTCGTCACGATCAACCGCCCCAAGGCCAGGAACGCGATCAACGGCCCGGTGGCCCGTGGTATCGCCGCCGCGATGGACGAACTGGACGAGCGCACGGACATCTCGGCGATCGTGCTCACCGGGGCGGGCGGCACGTTCTGCGCGGGCATGGACCTGAAGGGCTTCCTCACCGGGGACATGCCGGTCGTCGCGGGCCGCGGCTTCGGCGGGCTCACCGAGAACCCCCCGAAGAAGCCCCTGATCGCGGCCGTCGAAGGCTACGCCCTGGCCGGTGGGTTCGAGCTGGTGCTCTCGTGTGACGTCGTCGTTGCGTCCGAGGAGTCCAAGTTCGGGCTGCCCGAGCCCAAGCGCGGCCTCGTCGCCGCTGCCGGTGGGATCATGCGGCTGCCCCGGCGCATCCCGTACCACGTCGCCATGGAGATCGCCCTGACCGGTGATCACTACCCGGCGGCCAGGCTGTACGAGCTGGGCCTGGTCAACCGGGTCACCCCGGCGGGCGAGGCGCTCGCCGGCGCGCTGGAGCTCGCCCGTACGATCGCGGCCAACGCCCCTCTCGCGCTCGCCGCGACGAAGAGGGTCGTCGTCGAGTCGGCCGACTGGTCGAGCGGCGAGATGTTCGCGAAGCAGGGCGAGATCGTCAACCCGGTCTTCGGCTCGGCGGACGCCATGGAGGGCGCCGCCGCGTTCGCGGAGAAGCGCTCGCCCAACTGGACGGGCGCCTGACCTGCTCTCCCCGCCCCTCGCGGTGATCGCCGGGGGCGGGGAGCATCCCGCGCCGGACGCGCGGACCGTTCCCCCTATCCCGCCCGTTCCGGCCGTCCCGGCCGCGGACACGATCCGCATACGCGGCCGGGACTGCGTACCGTGAAGAGATGAACGACTCCGGCGCACCGGTTCCCCCTACCGGCCGGTCGACCCGCGATCGCGTGGTCGGCCTCCTGAGCGGCGCTCTCGGCAGCGCGATCGTCATGACCGTCCTCGTCTCCGCCATGTGGGCGGTCGAGGTCGTGGACTACATCGAGGATGGCGCCCTCGACCGGTACGGCATCCTCGCGCACGATCCCGACGGCCTGCCCGGCATCCTGTTCGCCCCGTTCCTGCACGACGGGTTCGGCCACCTGATGGCCAACTCGGTGCCCCTGCTCATCCTGGGCTTCATCGCCGCGATCCGCGGCATCGGCAGGTTCCTGGGGGCGAGCCTCATCATCATCCTGGTCAGCGGCGCCGGGGTCTGGCTGACCAGCCCGCCGGGCACGCTGACGGTCGGCGCCAGCGGCCTCGTCTTCGGCTACTTCGGGTACGTGGTCGCGCGGGGGTTGTTCGACCGGCGCGCCCTGGACATCCTCCTCGGGGTCGTCGTCGCCGGGCTGTACTACTCGATCCTGTGGGGAGCCCTGCCCGGCGAGTCCGGGATCTCCTGGCAGGGCCACCTGTTCGGCCTCATCGGCGGCGTCGTCGCGGCCTGGCTGCTCCGCCGCCGTGCCGTACGGGAAGGCGCCTGACCGCGCCGCCCTTCCCGTACTGAGGGCGGCGCGGCCCGGACACCGGGTCGGTGAGGCGGGATCAGACGGGGATCGCGCGGAGACGGCACGGACCGGCCCGAGCAGGTACGGCAGGAGCAGGTACGGCACGAATGCCGGGCCGTCGCGCGCGGTTCGACCCTGAGCGCCTGACAGCCCCCAGGAGCCCCTGGCGTTCGCGTACTCACCCAAAGGGATGGGGGGAAGGTGCGGAGCCCGTTGCGTCGTTTCTGGCTCGCGTGCACGGTGTTCGGCCGGGCGTTCAGACGGGCGCGGCGTTCAGGCGTGGAACTGGGCGTGGCTCAGTCGTGCGCGCGGTCGCCGGCGGACGAGTTGAGCATGCGGTCGATGAGGGCCAGCCCGATCGCGGACACGATGAACACCAGGTGGATCAGCGTCTGCCACAACATGGTGTCGGTGCTCATGTCGCGGGCCCTGATGAACGTCTGCAGCAGGTGTATGGACGAGATGCCGATGATCGCGGTGGCGAGCTTGACCTTGAGCACGTTCGCGTTGACGTGGGACAGCCACTCGGGCTCGTCGGGGTGCCCGTCGAGGTTGATCCTTGACACGAAGGTCTCGTAGCCGCCCACGATCACCATGATGAGCAGGTTGGAGATCATCACGACGTCGATGAGCCCGAGGACGCTGAGCATCACGGACTGCTCGACGTTCATGCCGCTGGCGGAGAAGTCACCGGTGACCAGGTGCCACAGCTCGACCATGAACTGCCAGACGTAGACCCCCTGGGCCACGATCAGCCCGAGATAGAGGGGCACCTGCAGCCACCTGCTGGCGAACATCACATAGCCCAGGCTGCGCTGCCGTGCCCGCAGATCCCCCGAGGTCGAACTCACCGTTGCTCCTGTCAGAAGTCGTCCGTCGCGGGAGAAACTTTACGGAGGGCGGGCGACTTCTTTGGCACGCGGGTTCGGCCGTCCGCGACGCGGGTTCGACCGCCCGAGGGGGTGCGCGGACGCGACCGGGCCGGTACGCATGCGCGTACCGGCCCGGTGGCGGCGTCCGATCAGTGCCGGATCAGCCTCGGAATCAGAGGCGCTCGACCACGTAGTCGACGCAGCCGGTCAGCGCCTCGATGTCGGCCGGGTCGATGGCCGGGAACATCGCGATGCGCAGCTGGTTGCGGCCGAGCTTGCGGTAGGGCTCGGTGTCCACGATGCCGTTCGCGCGCAGCGCCTTGGCCACGGCCGCGGCGTCGACCGAGTCGTCGAAGTCGATCGTGCCGACGACGTTGGACCGCTGGGCGGGGTCCGCCACGAACGGCGTGGTGTAGGAGGTCTTCTCCGCCCAGTTGTAGAGCCGGGAGGCCGAGTCGGCCGTACGCGCCGTGGTCCAGGCCAGGCCGCCCTGGGAGTTCATCCACTCGATCTGCTCGGCCAGCAGGAACAGGGTGGCGAGGGCCGGGGTGTTGTACGTCTGGTTCTTCGTGGAGTTGTCGATCGCGACCGGCAGGCTGAAGAACTCGGGGACGTAGCGCCCGGAGGCGGTGATCTCCTCGACCCGGGCCAGGGCCGCGGGCGAGAACAGGCCGATCCACAGGCCGCCGTCGGAGGCGAAGCTCTTCTGCGGCGCGAAGTAGTAGACGTCGAACTCCTCGGCGGAGACGGGCAGGCCGCCGGCGCCGCTCGTCGCGTCGACCAGGACCAGCGACTCGTCGTTCGCCACTCGCTTGATCGGCATGGCCACGCCGGTCGAGGTCTCGTTGTGGGTGAGCGCGTAGACGTCCACGTCCTCCTCGGCGATGGCCACGGGGTGGCTGCCCACCTCGGACTTGATCACCGTCGGGTCGCCCAGCCAGGGCGCCTTCGTGACGACCGACGCGAACTTGGACGAGAACTCGCCGAACTGCAGGTGCTGCGACTTCTCGCGCACCAGGCCGAAGGCGGCGATGTCCCAGAACGCGGTGGTGCCGCCGTTGCCGAGGACG
The DNA here is from genome assembly GCF_040656155.1 of Microtetraspora glauca. NCBI lineage: Bacteria > Bacillati > Actinomycetota > Actinomycetes > Streptosporangiales > Streptosporangiaceae > Microtetraspora > Microtetraspora glauca. Next base: position 79,010 of record NZ_JBFALK010000001.1, read on the forward strand.
ACCTCGTACCCCTCAGGAAGGGAGAACAGCTCGGACAGGCCCGCGCGCACCCGGCCGACCATGTCCTTGACCGGCTTCTGGCGGTGGGACGTGCCCATGATGCTCGCGCCGGCTCCGGCGAGAGCCGAGAGCTGCTCGGGGCGTACCTTCGAGGGCCCGCAGCCGAAACGGCCGTCGGCGGGCTTGATGTCAGCGGGAATCACGATGTCAGCCACGTATCCAGCGTAGTGAGCCGCGGCGATGGTCTAGACCCAGGTCCGGAATGTGAGACATCATGGTGTGCCAAAACCATTGATCATGCACTGAGCCGAATCAGCGTTTCCGTCCGGGAGACAACCGCGTGGCCGATCCGCATGGCGCCATCGAGGAGCTCGTTCGCAGGCCGTGGTTCTGGCGGGCAGATCAGCCCCTCCCCATCGTCTTCGTCGCCGGGCGGGACGGCGTCGCCTTCGAGGTCGCCGGACGGCTCGCCGCGCCGTTCCAGGACGTTCTCCCGCACGCGTCCGTGGAGTCCGGCGAGTACGGCACGATTCGCGAGCTCGTCTCGGGCCTGGCCGGGGAACAGGGGCAGCTCGGGAAGCCGGTGGCCGGATCCTTCCTACCCCCGCCGCGGTTCCCGCTCGTCCAGTTCGTCCTGTGGGCCAGGCGCCAGCGCGACGAGCGCCCCTCGGACGACGACGACAGCGGCGGCGCACGGGACGCGGGTGGCGGGACCGGCAGACGGTGGCCGCCCGATCCGCACTCGCGCAGGGGCCAGGACGAGTTCAAGGAGCGGGTCAAGGGCTGGCGCAGGGGCCGGTACGGCGGCGACCGGGGACGCAGGACCTCCGCGGACTTCATCGGCCGGGCTGCCACCACCTGGGTTCCCCTGGGAACGCTCGCGGTGTGGCTGGCCGGAGGCACGTCCGATCTGGTGGGCCTGATCCCGTGGGCGCTGGGCATCCTCGTGGCCCTGGCCGGAACGGCGCTCCAGGCGGTGCTGTCGATCAGGGGATCGTTCTTCAACGGCTGGTTCAGGCGGCAGCCGTACCTGACGAGACGACGTTTCGAACGCCTCCCGAGGTACGCCCTCCGGCTGGCGAACGCGACCGACGATGAGATCGATCATCTGCTGGTCCACGCCCTCTGCCAGGACCTCCGGCAGGCGTACCAGAAGTGGATCATCCCCTGGCCGAGCTGGGGCCGTGGGCTGTACGGCATGGTGGTCCTGGAGGCGCGGAGCTCCGGCGAGGCCACCGAGAGGTTCCTGCGGATCCTGGAGGAGACCACCGAGGAGACCGGGCTGCTGGCCCCGATCCTGGTCCTGGCCGCGGTCCCCGACGAGCTGAAGGACGAGCGGCGACGGACCGTCTCCGCCGATCTCGCCCGGCTCCCGGCCCTGGTCGACGGCTGGCGCAGGACGGTGCGGCGGCGGGTGCCCCGCCTGCGACTGGTGGTCGAGGCGGGCGGTCCGCTCCCGGACGCCGATCACCGGCCTCGGCTGCTGGGGAGCAGGTTGCGGGCGATCGGCTACTGGTCGGTGGTCGCGCTGCTGCTCGTCGGCCCCGCCGCCTGGGCCGTGGAGAACCAGCGGGACCAGCAGGCGCACTGCGGCGGCCTGGCCTGGGCCGAGCGGATCGACGGCGAGTGCGTGGGCGTCGTCAACGCCGAAGGGGCCGCGCCCGGGGACCTGTTCGACGGCGAGGTCACGAAGCTGATCGCGAAGATCGACAAGAACAACGCCTCCGCGGGGGACTCCGGTTCCTACGTCAGCGTGGTCCTCTTCGGCGAGTACTCCATCAGGGACACCGGGTCGGAGGACAGCAGGCGGGCGGGCGCGCTCGCGGAACTGACGGCCGTCGAGGAGTACCAGCGCACGGTCTCCAGCACTCCGCGGCTCCAGGTGCTGATCGCGAACTCCGGCGACAACCTCCGCCAGGGCCGGCGCGGCGCCGAGCTGATCAAGGACATGGCCGCCCGTGATCCCCACGTGGTGGGGGTGGTCGGTTTCCCCCGGAGCGTGGCGGGCGTCGAGCAGGCCATCCAGGTGCTGCACGAGGCGAAGATCCCCATGGTCGGGACCACCGGGACCGCGGACCGGCTCGGCTACATCAGGGACGGCTCGATCAACGGTGACACGGGCTACCCGTCCCCGTACTACTTCCACCTGGGCCCGACGAACTTCCGCGAGGCCACCCTCGCCGCGCGGTTCGCCCGCCGTACGCTCCTGAGCGGCGTTACGTCGCCGTCGGCCGTGGTCGTCCAGGACGGTTCGCCCGGTGACCAGTACACCAACAACCTGGCCGAGGACCTCGTCACCGCCCTCGGGACGGAGAAGGTCGGAGTCCGCGCCCGCATCTACTACAGCGTGGACGGAGGAGGCATCTCCAAGGCGGCTCTGGACGCCTGCCGCCGCCGTCCCGACGTCTACCTCTACGCGGGGCGGGCCCCGGAGTTCCTCGACTTCCTGCGGGCTCTGGAGGGCAAGGCGTGCGGGACGGACACGGTGCGGGTCATCGCGAGCGACGACGTCATCAAGGTCGTCGCCGACCACGGCGACCAGATCACGAGCCTTCGGCGGGTCGAGGTCTACCACGCGACGCTGGCCGGCCGGGAACTGTGGCGCCAGAGCGGCGCCACGCCCACCGCGTTCGTGTACGGGCTGCTGAAGGGCGGCCATCCGAAGGCGTCCGACGACAACCTGATCATCACGTACGACGCCGTCAGCGTGGTCTATCAGGCGGCGAACCGGGCCTACCGTGCCGGAGGGCTGCCCAGCAAGGGAGACATCCTCTACGAGCTCGTCCTCACCTCGCGGGTGGCCGCGTGGAACGGGTCGAGCGGCGTGATCGACTTCGTCGACACCGAGAGGCACGACCCGGCGAACAAGGTCGTCGCCATCATGAAGGTGACCGACTCCGGGCAGGGACACTCGGTGCCGATGGTCCGGTGCGGGCTGCTCGACATGGACGAGCGGCCCGTCGCGAACCCGCTCTGCGCGAACCTCCCCGACGCGCCCCCGAGCGAGCAGACCGGCCGTCCCTGAGTACGGCGCCCGCGGGAACGGCGGGAGGGGCCGGGAACAGGGGGAAGGGCCGGGAAAGCGAAACGGCCCGCACCTGACGTGCGGGCCGATTCAGGGGATGGCCGACGACTGCCGGCGACGTACGGTCAGACCTTGCCGACGACCTCGGCCGCGCCGGGGACGTCGTTGATCGAACGCTGGGCCGGGCCCACATAGTTGGCGCTGGGGCGGACCAGCCTGCCCGTGCGCTTCTGCTCGAGGATGTGCGCGGCCCATCCGGCGGTGCGCGCGCAGGTGAACATCGAGGTGAACATGTGGGCGGGGACCTGGGCGAAGTCGAGGATGACCGCGGCCCAGTACTCCACGTTGGTGGCGAGCACCCGGTCGGGCTTGCGGGCGTGCAGCTCCTCCAGGGCGGCCGTCTCCAGCGCGGCGGCGACCTCGTAGCGCGGCGCGTCCAGCTCCTTGGCCGTACGGCGCAGCACCCGGGCGCGGGGGTCCTCCGCACGGTAGACGCGGTGGCCGAAGCCCATCAGCCGCTGGCCCTTGTCCAGCTCGGCCTGGACGTACTTCTTGGCGTCGCCGACCTGCTCGACGCCCTCGATCATGTGCAGCACGCGGGCGGGGGCGCCACCGTGCAGCGGGCCGGACATGGCGCCGACCGCGCCCGACAGGGCGGCGGCGACGTCAGCGCCGGTGGAGGCGATGACGCGCGCGGTGAACGTGGAGGCGTTCATCCCGTGCTCGGCGGCGGAGGTCCAGTACGCGTCGATGGCCTTGACGTGCTTGGGATCGGGCTCACCGCGCCAGCGGATCATGAACCGCTCGACGATGCTCTCGGCCTCGTCGACGCGCTTCTGGGGAACCATCGGCAGCCCGAGGCCGCGGGCGGACTGGGCCACGAACGACAGCGCGGTCACCGAGGCGCGGGCGAGGTCGTCGCGCGCCTGGTCGTCGTCGATGTCGAGCAGCGGGCGGAAGCCGTAGGCAGGAGCGAGCATCGCCAGCGCGCTCTGTACGTCGACACGGATGTCGCCGGAATGGACAGGAACGGGGTACGGCTCCGCCGGAGGGAGTCCGGGCTGGAACGTGTTGTCGACGAGCAGGCCCCAGACATGTCCGTACGACACGCGGCCCACGAGTTCTTCGATGTCGACGCCCCGGTAGCGAAGGGCGCCCCCTTCTTTGTCCGGTTCCGCGATCTCGGTCTCGAAAGCCACCACACCTTCGAGTCCGGGTTTGAAGTCGGACACTTCGGCCGCCTCCCTCTCTTGAAGTCAAAAGCCTTGATGTCGAGATACCGGCGGGTCAATTTAACCCGCAGGGTTCCAGTGGGTTCCCGCCGGTCCCTACGAAACGCCGTTGTCCCTGGTAGGGGGCAATGTGGGCGTCCTCCGTCAAGCGCGCAACAATACCGTTCCGTGGACACCGCTTCCCATCTGCCCGGTCTCCGGCACAGCTACGAGGGTGAGCCCCTGCTCGAATCCGGCCTCGCCGACGACCCCGTGACCCAGTTCGCGGTGTGGTTCGGCGACGCGCTGGAAGCCGGGCTGCCCGAACCCAACGCCATGATCGTCGCGACCAGCTCGGCCGGCGGCCGCCCGTCCGCGCGTACGGTCCTCCTCAAGGGCTTCGACGAGCGCGGCTTCGTCTTCTTCACCAACTACGAGTCGCGCAAGGGCCGGGACCTCGGCGAGAACCCGCGGGCCTGCCTGCTCTTCCCGTGGCATCCCATCCGCCGCCAAGTCCGCGTCGAGGGCCGGGTCGTACGGGTGTCCCGCGAGGACTCCACCGCCTACTTCCGGTCCCGTCCGTACGGCTCCCGCATCGCGGCGTGGGCCTCGCGCCAGTCCGCGGTGGTGAGGTCACGGGACGAATTGGACGAGAGGTTCGCCGCGCTGGCCGACCGCTGGCCGGAGGACCCGCCGACCCCCGACTTCTGGGGCGGGTTCCGGGTGATCCCCACGGAGATGGAGTTCTGGCAGGGGCAGACGGACCGGATGCACGACCGGCTGCGCTACCGGCGGGCCGGTGACTCGTGGCTCCTGGAGCGACTGGCGCCCTGACCCCGGCGTGCCGCCGTACGGCGTCAGGGCAGCGCGGCGGCGACCCTGAGATCGGAGAGGAAACCGGTGTAGGCGGTTTCCCTGTCCGGGGCACGCAGGATCGCCGACGGGTGCACGGTCGCGACGTAGTAGCTGCCCTCCGCCCGGGGGAGGGCCTGGCCGCGCTGCCGGGTCACTCTGAAGGACGGCCCGAGCAGCGCACGCCCGGCCGTGGCGCCGAGGATCACCGTCACCGCCGGATCGACCAGGCGCATCTCGGCGTCGAGCCACGGATGGCACGCGTCGATCTCCGCCGCGGTGGGCTTCTGGTGGATCCGGCGCTTGCCCCTCGGCTGGAACTTGAAGTGCTTGACGGCGTTTGTCACGTAGACGGCGTCACGGTCGATGCCGGCCTCCTCCAGGGCCCGGTCGAGCACGCGGCCCGCGGGCCCCACGAACGGGGCCCCCTGGCGGTCCTCCTGATCTCCCGGTTCCTCGCCCACGAGCATGAAGCGCGCGTCGGGAACGCCATCACCGAAGACCGTCTGCGTGGCGTTCAGATAGAGGTCACAGCCCTCGCAGCGGCGGGCGGCCTCGCGGAGCGCGGGCAGGCTGATCTCCTCTGGAAGAAATCGTTCCGCACCGATGTTTGCCATCCCATGTCGCTTCCCCAATAGGGTCGGCTGCGAACACATCGGAAGCTCGTAGCATCGATTACAGGACGGGAGGAACGTTGACCGCACACGGCCTGATCGATACCACCGAGATGTACCTCCGGACGATCTTCGAGCTCGAGGAGGAGGGCATCGTTCCGCTGCGCGCCCGCATCGCGGAGCGGCTGCAGCAGAGTGGCCCCACCGTCAGCCAGACGGTCGCGCGGATGGAGCGTGACGGTCTTGTCAAGGTGGAGGGTGATCGGCATCTGAGCATGACCGATCTCGGGCGCACCCTGGCCATCCGGGTCATGCGCAAGCACCGGCTCGCCGAGTGCCTGCTGACCCAGGTGATCGGACTGCCCTGGGAAGAGGTCCACATCGAGGCGTGCCGCTGGGAGCACGTGATGTCGGAGTCGGTGGAGACACGCCTGGTCGGACTCCTTGACAACCCGACCACGTGCCCTCATGGAAATCCCATCCCCGGGCTCGGGGAGCTCGGCGTGGACGAGTCCGCCTCGGTCAAGGAAGAGCGGATCATCTCCATGATCGATCTGGCGGGGCCCCGGGAGATACCCGTTGTAGTGCGTCGAATTAGCGAACAAGTGCAAAGTGATCCCGCCGTGATGCTTAAACTCAAGCAAGTTGGGATACAACCCGGACGCGAGGTGACGCTCGCGGCGAGCGACGACGGTGTACGGGTGACGGGTGACGGTGAAGCGGACAGCAACCTTGCGGAACTTCCGCGCGACGTCGCCGCGCACGTCTTCGTCACGAGACGATGACCGAAAGCGTTCGTTGAGTCCCAGCAGGGAGCCCCTCCTCTCCCGTCAGAACCCAGCCTCTGTTCAGGCAGGAGCGCCAGTGGTCCGCTTTGCGAACACCCGCCCCCAAGGGGTGATCGGATGAAACGTTGGGGGGACCTCTCGCAGGACAGCGCCGACCATCTCACCGCCGGTTCCGTGCTGGACCAGGCCGAGATGGCGGTCGTCGTCACCGATCGGTTCAGCAACGTCCTCTACTGGAATCCGTTCGCCGAGCGGTTGTTCGGCAGGCCGGGTGGCGAGGAGGGGAAGGAGTCGCTCCTCTCCCTCGGGATCACCGAGAAGGATCACCCGCTGACCGCCGAGCTCGCGAAGAGCGTGCTGAAGGGCGGCGTCTGGGAGGGCACCTTCGACATCGTCCGGGCCGACGGCACGATGATCTACGTGCGAGCCCAGGCCGTCCCGCTCCGGCATCCGTCCGGCTCGGTCACCGGTGTCGTCATCACCGCGCGCGAGGCCATGCGCAGCAACGAGCGCGAGAAGGACCGGTTCGGCCTCCTCGAGCGCATCGGCGAGCGGCTGGCCGGCTCCCTGTACGTCGAGGAGACGCTCAACCGGGTCGCGGAGATGCTGGTCCCGCAGTTCGCGGACCACTGCTTCATCGAGCTGGTCGAGGGGGACCGGCTGATCCGCAAGGTCTCCACCCACGTCAACGGCTGGGCACCGCCCCCGGAGTCGTGGCTGCCCGTCGGCGGAGAGATCAGGTACCCCTCCGGCCACTACGCCGACTCGGCGCTGCGCCGCCAGGAGACCATCCTCATCGAGGACTTCTCGCAGGTCAGCTATCCCGCGCCGAGCGAGGCGTCGGCCCGCATCTGCGGCGAGATCGGGATGACCTCCGCCATCGTGGCGCCGCTGTGCGTCCGTGGCGAGACGCTCGGCCTGATGTACCTCGGCCTGTCGAACCTCACCGACAGGCGCTCGCCCCACTATGACACGTTCGACCGTGACTTCGTCGGCGCGATCGCCACCAGGGTGGCGCTGGCCGTCGACAACGCCCTCCTGTTCGAGGAGGAGCGGCACACCGCCGAGTCCTTCCAGAAGCACCTGCTGCCGCGTGAGCTGCCCTCGCTCGACGGGCTGGAGATCGCGGTCCGCTACTACCCGGCGGCTCCGCTCGCGTCGCACGGCCAGGGCATCCAGACCCAGGTCGGCGGCGACTGGTACGACGTGATCCCGCTGTCCGCCGGCCGGGTCGGCATCGTCATCGGCGACGTCGAGGGGCGCGGGGCCAAGGCCGCCGCCGTCATGGGGCAGCTCCGGGCCGCGCTGCGCGCCTTCGCGCAGGACGACAAGCCGCCCGCCGACATCCTCGCCCGCCTCGACGAGTGGACCAGGATCGTCGCCGCTCCGGAGCGCGACGACTTCGGCGAGGACATCACCAACCCGCCGATCGTCACCTGCCAGTACCTCGTCTACGACGCCTGGTCCCGGCAGCTCTCCTTCGCCAACGCCGGTCACGCGCCGCCGCTGCTGATCGTCGACGGCAACGTGACCGAACTGGACATCACCGAGGTGGGCCAGCCGCTCGGCGTCCACGCCAAGGGCGTGCACGCCGACCTGGTCTACAAGGAGGAGACCCGCGTCCTCCCGCCGGGCGCGGCTCTGCTGCTCTACACCGACGGCCTGGTCGACCGGCGGCCCGCCCGCGACTCCGAGGAACCGCCGCCGAGCGAGGACGAGACGCTGCGGATCCTCTGCGACAAGGTCGCCAAGATCGCCGGGGACACGGTCGAGCGCATCGCCGACGCGGCGACCGTCGCCATTCCCGGTGAGATCGACGACGACATGGCGATCCTGGTGATCCGCTCAGTCGGCGCCGAGCTGCAGTTCGAGGAGCAGACGTTCCCCGCCCAGCCGATCATGGTGGGTGAGGCGCGCCGCATGGCGTCCGTCGCGTTCGAGCGCTGGCAGGTCCCCGACGAGCGCGCCGAGCTCGCCTGCCTGCTGGTCTCCGAGGTCGTCACCAACGTGGTCCTGCACGCGGCCAGCGCCAGCGTGCCGCGTCGTGACCTGATCATGGACGGCCCGCCGTTGCCGTTCGACGAGTCGTGGGACGTGCCGGGCTTCGAGGACGAGGTCGTCAGCGACAAGGAGTTCACGCTCCGGCTGCGCCGTGGCGAGGAGTCCGTCTGGGTCGAGGTGTTCGACCAGGACCTGCGGCTGCCCCGCATCCGCAGCGCCGGCGAGAACGACGAGGGCGGCCGTGGCCTCTATCTCGTCGACCAGCTCGCCAAGCGCTGGGGGTCCCGCCCGACCAGGGAGGGCAAGGCGGTCTGGTTCGAGATTCCGGTGGGCGGCCGCTGAGCCATCCTGTACGGCCCGGCCCCCGGGTGCTTGACTCGCAGATATGGAGTTGACGTACGAACGCCGGGGGACGGGGCCGCCCCTCGTCCTGCTGCACGGAATCGGTCATCACTGGCAGGCATGGTCGCCCGTCATGGACCTGCTGGCCGAACGGCACGATGTGATCGCGGTGGACTTTCCCGGATTCGGGGCCTCGCCGCCGTTCCCACCGGAAACGCCGTACAACGCGGAGACGGCCGCCTTCGCGATCGAGGAGTTCTGGGATCGGCTCGGCCTCTCGCAGCCGCATGTGGCAGGCAACTCGCTGGGCGGTTATGTGGCGCTCGACATGGCCTCCCGTGGTGTCGTCCGTTCGGCAGTCGCGTTCTCGCCCGCCGGATTCTGGTCCAGGAGCGAGTGCCTCTACGCGCGTACGGCGTTGCGTGCCCTGCGGAAGGCGGCGACCGCCACGTCCGAGGGGACGGCCGCCGCGTTGATGTCGTCCGCCGTGGGACGCAGGGCCTCCTTGGGACTGCTCGTGGCCAACCCCGACGGGATGGCCGACGAGGAGGTGCTGCTGGGCACCCAGGCGCTGCGGAACTCGGCCGGGTTCGACGAGATGCTGGAGTCGTTCGCGTGGATGGCCCCTCCCGCGCCCCCGAAGGTGCCGATCACGATCGCCTGGGGTGATCACGACCGGCTCCTGCCGCGGCGCCAGGCCGTACGCGCGGGGCGTTGGGCGCAGCAGCGCGTCAAGCTGCTCGCGGGCTGCGGTCATGTGCCGATGAGCGACGACCCTTCGCTGGTCGCCCGGATCATCCTGGAGACCACGAGCGGCTGACCGGTGCCACGGCCCGATGCGCACGCGGCCTCGTCAGCCTCGTCAGCCTCGTCGGCCTCGCAGTACGGCCATCGCGCCCGCGCTCGCGGAGAAAGCACCGCATACTGGTCGACATGGACGCCGGACTCATCCTGCTGGTCTTCCTGGCCTTCCTGTTCGCGTGGTTGCTCAACCGGGTGCGCAGGTTCTTCCGGCTCGGCGCGATCGGATACGCGGGCGTGATGATCGTGTTCGTGCTCGCGATGCTGCTCATCTGGGGCCAGACTCTCCGCTGACCGTCATGAGCCGGCTTCGCCCCGTGAGCCGCCTTCCCCGAGGTGCGGCTAGAAGCCGAAGGAACGGCCGATGATCTCCTTCATGATCTCGGTCGTGCCGCCGTAGATCGTCTGGACGCGGCTGTCGAGCCATGCCTTGGCGACCGGGTACTCCGTCATGTAGCCGTAGCCGCCGTGGAGTTGCAGGCACCGGTCGATGACCTTGTTCTGCAGCTCGGTGGTCCACCATTTGGCCTTCGCCGCGTCCACGACCGAGAGCTCGCGGCGGTTCAGCGTGGTGACGCACTTGTCCACGTAGTGCCGGGCGATCTCGACCTCGGTGGCCAGCTCCGCCAGCACGAAGCGGGTGTTCTGGAAGGAGCCGATGTTCCGGCCGAACGCCGTCCGGTTCTTGCAGTACTCGATGGTCGTCTCAAGGACGGCCTCCGCCGAGGCGACCGCGGCGACGGCGATGGACAGGCGCTCCTGCGGCAGGTTGTTCATGAGCTGGATGAAGCCCTGCCCGTCGGCGTCGCCGAGGCGGTTGGCGACCGGAACCCGGACGCCGTCGAAGAACAGTTCGGCGGTGTCCTGCGCGTGCATGCCGATCTTTTCGAGGTTGCGGCCCCGGGTGAAGCCCTCCATGCCGCGTTCGACCACGAGCAGCGTGGTGCCGCGGGCTCCGGCCGCCGGGTCCGTCTTGGTCACGACCACGACGAGGTCGGAGTTGATGCCGTTGGTGATGAACGTCTTCTGGCCGTTGACCACGTAGTGGTCGCCCTCGCGTACGGCGGTGGTGCGGATGCCCTGCAGGTCGCTGCCCGCGCCGGGCTCGGTCATGGCGACCGCCGTGATCAGCTCGCCGGACGCGAAGCCGGGCAGCCAGCGGCGCTTCTGCTCGTCGTTCGTCAGATCGACGAAGTACGGTGCCATGACGTCGTTGTGGAGGGAGAAGCCGAGCCCGCTCGCGCCGATCCTGATGATCTCCTCGACGACGACGGCGTTGTAGCGGAAGTCGGTGATCCCGGCTCCGCCGTACTCCTCGGGGACGGAGAAGCCGAACATGCCGAGCTCTCCGGCCTTCTTCCAGACCTCTCGCGGGACGATGCCGTCCTTCTCCCACTGGGGGTGATGAGGCGCCACCTCGCGGACCAGGAACTCACGGACGGTCTCACGGAAGAGAAGGTGCTCTTCCTCGAAGAGGTCGCGCTGCATCGGACACGCCTTCCGGGCCGGGGACATCTCGCCCGGCCAGAATACGATTCTGTTACTCGTAGGTACACAGTCCTGGCCCCGTTTTCGGGCCGGCCGAAGACGCGCACGCAGAGCGCCGGGTGAACGATCTCCTCGTTCATCCGGAGCGCTCCTGCTTCCACGGTGTCGTTCGGGTCAGTCGCCCGTCGCCCCTTCGAGGTCCCGCGCCTGGTCCAGCCAGGTGGTGAACAGGTCGGCGTCGACGTCGGACAGGGCGCGGAGCTTCACGCTCGCCATCGCCCGCGCGCCGGTTTCGAGGCGGCCGGACGGGTCGGTGATCTCCTGCCCCCGCCAGAACCCGAAGGTCACATAGCTGGAGTAGGCCTTGATGTAGCAGACCGGGGACTTGCCCGGGGCCGGGCCGAGGCTCCACACCGGGTGCCCGTGCCAGACCGCACCGGTCCCCGGCAGCGCCTTCTCGATGAGCGGCAGGAGTTCGTCGGTGATCTGGCGCTGGGACTCGGGGAGGGAGGCGAGGTAGTCCTCGATGGTGGCGAACGCGGTCATGTCGATGTCCTTGCTTCCTGTGAGATGGGTTCGGGCCTGCGGGTGTGGGGTGTGCCCCGGTACGGGGAGGTTCAGAGGCCGCGGCGGTAGCGGACGGCGACCGTCGAGACCCAGAGCATCGCGGGGATGACGCCGACGGCCAGGGTCAGCGAGCCGGCCGTGCCGCCGCTCATCGCCCAGCCGTCGCCGAGCAGGAGCGCGGTGCCGGCGACGCGGGAGGCGACGGCGTGGCCGCGGTTCCCGGTGCGGCCGAAGTGGTGGCCCAGGACGTAGCAGGCGGCGATCAAGGAGATGAAGGCGATCGAGCCTGCGGCCATGTGGCCGTAGCTGTGCCAGGTGAGCGCCTCGGGCATCCCGTAGGGAGTGCCGGAGGGGAAGCCGTCGGCCGGGTCCATGACGAAGATCCCCGCGGCGATCATGCCGATGCCGTAGAGCGTGACCAGCCGTGGTGCCCACCTGCCTCCGGGGGTGCCGTGCAGCGCGCGGCGCAGGCCGACCGCTCCGGCGACGGTCAGAACGCCGGAGACCAGGAAGTTGGTGATCTGCAGCCAGCCGAGGGAGCCGTTGCTCAGCGCGCTCAACGGGTGCCGCGTCAGGTCGAAGCCCTCGCGGGTGGCGGCCTGGGCCAGGGAGACGATCGCCCACAGGGGCGCCGCGACGGCCGCGCACGTGAGCAGGGAGCGGGTCGAGGCGGCCGTGGTGGTGGCTGCGGTGGCGCTGGCGGCGGGGGTGGCGGATGTCTGGATGGCGGTCATGGCCGGTGCCTCTCTCGGGTTCGTCTTCGGTTCTCGCTCACACGTCGATCCGGCCATGTGACAGGGAATGACCCTCGTTCCCTGTCGTATGAGAACGTTCGACGCGTAGGCAGAGCCCAGGACAAGAAGGAGAAGACCCATGCGCTACCTGATGACGACCAAGCCCACCGACGCCGCCCCCGACGAGAAGCTGTACGCCGAGATGGCCGCATTCATCGAGGAGATGACGGCGGCGGGCGTCCTGCTGGCCACCGGCGGGCTGGAGCCCGGCGGGATCCGCGTGACGTCCTCCGGTGACACGATCACGGTGACCGACGGGCCGTTCGCCGAGGCCAAGGAGGCGGTGGCCGGCTTCGCGCTGGTCGAGGTCCGCTCCAAGGAGGAGGCGATCGAGCTGACCCGCCGGTTCCGCGCGATCGTCGGTGACGGCGAGAGCGTGATCCAGCAGGTCTTCGGTCCCTGAGCCGCGGCCCCTGATCCGATGACGGGACCTCCCCGGTTTGCGAACGAGCCGGGGCGGTGCTGTCATCGTGTCGTGACGGACGCCCATCGCGTGATCGATGCGGTCTGGAAACTCGAGTCGGCGAGGATCGTCGCCGGGCTCACGCGGATGGTGCACGACGTCGGCCTGGCCGAGGAACTCGCCCAGGACGCGCTCGTCGCCGCGCTCGAACAGTGGCCGGAGTCGGGGATTCCGGACAACCCCGGCGCCTGGCTGACGGCCATCGCCAAGCGCCGCGCCGTCGACCACATCCGGCGCTCCCAGCGTCTCGAGCGCAAGCACGAGCAGCTCGCCCACGATCTGGAACAGCAGCGGGACCCTGAGCGGGACGACGTCCTGCGGCTGATGTTCATCTCCTGCCATCCGGCGCTGCCGACCGAGGCGCGGGTCGCGCTGACGCTCCGGCTCCTCGGCGGTCTCACGGCCGAGGAGATCGCACGGGCGTTCCTCGTCAGCGAGCAGCGGATCATCCAGCGCATCGCCGGGGCGAAGCGGACGCTGGCCGAGGAGCGGGTGCCGTTCGAGCTGCCGGACGGATCGGAGTTGGCCGAGCGCCTGTCGTCGGTGCTCGAAGTCATCTATCTGATCTTCAACGAGGGATATTCGGCGACGTCCGGGGATGACCTGATGCGGCCGGGACTCTGCCTCGAAGCGCTGCGGCTGGGCCGGATGCTGGCCGAGCTGGCGCCGCACGAGGCCGAAGTGCACGGGCTGGTCGCGCTGATGGAGATCCAGTCGTCCCGCTCTGCCGCGCGGACCGGGCCCTCGGGTGAGCCCGTCCAACTGCACGAGCAGAACCGGGGGCGCTGGGACCAGTTGCTCATCCGTCGTGGCTTCACCGCGATGCTCCGCGCGCGGGAGGTCGGTGGCACGCCCGGTCCGTACGTGCTGCAGGCGGCGATCGCCGTGTGCCACGCGCAGGCACGGACCGCCGAGGACACCGACTGGGCGCAGATCGCGGCCCTGTACGAGGCGCTGGCCCGGCTGCTGCCGACACCGATCGTGCAGCTCAACCGGGCGGTGGCGGTCGGGATGGCGCACGGGCCGCAGGAGGGGCTCGCCCTGGTCGACTCGTTGATCGCCGATCCCGCGTTGCGGGACTACCACCTTCTTCCCGGCGTCCGGGGCGATCTCCTGGTCCGGCTGGGGCGGCACGCGGAGGCGCGGCTGGAGTTCGAGCGGGGCGCGTCTCTCGCCAGGAACGTCGCCGAGCGCGCCTTCCTGCGGCGTCGTGCGGACGAGATCACCGTCACCGGCTCGCCGGGTGCCACCCTCGGGCAGGCCGCGCGCGACTTCCTGGCACGCGACGATCTGGACGCCGTGACGATCCGCTCGTACGGGCAGACCCTGCGGCGCATGTGCCTGACATTGGGTGAACACATGCCGCTGGCGTCCCTGACGGCCGACCAGGTGGCGCGGGTGTTCGCGACGGCCTGGGACGAGGCCGCGGCGAAGACGTGGAACCGGCATCGGTCGGCCGTCCGGTCGTTCGGAGCCTGGGCGTCCATGGACCTCGCGACGGGCCTTGACCGCCGCGCGGAGACCCGTCCCCGGGCCGAGACGATCGGGTCGGCACAGCTCGACGCGCTGTGGAGCCGTCCCGACCTGCCTTTGCGCGAGCGGACCCTGTGGCGGCTGTTGCACGAGTCGGCGGCGGCGGTGACGGCCGTGCTGTCCCTGAACGTCGAGCACCTCGACCTGGACGACCGCCGGGCCCGCGCGGGCGATGCCTGGGTGAGCTGGCGCTCCGGGACCGCCCGGCTTCTCCCTCACCTGCTGGCGGGCCGGACCCGGGGCCCGCTGTTCCTCGCCGATCGGCGGCCCGGGCCGTCCCGCATGCCCGCGGCGGCCGACCTGTGCCCGGATACGGGCCGCGGCCGCCTGTCGTACGAACGGGCCGAGTACCTCTTCAAGCAGGCCACCAAGTCCCTGGACCCGGCGGGCGGCGGCTACACCCTGCGGCAGCTCAAGCCCCGCGCCTGATCGCCGGTCGGCCGAGGGTGTGCGTACGACGTTCGAGGTCGGGGAGCGTTCGGGAGTAGACGGCCGGTTCGAGGCGGATCATCGGGCGGGAGGCGCCGCGAATGATCAATTCTGGGCTTCCGGATTACAAGTACGCCAACTTTCGGCTTTTCGTCCTCCTTGGGAACTGTTGAAACCCATAAGATCTACCTTCGGTTTGCTATGGGCTGCATGGGATGCGGCTTTCGTGATCGGAGCGTGCGGTGGATCGCTGGGGAACAGGTCTCCGGAGGACTGTGGCCGCCTCAGTTCTGGGCTTGGCGGGAGCGGCGGCGATCGTGGTTCCGTCGATGTCCGCGGGCGCGAGCACCGCTGAGCTGGTCGTCGACTACGCCTGTACCGGTGGAGTCGCGGGGACGGGCTCGGGCGTGGTGAATCTCCGCACGAAAGTCACCATTCCCACGACGCTGAACGTCGGCGACCCGCTCAACATCGGGTGGGACCTCAATTACAAGGACGTGACCAGGTTCGGAGCACCCGCCTTGCTGCCCAACGGCGGCAAGATCGAGGTGACCGGCAACGTCCAGCTCTCGGGAGCATGGGAAGGCGTGCTCAAGCCGATGGGCAACGTGGACCAGGAGGCGCCGCTGGTGAAGGGCAGCCCCCTGAAGCTCCCCGAGGGAATCTCCGATTTCGCGCACACGGACCGAGTCGGCGTGGTCAAGGTCACGCCCCGCAAGCTCTTCGTGGACTTCCGGCCGCCGGCGTCCGAGATCATGGTCAACGACGACGATCCGGGGATCACGTACAGCGCTGACTGGGACGATCACAACGACCAACTGAGCCAGAACAACGACTACCACCTGGACCTGCACCGGACGACGAAGGCCGGCGCCTGGGCCAGTTACACCTTCACCGGAACCGGGGTCGAGTACGTCGCCCAGAAAGACCAGCGTGCGGGGCCGGTGGACATTTTCATCGACGGCGTCGCGGGCACCCCGCCGAGGATCGACCCCTCGAAGAACGACGACGGCACGCAGGTGAACGACGCCAACAAGGGCGGGCAGACCCTGTGGCGTTTCCGCGGGCTCCCATACGGCCAGCACACCATTACGGTCACCAACGTCGAAGACGGCAAGTGGGGGCAGCTCGACGCCTTCCGTGTGATCACCAGAGAGCTGGTCAACCCGCCGAAGGAATATCGCGCCGAGTGCAACCTCGTCAGCGCACCCGTGTCGGTGAACGTCAATATCGGCGAGGGCGGAACCGCCCCGACATCGCCGGGCGGCTCGCAGTCGGCGGATCCCTCGGACAGTGGCAACCCCTCGGGGAGTCCCTCGACGAGTCCCTCGGCCACCGCGTCGGGCTCGACGACTCCGACGCCCGGGAACAGCTCGTCTCCGCCCACGACGGGCAACGGCTCCACCTCCACTCCGACGGACAGCAAGCTGACGAGCGTCGTCGTTCTGGGCAGTCCGACGCCGACGGCGACGACGACGATCACGTTGCCGGCCACGACGCCGACCGCGGCGCAGGTGAAGGTCACACCGAAGGGTGGGGCCCAGACCGGAGAGGCTCCGGAGACCTCGCGTGCCTCCGCCGCACTGCTCATCGGCTCCGGCGGCGCCATGGTGATCGGCGGAGTTTTCAGCGGAATCGTGCTTCTGCGCAGGCGGGCGGCACATGCCAATGACCGGTCGCGGACGGTTTGAGGGGACTGACGGAGATGAACTCGACTCCTGACGCGCACGACGACAAGCCCCAGCCCGGCGACGGACCCGCCGGTACGGCCGCGCCCGACGGTGCCACCTCGCCCGTTACCGGGCAGGCCCCCGCGGAGCAGCCGGGCACGGCCGCCGGTTCCTCCGGCGATACGGGCACGGCCGGGGGCAGCGCCCAGGTCGCCCCCGGGCAGCCTTCTCCCGGGCAGGTCCCCGCAGGTCAGGTCCCGCCGGCGCAGGTCGCCCCGCAGGTCGGCGGGGTGCCCGGCGTACCGGTTCAGATGGGGGCTGTCCCAGCCGCTCCGGTCGCTCCGGTCGCTCCGGTCGTGAAGACGCGCAAGCCGCTGCCTCAGCCTGTTCTCGCCACGCTGCTGGTGGGCGGGTCGTTCGGCGGTATCGCGGCCATCATGGCGGGGCTGCTCGCCGTACTGTCGCCCGCGCCGGAGGACGTCCAGGGGAGCAAGCCGGTCCCCGGCGGAGAGGTGGCACTTCAGGGAGCGGGCACGTTCCTTCCGCCGACCGTGGGGCCCGGCGGTCCGGGCACGGCCCTGACGGCCGCCGCGCCGACCGCGCCTCCGCCGCTTCCCGCGCTCCAGCCGCTGCCCCCGTTGACGATCACGACGGCGCCCGCGTCGGCTGCCTCGACCAAGGTCAAGAAGGCGGCCTCCGCCAAGCCGGTCAAGATTCGCATCCCGGCGATCGGCGTCTACGCCACCGTCGGTTCTGTCGGGGTGGCGAAGTCGGGCGAGATCGGGACGCCGCCGCTGAGCCGTCCCAGCCTCGCGGCGTGGTATCGGCTCGGACCGGCGCCCGGCGAACTGGGCCCGGCCGTGATCCTCGGCCACGTGAACACCCGTACCGGCTCCGCCGTCTTCAACCGGCTCCGCGAGCTGAAGCGCGGCAACAAGATCGAGGTTCGCCGGGCCGACGGCAAGAGCGCGATCTTCACGGTCGACGGTGTCGAGCAGGTGGGCAAGACGACGTTTCCGACGAACCGTGTCTACGGCAACGTCTCCACCGCCGCGCTCCGGCTGATCACGTGTGGTGGCGCCTACAACGCCAAGAACCACAGCTACACGGACAACATCGTGGTGTACGCGACCATGACCGGCACCCGCAACGCGAAGTAGCCGGTGGGGGACTCCGGGACGTCCCACTCGCCTCGGGCGGCGAGGGTTCCCGCTCGCAAGGCGGCGGACGAACCTACCGCCGCCGCAGCGAGGCCGTCATCGGTGTTCCGGTCACGGACCTCGCGGCTACGGGTGGCATCGGTGGGTGCCGCGGGTGTCGGCGAAAGCCGCACGTGTGGCGAACCAAGGTTGGTTCTCGCAGGCGCTGATCAGCCGCGGTGTAGCACCACATAGCCTTCGCTTTTGAAGACAACCTGGTAGCCGAGGCCGATCAGCTCGTCCACCCGCTCTTGCTGTCTCGTCGGCGAGCCCCACGGAAATGCGCCCCGGACGGCGTCGGCCACGATCCATGGGGCCTTGGGGGGTTTGTCCTCCCACAGCAGGACCGTCGTCCGGGCGGACAGATGCGGTCCGACGTGGTTGACGGCCTCGACGACCACCCCGGACGGGACGGCCGCGACCGCCTGCTCCGCGGCGGCCACGTCGGGATGCTTTTCGTAGAAGTCCGGCCTGATGAGCTGGTCGAACGGGAACCGGGGCACCAGCGTGAGCGAGATCGCGCAGGCGCCTGCCGCCCACATCAGTGACGCGGTGCGCTCGCTGAGGTCGGGCCGGCGGCGCCGTGACCAGCGGATCAGCCTGGAGGCCCCGTCGACACCGGCGCACAACAGAATGATCACCGTGAAGGCGCTGTGATGAAAGTCGGTGACCCACCAGTGTGCGCGGTCCGACAGCATGCGCTCCAGGAGGTGTGGCAGTGCCATCAGCATCAGCGGCGAGAACAGGCAGGTCAGCAGGGCGGGCCACAGCAGGAACGCAAGCGTGTCGACCTTGATCTGAGGGCTGAAGAAGGTGCCGAGGACGCTGAGCGGATCGGTGAGCGCCTTGACGGCCACGGCCGACACGCTGCTGCCGAGCTGACTGTAGGCCCAATACATGCCGGGGTCGCCGCCGACGGACGGTATGAAGATGCTGCGGGCGAAGCCGGTGTAGAGCATGCCGATGCCCATGTACATGATCCCGGTGTGGCGCCGCCCCTGTAGTGCGACGTATCCGCCGAAACCAACGACCATGAGCCCCATGTCCTCTTTGACCAGGAGCAGTGCGGCTGCGGCAAGCGCGGTGGTTGTGTATCTGCCCGCGCTGAACCGTTCGATCATGACGGCGGTGAGCAGTGGGGCGAAGGCGACCTCGTGGAAGTCGAAGTTCACCGCCTGGGCGACGGGCCAGGAGACGGCGTAGGCGACGACGACGAGATAGGCGGGGCTGGTGCCGAGCACGCGCCGGGTGAACAGCCACAGGGGCGGTATCGCCAGCGCGAACAGAACGGCCTGAGCCACGATGAGGGTCTCGGGTCCGTCATGCAGCCAGTACAGCGGGGCCAGGACCGCCAGGATGGGTGAGAAGTGCTCGCCCAGTTGCACGAAATCCATGCCCCGGTCGAGTGTCTCCCCGCGTAGTGGGCTCGTCGGAGCGCTGAACGAGGCGAATCCCCGCACCATCTGGTCGAACAGCGTCAGGTCCATGCTGGTCGCCCGGTACATGTAGAACCTGACCAGCCCCAGAAGGCAGTAGACACCGGTGGCGGCGAGGACGACGGCTGTCAGGGCGATCACGTTCCGAGAGCGTGTCGTCGGCGAAAGCGCTGCGGCGACGGCTTGTAGGGCTCCAGTTCGGCGACGCTGAGAGGTTCCGGCTTCCTGCGCCGTGCGCTCTGTGGCACTGGGCGATAAGCCCATGTGTGATCCTCCCTGCGGCGCTCGATACAGAAAGCTGCCGCGGGGTGGAGCCGACGGCGGTGATGCACGGTCGAGGCCGACGGCACCCGTTCCGTGAGGCCGATCAAAGCTAGCACCTTGGATATCGCCGCGAAAGCGAGAAATCGGATGCCTGGTTGGGAAACGGCGAATCGAGTCCACGCCCGTGACCCCGTCCTTCAGAGGGTCGGTGGCGTGGGCGAGGCTGTCACTTCCGGAGCGCTGATGGTGTGGGCGATCTCGTTGTCGCCATGACGAAGCCACCTTGATCGAGCCGCACAACTTCGACCGGGCCCACCTCGGCCACCCACAGATCCGGCTGTGCGCGTACCCATGCCCAGCGGGCCCGAGTAGGGAGCTGATGTAGCGGGGCCACCAGGTGGTTTCGCATCGCGAGGACGACATGCTGCTACGCAGCACCGGCAAGTGAGCCGTGTCTCGCGATAGGGTTCCTTGACCGTGTTTCCCTACAAATGGGGCGATTCCCAGGGAGAGTTCATAAGATCTCTACCTAACTGAGACGCTAGACCGGGATTCTGGTACGTCTGGTAAAGCCGCGACCGAAACCGACCCACGGGAGTGAAGGAAGTGCTGAAGTCAAAGGCACGGCGTCGTATCGCCACGAAAGCCGCCGCCGGAGTAGCCAGCGCAGCCGTCCTCGTCGGCGCCCTCTCGGCCGTCAGTGCGCTCGCGGACAGCAAGCCGGTGACGTACAAATGCACCCCGAAGACGGGGGAAGCCGACGCCGTCACCCATGACTTCACCGTCAGCCTGACGTCATCGGTGGCGACCGCGACCGTCGGAACGCAGTTCCTCGCCACGTTGAGCATCACCCCCGGCACCACATCCACATCCGAGTTCGGGGCTCCGGAGGAGATCCCAGCAGGCGCGTGGATCCAGGTGCAACCCTCGGTCGTGGCCTCGGTGAGCCCGGCTACGGGGATCGTGGCGATGTCCACGCCCTCGCCCTCCACATCGGTGACCGCAACGGTGGAGAAGGGGGCGACCTTCGGACCGCTACCCGCGGCGACGGTGACCATCACCCCGTCCACGGGTGCCTCATCGATCGTCCTCACCGCCAGGGACTTCAAGCTGAACGTGCTGAAGGCCGGCGCGGCGGGCACCGCAGCTACCTCGGAGCTGCTCTACAGCTGTGCGATCGCGACGACGGATGGAGCCAAGTCGGCGCCGGCCGTGGCGACGATCGCGGTGGTGACCGCCAGTGCGAGCGCGTCGTCCAGCTCGTCAACGACGCCGACTCCGTCCACGTCGGCGTCGAGCCCCACGCCGTTGCCGACGCACACCGTCTACAAGACCGTGACGGCGAAGCCGTCCAAGGACACCCAGGTCAAGAAGACGCCCGGAGGCGGCGCCGCGACCGGAGGAGGCGCGGACGCGGGACCGGACGGGCGAATGTTCGTGCTCACGGGAACCGCGCTGGTCCTGGCGGCGGCCACCGGCGGACTCATGCTGCGCTCCCGGCGTCGTGCCGCGCAGCGGTGAGGTGCGGCAGTGACCACGCCGCCACCGGGGCAGTATCCGCCCGGCCAGCCGGTTCCGCCCTACGGCGCCCCCGTCCATCCGCAGCCGGTGTACGGCCAGCCGGTGTTCCACGCGGCGCCGGTCGTCTATCCCCAGGCGTACCAGGAGCCTGAGCCGCCGCCGCAGCCGCAGGGCGGCGGCGCGTCGGCCATGCGTGGCGTGCTGATCCTGGCCGCCGTCGCGGGCGTCATCACCGTGATCATCGGCGTGTTCTTCATCCTGGGCTCGCCCGACGAGTACGCGCCACCGGCCCGTCAAACGCTGAAGATCAAGGGTGCCGAGGGGCTGGTGCCCTCGGTCGGTCCCGGCGGTACGGGGCAGCCGCTGACGCAGGCCGTCGCCACCGCGCCTCCGCCCGCGCCCACCCTGCCACCGGCTGCCGCGATGCAGCCGTCCTCGCCGCGTCGGCTGATCGTCCCCAGACTCGGGATCAACGCGCCGATCAAGTCCGTGGGCACGGACAAGAGCGGCGCCATCGAGACGCCGCCGATCAGCAACCACAACCTCGTCGGGTGGTACCGCGGCGGCCCCACGGCGGGGGAGCCCGGTCCCGCGGTGATGCTGGGGCACAAGGACACCACGACGCGCAGCGCCGTCTTCACCCGGCTGCACGAGATCCAGTACGGCGACACGATCGAGGTCGTCCGGATGGACGGCACGGTGGCGGTCTTCACGGTCGGCGGCGTCGAGCAGGCGAACAAGCAGACCTTCCCGACCGATCGGGTCTACGGCTCGCGGGAGAACGCCGAGCTGCGCCTGATCACCTGTGGCGGGTCGTACAACCGCAACACGGGCCACTACGTGGACAACGTGATCGTGTACGCCACCATGACCAGCACCCGGCTCGCCTCGGACTGAGCGGCCCGAAGGCCAAGGGCATCCCGTATCGGCTGATCGGTGATGTCCGTGGCGGGTAGGTGTCCGGGAAGCCGGCCGATCCAACGCGCTGGGTATGCCGGATATATCCGCGATCGGTTCTCATACCAGGACAAGCGCCGACGAAAGTTCTGTTGTAGCCTCCTGGTAACCGAACAATGCTCGGTTTCCTGTGGGAGGCACTGTGGCAGAGGCGTACATCGTCGGGGCGGTCCGCACCCCGGTCGGCAAGAAGAAGGGCGGGCTGTCGACGGTCCACCCCACGGACCTTGCCGCGCACACGCTCCAGGCGCTGGTCGATCGCACCGGCGTCGATCCGTCCGCCGTCGACGACGTGATCATGGGCTGCGTCATGCAGTTCGGTCCCCAGTCGATGGACATCGCGCGCAACGCCTGGCTGTCGGCCGGACTGCCGGAGAACGTCGCCGGAGTCACCATCGATCGCCAGTGCGGCTCGTCGCAGCAGGCGATCCACTTCGCCGCGCAGGGGATCCTGTCGGGCACGCAGGACCTCGTCGTCGCCGCCGGTGTGGAGTCGATGTCGATCGTCCCCATGGGGTCGAGCATCACCGCCGCGCTGGAGAAGGGCATGCCCTTCCCCTTCGGCGACAAGTGGGTCGAACGGTACGGCAAGCAGGAGATCTCGCAGTTCCGCGGCGCGGAGCTGATGTGCGAAAAGTGGGACCTGAGCCGCGACGAGCTGGAGCGGTTCGCCTACGAGAGCCACCAGCGGGCCGCGAAGGCGATCGCCAACGGGCACTTCAAGGACCAGATCGCCCCGGTCAACGGCGTTGAGAACGACGAGGGCCCCCGCCCGGACACCACCCTGGAGAAGATGGGCGAGCTCAAGACCCTGCGCGAGGGCGGGCGGATCACCGCGGCGACCTCGTCGCAGATCTCCGACGGCTCCGGCGCCGTGCTGATCGCCTCCGAGCAGGCGGTACGTGATCATGGCCTGGTGCCCCGGGCCCGGATCGTCACCCTCGCGCTCACCGGTGACGACCCCGTCTACATGCTGACGGCGCCGATCCCGGCGACGAGGAAGGCCCTGGCCAAGGCCGGGCTGAGCATCGACGACATCGACGCCATCGAGATCAACGAGGCGTTCGCCCCGGTGCCGCTCGCGTGGCTCAAGGAGATCGGCGCGGATCCCGCCAGAACCAACCCGAACGGCGGGGCCATCGCCCTCGGTCACCCCCTGGGCGGCACCGGCGCGATCCTGATGACGAAGCTGCTGCACGAGCTCGAGCGCACCGGCGGCCGGTACGGCCTGCAGACGATGTGCGAGGGCGGCGGTCAGGCCAACGTGACGATCATCGAGCGCCTCTGAGATCACTCGCCCGGGACGGAGGCCACGCCGTCCCGGGTGATCCGCCCGGTACGGCCCCGCCGTACGGACGGGAACGGAAAGGGCACCCCGGCCGGGGTGCCCTTTCTCATGGACGCGGGAGTGGAGGCTCGCCCGCTACTTGGGGCGCGGCAGCCTGCGCGGCATCTGCGCCGGTCGTACCGGCCGCGCCGGGATGGGCATCTGGCGCGGCGGCAGGTTGCGCTGGGGCTGAGGGGTATGCGGGAGGGTCTTCCCGCCGCGCTTCTTGGACGCGCGTACACGCATGTGAGATCTCCTTGGCAAGAACGGGAACGCGGCACGAAGTGCCGTCACTCAGCTGCCGCGTCGAAAGGACAGGGCCGAGGGGCGCGCGCGTGGGGCGCCCCGGGATGCCGCGTCAGGCGCGGCTCACGGCGAGCGGGCTGAGATCGCGAGCGATCAGATGATCAGCGGTCGCGGTAGAGAAGAATCCACACACGGGGACCGTAACAAGGCGGGCCTTCCGGTTCCAACAGGTTTTCCGGGCGGCGGAAGGCCGCCCCGGCGACGCCGGGACGGCCCTCGTACGGCGGGCTGCTCCTGGCTAGGGGATGTCGCGGTGGACGTCCTTCGCGGTCGCCTTCCCCGGCGTGGCGGGCGCGATCCACGGACCGTCCGTCGACGGGTCGAGGATGCCGTCCTCGACGAAGGCGTAGCGGCCGGCGAGGATCCGGCGCGTGAGCCGTACGTCGGTGGCGTCGGAGTTGACCCACAACCGCGTGAACAGCTCGTCCGCGCGGAGCCGCGCCTGACGGCAGAACGTGTCCGCGATCTCCAGCGCGCCGCGCCCGTGCCTGGCCGCGTCCTCCTGGGCGCGGATGCAGACCGCGGTCATCGCGAACAGCTCCGACCCGATGTCGACGATCCGGGACAGGAAGCCCTGACGGTGCTCCAGCTTCCCCTGCCAGCGCGACATGCCGTAGAAGGTGGACCTGGCGAGCTTGCGGCTGGTCCGCTCCACGTAGCGCAGGTGGTGGGCGAGCGGCCCGAACTCGGAGTAGGAGTTCGGCAACTGTCCGGCTCCGGCCACCAGGCCGGGGAGCCAGCGGGCGTAGAACGCGCCCGCCTTGGTCGCGGCCCGGCCCTTGGCCCGCAGGTCGGCCTTCGGGTCGATGAGGTCCCCGGCGACCGAGAGGTGCGCGTCCACGGCCTCGCGGGCGATGAGCAGATGCATGATCTCGGTGGATCCCTCGAAGATGCGGTTGATCCGCAGGTCACGCAACATCTGCTCGGCGGGCACGCCGCGCTCGCCGCGGGCCTGAAGAGACTCGGCGGTCTCGTAACCTCGTCCGCCCCTGATCTGGACGAGCTCGTCCACGATCTGCCAGGCCATCTCCGAGCCGTACAGCTTGGCCAGGGCGGCCTCGATCCTGATGTCGTTGCTCTCGTCGTCGGCCAGCCGGCCGGCGAGGTCGACCACGGCCTCCACGGCGTACGCGGTGGCGGTGATGAAGGAGATCTTGCGCGCCACGGCCTCGTGCTCGCCGATCGGGCGGCCCCACTGGACGCGCTCCGCGCCCCACTCCCGGGCGATCTTGGCGGCCCACTTGGCGGCGCCCGCGCAGGTCGCGGGCAGCGACAGGCGTCCGGTGTTCAGCGTCGTGAGGGCGATCTTCAGGCCCTGTCCCTCGCGGCCGATGAGATTCTCCGCCGGGACCCTGACCTTGTGGAAGCGGGTCACGCCGTTCTCGATGCCGCGCAGGCCCATGAACGCGTTCCGGTGCTCGACGGTGATGCCGGGGGCGTCGGCCTCGACGACGAACGCGGAGATCCGGGTGCCCGTCCTGGCCATGACGACGAGCAGGTCGGCCACGACCCCGTTGGTCGTCCACAGCTTGACCCCGTCGAGGACGTACGCGTCGCCGTCGCGTACGGCGGTCGTCGCCAGCCGGGCCGGGTCTGATCCCACATCCGGCTCTGTCAGGAGAAAAGCTGATATTTCACCTTGTGCGCATCGGGGCAGGAAACGCTGCTTCTGCTCCGGTGTCCCGAACAGCCTGAGCGGCTGCGGCACGCCGATCGACTGGTGCGCCGACAACAACGCCGCCAGCGCGGGAGAGTAGGACGCGACCAGCATCAGCGCCCGGCAGTAGTACAGGTGGCTCAGCCCGAGCCCGCCGTACTGCTCGTCGATCGTCATCCCGAACGCGCCGACCGCGCGCAGCCCCTTGACCACCTCGTCGGGAATGACCGCGGAACGCTCGATGACCGAAGGGTCGACACTGTCGCGCAGGAAGGTGGTGAGCGTCTGGAGGAACCGCTCGCCCTTCCTTGTCTGCTGCTCGCTGAGCTGCGGCGCGGGATGGACGAGATCCAGCCGGAAACGCCCGAGAAACAGCTCCTTGCCGAAACTCGGGCGGGCCCACTCCGTCTCGCGGGCCTGCTCGGCCACCTCGCGTGCCTTGGCGTATTCGGTCATCACGACCTCCTGAGGCAGTGGATGCCGTGGTGCTACCCGCGAGTAGCCCCTGAAACCCCCAGGAAACGGACAAGTCCGGGACGGCGACGGACCGGAGCCGTCATGAAACGGCAGACGGGACGGCTAGCTGTGACCCCTAACGCGGAACGCGGGCGACGCAGAAGACGGTCTGGCCGAAAGGAGGCCGGACGAACCGCTCGATGAACCGCGTCGCAGGGACGACCGTCCGGTCATAGATCTTGACCAGCCGGGGGTCGGGGTACCCCACCCCGCCACGCCGTACGGCGGCCCACCAGGCGATGCCGCCCAGGAAGTTGATCGGCTTGAGCACCTGCGGCCTGAGCCCGGCGGCGACGACCGTCCTGCCCAGTGTCGAGGGGGTGTACCGGGTGACGTGGCCGACCTTGCGGTCGAAGTCCCCGTACAACTGCATGTAGCCGGGCACCCAGATGACGATCCGCCCGCCCGGCGCGGTGACCTTGGCCAGCGAGCGCAGCGCCTCGACGTCATCCTCGATGTGCTCGAGGACGTTCATCATGATCACCGTGTCGACGGGCTCCTCCAGCGGGATCTCCGTCGGCAGGCCGAACTGGAGCACGGAGATGTCGTCGCGCTCGGCGAAGCGCTTGTTGAGCTGCTCGACGCAATAAGGGTCGAAGTCGCTCACCACGAGCCGGTCGAGCCGCGGGAGGAACTGCTCCGCGAAGTGCCCGAGACCCGATCCGATCTCCAGCATCGAGCGGCCGACGTGCGGCGCGACCATGTCGAACTCGTACTGCCGGTAGTTCTTGGCCTCGTCCCCACCGAGGTGGTTCTCCAGAGCCTCGTCTCCGGCCGCCGGCTGGACTACACGGTCATACCCAGACATACAATCCTCGTTCGCGCGTGCTGGCAGTGGCGCCGAGTCTAGTGCCCGCCTCGTACGGCGGATTCCCGTTCCCGTATGGCAACCGGTGAAACGCCCGTTCCCGTGCGCGATGCCGGGGTTACCATTCGTGAACCGGAGCGCCGGGTGCAGTGAAGTCCCCCCACGATTCGAGGCTGCGATGGAGCGACGCGATCTTCCGGCATTCGTCGGCCGCCGGGCCGAGATTGCGCAGATCAGACGGCTGCTCGGCCGTTCGCGACTGGTGACCCTGACCGGGCTCTCCGGTGTCGGGAAGTCGCGGCTGGTGGAGGAGGCCGCGTGGAACGTGCGCAAGGCCTTCGCCGACGGGGTCCACATGGTGGACGTCTCCCAGATCCGCGATCCCCGGGCGCTCGCCCGCGAGGTCCGCGACGCCCTCCCGAAGGCCGGCCCCGGGGCGCGGGGCGGGCGGCTCCTCCTCGTCCTCGACGGCATCGAGCGCCTGGCCGGCCCCTGCGCCGTGCTCGTGGAATCCCTGCTCAGGAGTGCGCCCGGCCTGCGGATCCTGGCGACGGGGCGGCGCTCCCTCGGAGTCGTGGGCGAGCACCTGCTGCCGGTCGGCCCCCTGCCGTCCGCCGACGCCGTCGCCCTGCTGATCCACCGCGCGGGCCGCGCGATCATCGACCTGGACCGGAAGATCGCGGCCAGGCTGTGCGAAGAGCTCGGCCGGATGCCCTCCGCGATCGAATCGGCCGCGGAACGGCTGCGCGACACGCCGGATCTGGCGATCGAGGCACTGCTCGACGACCCCGTCCACGAGGCGTCCGCCAGGAGGGCGCTGGAGCGCACCATCGAGCTCTGCTCGCCCGCGGAGCGGCTCGTGTGGGCCGGGCTGGCGGGCTTTCGCGGACCGTTCGGCCTGGCGGAGGCCGAGCGCGCCTGCCCGGACGGGCCGCCGCCCGGCGAGTTCCTCGACGCCCTCATCGGTCTGATCGACAAGTCGGTCCTGCTCCGCGAGGAGAGCGACGGGGAGGTGCGCTTCCGCGTGCCCGACGCCGTACGCGGCCACACAGTCAGGCTCCCGCGCGGCTCCGGCGCGACCGAGGCCGAACGGCCCGCCGATCTGCCACCGCCCCTCGCCGATCTGCCATCGCGAGAAGAACGGCGCCGGAGAGAGCCGTCCATGGGAGAGCGACCCCGGAGAGACACCGAACCCGTACGGCCGCGCGGCGGGCCCCGGCCCATGGGCGGCGCGGCCCGCGTGAGCGATCTGGAGCGCCCCCGAGTGCTGACCCGCCGCGAGCACGAGGTCGCCGAACTGGTCGCGGACGGCCTGTCCAACCGCGAGGTGGCCGAGAAGCTGGTGATCTCCAAGCGCACCGCCGAGGCGCACATGGAGCACATCCTGGCCAAGCTCAACTTCTCCTCCCGTACCCAGGTCGCCGCCTGGGTCGCCCAGCGGCGCGGTGACCGGTGATCGGGAACCTGCCCGCCGAGCCGGCCAGCTTCGTCGGCCGCGCGGAGGAGCGGGAGCGTGTCGCGGGCCTGCTGGGCCGTACCCGCCTGGTCACCCTCACCGGCGCGGCGGGAGTGGGCAAGAGCAGACTCGCGCTGCGCGTCGCGGCGGACGCGCACCGGCGCTTCCCCGACGGTGTCTGGCTGGTGGAGCTCTCCTCACTGCGGAACCCGCGAGGGCTCGCGCCGCTGGTGAGCGAGACACTCGGCGGCCCCGACGACTCCGGCGCGCGGGAGATGGGCGCGCTCGCCGAGCACATCGGCGGCAAGCGGATGCTCCTCGTCCTCGACACGTGCGAGCACCTGCTGAGCGCGTGCGCCGACCTGGTCGGCGAACTGCTGGAGCGATGCCCGTGGCTCCGCGTCCTGACCACGGGCAGGGAGCCCCTCGACGCGCCGGGCGAGCACGTCGTGACCGTCCTCCCGCTCGGCGACGACGCGGTCACGCTTTTCGCCGACCGGGCCGTGGCCACGGTGCCCGACTTCGTGGTCGACGGGACCAACCGCGACCAGGTCGTACGGCTCTGCGAAGACCTCGACGGCGTTCCGCTCGCGATCGAACTGGCCGCCACCAGGCTGCGGGCGCTGTCCGTCACGGACATCACCGCCCGGCTTCCCGACCGGTTCCGGCTGCTACGCCGCGCCGACTGCGATACGGGCGAGAGCAGGCACCGGACGCTCCGCACCGCGATCGGCTGGAGCCACGAGCTGTGCGAACCGCGCGAGCGGCTGCTCTGGGCCAGGCTGTCGGTGTTCTCCCACGGCTTCGACCGCGAGACGGCCGAGGACGTCTGCGCGGGGGACACGCTCTCGCGCCGCGACGTGTTCGCCCTGCTGGCCCGGCTCGTCGAGAAGTCCGTCCTGCTGCGCGAGGGTGACCGCTACCGCCTGCTGCACGCCGTACGCGCCTACGGGGCGGAGCGGCTGCGAGAGCTGGGCGAGGAGGAGGCGACCCGCCGTCGCCATCGGGACGCGTACCTGCGGCTCGCCCGCAGGGCGGAGGCGGAGTGGGCCGGGCCCGCGCAGGCCGCGTGGGCTCGCCGGATGACCGAGGAACTGCCGAACTTCCTCGCGGCACTCGATCATTCCCTCGCGGAGGATCCGCGGGCCGCGGTCGAACTCGCCGGGACGCTGTGGCCGCTCTGGATCGCCTGCGGCCACCACCGCGAGGGCCGCCGCTATCTGGACCGGGCGCTCGCGGCCACCGACAGGCCGACCCCTCATCGCGTCAAGGCCCTCTGGGCCGCCGCGTGGGTGGACGCCAGGCACTTCGACGTACGCCGGGCCCGTACGCGCATGGAGGAATGCCGTCGCGGCCCGGGGACCGCCGTGTGGGGGAAGCACGCCGAGGCCCTGGTCGCGTTCGCCGCCGGCGACGACGAGAACGCGGTCCTGGGCTTCGAGGAGGTGCTCGCGGCCCGAGGTCGCCCCGGCCCCGTATGGCTCCTCGGCCAGAGCCCCGCCTGCGTCCTCAGCCAGGCGGGACTGTCTCTGGCCAGGTCGGGCGGCGAGCGCGCCAGAGCCGTTCTGGACGACGCCATGTGGCGGAGCGCGCTCACGGGAGACTGCTGGAGCCGGGCGGTCGCGCACCAGGGCCTGGCCGTCCTCGGCTGGGAGAACGGCGACCTGGTCGGCGCGGAGGAGCAGAACCGGGAGTCGATCCGGCTCAGCCGCGAGCTCGGCGACCTGGCCGGCGCGCTCGTCGGGTTCGAGATCCAGGCGTGGATCGCCGCCGCCACCGGCAGGGGAGGGCTCGCCGCGACCCTGCTGGGAGCCGTGGACGGACTCGGCGGCGCGGCCGGCATCCGGCTGGACGAGGCACCCTACTGGGGCGCCCGCCACTCCACGTGCGCGGACATCGCGCGCGGCCTCGTCGGCGGTCCCGCGTTCCGTACGGCCGTCGCCGACGGTGCCGCCCTCGACCTGGACGCGGCCTACCGCCGGGCGCTGGGCGACCCGCCCAAGGAGGGCGCCGGCCTGACCCCGAGGGAGTCCCAGGTGGCCGAGCTGATCGCGGACGGGCTGTCGAACCGGGAGCTCGCGGAACGGCTGATGATCGCCGAACGCACGGCCGACACTCACGTGGAGAACATCCTGGCCAAACTCCGCATGTCGTCCCGCGTGCAGATCGCGGCCTGGGTCGCGGTACGGCGCTCCGCGCGGCGCTAGGTGCACGGCCCAGACAGGCCGATCGCCCCGTCCCGGGCAAGCGACATCGGGCATCGTCCCGATGTCACGGACGGCATCTGTCCCGATACTGTTCGTATCCGGTCGGTCCGTAGGGGGGAAACCGTCCGGTTGATGCCGCGCGGCGGGGGACGACGTCGCGGCAGGGGTCGGCGGCGAGGTCGGGCCGAGGGGGACCGTCTCGCCGCCGAACCTCCCACTCCGGGTGGTGAATCTTCACCGGGGTGGAGCAATCCTCCACCCAGAGTAGTCACCTGGTTACGCACTCATGATTGGCTTGGCGGCCATGCATGGGAGGGCGGATCTGGTGACGGACGTGCTGGGGCGGCGAGGCAACCTTCCCGCTGAGACGAGCACCTTCATGGGGCGGGCCGAAGATCTGGCCGAGGTGGGACGGCTCCTGCGGGAGGAGTCCCTGGTCACACTGACCGGCGTGGCGGGAGTGGGGAAGACGCGGCTCGCGCTGAAGGTCGCCGGAGAGCGGAGCGACGGCGCCTGGCTGGCCGACCTGTCCGCCGAGCGCAACGGCGCCCTCCTGGCGCACACGATCGGAGCCGCGATCGGCCTGAAGGAACAGGCGGCACGACCCCAGGAGGACGTCCTCGCCGAACACCTCTCCGGCAGGCGGATGCTCCTGATCCTCGACACCTGCGAGCACCTCATCGGCCCGTGCCGGGCGCTGGTCGGCCAGATCCTGCGGGCCGCTCCCGACGTCCGCGTCCTGGCCACCAGCAGGGAGCCTCTCGGCCTCCCCGGTGAGCGCGTCCACACCGTCCGGCCGCTCCCCGTCACCGAGGAGGACTGCGACGCCGTACGACTCTTCCGCGAGCGCGCCCGCGCGGTGCGCCCCGGCTTCGAATGCTCCGACGCCGTCGTACGGCTGTGCGGGCGACTCGACGGCGTTCCCCTGGCGCTGGAACTCGCCGCCAGGCGGCTGCGCGCCCTCACGGCGGGTGAGCTGCTCGACCGCATCGACGACCGGTTCTCGCTGCTCGCCGGCGGCGGCCGTACCGCCAGGCACCGGACCCTGCGCACGGCGGTGGGGTGGAGCCATGAGCTGTGCACCCCCGAGGAGCGGTTGTTGTGGGCCAGGCTCTCGGTGTTCGGCGGGACGTTCGGCGCCGAGGCCGCGGCGGACGTGTGCTCCGACGAACAGCTGGTGAACGTGCCCGACCTGCTCGCCCGGCTCGTGGACAAGTCCGTGGTGATCCGGCACGGCCAGCGGTTCCGCATGCTCGACATGATGCGGGACTACGGCAGGGAGTGGCTCCACGTGCTCGGGGAGGAGCGGCTGCTCGCCCGCCGCCACCGTGAACACTCCCTCGCGCTCCGGCGCGGGATGCGGCACCCCAGGCGGCGCGACGTGGGCGACCCCGCGAGGAGGCCGGAGTCCAGCCGCCCGCACCCCGGACCGGGGCACTGACTTCTCACGCCCCGGCGGTCACTCCGGCTGGGTGAGCCAGACGTCGATCTCGCCGAGCAGTTCCTTCTTGAAGGAGTCGGGAGCCGTCGACGACCGGATCGACTGCCGGGCCAGCTCGGCGACCTCCGCGTCCCGGAAGCCGAGCACATCCCGCGCGAGCTCGTACTGCGGGAGCAGCCGCGCGCCGAACAGCAGCGGGTCGTCCGCGCCGAACGCGATCGGCACCCCCGCGTCGAACAGCTTCCGCACCGGCACGCTCTCGGGGCTCTCGGCCACGCCGAGCCCCACATTGGAAAGAGGGCACACCTCGCACGCGATCTGCCGGTCGGCGAGGCGTTCGAGCAGGCGGTCGTTCTCGGCCGCGCGGATGCCGTGCCCGACCCGGTCGGCGTCCAGGTCGTCGACGCACTCCGCGACGCTGGCCGCGCCCAGCAACTCGCCGCCGTGCGGTACGGCCAGCAGCCCGGCCCGTTTGGCGATGCGGAAGGCGGCGTCGAAGTCCCTGGCCCGGCCCCGTCGCTCGTCGTTCGACAGGCCGAAGCCCACCACACCCCGCCCCGCGTACTGCGCGGCCAGCCGGGCGAGCGTCCGCGCGTCGAGGGGATGCCGGGTGCGGTTGGCCGCCACGATCACCGCGATGCCGACACCGGCCGAACTCGAGGCACGCGCCGCGGCGTCGAGCATCAGCTCCAGAGTCGCGGTCAGCCCGCCGAAACGGCCGGCGTAGCCGGACGGGTCCACCTGGATCTCCAGCCACCGCGACCCCTCGGCCACCTCGTCCTCCGCCGCCTCCTTGAGCAGGCGGTAGACGTCCTCCGGACGGGCGAGCACCGATCGGGCGATGTCGTACAACCGCTGGAATCTGAACCAGCCGCGCTCGTCCGTCGCGCGCAGCTTCGGCGGCCAGTCCTGCACCAGGGCGTCGGGCAGGTGGACACCGCGCTCCTGCGCGAGCTCGATCAGCGTCGTATGCCGCATCGAGCCGGTGAAGTGAAGGTGCAGGTGGGCCTTGGGGAGCTTGTCGAGTGAGCGCGGCATTTCCATATCCTGCCGCATCGGCGTCTCAACCTCGTGCGGCTTCCACGCGTTGTGGACGGTCGAAAGGGGAGCTTATGACGGAAGAAGACGAAGCGGCCTTCGACGAGTTCCTGGCCGCGCGAAGCACCGCTCTGCTCCGCACCGCGATCCTGGTCTGCGGCGCGACCCCGCATGACGCCGAGGACCTGGTCCAGGGCGCGCTGGAGAAGGTGTACCGGCACTGGCCGCGCATCCGGCACGACAACCCCGAGGCGTACGCGCGCAGGGTCGTCGTCAATGCCGCGATCACGAAAGCCCGCAGGAGGCGGGTGATCCAGGAGATCACCTTCGCGAGCCCTCCCGACACGCCCGTGGAGTCACCGGACCCGGGGCTGCGGGAGCTCCTGCTGGCGGAGCTGGGGAAGCTGCCGGCGCGGATGCGCGCGGTGCTGGTCCTGCGGTACTGGGAGGACATGTCCGAGGCCGAGACGGCGGCGTCTCTCGGCTGCTCGGTGGGGACTGTGAAAAGCCAGGCCGCCCGTGGTCTGGCGAGAATCCGTGAACGCCTGGGAACGCTGGAAGGAGCGTCCGCATGAACGTGGAAGAGGCGCTGAAGGAGGCCATGACCTCCCGGGTGGCGGGCGTGCAGGCCCCCCCGACGATGGGGCAGCGGATCCGCCGCCGCAACCGCAGCCATGTCGTCCGGTTTCGTACGGCGGGGGCCGCGCTGCTGACCGTCGCCGTCGCGGGAGCCGTACCGGTGTATCTGTCCGCGACGTCGGCTCCGGTGGCGGCGCCGGTGGGAGCGCCCGGCGGGACGTCCGAGCCGGCGGGTGACGATCACGCCCTGTCCGGAAATGTCGTACCTGATGTC
Organism: Microtetraspora glauca; assembly: GCF_040656155.1. Lineage (NCBI taxonomy): Bacteria > Bacillati > Actinomycetota > Actinomycetes > Streptosporangiales > Streptosporangiaceae > Microtetraspora > Microtetraspora glauca. Next base: position 112,574 of record NZ_JBFALK010000001.1, read on the forward strand.
GTCGGGATGACCAACGACACGGTCAGAGAAGTCCTGGAGGCCGCCGGATTCAAGGTGGCCTGGAGGAAGGTCATCCACGAGGAGCGGGCGCCCGGGACGATCATCACCCAGCAGCCCGCGGCAGGGACCGTCGCCCCGGAAGGATCCACCGTAGAGATCACGATGGCGACGAGCGGGGGACCACAGCCGAAGGAGAGCGGGCAGCCGACCCCGGCGCCGTCGTCCGAGGCCCCGATGCCGCAGGACCTCGGCGACCTGGGCGACGGCCGGACCTTCGGCGGTGCCCACTTCGGCTACCTCCCCGACGGCCTCGTATGGGGCAAGTGGTCCGGCAAGGACGGCTTCGGCCACACGAGCTACACGACCACGTGGGTCGAGCCGGGCCGGGCGGACACCGGGGAGTACTCGGTGCAGGCGGTGGTCTACAAGGGCAAGGCCGCCCGCGACCGGCGCGGCTTCGCCAAGGGCGACCCGGTGATGATCCACGGCAAGCAGGGATTCCTCGGTTCATTAACTGAGGGCGGCGACGTCGCGGGGAGCACCCCGGAGACCACCCTCACGCTGGTCTGGTTCGACCGCGAGAACCTCGCGGTCGAGATCATGTTCAGCCCCACGTTCGCAGAGAAGCTCGGCGGGGATGCCGCCGCCGCGGAGATCCAGAAGATCGCCGAGGGGGTGGCCGTCAAGAACTGACGATCCTCACGAGTCTCGCGCCCCTGTGTCGTCGGGTTCACAGGGGCGCGAGCCGTTCCCGAGGCTTCACCGCACCGCTCGGCCCCCTCCTCGTTCACAGGCCGGCAGGCTCGGGGAAGCGCGGCGGCCGAAGGCGGGTTCGGGTGTGTGGCGTCAGGCGCGGCCCGCGGGCGTGGCGTCCGGCGGCGGGCTCGCGACGCGGCCGGGCAACCCTTTCCCGCTCCCGGGCGTACAAGAGGGCATGACACTGGACAGAGCCGAGTGAACCCTCCCGAGGGGTTCGCGGAGTTCGTGGCCGCCCGTGGCACGAGCCTGCTGCGCACGGCGTACCTCGCCTGCGGCTCCCAGGACGAAGCCGAGGACGTACTGCAGAGCGCGCTGGAGCGGGCGTGTCGGAACTGGCACCGGCTCCGCGAGGACGTCGCGCCGGAACCCTATGTCCGGAAGATCATCGTCAACCTCGCGATCAGCCGTGGCCGACGCCGCGCCATCCTGCGGATGATCCCGACGCATTCCCCTCCGGACAGGGCCGTACCCGCCGCCGACGTCGAACTGCGGCAGGTCCTCATGGACGGCCTGCGCACCCTCCCGCCGCGCCAGCGCGCCGTCGTCGTTCTCCGGTACTGGGAGGACATGACAGAGTCCCAGACCGCCCAGGTTCTCGGATGTTCCGTCGGCACGGTGAAGAGCCAGGCGTCCAAAGCACTGGTACGGCTCCGCGCGCTGCTCGGTGAGGAGGTGACCGGCCTTGTCGGATCTTGAGAGTGAGCTCAGGAACGCCATGGCCGAGGCGACCGCCACGCTGCGGATCGCCCCCGACCTGGCCGACCGTGTCGTGCTGCGCACGCGCCGGGGGAACGCCGCCAGGTTCCGGCTGGTGGCCACCGTCGTCGCCCTCGTGCTGGCGACGATCCCGGTGTACGCGGTGATCCGCGAGCAGCGGCAGTCCACCGCTCCCACCGTGGCCGAGACCGTCGACGGCGTCGAGGTGCGCGGCCTTCCCGAGGGACTCGGCCGGCCCGAGACGTTCGAGCTGAACGACCACGGCCTGCGGGGGAAGGCCGCCCGCTGGAGCCAGGGAGATCGCACCGTCCAGGTCACCGTCTACCGGTCGGAGGAGCACGCGGGCGACTACCTCGGACTCCAGCAGCGCGGGTTCCTGCCCGACGGCACACTCTGGCGGCACCGCGGAGGCGGCCTGATGTCCGCCGGGCGCGACGACCTGATTTGGTGGGAACAGGATGGCCTGGTGCTGCGGGTGACGACCTCGGCCTCCACCAAGGAGTACCTCGAACCGGTGGCGATGAGCCTGCGCGTCCCCTGGGATCCCGCCCTGGACACCATGCGCGTGACCTACATGCCGGAGCGTTTCGATCGCGTCTCCGGCGAGCCGCGAGAGATCCTCGACGGGCTCGGCCGGTGGTGGAGCGACGATCAGAACGCCTCCGTCGCCGTCGAGGTCGTACGCGGTGACCGGGCGAAGAACCTGAGCGCGCTGCGCCGGGTCTCCTGGCCGACCAACGAGGAGTTCCTCGACGTGCGGACGACCACCGTCGGCCGATCGCGCGCCCTGGAGGGACGCGTCGTGGGCAACAGCGGGAGGCTCGACAAGGGCCGGATGCTCATGTGGCTCATCGAGCCCGGCCTCGGCGCGCGGATCTGGGCGATGGGCGCGACCGAGGACGAGATGCGGCGGGTGGCCGAAGGCATCGAGCCGGCTCCGCCGGTGGATGGCCCGTCAGTGGACGGCGTCGAGGCGCCCCCCGCTCTCCGATCGCTGGCGGAGGCGGCCGAGGTCCGCACGCTGGGGTGGAACTGGACGACCACGACAAGGTATTGGGGGCATCCGCCCGGCAAGGGCTGGTATGTCGCTGTATCCGTTCACCGAGGCGGGCTCGTCGGCGCCGAACAATGGCGGAAGGATGTCTTCCGGACGAAGCCCGAGGCCGCGACCGTCGGCGGCGTCCGCGGCCTTCTGACCACTTCCACCGAGACGGTGCGCGCCGGTGGCCGGCCGCGGCTCATGCGGACCCGGAGCTTCGCCTGGGAGCCGGCGACCGGCCTCGCCGTCGTGGTGACCAGTGTCACGGATCCGGCGTCCTCGACCGCCCACCCGAACCTCGACCTCGATCAGCTGGTACGGGGCGTCCGCGTGCAGTAGCCGCACCCACGCCTGGCGGCACACCTACCGGAACGGAGAGACCCGGGTCACGGCGACCCGGGTCTCTCCGACGGTGATGTCAGTGCGCTTCCGCGAGCAGCTTCGCCACGCGGCTGACGCCCTCGACGAGATCGTCGTCGCCCAGCGCGTACGACAGCCGGAAGTAGCCGGGGGTGCCGAACGCCTCACCGGGCACCAGAGCCACCTCGGCCTCTTCGAGGATCAGCTCGGCCAACTCGGCGGACGACGCGGGCCGACGGCCGCGGATCTCCTTGCCCAGCAGGGCCTTGATGCTCGGGTATGCGTAGAACGCGCCGAGCGGCTCGGGGCACACCACGCCCGGGATCTCGTTGAGCATCCGGACCATGGTCTGCCGGCGGCGGTCGAACGCCTCGCGCATCTTCGCGACGGCCGACAGGTCGCCGGAGACGGCGGCGAGCGCGGCGGCCTGGGCCACGTTCGACACGTTGGACGTCGCGTGCGACTGCAGGTTCGTCGCGCCCTTCACCACATCGGACGGCCCGAGGAGCCAGCCCACCCGCCAGCCGGTCATCGCGTACGTCTTCGCCACGCCGTTCAGGACCACCACGCGCTCGCGCAGCTCGGGCACGGCCGTGGCGATGCTGGAGAACGTCGCGTCGCCGTACACGAGGTGCTCGTAAATCTCGTCCGTGACGACCCAGAGGCCCTTGTCCAGCGCCCAGCGGCCGATCTCCTCGACCTGCGCGGGCGAGTAGACGGCGCCGGTCGGGTTGGACGGGGAGACGAACAGCAACACCTTGGTCCGCTCGGTCAGCTTCTCCTCGAGCTGCTCGATCGAGGCCAGGTATCCCGTGGTCTCGTCCGTCACGACGTCGACCTGGACGCCGCCGGCGAGCTTGATCGCCTCCGGGTAGGTCGTCCAGTAGGGCGCGATGACCAGAACCTCGTCACCCGGGTCGAGCAGGGTCGCGAACGTCGCGTAGACGGCCTGCTTGCCGCCGTTGGTCACCAGCACCTGCGAGGCGTCGACCTGGAACCCCGAGTCGCGCAGCGTCTTCTCCGCGATGGCCTGCTTGAGCTCGGGCAGCCCACCGGCCGGCGTGTACTTGTGGAACCTGGGGTTCCGGCACGCCTCGATGGCCGCTTCGACGATGTAGTCCGGAGTCGGGAAGTCGGGCTCGCCGGCGCCGAAGCCGATGACCGGCCGACCGGCCGCCTTCATCGCCTTGGCCTTGGCGTCCACCGCCAGCGTCGCGGACTCGGAAATCGCGGAGATACGCGCGGAGATGCGAGGTCGGGTCATGCCTCCATCGTTCCAGACCTGCGGGAATCCTTCCGCGCTTATCCATCATCCGGACAGTCGCGGAAGGTAGCTTTGAGCTGCGCGGACGATCTGGTTCGACGAAGTCGGCATTCCCACGTACACTTCAGCGTCTAGTGGGCCACGACGGGAAACGTTCGGCGATGTCGATCCGTTTCTCGGGTATGGTGGTGCACGGCTTAGGGCACTAGCGCAATTGGTAGCGCACCGGTCTCCAAAACCGGCGGTTGGGGGTTCGAGTCCCTCGTGCCCTGCGGAGTGCGGTCCGCGCACCAAAGGCGTGAAAAGCGCGCCGCAAGTTGCGATGGACACGACGGATCAGGTGAGGACTGTGGCGATCGACACCCGCGGTGAAACCGCTGGAAAGCCAGGCAAGCCGAGCGGTGAGAAGAAGGCCAAGCGCACCTCTCCCGCGCTTTTCTACCGGCAGGTCGTCGCCGAACTGCATAAGGTCATCTGGCCGAGGCGCAAGGATCTGATCACTTACACCTCTGTGGTCCTCGGCTTTGTTGTGATCATGGTTGCGATCGTAGCCGGGCTAGACTTCCTGCTGACGAAGGGTGTGCTGGCGGTCTTCGGCGGATCCTGATCCGACCCTGGTCGTCGCACGTCATGTCACCGACGAAAGAGGAAGAGTCACCGTGTCCGAGTCCCCGCTGCCGGTCGATGGCTCCCGCGATGAGTGGGAGACCGAGCCGGACGAGGCCGTAGAGAAGGTCGACGACACCGCAGCCGCCGGCGAGGACGGCGCTGACGCTGATGTCGACGTCGACTCGGGCGAGGCTGTGGCAGAGGTTGACGAAGACGGCGATGTCGTCCCGGACGTCGACCCCGTCGAAGAGTTCAAGCGCCAGCTCCGCGGCCAGTTCGGCGAGTGGTACGTGATCCACTCCTACGCCGGCTATGAGAACCGCGTGAAGCAGAACATCGAGAGCCGCACCGGGTCTCTCAACATGGAGGACTACATCTTCCAGGTCGAGGTTCCGACCCACACCATCACGGAGTTCAAGGGCGGCAAGAAGACTCCGATCAAGGAGCGCGTGCTTCCGGGGTACGTCCTGGTCCGGATGGACCTCACCGACGAGTCCTGGGCCGCGGTGCGCAACACGCCCGGGGTCACCGGCTTCGTCGGCCTCTCGAACAAGCCGAGCCCGCTGAACCTCGACGAGGTCGCCAAGCTGCTGGCGCCCGAGCCGACCGAGGAAGTGAAGAAGGCCGCCTCCAAGGCGACCGCCGCGACCGTCGACTTCGAGGTCGGCGAGTCCGTCACCGTCATGGACGGCCCGTTCGCCACGCTGCCCGCCACTGTCAGCGAGATCAGCGTCGAGTCGCAGAAGCTCAAGGTGCTCGTGTCCATCTTCGGCCGCGAGACTCCTGTCGAGCTGTCGTTCAACCAGGTCTCGAAGATCTGACGGCCTGGCATAGACTCGTTAGTCGTCCTCACGGTCGTGAGGGTGAGCCCGGACGGCGGCACCGTTGACGGTGCCGCCGTGTCCTCACGTGGTGAGGGCCGGGCTGAGAGATTCAAGTAGTCAAGGACCCGGAGAGAGCATGCCTCCCAAGAAGAAGATCGCGGCACTGGTCAAGGTCCAGCTTCCCGCTGGCCAGGCCACTCCCGCGCCGCCGGTCGGTACCGCGCTCGGTCCGCACGGCGTGAACATCATGGAATTCGTCAAGCAGTACAACGCTGCGACGGAGGCCCAGCGGGGCAACATCATCCCCGTCGAGATCACCATCTTCGAAGACCGCACCTTCACCTTCATCACGAAGACGCCGCCGGCGCCCGAGCTGATCAAGAAGGCCGCCGGTCTGCAGAAGGGCAGCGCGAACCCGCACAAGGACAAGGTGGGCAAGCTCACCAAGGACCAGCTGCGTCAGATCGCCGAGACCAAGATGCAGGACCTCAACGCCAACGACATCGAGGCCGCTGAGAAGATCATCGCCGGCACCGCCCGGTCGATGGGCATCACGATCGCCGAGTAGTTCACCCGACGCAGACAAGCACTGTGGCAGGGCCAGCGCCGGCCCGCACCACGAACTCCATGAGGAGCCTGAAGTGAAGCGCAGCAAGAACTGGAAGAACGCGGCCGACCAGGTCGACCGCGACAGCCTGTACAGCCCGCTGGACGGCGTCCGGCTGGCGAAGAAGACCGCGACCGCCAAGTTCGACGCCACGGTCGAGGTCGCCCTGCGCCTGGGTGTCGACCCGCGCAAGGCGGACCAGATGGTCCGCGGCACCGTCAACCTCCCGCACGGCACCGGCAAGACCGCCCGGGTCCTGGTCTTCGCGACCGGCGACCGTGCCGAGGAGGCGCGCGCCGCGGGCGCCGACATCGTGGGCGCCGACGAGCTGATCGACGAGGTGGCCAAGGGTCGTCTCGACTTCGACGCCGTCGTCGCGACGCCGGACCTGATGGGCAAGGTCGGCCGCCTCGGCCGCGTGCTCGGTCCGCGTGGTCTCATGCCCAACCCGAAGACCGGCACCGTCACGCCGGCCGTCGGCAAGGCCGTCACCGACATCAAGGGCGGCAAGATCGAGTTCCGTGTCGACCGGCACGCGAACCTGCACTTCATCATCGGCAAGGCGTCCTTCGAGGAGCGTCAGCTCGTCGAGAACTACGCCGCCGCCCTCGACGAGGTGCTGCGTCTCAAGCCGTCGGCCGCCAAGGGCCGTTACCTCAAGAAGGTCACCTTCACCACGTCCATGGGCCCGGGCATCCCGGTCGACCCGAACGTGACGCGGGCGATGACCGCCGAGATCGACGCCTGATCTCTCACATCTGAGAAAGCCCCTGCCCGGGTGTCCGGGCAGGGGCTTTCTCGTGTACGGAATGTCGGGATACTGCGCAGAACGCGCGGCGGAGGGTCGGGCACCATAGGGTCAAGGGCAGTCGTCCGGAAACGAAGGGACAATGACATGCGCCGACTTCTGCTGGCCGCCGGGGCGGTCGCCGTGATCGGGGTCGCGGGATGCGCCCCCGCGGTCACCTCGATCGAGAACGTGAGGCTCTCCGCGTCCGAGGTGCTGCAGCAGACCTCCGAGAAGGCGCAGGACGTCACCTCCTACACCGCCGACCTCGTCGTGGACTTCTCCGACGCCACGAACCGTACGGGCAACATCCAGGGCAAGATGCGCTACCAGCAGAAGCCCGAGCTCGCGACGGATCTCACGCTCAACCAGATCTCCATGGACGGCCAGAACATCCCCGGCGGGCTCCGGGTGATCCTCCAGGGCGACACCGTGTACGTGAAGTCCGACATGCTCAAGACCTTCGTGGGCGCCACCAAGCCGTGGATCAAGCTGGATCTCAAGCAGCTCGGCGCGTCCGGGGGCGTCAACGTGGACGAGATCCTCGGCCGGGCCCAGCAGATCGACCTCAAGACGAGCGTGGCGCTCCTGACCGCCTCCAAGGACGTCAAGGCCGTCGGCGCCGAGCAGGTCGGCGGCGTGGACACCACGCACTACTCGGGCACCTTCCCGGTGGCCGAGGCCGTGAAGCAGGTCGCTCCCGAGATGCGCGCCAAGGCGGAGGCCGGCCTGGCCAGGGTCGATGACATGAAGTTCGACGCGTGGATCGACGCCGACGGCCTGCCGCGGAAGATCACGCTGAACGGCGACCAGGGCCGTGGTTCGTTCAACGCCACCGTCGCCTTCACGTCGTTCAACGAGTCCGTCGCGATCGAGACGCCGGCCGCGGACCAGGTCGGGGAGTTGCCGCAGCACCTTCGCGGCAACTGATTTGGCGTCAGGGGGGTTGACACTCTATTCTGGCGTTTGCCAAAGACCGCCGGTCGTCTCTGGACTGCCAACAGTCCAGTGACCGAAGGATCCACATCAGTGGACGACCAGCGCAGGTGTGATGTGAGCTTCGGACGCGTTCGCGTCTGTGTCAGCCCCGTGCGCCTGCGCCGGGGCTCCTCCTTTTTCTGGACGCCTTCGCCGGTGGCACATCTGGAAGGAGGCCCATGGCGAGGGCGGATAAGGCGACCGCGGTTGCCGAACTCGAGAATGAGTTCGAGGGCTCCAGCGGCGCCGTTCTGACCGAATACCGCGGTCTCACCGTCGCTCAGCTCAAGGAGCTGCGCGTTTCTCTCGGTGGGAATGCGAAGTTCGCCGTGGCGAAGAACACGCTGACCAAGATCGCGGCCAACCGCGCCGGGATCACCGCTCTGGACGACCTGCTCCAGGGCCCCACCGCGATCGCGTTCGTCAAGGGCGACGTGGTCGAGGCGGCCAAGGGTCTGCGTGACTTCGCCAAGGCCAACCCCCTTCTGGTGATCAAGGGTGGTGTCGTCGACGGCAAGTCGATGACCCCGGCCGAGATCTCCAAGCTTGCCGACCTTGAGTCCCGCGAGGTCCTCCTCGCGAAGCTGGCCGGTGCGCTGAAGGCGAAGCAGTCCCAGGCTGCCGCCACCTTCGCCGCGCTGCCCACCAACATGGCTCGACTGGCCGAGGCCCTGCGCGCCAAGCGCGAAGAGGCCGGCGAGTAGGTCCGTCAACCACGGACCCTGGGGGGAAGCGCACACCGCGGTCCCTGCACGTTTTTGCTAGATCCACACGGAGGAACAATCATGGCGAAGCTCAGCACCGACGAGCTGCTCGAGACCTTCAAGGAGATGACCCTCCTTGAGCTGTCCGACTTCGTGAAGCTCTTCGAGGAGACCTTCGACGTCAAGGCCGCCGCTCCGGTCGCCGTGGCCGCGGCCGCCGCCCCGGGCGCGCCCGCCGCCGAGGAGGCCGAGGAGCAGGACGAGTTCGAGGTCATCCTCGAGTCGGCCGGCGACAAGAAGATCCAGGTCATCAAGGAGATCCGCGCTCTGACGAGCCTGGGCCTCAAGGAGGCCAAGGACCTCGTGGACGGCGCTCCCAAGGCCGTCTTCGACGGCAAGGTCAACAAGGAGCAGGCGGAGAAGGCCAAGGCTGCCCTCGAGGGTGCCGGCGCCAGCGTCACCGTCAAGTAACTCTGACGTTCACCGCGAAAGGGCGGTCACCTTCGGGTGGCCGCCCTTTCCGCGTTCCTACGGCCAGACCGTATCGGCAGACTCCTATATGTCGATCTATGTAGCGGGATACCATCCGGCGTCCGATTACATGATCAGGGGGTGAGGCGTCGTTGGGACGCACACTGATCACAGGGCTGGCGGTGCTCGTGGCCGGGCTGGCCGCGGCCGCCGTGTGGGCCGGGACGAGCCGGAGCGCGGCGCAGGCGGACGAGCGGGACCGCCGGGCGGCCGTCCAGGCCGCCACCGTCCACGCGGCCGCTCTGCTCGCGCTGGACCACCGTACGGTCGACCAGGACGTGAAGCGCCTCATCGACACCTCGACCGGCCAGGCTCGGGAGGGCTACGTCAGGGGCAGGGCCGCGATGAGACAGGCCACCCTGGAGCGCGAGGTCTCGCAGACCGGGGTGCTTCGCGCGTCGGGCCTCGTGTCGATGGACGGGGAAAGGCACACCGCCGAGGTCCTCGTCGTGGGCGACGCATTGATCCGCTGGGAGGCGGACGACAAGGACGCTCCGGAGGAGCGCCTCTATCGATGGCGGATGGAGGTCACCGAGGTCGGCGACCGATGGCTGGTCTCCAGGTCGGAGCTGGTGCAGTGAGGCGGATCCTGGTCGCGGTCCTCACGGCGCTCGCGGTGGTGCTCGCCGCCGCCGTCGCCTTGCTGTACGCGGACCTGAGGCGCATCCAGGACGGCGTCGCGGCGGGGCGTGAGGCCATGACCGCGGCCCGCTCGTACGCCGCCGACATGTTGTCCTACGACTACCGGACGATGGGGGCGGACCTCGCCCTGGCCGGGAGCCACACCACGGGCGCGCTCGCCGTACGGTATGCCCGGCTCGCGGAGACGCTGCCACCGGTCGCCCGGCAGCGCCAGGAGGTACGGCAGGCGGTCGTGGCGGCCGCCGCGGTCGAGTCGGCGACCCCGGATGAGGCCCGGATCCTGGTGTTCCTGAACACGGTCACCAGCAGCCGCGAACCCGGCGGGAACCAGCCGAAACAGGTGGTCGATCAGAACCGGGCACGCCTGGTGATGACCAGGGAGAACGGCCGCTGGCTGGTCTCCGATCTCTCCACGCTCCTGGGTGACACGCCCGCCCAGTAGGCCGGGTTATTCAATTGTTAGCAAAGACTATGTTTGGGCTGAGTTACGCAGGGACATACCGATCACAGGCAGTGTCGACCGTTGGTCAGCGTTCGGCTCGCCGTGTGACAGAGCGTTAGCCGGACGGGCTCGCGGGTATCGTCTGGGTCCGGCGAGGTTCGATCGTCATGCGAGCGGGAAAACCCAGCGTGCTGGGCATCAGTTGGCCGAAATGTCGCCCCTCGGGCTTGACGTTTCGGCGCTGACGGGTGATGCTGCCACCAACGTGGAGCGCAGAGCGAGAGCGGAGTGGACAGGTGTATGCCCATCGGCTACACTGCCCCTTTGCGCTGCCCTTTGACGACCCGCTTCTCTGAGTAACTCTGTTGCATGGTCGTCTGGCGTGCGTGTAGTCAGTCCGCGAGCCCTCGGAAGGACATCTGTTGGCAGCCTCGCGCAACGCCTCCGCCGTACCCGCCGGTCCCCGTACCGTGTCATTCGCACGTATCGAGGAGCCGCTCGAAGTTCCCGACCTTCTGGCCCTGCAGACCGAGTCGTTCGACTGGTTGCTCGGCAACGAGAAGTGGAAGGGTCGGGTCGAGGCGGCTCGCCAGGTCGGGCGCAAGGACGTTCCGGCCCAGTCAGGTCTCGAAGAGATCTTCGAGGAGATCAGTCCGATCGAGGACTTCTCCGGAACCATGTCCCTGTCGTTCCGCGACCACCGGTTCGAGCCGCCGAAGTACTCAGTCGATGAGTGCAAAGACAAGGACATGACCTACTCCGCCCCGATGTTCGTGACGGCGGAGTTCATCAATAACACCACCGGTGAGATCAAGAGCCAGACGGTGTTCATGGGCGACTTCCCGCTCATGACCTCGAAGGGCACTTTCATCATCAACGGCACCGAGCGTGTCGTGGTCTCCCAGCTGGTGCGGTCCCCGGGCGTCTACTTCGACCGTTCGGTCGACAAGACCTCCGACAAGGACCTGTTCGGCTGCAAGGTGATCCCGTCGCGGGGTGCCTGGCTGGAGTTCGAGATCGACAAGCGCGACAGCGTCGGCGTCCGCATCGACCGCAAGCGCAAGCAGCCCGTCACGGTGCTGCTGAAGGCGCTCGGCTGGACGACCGACCAGATTCTGGAGCGTTTCGGTCAGTACGAGTCGATGCGGGCCACCCTGGAGAAGGACCACACCTCCGGCCAGGACGACGCCCTGCTCGACATCTACCGCAAGCTGCGTCCGGGTGAGCCTCCGACCAAGGAGTCCGCGCAGACGCTGCTGGAGAACCTCTATTTCAATCCCAAGCGTTACGACCTCGCGAAGGTCGGGCGTTACAAGATTAACAAGAAGCTCGGCGTCGACGCCGACATCACCCAGGGCACGCTGACCGACGAGGACATCGTCGCCACGATCGAGTACATCGTGCGCCTGCACGCCGGCGAGGACAGCATGGGCCCCGACGGCTCGGTGATCGTCGAGACGGACGACATCGACCACTTCGGCAACCGCCGCCTGCGCAGCGTTGGCGAGCTCATCCAGAACCAGGTCCGCCTGGGCCTGGCCCGCATGGAGCGCGTCGTGCGCGAGCGCATGACCACGCAGGACGTCGAGGCGATCACGCCGCAGACCCTGATCAACATCCGCCCGGTCGTGGCGTCGATCAAGGAGTTCTTCGGCACCTCGCAGCTGTCGCAGTTCATGGACCAGACCAACCCGCTGGCCGGTCTGACGCACAAGCGGCGTCTCTCGGCCCTGGGCCCGGGTGGTCTGTCGCGTGAGCGGGCCGGCTTCGAGGTCCGTGACGTGCACCCGTCCCACTACGGCCGGATGTGTCCGATCGAGACGCCGGAAGGCCCGAACATCGGTCTGATCGGCTCGCTGTCGTCCTTCGGCCGCGTCAACTCCTTCGGTTTCGTGGAGACCCCGTACCGCCGCGTCGTCGACGGCCGGGTCAGCGACGAGATCGACTACCTGACCGCGGACGAGGAGGACCGGCACGTCGTCGCCCAGGCCAACACGGCCCTGAACGCCGACGGCAGCTTCGCGGACTCCCGCGTGCTGGCCCGCCGCAAGGGTGGCGAGTTCGAGGCCGTCCACCCGTCCGACGTGGACTACATGGACGTCTCGCCGCGCCAGATGGTGTCGGTCGCGACGGCCATGATCCCGTTCCTCGAGCACGACGACGCCAACCGCGCGCTCATGGGTTCGAACATGCAGCGCCAGTCGGTGCCGTTGCTCAAGAGCGAGGCGCCGCTGGTCGGCACCGGTATGGAGTACCGCGCCGCCACGGACGCCGGTGACGTCATCAGCGCCGAGAAGGCGGGCGTGGTCGAGGAGGTCTCCGCCGACTACGTCACCGTGATGAACGACGACGGCACGCGCACCACCTACCGCGTCGCGAAGTTCAAGCGCTCCAACCAGGGCACCTGCTTCAACCAGAAGCCCATCGTGGCCGAGGGCGACCGGGTGGAGGTCGGTCAGGTCATCGCCGACGGGCCCTGCACCGACACCGGTGAGATGGCGCTGGGCAAGAACCTGCTGGTGGCGTTCATGCCGTGGGAGGGGCACAACTACGAGGACGCGATCATCCTGTCCCAGCGTCTGGTGCAGGACGACGTGCTCTCCTCGATCCACATCGAGGAGCACGAGGTCGACGCCCGCGACACCAAGCTCGGCCCCGAGGAGATCACCCGGGACATCCCGAACGTGTCCGAGGAGGTGCTGGCGGACCTCGACGAGCGCGGCATCATCCGCATCGGCGCCGAGGTCACGACCGGTGACATCCTCGTCGGCAAGGTCACCCCGAAGGGTGAGACCGAGCTGACGCCGGAGGAGCGGCTGCTGCGCGCGATCTTCGGCGAGAAGGCGCGCGAGGTCCGCGACACCTCGCTGAAGGTGCCGCACGGCGAGTCCGGCAAGGTCATCGGCGTCCGCGTGTTCTCGCGCGAGGAGGGCGACGAGCTCCCGCCGGGGGTCAACGAGCTGGTCCGCGTGTACGTGGCCCAGAAGCGCAAGATCACCGACGGTGACAAGCTGGCCGGCCGTCACGGCAACAAGGGCGTCATCTCCAAGATCCTCCCGGTGGAGGACATGCCGTTCCTTGAGGACGGCACGCCGGTCGACATCGTCCTGAACCCCCTGGGTGTTCCGGGACGAATGAACGTCGGCCAGGTGCTGGAGACGCACCTCGGGTGGATCGCCGCCAGAGGCTGGGACGTCACCGGCGTGCAGGAGGCCTGGGCCGAGAGGCTGCGTGACAAGGGTCTCGGCACCGTCGAGCCGCGTACCAACGTCGCCACCCCGGTGTTCGACGGCGCCCACGAGGAGGAGATCGTCGGCCTGCTGAGCAACACCCTGGTCAACAGGGACGGCTCCCGCATGGTCGGCGAGAACGGCAAGGCGCGGCTGTTCGACGGCCGTTCCGGCGAGCCGTTCCCGCACCCGATCTCGGTCGGCTACATCTACATCCTGAAGCTGCTCCACCTGGTCGATGACAAGATCCACGCGCGTTCGACCGGCCCGTACTCCATGATCACCCAGCAGCCGCTCGGCGGTAAGGCCCAGTTCGGTGGGCAGCGCTTCGGTGAGATGGAGGTGTGGGCCCTCGAGGCCTACGGCGCCGCGTACGCGCTTCAGGAGCTGCTGACGATCAAGTCGGACGACGTTCTCGGCCGCGTGAAGGTCTACGAGGCCATCGTCAAGGGCGAGAACATCCCCGAGCCGGGCATCCCCGAGTCGTTCAAGGTCCTCATCAAGGAAATGCAGTCGCTCTGCCTCAACGTCGAGGTCCTGTCGAGCGACGGCATGTCAATCGAACTGCGGGACACCGACGAGGACGTCTTCCGTGCCGCTGAAGAACTCGGCATCGACCTGTCCCGGCGTGAGCCGAGCAGTGTCGAAGAGGTCTGATCTAGAAGCTGAGGGGATCAAAAGTGCTAGACGTCAACTTCTTCGACGAACTGCGAATCGGCCTTGCGACGGCTGACGACATCCGTCAGTGGTCGCACGGCGAGGTGAAGAAGCCAGAGACGATCAACTACCGGACTCTCAAGCCGGAAAAGGACGGACTCTTCTGCGAGAAGATCTTCGGTCCGACCCGGGACTGGGAGTGCTACTGCGGTAAGTACAAGCGTGTCCGGTTCAAGGGCATCATCTGTGAGCGCTGTGGCGTCGAGGTGACCCGGGCCAAGGTGCGTCGTGAGCGGATGGGCCACATCGAGCTGGCCGCTCCGGTCACCCACATCTGGTACTTCAAGGGTGTTCCCTCGCGTCTCGGCTACCTGCTCGACCTGGCCCCGAAGGACCTGGAGAAGGTCATCTACTTCGCGGCCTACATGATCACGCACGTCGACGCGGAGACGCGCGACCGTGATCTGCCGTCGCTGGAGGCCAAGATCTCCGTCGAGCGGCAGCACATCGAGCAGCGCCGTGACGCGGACATCGAGGCCAGGCAGAAGAAGCTCGAGGCCGACCTGGCCGAGCTCGAGGCCGCCGGTGCCAAGGGGGACGCGCGGCGCAAGGTGCGTGAGGGCGCCGACCGCGAGATGCGGCAGCTGCGCGACCGCGCCCAGCGTGAGCTGGACCGCCTCGACGAGGTGTGGAGCCGGTTCAAGAACCTCAAGGTCCAGGACCTGGAGGGCGACGAACTGCTCTACCGCGAGATGCGCGACCGGTTCGGCCGCTACTTCCGCGGCGGCATGGGCGCCCAGGCGATCCAGGAGCGGCTGAACAGCTTCGACCTGGACGCGGAGGCCGAGAACCTGCGCGAGACCATCCGCAGCGGCAAGGGCCAGAAGAAGGCTCGTGCCCTCAAGCGGCTCAAGGTCGTGGCGGCGTTCCTCAACACGCGGAACTCGCCCAGCGGCATGGTCCTGGACTGCATCCCGGTCATCCCGCCGGACCTGCGCCCCATGGTGCAGCTCGACGGTGGCCGGTTCGCGACCTCCGACCTGAACGACCTGTACCGCCGGGTCATCAACCGGAACAACCGCCTCAAGCGGCTGCTCGACCTCGGCGCGCCCGAGATCATCGTGAACAACGAGAAGCGGATGCTCCAGGAGGCCGTCGACGCGCTGTTCGACAACGGCCGCCGCGGTCGTCCGGTCACGGGTCCCGGCAACCGTCCCCTGAAGTCCCTCAGCGACATGCTGAAGGGTAAGCAGGGACGCTTCCGCCAGAACCTGCTCGGTAAGCGTGTCGACTACTCCGGCCGTTCGGTCATCGTCGTCGGCCCGCAGCTGAAGCTGCACCAGTGTGGTCTGCCCAAGCAGATGGCCCTGGAGCTGTTCAAGCCGTTCGTGATGAAGCGCCTGGTCGACCTGAACCACGCGCAGAACATCAAGTCGGCCAAGCGGATGGTCGAGCGGGCCCGCCCGGTCGTGTGGGACGTGCTCGAAGAGGTCATCACCGAGCACCCGGTGCTGCTCAACCGCGCACCGACCCTGCACCGCCTGGGCATCCAGGCCTTCGAGCCGCAGCTGGTCGAGGGCAAGGCCATCCAGATCCACCCGCTCGTCTGCACCGCGTTCAACGCGGACTTCGACGGTGACCAGATGGCCGTGCACCTGCCGCTGTCGGCCGAGGCCCAGGCCGAGGCGCGCATCCTGATGCTCTCGACCAACAACATCCTCAAGCCGGCCGACGGCAAGCCGGTGACGATGCCCACCCAGGACATGGTCATCGGTCTGTACTGGCTGACCACCCAGAAGGACGGCGCCGAGGGTGAGGGTCGCGTGTTCGCCTCCGTCGCGGAGGCGCTCATGGCGTTCGACCGCCGCGAGCTGAACACGCAGGCCAAGATCCAGGTGCGTCTGAAGGACGTTCCGCCGCCGCGCGGCTGGGAGGCGCCCGAGGGCTGGGAGGCGGGTCAGCCGATCCGTCTGGAGACCACGCTCGGCCGGTGCCTGTTCAACCAGACGCTGCCCGACAACTACCCCTTCGTGAACTACCAGGTCGGCAAGAAGCAGCTCTCGGCGATCGTCAACGAGCTGGCCGAGCGGTACCCGAAGGTCGAGGTCGCGCAGGCGCTGGACGCGCTGAAGGACGCGGGCTTCCACTGGGCCACCCGCGCCGGTGTCACCATCTCGATCGAGGACGTCGTCGCCCCGCCGAACAAGGCCGCGATCATGGAGTCGTACGAGAGGCGCGCGGACAAGGTCCAGCGTGAGTACGACCGCGGTCTGATCACGGACGAGGAGCGTCGTCAGGAGCTCATCGAGATCTGGACCCACGCCACCGCGGACGTCGAGACCGACATGGTCAACGCGTTCCCGGCGACGAACCCGGTCTGGATGATGGTCAACTCCGGCGCCCGCGGTAACAAGATGCAGGTCCGGCAGATCGCCGGCATCCGTGGTCTGGTGTCCAACACCAAGGGTGAGACCATCCCGCGGCCGATCAAGTCCTCGTTCCGTGAGGGCCTGTCGGTGCTGGAGTACTTCATCTCCACGCACGGCCAGCGGAAGGGTCTGGCGGACACCGCGCTGCGGACCGCCGACTCCGGTTACCTGACCCGTCGTCTGGTCGACGTGGCCCAGGACGTCATCGTCCGCGAGATCGACTGCGGCACCGACCGCGCGGTCCCGCTGCACGTCGGCGAGCGGGACGCCCAGGGCAACCTGGTCAAGGCCGAGAACGCCGAGAGCAACGTGCACGGTCGCATCCTGGCCGAGGACGTCGAGGTGGACGGCAAGCTCGTCGCCACGGCTGGCGTCGACATCAACGACGCCGTGGTCAGCGCGCTCGTCGCTGCCGGGGTCGAGACGGTCAGGACCCGCAGCACCCTGGTGTGCGAGGCCAAGATCGGCGTATGCGCCACCTGCTACGGCCGTTCGCTGGCCACCGGCAAGCTGGTCGACGTCGGCGAGGCCGTCGGCATCATCGCCGCCCAGTCGATCGGTGAGCCCGGCACCCAGCTGACCATGCGTACCTTCCACACCGGTGGTGTGGCGGGTGCGGACATCACCCACGGTCTGCCGCGTGTCCAGGAGCTGTTCGAGGCGCGCATCCCCAAGGGTGTCGCCCCGATCAGCGAGGTCACCGGCCGCGTCAGGATCGACGAGACCGACAAGACCCGCAAGATCGTCATCACTCCGGACGACGGCTCCGACGAGATCGCCTACCCGGTGTCGATGCGGTCGCGGCTGCTGGTTTCCGAGGGTCAGCACGTGGACGTCGGTCAGCTGCTGATCGCGGGTGCGCGCAACCCGAACGAGGTCCTGCGCATCCTCGGCCCGCGCGCGGTCCAGCTCCACCTGGTGGACGAGGTCCAGCAGGTGTACCGCTCGCAGGGTGTGTCGATCCACGACAAGCACATCGAGGTCATCGTCCGCCAGATGCTCAAGCGCGTGAACGTGCTGGAGTCGGGCGACACCGAGCTGCTGCCCGGCGAACTCGTCGAGCGGCCGCGGTTCGAGGTGCTCAACAGGGAGACCGTGGCGGAGGGTGGCCAGCCGGCCTCCGGCCGTCCGGTCCTGATGGGCATCACGAAGGCCTCGCTGGCCACCGAGTCGTGGCTGTCGGCGGCGTCCTTCCAGGAGACGACGCGAGTGCTCACCGACGCGGCGATCCACGCCAAGTCGGACTCGCTGCTCGGCCTCAAGGAGAACGTCATCATCGGTAAGCTCATCCCGGCCGGTACGGGCATGCCCCAGTACCGCAACATCCGGGTCGAGCCGACCGAGGAGGCCAAGGCCGCGATGTACACGGTCGGCGGTTACGACGGTTCCGCCGCGGAGTACACCTTCGGCTCCGGCAGCGGCGAGGCCGTGCCGCTGGAGGAGTACGACTTCGGCCAGTACGGCCGCTAGTCCACAACGGAAGCGCCCGGCATCTGGAGGCCCAGGTGCCGGGCGCTTCCGCGTGCGCGGGCCTGAGGGCGGTCCGCGGCGGCCAGAGGCGGTTCGGTCCGCCGCGGTGGCTGGTGCGGGGGAGCGGACGCGGCACGCCGCGAGTTCGTCCGGATCAGCGGAAATGGCCGGAAGAGCCCGCTGTCCGGGTATACTCGCTCCGAGCTTGTAGTGACCCGCATCAGAGCGGGCCGCGCGAACCATGACACGAATCACGGCGCACCCCGCCGCATCCGTTTTGACGTGTTGCAAGGGGCTGGGTAGTCTTTTCCTTCGTGCCCATGGTTCATGGGCTCGCATGCGTGCGCTTGGAGAGCTGTTCCCGACTTCGGGGAGGGCGGCGAGCGCCGCAGGACTCCTCCAGATCGACCGGGTCCGCCCGGGTGTGGTGCGACAAGTGCGCGACACGCCCGAGCGCGTGGGTCGAAGGGGAAGTAAAACCAGCAGGTCATGACACCGGCAGCACCTGCGAAAGAACAACCTGGACGGTTGCCGAGCCGGGCACTGAGAGGTTCGCGTCAGCGGGCCGCGGTGTGCCAGGACGGTTTGGCCGACCGGGATTCACGTATCACCGGCTAGGCACGAAACGGAGACGCGGTGCCCACGATTCAGCAGTTGGTCCGCAAGGGCCGGCAGGACAAGGTCAGTAAGACCAAGACTCCTGCCCTCAAGGGCAGCCCTCAGCGGCGCGGCGTTTGCACCCGCGTTTACACCACGACCCCCAAGAAGCCCAACTCGGCGCTGCGCAAGGTCGCGCGTGTTCGGCTCACCAACGGCATCGAGGTCACGGCCTACATCCCTGGTGTCGGTCACAACCTTCAGGAGCACTCGATCGTGCTCGTGCGTGGCGGTCGTGTGAAGGACCTGCCGGGTGTTCGCTACAAGATCATCCGCGGCTCGCTGGACACCCAGGGTGTCCGCAACCGCAAGCAGGCCCGCAGCCGCTACGGCGCTAAGAAGGAGAAGAGCTGACATGCCGCGCAAGGGTTCCCCTGGTCGCCGCCAGCTGGTCGCTGACCCGGTGCACAACTCGCCGCTGGTGACCGCCTTGATCAACAAGGTTCTCCTGGACGGCAAGCGCTCCATCGCGCAGTCGATCGTGTACGGCGCCCTTGAGGGCTGCAAGGACAAGACCGGTAACGACCCGGTCGTCACCCTCAAGCGTGCGCTCGACAACGTCAAGCCCACCCTGGAGGTGCGCAGCCGCCGGGTCGGTGGCGCCACCTACCAGGTGCCGGTCGAGGTGCGTGCCGCGCGCAGCACCACCCTGGCTCTCCGCTGGCTCGTCCAGTACTCCCGGGCGCGACGCGAGAAGACCATGACCGAGCGGCTCATGAACGAGCTTCTCGACGCCAGCAACGGCCTTGGCGCCAGCGTCAAGCGGCGCGAGGACACGCACAAGATGGCCGAGTCCAACAAGGCCTTCGCCCACTACCGCTGGTAGTGGCACCCACGACGAGTTAAGGACGCAGAGCAGTGGCCACCACGACCGCTCTTGAACTGGCCAAGGTCCGCAACATCGGGATCATGGCCCATATCGACGCGGGCAAGACCACCACGACTGAGCGCATCCTGTTCTACACCGGCATCAACTACAAGATCGGTGAGGTCCACGACGGCGCAGCCACGATGGACTGGATGGAGCAGGAGCAGGAGCGCGGCATCACGATCACGTCTGCCGCGACGACCTGTAGCTGGCTTGATCACACGATCAACATCATCGACACGCCCGGTCACGTGGACTTCACCGTCGAAGTGGAGCGCTCACTGCGCGTCCTCGACGGTGCCGTAGCCGTCTTCGACGCCGTCGCCGGTGTCGAGCCGCAGTCGGAGACCGTCTGGCGGCAGGCCGACCGGTACGGCGTTCCGCGTATCTGCTTCGTCAACAAGATGGACCGGGTGGGCGCGGAGTTCCACCGCTGCGTCGACATGATCGTGTCGCGTCTCGGTGCCACTCCGCTGGTCGTCCAGCTTCCCTGGGGCGTTGAGGCCGACTTCAAGGGCGTCATCGACCTGGTCAAGATGAAGGGTCTGCTCTACCCGGCCGAGGCGGCCAAGGGCGAGATGTACGACGTCGTCGACATCCCGGCCGACCACGCCGACGTGGCCCGCGAGTGGCGCGACAAGCTCATCGAGACCGTGTCGGAGCACGACGAGGAGCTGATGGAGCTGTACCTCGAGGGCATCGAGCCCACCGAGGAGCAGCTCGTCGCCGCGATCCGTCGCACGACCCTGTCCAGCGCGCTCAACCCGGTCCTGTGCGGCACCGCGTTCAAGAACAAGGGTGTGCAGCCCCTGCTCGACGCGATCGTCGCCTACCTCCCGGCCCCGACCGACATCCCCGCCTTCGAGGGGCACGCGGTCGGCAACGAGGAGGAGGTCGTCGAGCGGCACGCTGACGTCAACGAGCCGTTCTCCGCGCTGGCCTTCAAGATCATGAGCGACCAGCACCTGGGCCGTCTCACCTACATCCGCGTCTACTCGGGCACGCTCGAGACCGGCACCGGTGTGATCAACTCGGTGAAGGGCAAGAAGGAGCGGATCGGCAAGATCTACCAGATGCACGCGAACAAGCGCGAGGAGCGCTCGTCCGCGCACGCCGGTCAGATCGTGGCCGTGATGGGTCTGAAGGACACCACCACCGGTGACACCCTGTGCGACCCGGCGAACCCGGTCGTCCTGGAGTCCATGACCTTCCCGGCCCCGGTCATCAACGTGGCCATCGAGCCGAAGACCAAGGGCGACCAGGAGAAGCTCAGCACCGCGATCCAGCGGCTGGCCGAGGAGGACCCGTCCTTCCAGGTCCGTCGTGACGAGGAGACCGGTCAGACGGTCATCTGGGGCATGGGCGAGCTTCACCTGGAGATCCTCGTCGACCGGATGCGTCGCGAGTTCAAGGTCGAGGCCAACGTCGGCCGCCCGCAGGTCGCCTACCGCGAGACCATCCGCCGCAAGGTGGAGAAGGTCGAGTACACGCACAAGAAGCAGACCGGTGGTTCCGGTCAGTTCGCGCGCGTCATCATCGACCTGGAGCCGCTGGGCGACGGCAACGACGGCTACGAGTTCCAGAACAAGGTCAGCGGTGGCCGCATCCCGCGGGAGTACATCCCGTCGGTCGACGCGGGCGCCCAGGAGGCCGCTGAGTTCGGTGTCCTCGCCGGCTACCCGATGGTCGGCGTGAAGGTGACGCTGCAGGACGGCGCCTTCCACGAGGTCGACTCGTCCGAAATGGCTTTCAAGATCGCCGGCTCGATGGCCTTCAAGGAGGCCGCTCGTAAGGCGGACGCCGTAATCCTCGAGCCGATGATGGCCGTTGAGGTCACCACGCCCGAGGACTACATGGGTGACGTCATCGGTGACCTCAACGGTCGCCGCGGACAGATCCAGGCGATGGAAGACCGGACCGGGGCCAAGGTCATCAAGGCCCTCGTCCCGCTGTCGGAGATGTTCGGCTACGTGGGTGACCTGCGCAGCAAGACCCAGGGCCGGGCCGTGTACAGCATGCAGTTCGACTCCTACGCGGAGGTGCCTCCGGGCATCGCCAAGGAGATCGTCGCGAAGGCTCGGGGCGAATAAGTTCCGAACCGCTCCGGCCAGGCGCCTCGCGCCGGCGGCCGGAGGGGCTCGGGGCGGGTCGGATTCCGACCGGGACCCGATCAGCCTCCCAGTGTGGGGCGGGGCGCACGCGTGGTGCCCCGCCGTACAGAGCCTGAGTTAGAAGACGAAAGTCAAGTCAGAATCTCTAAGGAGACAGACCAGTGGCCAAGGCCAAGTTCGAGCGGAACAAGCCGCACGTGAACATCGGCACCATTGGGCACATCGACCACGGCAAGACCACTCTGACCGCGGCGATCACCAAGGTGCTTCACGACCGTTTCCCGCAGCTCAACGAGGCGACCCCGTTCGACAAGATCGACAAGGCGCCTGAGGAGAAGGCTCGCGGAATCACCATCTCCATCGCGCACGTCGAGTACCAGACCGAGAAGCGCCACTACGCCCACGTGGACTGCCCCGGTCACGCCGACTACGTGAAGAACATGATCACCGGTGCGGCCCAGATGGACGGCGCGATCCTCGTGGTCGCCGCCACCGACGGCCCGATGCCGCAGACCAAGGAGCACGTCCTCCTGGCCCGCCAGGTCGGCGTACCCTACATCGTCGTCGCCCTGAACAAGGCTGACATGGTCGACGACGAGGAGATCCTGGAGCTCGTCGAGCTCGAGGTCCGCGAGCTGCTCTCCGCCCAGGAGTTCCCGGGCGACGACCTGCCGGTCGTTCGCGTCTCGGCGCTGAAGGCGCTCGAGGGCGACGAGAAGTGGGGCGACGCGATCATCGAGCTCATGACCGCTGTCGACGACAACGTTCCCGAGCCGGTCCGTGACACCGACAAGCCGTTCCTGATGCCGATCGAGGACGTGTTCTCGATCACCGGTCGCGGCACCGTCGTCACCGGCCGTATCGAGCGCGGCATCATCAAGGTCAACGAGACCGTCGACATCATCGGCATCAAGGAGAAGAGCACCACGACGACCGTCACCGGCGTCGAGATGTTCCGCAAGCTCCTTGACGAGGGCCAGGCCGGTGACAACGTCGGTCTGCTCCTGCGCGGTATCAAGCGCGAGGACGTCGAGCGCGGCCAGTGCATCATCAAGCCGGGCACCACGACCCCGCACACCGAGTTCGAGGCTCAGGTCTACATCCTGTCCAAGGACGAGGGCGGCCGCCACACGCCGTTCTTCAACAACTACCGTCCGCAGTTCTACTTCCGGACCACTGACGTGACCGGTGTCGTGAACCTGCCGGAGGGCACCGAGATGGTCATGCCCGGTGACAACACCGAGATGACCGTCCAGCTCATCCAGCCGATCGCGATGGAGGACGGCCTCAAGTTCGCGATCCGCGAGGGTGGCCGCACCGTCGGCGCCGGCCGCGTGACGAAGATCATCAAGTAGTACGATCGCGGGGCGGCGGTCGGGCCCGCACCAGGGCCTGACCGCCGATCCACGAGGGGAGCCACCCGGCTCCCCGCCCCCCACGGAAGACCCGACCGTGATCTCGCAGCCGTTTCGGCCGGAATGTGACCGAAACGACTGCCGGATCACGGAAGAACGGACCTGGTCCGGACTGTCTGTTACGTGGGACAACAAGCGGCAGTAGGCCGCACGAAGCTTAATAGGACGACAGCGAAGGACACCGAGGCCATTATGGCGGGACAGAAGATCCGCATCCGGCTTAAGGCGTATGACCACGAGGTCATCGACAGCTCGGCCAAGAAGATCGTCGAGACGGTGACGCGGACCGGCGCCAAGGTCGCTGGCCCGGTGCCGCTGCCGACCGAGAAGAACGTGTACTGCGTCATCCGGTCGCCGCACAAGTACAAGGACAGCCGCGAGCACTTTGAGATGCGTACGCACAAGCGGCTGATTGACATCATCGACCCGACGCCGAAGACCGTCGACTCGCTCATGCGACTCGACCTCCCCGCCGGCGTTGACATCTCGATCAAGCTCTGAGGGAACGCACTGACATGGCTAAGCAGATCAAGGGCGTCCTGGGCAAGAAGCTCGGCATGACCCAGGTCTTCGATGAGGCGAACCGGATCGTCCCGGTCACCGTGGTCGAGGCCGGTCCGTGCGTGGTCACCAGGGTCCGCACGCCGGAGAAGGACGGCTACTCCGCCGTTCAGCTCGGTTACGGGCAGGTCGACCCGCGCAAGGTCAACAAGCCGCTCGGCGACTACCTGCGCAAGCACGACATCACCCCGCGCCGGTACTTCGTCGAGGTCCGCACCGAGGACGCCTCCGAGTACACCATCGGCCAGGAGGTCCTCGCGGACACCTTCGAGGCCGGGCAGCACGTCGACGTGACGGGCAAGAGCAAGGGCAAGGGCTTCGCGGGTGTCATGAAGCGCCACAACTTCCGTGGTCTGAGCGCTTCGCACGGTACCCAGCGCAAGCACCGCTCCCCGGGCTCCATCGGCGGTTGCGCCACCCCGGGTCGCGTCTTCAAGGGCCTGCGCATGGCCGGCCGTACGGGCAACGCCCGCACCACCATCCAGAGCCTGAAGGTCCACGCCGTGGACGCCGAGAAGGGCCTCATCCTGATCAAGGGTGCGATCCCCGGCGCCAACGGCAGCCTGGTCCTCATCCGCACCGCTGCCAAGAAGGGGGCTGCGAAGTGACGAGCATTGACGTCCTCGACGCCAGCGGTGCCAAGGCGGGCACCGTCGACCTGCCGGAGGAGATCTTCGGCGCCAAGGTCAACATTCCGCTGATCCACCAGGTCGTCGTCGCCCAGCTCGCCGCTCGCCGGCAGGGCACCCACGCGACCAAGACCCGTGGTGACGTCCGCGGTGGCGGTAAGAAGCCGTACCGCCAGAAGGGCACCGGTCGCGCCCGTCAGGGTTCGACCCGCGCTCCGCAGTTCGCGGGCGGTGGCACCGTCCACGGTCCGCAGCCGCGCTCGTACGAGCAGCGCACGCCCAAGAAGATGAAGGCCGCCGCCCTGCGCGGCGCCCTCTCTGACCGGGCGGGCGGCGGTCGGGTGCACGTCGTGAGCGCTCTGGTCACGGGTGAGACGCCCAAGACCAAGGTCGCCCTCGAGGCGCTCCGCAAGATCACGCAGGCTCGCAGCGTCCTCGTCGTGGTCGACGAGAACGACGAGCTGACCTGGCTCAGCCTGCGCAACGCTCCCGAGGTCCACCTGCTGGACGCCGGGCAGCTCAACACCTACGACGTCCTGTGCTACGACGACGTGGTCTTCACTCAGGAGGCCTACGACCAGGTCGTGGCGCGGCTCACGAAGAGCGGGAAGGAAGAGGCCTGATGGAGAAGATCGCCGACCCGCGCGACATCATCCTCAAGCCGATCGTCTCCGAGAAGAGCTACGGCCTGATCGATGAGCACAACAAGTACACGTTCCTGGTGCGCAAGGGTGCCAACAAGACGCAGGTGAAGATCGCCGTCGAGCAGATCTTCGGCGTCAAGGTCACCAGCGTGAACACGATCAACCGCCAGGGCAAGCGCAAGCGGACCCGGACGGGTTTCGGTCAGCGTCCCGACACCAAGCGCGCGATTGTGAGCCTGGCCGAGGGCGACCGGATCGACATCTTCGGCCAGATCGGCTGAAGATCCGCCGCGTAAGGGGAGGGTGCCCTGCCGTACCGACCGAGGTTCGGCACCGGGCACCCGATCCACGTAGTTAGCACCGGGGAGACCGCCGTGAGGCGGACTCCGACCGGTATGAACCGACGAAGGATGAACGAAAAAGATGGGCATCCGTAAGTACAAGCCGACGACCCCGGGTCGCCGCGGCGCGAGCGTCTCGGACTTCGCCGAGATCACGCGCAGCCGGCCGGAGAAGTCGCTGCTTGCTCCCCTGCACAGCAAGGGCGGCCGTAACGTCCACGGCCGGGTCACCGCCCGGCACCAGGGTGGCGGGCACAAGCGCGCCTACCGGATCATCGACTTCCGCCGCCACGACAAGGACGGGATCCCCGCCAAGGTCGCTCACATCGAGTACGACCCGAACCGGACCTCCCGTATCGCGCTGCTGCACTACGCCGACGGCGAGAAGCGCTACATCCTCGCGCCGACCGGCCTCAAGCAGGGGGACCGCATCGAGAACGGCCCTGGCGCCGACATCAAGCCGGGCAACTGCCTGCCCCTGCGCAACATCCCGACCGGTACCTTCATCCACGCGGTGGAGCTCCGTCCGGGTGGTGGCGCGAAGCTCGGCCGTAGCGCCGGCGCGCAGATCCAGCTGCTCGCCAAGGAGGGCACCTACGCCACGCTGCGTATGCCGTCCGGCGAAATGCGCCAGGTCGACGTCCGCTGCCGGGCCAGTGTCGGCCAGGTGGGCAACGCCGAGCAGGCCAACATCAACATCGGTAAGGCCGGCCGTAACCGTTGGAAGGGCAAGCGCCCCACGGTCCGCGGTGTCGCCATGAACCCGGTCGACCACCCGCACGGTGGTGGTGAGGGCAAGACCTCCGGTGGTCGCCACCCGGTGAACCCGAAGGGCAAGCCCGAGGGCCGTACCCGCCAGGCGAACAAGGCCAGCGACCGGCTGATCATCCGTCGTCGGAGCAAGAGGAAGAAGCGGTAGGAGCAGCCGAAATGCCACGTAGCCTTAAGAAGGGTCCCTTCGTGGACGATCACCTTCAGAAGAAGGTGGATGTCCAGAACGAGAAGGGCACCAAGAACGTCATCAAGACGTGGTCGCGGCGCTCCATGATCGTGCCCGACATGCTCGGTCACACGATCGCCGTGCACGACGGCCGCAAGCACGTCCCGGTGTTCGTCACCGAGTCGATGATCGGCCACAAGCTCGGTGAGTTCGCGCCCACGCGGACGTTCCGCAGCCACGTCAAGGAAGACCGCCGCAGCCGGCGGTAAGCGCCTTCAAGTAAGCATCAGAGGAGACAGCGATGGAAGCCAGGGCACAGGCGCGGTACGCGCGCCACACGCCCCGGAAGGCCCGCCGTGTGGTGGACCTCATTCGCGGGCTGCCCGCTTCGGAGGCGCAGGCCGTGCTGCAGTTCGCTCCCCAGGCGGCGAGCGAGACCGTTTACAAGGTGCTCTCGAGCGCGATCGCGAACGCGGAGCACAATTTCAAGCTCGACCGTGAGACGCTCTTCGTGAGCCGCGCGTGGGTCGACGAGGGACCGACGCTGAAGCGGTTCCGTCCCCGTGCCCAGGGTCGTGCCTATCGGATCAACAAGCGGACGAGCCACATCACCGTGATTGTGGAGTCCCGCGAGCCGAAGGGAAGGACCCGCTAGTGGGCCAGAAGGTTAACCCGCACGGGTTCCGCCTCGGCATCACGACCGACTTCAAGAGCCGGTGGTACGCCGACAAGCTCTACAAGTCGTACGTCGCCGAGGACGTGGCGATCCGTCGCATGCTGCAGAAGGGCATGGAGCGGGCCGGCATCTCCAAGGTCGAGATCGAGCGCACGACCGACCGTGTCCAGGTCGACATCCACACCGCCCGGCCGGGCATCGTCATCGGCCGTCGCGGCGCGGAGGCCGACCGCATCCGCGGCGACCTGGAGAAGCTGACCAAGAAGCAGGTCCAGCTGAACATTCTCGAGGTGAAGAACCCCGAGATCGACGCGCAGCTCGTCGCGCAGGGCGTGGCCGAGCAGCTGTCCAGCCGCGTCTCGTTCCGCCGGGCCATGCGCAAGGCCATGCAGTCCGCCATGAAGAGCGGCGCCAAGGGCATCCGTGTCCAGTGCTCCGGTCGTCTTGGCGGCGCCGAGATGTCCCGCTCGGAGTTCTACCGCGAGGGCCGCGTGCCCCTGCACACGCTCCGTGCCGACATCGACTACGGCTTCTACGAGGCCCGCACCACCTTCGGCCGCATCGGCGTGAAGGTGTGGATCTACAAGGGTGAGGCCCCGACGAGCCGCGCCGAGCGCGAGGCCGCCGCGGCAGGTGCCCGCGCCGGTCAGCGCCGCGAGCGCGACGACCGTCGTGGCGGCGCCGGTGACCGTCCGCGTCGTGGCGGCGGCGACCGTCCGCGTCGTGGCGCCGGTGGCCGTTCGGACCGCGCCCCCAGAACCGAGGCTGCCGCACAGGCCGCCCCTGAGACCGGCCCGGCGGAGCAGCCGGGTGCTGAAGGGAGCTGACCATGCTGATCCCGCGCAGGGTCAAGCACCGTAAGCAGCACCGGCCCGACCGCAGCGGCGCCGCCAAGGGCGGCACCAGGGTCGTGTTCGGCGAGTACGGCATTCAGGCGCTTGAGCACTCCTACGTGACCAACCGCCAGATCGAGTCCGCTCGTATCGCCATGACCCGGCACATCCGCCGTGGCGGCAAGGTGTGGATCAACATCTACCCGGACCGTCCCCTCACCAAGAAGCCGGCCGAGACCCGCATGGGTTCCGGTAAGGGTTCGCCGGAGTGGTGGATCGCCAATGTCAAGCCCGGTCGAGTCATGTTCGAGCTCTCGGGCGTTGCCGAGCCGGTGGCCCGCGAGGCCCTTCGGCGTGCGATGCACAAGCTCCCCATGAAGTGCCGGTTCGTTAAGCGTGAAGTGGGTGAGGCGTGATGGCTAAGGGCCTGACCGCCGGTGAGCTGCGTGTGGAGGACCAGGACGTCCTGGTCCAGAAGCTGAAGGAAGCCAAGGAGGAGCTGTTCAACCTCCGCTTCCAGGCGGCGACCGGACAGTTGGAGAGCCACGGGCGGCTGCGGGCCGTCCGCCGCGAGATCGCCCGTATCTACACCGTGATGCGCGAGCGTGAGCTCGGAATCGTCACGGTCGAGAAGGAGTCGAGCGATGGCTGAGGCAACTGAGACAACCGAGAAGTCGGTGCGGAACTACCGCAAGACCCGCGAGGGCCTCGTGGTCAGCGACAAGATGGACAAGACCGTTGTCGTCGTCGTCGAGGACCGCGTCAAGCACCCGCTGTACGGCAAGGTCATCCGCCGTACGACGAAGTACAAGGCTCACGACGAGCAGAACACCTGCGGCGTCGGCGACCGCGTCCTCCTGATGGAGACCCGGCCGCTGTCCGCCAGCAAGCGCTGGCGGGTCGTGGAGATCCTCGAGAAGGCCAAGTAAGCCAGGGAGGGGACGCCGGGCCTGGGCTCGGACGGACGGCGAGAGCCGTACCGGCCGGACGGGGACCGGCGGAACCGCCCGCACAGAACGCGCCTCGTGGGGGGTGGGCGACCGCCCCCCATGACGGTGTCCAAGGGGTCGGGCCCATTTCGGGCCCGGTCCGCCTGCGGCGGCGGTGGGCGGGAGAGGTAGCGGAGCCGGGCACGGCCGGACGGCGCAAGCCGTACGGGATGCGTGCGAGGCGAGGCGGGCTCGACCGACAGAACTGTCGCCGGGGGAACAAGACCACATCAGGTTCCGCCAGGCTCACCTTCCAGGTGAGAACCGGCGCGACAAACAGGAGTTGACGTGATCCAGCAGGAGTCGCGACTCAAGGTCGCCGACAACACGGGTGCCAAGGAGATTCTCTGCATCCGGGTGCTCGGTGGCTCTGGCCGGCGCTACGCGGGTATCGGCGACATCATCGTTGCGACGGTGAAGGACGCCATCCCGGGCGGCGGCGTGAAGAAGGGCGACGTTGTCAAGGCTGTCGTGGTGCGCACCGTCAAGGAGCGCCGCCGTCCCGATGGCTCCTACATCCGCTTCGACGAGAACGCCGCGGTCATCATCAAGGACAGCGGTGACCCCCGGGGCACGCGTATCTTCGGCCCCGTCGGCCGCGAGCTGCGCGACAAGAAGTTCATGCGCATCATCTCGCTCGCGCCGGAGGTGTTGTAAATGCCGAAGCTGCATGTGAAGAAGGGTGACCTCGTCCAGGTCATCGCCGGCAAGGACAAGGGTGCCAAGGGCCGCATCATCGCCGCCTTCCCGCGCGATGAGCGTGTGGTCGTCGAGGGCGTGAACCTGGTCAAGAAGCACTCCAAGGTGACCCACCAGGGCCCGCGTGGCGCCAAGGAAGGCGGCGTGCAGACCATGGAGGCTCCCATCCACGTGAGCAACGTGAAGAAGCTCAAGGATGACGAGAAGCCCGAGAAGAAGGCCGAGGAGAAGGCCGACACGACGGGTGAGGACAACTGATGACCGCCACGACTGAAGAGCGCACGATCCCGCGTCTCAAGCAGCGCTACCGCGAAGAGATCATCGCGAAGCTGCGCGAGGAGTTCGGCATCGAGAACATCATGCTGGTGCCCACCATCACCAAGATCAAGGTGAACATGGGCGTCGGCGAGGCCGCTCGCGACTCCAAGCTCATCGAGGGCGCTGTCCGCGACCTCACCGCGATCACCGGTCAGAAGCCGGCCGTGGCTCGCGCCCGCAAGTCCATCGCCCAGTTCAAGCTGCGTGAGGGCATGCCGATCGGCGCCCACGTGACGCTGCGCGGCGACCGCATGTGGGAGTTCCTGGACCGGCTGCTGTCGCTGGCGCTGCCGCGTATCCGTGACTTCCGCGGCCTCTCGCCGAAGCAGTTCGACGGCAACGGCAACTACACCTTCGGACTCACCGAGCAGGTCATGTTCCACGAGGTCGACCAGGACAAGGTCGACCGGCAGCGGGGCATGGACATCACGGTCGTGACCACAGCATCGAACGACGACCAGGGCCGGGCGCTGCTGAAGCTCCTCGGATTCCCGTTCAAGGAGGCCTGATCATGGCGAAGACGTCGCTCAAGGTCAAGGCAGCGCGTAAGGCGAAGTTCGAGGTCCGGGCGTACACTCGGTGCTCGCGCTGCGGCCGTCCCCGCGCTGTGTACCGCAAGTTCGGGCTCTGCCGCGTGTGCTTCCGCGAGATGGCGCACCGGGGCGAGCTGCCCGGCATCACCAAGTCGAGCTGGTAGACCTGTCGCGGGGCCGGGACCGTGCCCCGCGCGGCGCCAGCCGTACCCAAGAAGTCATATCAACCGGACGCCCTCAGGCGTCCACGACCGCACCGTAGGTCCACCGCGTGTCGCAGACACGGATCAAGGGTGGAAACCACGGTGAGGAAGGCCACCGGCCATGACGATGACCGACCCGATCGCAGACATGCTGACGCGTCTGCGTAACGCGAACTCGGCCTATCACGACACCGTGACCATGCCGTACTCGAAGATCAAGGCGCACATCGCCGAGATCCTCCAGCAGGAGGGCTACATCCAGGCCTGGAGCGTCGAGGACGCCAAGGTCGGCAGGAACCTCGTGGTGGAGCTGAAGTTCGGGCCGAGCCGTGAGCGTTCGCTCGCGGGCCTGCGCCGGGTATCCAAGCCCGGTCTGCGGGTCTATGCAAAGAAGGACAACCTGCCCCGCGTTCTGGGCGGCCTGGGCGTCGCGATCATTTCGACGTCCGGCGGCCTCATGACCGACAAGCAGGCCGGCAAGCGTGGAGTGGGCGGGGAAGTCCTCGCCTACGTCTGGTAACGAGGGGAGGAATCCAGCATGTCGAGAATCGGACGGCTGCCCATCCCCGTACCGAGTGGTGTTGACATCACCATCAACGGCCGGGATGTCCAGGTCAAGGGCCCGAAGGGCACGCTCTCTCACACGGTCGCCGAGCCCATCGAGGTGGCTCGGGCCGAGGACGGCAACATCGCCGTCACCCGCCCCAACGACGAGAACAAGGTCCGTGCGCTGCACGGCCTGTCTCGCACGCTGATCGCCAACATGGTGTCCGGTGTGACGCAGGGGTACAGCAAGACGCTCGAGATCGTCGGTGTCGGTTACCGCGTTCAGGCCAAGGGCCCGACGCAGCTGGAGTTCTCTCTCGGCTTCAGCCACCCGGTGATCGTGGATGCGCCCGAGGGCGTCACCTTCCGCGTCGACAAGCCGACGCTGTTCCACGTGGACGGCATCGACAAGCAGAAGGTCGGCGAGGTCGCCGCGAACATCCGTAAGTTGCGTAAGCCCGACCCGTACAAGGGCAAGGGCGTCCGCTACCAGGGCGAAGTTATCCGCCGCAAGGTCGGAAAGGCTGGTAAGTAGAAATGGCCGCGAAGTACGGCAAGCACACCGCCGCTCGCGCCCTTTCGCGAGCCCGTCGGCACGGCCGTGTGCGGAAGAACGTCTTCGGCACCCAGGAGCGTCCGCGCCTGGTCGTCAACCGGTCGGCGCGTCACCTGTTCGTGCAGATCGTCGACGACACCCAGGGGCACACGCTGGTGAGCGCGTCCACCATGGACGCCGCGCTCCGCACCACCGAGGGTGACAAGACCGACAAGGCGAAGAAGGTCGGCGAGCTTCTCGCTCAGCGGGCCAAGACCGCCGGGATCACCGCTGTCGTTTTCGACCGCGGTGGCAACCGTTACGCGGGACGCATCGCGGCCCTCGCGGACAGTGCCCGTGAAAGCGGGCTGGAGTTCTGATGACTCCGTTCCGAGGGTTCGCAACGCACCCAATGGCCCTGAGCAATGAGAAGAGGAACCACTGATGGCTGCAGCTCCGCGTCGCGGCGCAAGCGGCGGTGGCGAGCGGCGGGACCGTCGTGACGATCGCCGCGGTGGCGCCGCAGACAAGGGCGTCTCGTACATCGAGCGCGTGGTAAAGATCAACCGAGTGGCCAAGGTCGTCAAGGGTGGTCGGCGCTTCAGCTTCACCGCGCTGGTCATCGTCGGCGACGGCAACGGCCTGGTCGGTGTCGGATACGGCAAGGCCAAGGAGGTGCCCGCGGCGATCGCCAAGGGTGTCGAGGAGGCCAAGAAGCACTTCTTCAAGGTGCCGCGCATCCAGGGCACCATCCCGCACACCGTTCAGGGCGAGGAAGCCGCCGGCGTCGTCCTCCTGCGTCCGGCTTCGCCCGGTACCGGTGTCATCGCGGGTGGTCCGGTGCGCGCGGTCCTGGAGTGCGCCGGGATCCACGACGTGCTGTCCAAGTCGCTCGGCTCGGACAACCCGATCAACATCGTCCACGCGACCGTGGCCGCTCTGAAGGGCCTCAGCCGGCCCGAGGAGATCGCCGCTCGCCGTGGCCTGCCGATCGAGGACGTCGCGCCCAAGGCGATGCTGAAGGCTCGGGCCGAGGGGCTCGCCGAGGCCGCTGCCGCGGCGAAGGCGGTGAGCTAGTCAATGGCTCGTCTGAAGATCACCCAGGTCCGATCGAAGATCGGTGGCAAGCAGAACCAGCGTGACTCGCTGCGCTCGCTGGGCCTGAAGCGAATCGGCGATGTCGTCGTCAAGGAGGACCGCCCGGAGATCCGGGGCATGGTCGCCGTGGTGACGCACCTCGTCGAGGTGGAAGAGGTCGACTAGTCATGCCTGAGAACGCTCCGCTCAAGCTCCACGACCTGCGCCCGGCTCCCGGCGCCAACAAGGCCAAGACCCGCAAGGGCCGTGGCGAGGCGTCCAAGGGGAAGACCGCCGGTCGCGGTACGAAGGGCACCAAGTCGCGTACGACTGTCCCGCTCGGTTTCGAGGGTGGCCAGATCCCGCTCCAGCGGCGGCTGCCGAAGCTGAAGGGCTTCAGCAACGCGCTGTTCAAGACGACCTACCAGGTCGTCAACCTGGACAAGCTCAGCGAGCTGTACCCCGAGGGTGGCGAGGTCACCGTCGAGGGTCTGGTCGCGAAGGGCGCGGTCCGCAAGAACCAGCTCGTCAAGGTGCTGGGAACCGGTGAGGTCTCCGTGGCGTTGAACGTGAAGGTGCACGCCTTCTCCGCCTCGGCCAAGGAGAAGATCGCCGCGGCCGGGGGCTCGGTTTCCGAGCTTTAGGCACGTAATGCGAGGCGCGGAGGTTCGTTATGAGCCTCCGCGCCCGTAGTGCGTTAGAGTTCGCTGAGCGCGGGCGCCGTCCCGCCGATCATTCGCAAGTAGACATGCCGATGGACGCCTTCGCGTCATCGCCGACCTTTATCGCGTCACAGGCGCGCAGGAGGTACCGTGCTATCCGCGATTACCCGGGCATTCCGGACGCCTGACCTGCGCAAGAAGCTGCTCTTCACATTGGGCATCATCGCGCTGTTCCGGCTTGGCTCGGTGCTGCCGACCCCGGGTGTCAACTCCGAGAACGTCCGTAAAGCGCTGGAGCAGGCGCAGGCGGGCGACAGCGGCAACATCTACGGGATGGTCCAGCTGTTCAGCGGTGGCGCGCTGCTGAAACTTTCAGTGTTCGCCCTGGGCATCATGCCGTACATCACGGCGAGCATCATCCTGCAGCTGCTGACCGTCGTGATTCCGCGCCTGGAGGCCCTCAAGAAGGAGGGCCAGTCCGGTACGGCGAAAATCACGCAGTACACGCGATATCTGACCATCGGTCTCGCCGTTCTGCAGTCGACCGCTTTCGTGGCGCTGGCGCGTTCGGGACAGCTGTTCCCGAACAACAACCTGCCCATCCTGTTGAACGACGATGTCTTCACGCTCGTCACCATGGTCATCACGATGACGGCGGGCACTTCGGTGATCATGTGGCTGGGCGAGCTCGTGACCGATCGCGGTGTCGGCAACGGCATGTCGATCCTGATCTTCACCCAGGTCGTGGCGGTCTTCCCGTCCGAGCTGATGAACATCTTCCGGCAGAGCGCCTTCAAGTTCGTCGTGGTGATGATCGTCGGCATTGTCATGGTCGCCGTCGTCGTCTTCATCGAGCAGGCGCAGCGGCGCGTGCCCGTGCAGTACGCGAAGCGCATGGTGGGCCGCCGGATGTACGGCGGGACCTCGACCTACATCCCGCTCAAGGTGAACCAGGCCGGCATCATCCCGGTCATCTTCGCCTCGTCGCTGCTGTACCTGCCGCAGCTGCTGGTCACGATCTTCGGCAACAGCGCGAACCCTGGCCCGGTCATCGAATGGCTGGCCCAGAACCTGGTTACGGGCGACCACCCCGTCTACATGGCCACGTTCTTCGCGCTGATCCTCTTCTTCACGTACTTCTACGTGTCCATTACCTTCAACCCCGTTGAAGTCGCCGACAACATGAAGAAGTACGGTGGGTTCATCCCGGGCATCCGTCCGGGCCGGCCGACCGCTGAGTACCTCAACTATGTGCTCACGCGACTCACGGCCGCCGGTGCTCCGTATCTGGGCGTCATCTCGCTGATCCCGATCCTCGCACTGGCGGTGGCCGGGGCGAGCCAGAACTTCCCGTTCGGAGGGACCAGCATTCTCATCATGGTTGGTGTCGGCCTGGACACGGTCAAGCAGATCGAGAGCCAGCTTCAGCAGCGCAACTACGAGGGCTTCCTGAGATAGTGCGCGTCGTCTTGGTCGGGCCCCCCGGAGCGGGCAAGGGGACGCAGGCCCAGTTCATCGCATCACATCTGTCGATCCCGAAAATCTCGACAGGTGACATCTTCCGCGCCAATGTCTCCGGCGGCACGGAACTCGGCAAGCTTGCCAAGGAGTACATGGACCGCGGCGACCTCGTCCCCGACGAGGTGACGGTCGCCATGGTCCGCGATCGTCTGGGCGAGGATGACGCCCAGCAGGGCTTCCTGCTGGACGGCTTCCCGCGGAACGTGCCGCAGGCGCAGATCTTGCAGAAGATGCTGGCCGAGTTCGGCACCGGGCTGGACATCGTCCTGGAACTGATCGTCAACGACGAAGAGGTCGTACGGCGACTTGCCGGACGACGCACCTGTCGCTCATGCGGCAAGGTATGGCACGTCGATTTCGACCCCCCTTCCGTGGCGGGTGTCTGCGACGCGTGCGGCGGCGAGCTGTTCCAGCGCGACGACGACCGCGAGGAGACCATCAGGCGACGCCTGGAGGTCTACCAGGAGCAGACGTCCCCGCTGATCAACTTCTATTCGGACGAGGGCATACTCGTACGGGTGGACGCGACCGGTCCGGTCGACGAGGTCACCCGGCGGGCCATGGCGGCACTGCGCACGCCCGGAAACTGAAGGTCCCCTTTTCGGACGCCATCCCATCCGTGGGATGGCGTCCGGCGCTTTAGGGCAGAATCGGGGGAATTGGCCTGATAGTCCGGCCGTTAGAACACCCCAGGGGGTGCCAGAGTGTTCAAGAAGAACAAGCACGGAATCCAGGTGAAGACGCCTGAGCAGCTGGAGAAGATGCGGGCGGCCGGTCTGGTCGTCGGCAGGACGCTCGAACTGCTCCGCTCGTCCGTCGAGCCCGGCCTGACCCCGCTCGATCTCGACGTCATCGCCGAGAAGGCGATCAGGGACGAGGGCGCGATTCCGTCGTTCAAGGGCTACCAGGGCTTCCCCGCGACCATCTGCGCCTCCGTGAACGAGGAGGTCGTGCACGGCATCCCCAGCGACCGGCGCAAGCTGCGCGAAGGCGACATCATCTCCATCGACTGCGGTGCGATCCTCGACGGGTGGCACGGCGACTCCGCCATCACCGTCCCCGTGGGCGAGGTCGACCCGGCGCTCACCGAGCTGATGCGAGTGACCGAGGAGTCCATGTGGCGCGGGATCGCCGCGCTCCGCGTCGGCGGTCACCTGTCGGACATCGGGTTCCAGGTGGAGAAGTACGTACGGTCCCAGGGCCGCTACGGCATCCCCCAGGAGTACGGCGGGCACGGCATCGGCACCGAGATGCACATGGACCCGTGGGTCGCCAACCACGGCCGTCCCGGCCGCGGGCCGCGCTTCGAGCCCGGCATGTGCTTCGCGATCGAGCCCATGGTCAACCTGGGCACCGACCGTACTCGCGTATTGTCCGATGACTGGACGGTCGTGACGGTGGACGGAAAGGCGTCGGCGCACTT
This sequence comes from Microtetraspora glauca, assembly GCF_040656155.1. Classification (NCBI taxonomy): domain Bacteria; kingdom Bacillati; phylum Actinomycetota; class Actinomycetes; order Streptosporangiales; family Streptosporangiaceae; genus Microtetraspora; species Microtetraspora glauca. Next base: position 148,804 of record NZ_JBFALK010000001.1, read on the forward strand.
CGAGCACAGCGTGGCGGTCACGGACAACGGCCCGTTGGTCCTCACGGCGCTCGACGGGGGTGCGTCGCGCTTCGGCCAGACCTCCGCGGGTTCCGGCGAACAGGGCTGATTCACAGCGCCCCTCGTGCCGTCTCGTGTCACATAATGGGGCTAATCATGTGGAGCGGCGGGAGTAGATGGTGATGGCGGCAACTCCGGAGATGCGAGCCTCCGACGGCGACCGGGACCGGGTCGCCGCCGCTCTGCGAGAGCATGTCGCCGAGGGCCGGCTCACCGTCGACGAGTTCAACGAGCGGCTGGCGCAGGTCTACGAGAGCCGGACGTACGGCGAGCTCGCCACGCTGACGTCGGACCTGCCGGACATCGATCTGCACACTCTTCCCGCTACGGTCTCCTCTCAGTCGCGCCCGCGCCCGCGACGTGGCACCCAGGCGGGGTTGAAGGCCGCCTGGGGCGCCTGGGCGACCGCGAGCGCGGTCAACTGGGTCATCTGGTTGATCGTCGTGATCTCGTCGGTCCACTGGGTCTATCCGTGGCCGTTGTGGGTGATGGGCCCGTGGGGGGCCGTCCTCCTAGTCGGCACGATCTTCGGGCGGGACCAGAAGCGGTCGTGAGCCCGGGTGGCGCGGGCCGGTCGGCCCGCGCCGAGACGGACGCACTCTTTACCGGCCGGGTGTGATCGCTCGGCTTGTAGCCGGGTAGGTGATCTTCGTCGGCCGGCCGGATCTGGTCGCCGTGTCCGCCAGGCCCGGCACATCGGCGGCGCCGGCAGGGGGACCCGGTGGCCGGAACAGCCCTTCCACCATCGCGTACGGCAGTGCGTGAGTAGACGGTGATCTGGGGTAGCCTGGCAGCCGGTGTGGGAGACAGCGCCGGCCGTTTCGCATTTCTGGCCGGGTTGTCGTACACTCCTTTGTCGGCTCACTATGACCTTTTGCGCACAGGTGACCTTGCCGGTCGCCGCTCTCTGGAAGCGCCCTTAGGTCGCGGCTGCGTAGTGATCCGAAGCCTCAGACGACCGATCAGTGAAACGCGAGGGACATGGCCAAGAAAGACGGCGCCATCGAGATCGAGGGCACTGTGGTTGAGTCGCTCCCGAACGCGATGTTCCGGGTGCAGCTCGACAACGGCCATAAGGTCCTGGCCCACATCAGCGGACGGATGCGGATGCACTACATCCGGATCCTCCCCGACGACCGGGTGGTCGTGGAACTGAGCCCCTACGACCTGAGTCGCGGGCGGATCGTCTACCGGTACAAGTAAGCCCCCCTCTAATCAGGGCGGGCCGTCTGAGGAACGAATAAGGACTATGAAGGTCAAGCCGAGCGTCAAGAAGATCTGCGACAAGTGCAAGGTGATTCGCCGGCACGGTCGCGTCATGGTGATCTGCGACAACCTGCGCCACAAGCAGCGCCAGGGCTAGGAGAGGAAGCCGAGCCGGGCATCGGGCGGTTCCGCGAAAGCGGGCCGATCGGGTGTAAGGCGAGGCGGACTCGACCAGTCAGCAGGAGAGGAAGCCGAGCCGGGCACCGGGAAGTTCGCGAAAGCGGGCCGATGGGGCGCGAGGCGAGGCGGACTCGGCTGGCGACGGTCGCAGAAAAGGTTCCATGTGAGTCCGCTCCAGTGGCGGGCTCGAGCCATGTGGACCGTTGAACAGTAATCGCGCGTCACACCCGTGAAGGCGGTTTCCCGATGTCGGGAGCCGGACCACACGGGAGACCCCCGGTCGGAGGCCGGGGCCCTCACCCCGGGCATGGGGAGGGGAAGTGAGGCGCAGGACCTCCGCCACCACGAAGGAGAATGCCCGACCATGGCTCGCCTGGTTGGCGTCGACCTCCCCCGCGACAAGCGGCTGGAGATCGCTCTCACCTACATTTTCGGAATCGGTCGCACTCGCGCCCAGGAGATCCTGGAGGCGACGGGCATCAGCCCGGACCTGCGCGTCCACCAGCTCACCGACGCTGAGCTCGTGCCGATGCGTGACTACATCGAGGCGAACTTCAAGATCGAGGGTGACCTCCGTCGCGAGGTTCAGGCCGATATTCGCCGCAAGATCGAGATCGGCTGCTACCAGGGCATCCGGCACCGCAAGGGGCTGCCTGTCCACGGTCAGCGGACGCAGACGAACGCGCGTACCCGCAAGGGCAAGAAGAAGACCGTGGCCGGCAAGAAGAAGCCGGGCAAGAAGTAGTCCTAGCAGCCACATTCCAGGAGATAGCGCTTAAATGCCGCCGAAGAGCCGCCAGGGCGCACCTAAGAAGGTGCGCCGCAAGGAAAAGAAGAACGTCGCTCACGGGCACGCCCACATCAAGAGCACGTTCAACAACACGATCGTTTCGATCACCGACCCGAACGGGAACGTGATCTCCTGGGCCAGTGCCGGCCACGTCGGGTTCAAGGGCTCCCGTAAGTCCACCCCGTTCGCCGCGCAGATGGCCGCTGAGAACGCCGCCCGCCGCGCCATGGAGCACGGCATGCGCAAGGTCGACGTCTTCGTCAAGGGTCCCGGCTCCGGCCGTGAGACCGCGATCCGTTCGCTGCAGGCGACCGGCCTCGAGGTCGGGTCCATCCAGGACGTGACTCCGGTCCCGCACAACGGTTGCCGCCCGCCGAAGCGCCGCCGCGTCTGAGCTCCAGGAGATAGAGAGAAATGGCTCGTTACACGGGTGCGGACTGCAAGCTCTGCCGACGCGAGAAGACGAAGCTCTTCCTCAAGGGCAAGAAGTGCGAGTCCGCGAAGTGCCCCATCGAGATCCGTCCTTACCCGCCGGGTGAGCACGGTCGCGGTCGGCCGAAGGAGTCTGAGTACCAGCTCCAGCTTCGTGAGAAGCAGAAGACCCGCCGCATCTACGGCGTCCTCGAGAAGCAGTTCCACAACTACTACGAGGAAGCCAACCGCAAGTCCGGCAAGACCGGCGAGAACCTCCTCCAGATCCTGGAGAGCCGTCTCGACAACGTGGTCTACCGCGCCGGATTCGCCGAGTCGCGCGACGCCGCCCGCCAGCAGGTGCGCCACGGGCACATCGTGGTGAACGGCAAGAAGGTCGACATCCCGTCGTACCGCGTGCGCGAGCACGACATCATCGAGGTCCGCGAGAAGTCGCGGAACCTGCTTCCGTACGAGGTGGCCCGCGCCACCGCCGGTGACAAGACCGTCCCGGCGTGGCTGGGTGTCGCCCCGGAAAGCATGCGCATCCTCGTGCACCAGCTCCCGGTTCGCCAGCAGATCGACACGCTGGTCCAGGAGCAGCTCATCGTCGAGCTCTACTCCAAGTAAGAGCTCTCGACCAGATGATGGCCGCACGGCTCGCGGAACGCGAGCCGTGCGGCATCATGGTTGTAGGCGAGTGGCGTCAAATAGCGGGCGCCGCCGTACAGGGAGAGGAAACCGGTCCGGCACGGCCGAGTCGCGATCAGCGGCCGGCGGTGGTGCGGGGCGCGGTGGAATCGTCCCGGAAATCAGGGGAGAACCCACATGCTCATCGCACAGCGCCCGAGCCTCCTGGAGGAGTCGCTCGAGGAGCACCGGTCCAAGTTCGTCATCGAGCCGCTGGAGCCGGGCTTCGGTTACACCATCGGCAACTCGCTGCGGCGCACGCTGCTGTCCTCGATCCCGGGGGCGGCGGTCACCAGCATCCGCATCGAGGGCGTGCTGCACGAGTTCTCGACCGTGCCGGGGGTCAAGGAAGACGTCACCGACATCATCCTGAACCTCAAGTCGCTGGTCGTCTCGTCCGAGCACGACGAGCCGGTCGTGATGTACCTGCGCAAGCAGGGTCCGGGTGAGGTCACCGCCGCCGACATCGCGCCTCCGGCCGGTGTCGAGGTGCACAACCCCGACCTGCACATCGCCACGCTGAACGGCAAGGCGAAGCTGGAGATGGAACTGACCGTCGAGCGCGGTCGGGGCTACGTCTCCGCGGCCCAGAACAAGCAGCCGGGCCAGGAGATCGGCCGGATTCCGATCGACTCCATCTACTCCCCGGTCCTCAAGGTCACCTACAAGGTCGAGGCGACCCGTGTCGAGCAGCGCACGGACTTCGACCGGCTGATCCTGGACGTCGAGACGAAGCCGTCGATGAAGCCGCGCGACGCGGTCGCCTCGGCGGGTAAGACCCTGGTCGAGCTGTTCGGCCTGGCGCGCGAGCTGAACGTCGAGGCCGAGGGCATCGACATCGGCCCGTCGCCGACCGACGCGGCCCTGGCCGCCGACCTGGCGCTGCCGATCGAGGAGCTGAACCTCACGGTCCGCTCCTACAACTGCCTCAAGCGCGAGGGCATCCACACCGTGGGTGAGCTCGTCGCCCGCAGCGAGCAGGACCTGCTCGACATCCGCAACTTCGGCGCGAAGTCGATCGAAGAGGTCAAGCAGAAGCTGCACGAGATGGGCCTCGCCCTCAAGGACTCCCCGCCCGGATTCGACCCCAGCGCGGTCGCCGGCGGCGGGTACGACGATGAGGACGGCGGCTTCATCGAGACCGAGCAGTACTAGGTCGCGTTCCGGCCGAGCCGGCACCGGGACAGCGGGTACACCGCTGTCCCGGCGGCCGGAAGGCATCCCCGATCAGTCGGGGTGCCTGCTGAACCACTGATTCGCCCAAGGCGGGCTCGCAGGAGCCCGCCGCCCCGACTTCGGTACCTGACACGGCCGGAGCGGGTTGTCTCTCAAGGAGAAACGACATGCCCAAGCCCACCAAGGGCGCCCGTCTCGGCGGCAGCCCGGCGCACGAGCGGCTGATCCTGGCGAACCTCGCCACCCAGCTGTTCCAGCACGGCCGGATCCGCACCACCGAGGCCAAGGCCAAGCGTCTTCGCCCGCTCGCGGAGAAGCTGATCACCAAGGCGAAGAAGGGCGACATGCACAACCGTCGCCAGGTGTTGACGGTCGTCCGCGACAAGGGCGTCGTCCACCACCTCTTCGCCGAGATCGCGCCGACTTTCGCCGAGCGTCCCGGTGGCTACACCCGCATCACCAAGCTCGGCCCGCGTAAGGGCGACGCCGCCCCCATGGCGGTCATCGAGCTGGTGAGCGAGCAGCTGAGCCCGGTCACCGTCTCGCGTCCGGCCGCCGCTGCCGAGACCGCTCCGGCCGCCCCGGCCGAGGAGGTCATCGAGACCCCGGCCGCCGAGGCGGAGGCCCCCGAGGCCGAGGCCAAGAAGGACGAGGCCTGATCAGGGGCCTGTGCTGATCAACAGCCTGTGAGCGGGTCCAGCGTCCCTTCCGGGATCGCTGGGCCCGCTCTTCGTTTCAGGTACGGCTGGTCGCCTGCCGTACGGGAGGATGGACGTGGACCGAGAAGTTCGGCTGAGGCTCGATCTGGGCTATGACGGCACCGACTTCTCCGGCTGGGCGCGGCAGCCGGAGCGGCGAACCGTCCAGGGAGAGCTGGAAGGCGCGCTGGGCCGCATCCTCCGGCTCGATCCGGCTCCTCAACTGACCGTGGCGGGCCGTACGGACGCGGGGGTGCACGCCCGGGGGCAGGTGGCGCACGTGGATCTCGCGCTTTCCCGGCTCGCGGTCGCCGACACGGCCCGGCACCGGCAGCGTGATCCGGAGACCGACCCCGAGGACGCCTGGCGTGCCGAAGGCGCTCATTGGCTCGCTGCGCTGACCAGACGGCTGGCAGGTGTTCTGCCCCAAGACGTACGCGTTTATGCCGTCTCAGTGGCTCCTGAGGGGTTTGACGCGCGATTCTCCGCTCTGTTCCGGCGATACGTCTACCGCGTCTGTGACGCTCCCGGTGGGACCGACCCGCTGCGGCGGCGCGAGGTGCTGTGGCACAACAGGTCGCTCGACGTCGATCTGCTGAACGCCGCGGCCGAGCGGCTGATCGGCGAGCACGACTTCGCCGCGTTCTGCAAGAAACGCGAGGGCGCCACGACGATACGCGAGCTCCAGCGGCTCGACTGGTCGCGGGGCGAGGACGGGATCATCCGGGCGACCGTCGTCGCGGACGCGTTCTGCCATTCCATGGTCCGCGCCCTGGTGGGCTCCCTGCTCGCGGTCGGGGAGGGCAGGCAGCCCGTCGAATGGCCGGGTCTGGTGCTGTCGAGGGCCGTACGGGAGTCCGGGGTGCACGTGGCCCCGGCGCACGGGCTGACCCTGGAGGAGGTTCGCTACCCGGTAGGCGAGGAACTGGCCCGGCGCGCCATGGCGACGCGCCGGGTGCGCACGCTCAGCCCGTGATGCGCTTGCCGATCACCTCGGCGGTGTGGTCGCGGAACGCACCGCTGACCGGGCCGAGATCCTGTTCCTTGGCGCCCGGCGTGTGGCCGTCGGCGTAGGTCGCGTAGCTGAACACGATGTAGCGACCCCACACCATGCCCGCGGCGTAGCCGCCGGAGATCGCCACGCGCTCGGCGCCGCTGCCCGTGTCGCCGTTGAGCCCGCGGAACCAGAGGTTGCCGCTGAGGTTCTTGGCCTTGTCGACCGCGAGGGCCGCGTCCTTGGTGGGCAGCACCGCGATTCCGGTGGTCACCGCGTAGTGCTGCTTGGCGTCCACGTAGGTGGCCCGGAGGACCCTGCGGCACTCCTGCTGCTTCAGCGCGTCGGCGAAGGTGCCCGCCGCCGCCTGCTCGCAGCTGTCGGTCATGCTGACCTTGACCCGTTTGAAGCTGCGCCCGGCGAGGGTGATCCGCGCGTCCGGGAACGTCTCGGCCAGGGTGAGCTTGCGCGGGTCGGTCTCCTCCGAGTCGAGAGGGGCCGCGGCGTTCACGTTCGTGCCGCCGCTCGCGTTCGTGCTCGTGCTCGGCTGTGCCGCCGGGGTGGTGGCCGCGGGGGCGCCGCTGGTCGTCGGGGGCGCGCCGGCGGCCGACGCGTCCTCGGGTTGCCCGGTGTACGCCAGGTAGGCGGCGGCGCCGATGGCCACCACCACGATTCCCGTGCCGGCGCCGAGCAGGATCTTCTTGCCTGTGCCGGAGGAGCGCCTGGCGGGCGGAGCGGCCGGTGGGACGAACGGGACCGGAAGGTCGCCGGGCGGCCGGCCCTGTTCTGGCGCGAGCAGTACGGGGCTCGGCGAAGGAGTGACCGGCATGGGCGGCGACGCCGGGCCCGAACGGGCCGGAAGGTGCTGGTGGCCCGCCGCTTCGGCCTGGAGTCCGACCGGCTGACGCGGTCCGGGGGTCCCATCCGCCTGGCCGTGCCCGTTCGGGGAGCCGGAGTCCTGGTCCGGGCCCGAGTCGTACGCCGTGCCGGATTGCCGGGGGCCCACGGCCTCGCTCTGAGAGGGCGGCGTGAGATCCGAGACGCCGGGCAGAGGCCGGGCCAGCGGCGGTTCGCCGGAAGCCTCCGGAGGCTGGGGCCGGAAGGATTCGCCGTCCGCCGGGTCGCCGGTGTCCGCATCGGCGGGTGGCTGGGAGTGGTCGTCAGAATGCTCGCCCTCGGGATCCTGCCCGGGAGCGGCGGATCCGCGTTCGGTGGCGTCGGCACGCGCGGCGGCTCCGGGGGCGTCCGGGGCAGGGGACTCGTCCGGTGGCCAGGCCGCCCGTGCGCCGCTCAGGGGGGCGTCGGGCGCCGGGGCCGTCTCACCGGGCAGCCTGGGCGGCCACACGGGAACGTCACCGGGCTCCGCGGGCCTGAAGGACCGGGCAGGAGCCTCCCGGGGAGCGGGCGGCCTGAGAGGAACGGTCGGTCCCTGCTCGCGGGTCACCGGCGAAGCCTGCTCAGAGAGGTGGGCGGGCCGTTCCGGCGCGGCCGGGTCATGCGCGGGGCCATGCGCCGGGTCATGGCCGGGGTCATCCGCCGGGTCATGGCCGGGGTCATCCGCCAGGTCATGGGCCGCCGTGGGAAGCGGGCGCTCCTTCGGGTCCGGGTCGGTGACCGGTCCCGGTGTCGCGACCGGTTCCGCGGTGCCCGACGGAATCGGCTCCCGCTCCGGCCAGGGCCCCGCTCCCGGGGGAGACGCGGGCTCCGCTTCCACGGGCGCGGCACCGGGCAGTGAACCAGGCCGGGCCGCGAGGCCGGGGGCGGGCTCGGCCGGAGTGTCGCCGGACAGGTCGTCGCGGACCGCCGAGGCCGACCAGGTGGCCATGGCCGGCGCCTGCTCGTGCCAGGCTCCGAAGTCACCTGGTTGCCCGACCTCTTCGGCCTCGTCTCCGGCGTGGTCGACCTTCCCGGATTCCGGGCCGCCGAGCCACCGACGGTCACCGGACGTCCCGGATTCGGGTCCGCGGGGCCCGCGACGGTCACCAAGCCGCTCGGCGTCGCTGGATGTCGTACGGGCGGTGAGCTCTTCGGGGCGCTCTCGCGGGCGCGTCGCGTCCTGTTGGGCGTCGAGGTGCTCCTCTGGCCATCCCCGGTCCTCCGGCGGCGCTTCCACTCCGCGCTCCGAAGGCTCGTCGGCCTGGGAGGGCTGTGCCGTTCCCTGGCCCTGCGGCTCGGCGGGGACGGGAGCAGGCCCGGGCGGCGACATGGGCACGGTCCGAGGCGCCGGATGCATGGGGGACGCGGCGGCCGGAGTCGGTGTGTGTGCGACGGGCGGCGCGGGTGGCCTGGGCGGCGGAGCCGTATGGGGCGTGGTGGGAGGTGCCGGACGCGTGCCACCCGGCGTGCCGTACGTGCTCTCCTCGCTGCCGGCAGGCGGCTGCTGGGTGTCAGGGAGAGGCTGGTTGCCGGAAGCCGACGGCTGCGTGCTGGGAGGCGGCTGGTTGCCGGAAGGCGACGGCTGGGTGCCCGACCGCGCGGCCCCGGCGTTCCACGAGCCGGGACGCCCCTGGCCGGTGGGAGGAACCCACGGCTTGGTGACGTCGATCGCGGGGAAGTCGATGGTCTCGAACTGGTCCCGCTCGGGATTCTCCCGGAACGAGCGGCCGCTTTCCTGCGATGCCGGCGTTCCCTGCGATGCCCGCGGTTCAGCGGGCGTCGGCGTTCCTTGGGGTGCCGTGCCCCGGCCGTCCGGCCGAGCGGTCGCAGTGGGTCCGGTGGCCGCGCCGAAAGCGGGCGGCGGACCCCACTGCGGGGTCTCGGCCGGGGACGGCGCCTGCTCCGCGGGCCGTTCCCCGGTGGGCCGGCTCGCCTGCACCCATGGGGACCAGGGCGGCTCTCCGGCCGCGCTCTCCATGGGCTCGGTTCCGGCCGGGCGAGGAGCTCCACCGGGGGTCACCGCTCCCGGACGCTCGGGACTTTCCCGCGCGTCACGGGCGGCGTCGGACGTGAGGTCGTGGGTGCTCTCGTGGACGGTTTCGGCACGCGTTCGGGACGCCTGTCCCGCGTCGGCGGTGTCCTGACCGGACGGGGCACCGCCGGGGGCGGTGTTCCGCGATCCCTCGGGCGACGCAGGCTCATCCGCCGCGCCGTGGGGGCGGGCGAACCAGTCGTAGCCCGACGGTGTCTCGCCGGGTACGTCACCGGCTGTCTCGTCGGGATGGCCGAAGCTCGGCGGTGGCACAGCGGGTGCCGTCGAGCCGTCGGCGCCGTGTTCGTGCTCGGAAACGGGATCCTGGCCACGCATATGCGGAAGCGTATCGGCGTAGACGAGATCGTCGTGCCGCTATGGGCGTTTGTGCGCAGCCCCCGAGAGGTGTTTGTCCAGAAAGATCGGCGGAAAGATGGTTTCGCGGATCAGCCGCGTCCTCCGGTCAGGGACCTCGTGTCGAGAGCAGGGAAGACGGTCTTCTCCGTGATGTCCATGGCTGCCTGGTAGAGGCGCTTGAGTTCGGTCTTGCTCGGGTTGTGGCCGTCCTTGAACTGGAACCACAGCAGCACGGTGTAGTGGCCGTGGATCCAGCCGCCCGCGTACGCGTCGCCCGTCCCGAGGAACTTGGTGATGTCGTCGGTGCCCGGCAGCGGCTTGAGGAAGTCCTGCCGCTCCTTGCCGCCGCCGGCGGACGCCACCTTCTTGGCCGCGGTGGTGGTCTTGAGGTTGGCGACGCCGACCGTCCCGATGATCGTGCCCTTGGAGTCCCGGTAGCTGGCGCGGATGAGCTGCGTGCAGCGGCCGTCCTTGAGAGCCTTCGTGATCTTCGTGCCGGACACGCCGTCGGCGCACTTCTTCTCTTTGTTGACCTTCGTCCGGAGGTAGGACCGGGTGCCGCTGGTGACCTTCTTCTGGCCGAAGAGTTCCGTGGCGGTGAGCGGGGACTTGTCGGTCGTGCGCGAGCCCGCGTAGCCGTACTTGCTCGTGGGGCCGGTGGAGACCATGGGCGTCGGTGTGGGCGTGGGAACCGCGCGGACCGGCTGCTCGCGGCTCGCCGCGACCCACAGACCCGCGAAGAGGGCGGCGATCAGCGCGAGACCGGCCAGGACGAGCACGAGAGGGCGCCGCCAGAAGGGGACCGGTCCGTAGGGGTCCCACGGCGGTTCCGACGACTCGGCGGCGGCGCGCCGTTCGGCGCGAGGCGGTTCCCCGGAGGCGGGCGACTGCCGGCCGTGCGGATCCCCGGGGAGGGAACCGCCGCTCTCGGGGCCGCCCGGCTGCGGATGTCCGGAGGGCTGTCCGCCCGGCTGCGGGCTTCCGGGCGCGAAACCGCCACCCTGCGGACTGGCCGAGGCGAATCCACCGCCCTGCGGGCTTCCGGGGGCGAAACCGCCGCTCTGTGGACTGCCCGGCGCGAATCCACCGCTCTGCGGACCGCCCACCGCGAAATCGCCCGGCTGCGAACCTCCGGCCTGACCGGTCGCGCCGACCGCGCCGGGGGCGGAACCGGCGGGCTCCCCCTCCGGCCGACGGCTCTCGCTCAACGGGCTTCCCGGTCGCGTGCCTCCCGGCCCCCAAGGCGAGGCGCCCGGTTGCGCGCCGGCGTCCGGGCCGCCCGACGGAGTGCCTCCAGGTCCCCAGCCTCCGGCCGCGCCGCCTGGCTGCGACGGCCCCGGTCCCCAGGTTCCGCCCTGCCCGCTCTCGGGCTGCCCGCCCGGCCCCCAGCCTCCCGCTTGCGGCCGCGCCTGCTGCGCGCCGTCCCGTTGCGGCCGGCGCCACGGGTCGAACGCCGAGGCGTCCTGGCCGGACGCGGATCCGTACGGCGCCTGGCGGCGCTCGGTGGGACGGTCGGTGGTCGGCGGCTCGCCCTGCGGGAGGTACGGCTGGCGGTATGGCTGGTCGCCGGGATAACCCATGCGCTGAGATTAGCCGCGTATCCCAGCACATGAGGAAAGTCAGGAATAACCGAAGTCCTGGGTCCACCAGGGTCCACCAGGCCCCATGTCGACCCCCACACCGGTCGCGACCAGGCTGCAGTTGAGGATGTTGCGCCGATGGCCGCTGCTGGCCATCCAGCCCTGAATCGCCTCGCGGGCGGTGTGGTAACCCCGGGCGATGTTCTCCGCGCCGCCGTCCCGGTAACCCGCCGCCTCCATGCGGTCCCACGGGGAGCGGCCGTCGGGCGAGGCGTGCTCGAACGCGTTGCTCGCGGCCATCTCCCGCGAATGCAGCCGGGCCGACCGGACGAGGCGCTTGTCGATCCGCATGGGGGCGCAGCCCCGCTGGCGGCGTTCGGCGTTCGCCAGCCGGATGACCTCGGACTCCAGGCTGGTGAGAGCGGCCGTTCCGCCGCCCGTGCCCCCCGTGTCACCGCCTGTCCTGCCGCCGACGGCGCCGGACTCGTCGCCGTACCCGGGGGCGAAGGTGTTCCACTGCGATCCGCCGTCCGAGCCGTCGATCATGGTGGACGGTTTCCTGGTGGGCGGCCTGGTCGTCGGGGTCGCCTGGGCGGCCGCGGGCGGTTCGCCGGCCTGCGCCACGTGGTCGAGCGGCGGACGGTTCCGCGGCGACGGCCCCGAGGTCTTCGTGGGCGAAGGCGTGGGTTCGGAGTTGCGGAGGTAGACCTCGTCGACACCGCTCCGGGAGCTGATCCTGCCGATGACGACGCCGGCGAGCAGAAGTGTGACAGCGCAGGCGAGCAGGCCAACGTGAGTGCCGCGCCGGGGCGTCCGTTGGGGGTGCCGGGTGTGAGGGGTCTGCCACATACCGCAGTCAAATATAGGGATGTGAGGCGATGAGGATGAAGGGGACTGAGGGATTGGATTTCCGTGTCCCGGCGTTCTGGCCCCCGTTCCGGGCGGCGCGTTTTGACCTGGGGCGCTGGGACGGGTAACCTGCTGATTCGTTGTGTGCACTGGTCCTTTGGTGACCCGTGCACGGCGCGTCCGGCGTCTTCTCCCATGCATGTGGAGACGGGAGGTTGCCGCCGTGCCTGCGCAACCTACCGTGAGTTCACATTTCCGACAGAAGGCACTGCCGTGCGCACGTTCTCACCCAAGCCCAACGACGTCGAACGTCAGTGGTACGTCATCGACGCCACCGACGTCGTGCTCGGCCGGCTGGCCAGCCACGTCGCGACCCTGCTCCGCGGCAAGCACAAGCCGATCTTCGCCCCGCACGTCGACACCGGTGACTTCGTCATCGTCATCAACGCCGACAAGGTGGCCCTGACCGGCAACAAGCTCGAGCAGAAGAAGGCCTACCGTCACTCGGGTTACCCCGGCGGTCTGCGTTCCGTGACCTACGGCGAGCTCATGGAGAAGCGCCCGGACCGCGCCGTGGAGAAGGCCGTCAAGGGGATGCTCCCCAAGAACGCCCTCGGCCGGAAGATGGCGAAGAAGCTCAAGGTCTACGCCGGATCCGAGCACCCGCACCAGGCCCAGAAGCCGGTGTCCTTCCAGATCAGCCAGATCGCCCAGTAATCGCCGAGCCAGGAAAGTAAGAGGAGAACCGTGGCCGAGCCCAACGGTATCGAGACGCTCGTCGAGGGCGAGCAGGACGAATTCTCGTCCGAGGAGTTCCCTTCCGAGTACACCACCGAGTCCGCGCCCAGCGCTGACGCCCCCGTGCGCCGCCCCATCACCACGGGCAACTCGTACGGCACCGGCCGCCGCAAGGAGGCCGTGGCCCGCGTCCGCATCGTGCCGGGCACCGGCAAGTGGACCATCAACGGCCGCTCGCTGGACACCTACTTCCCGAACAAGGTCCACCAGCAGATCGTCAACGAGCCCTTCGTGACGCTCGGCGCCGAGGACCAGTTCGACGTCATCGCCCGCATCGGCGGCGGCGGCGTGACCGGCCAGGCCGGCGCCCTGCGCATGGGTCTGTCCCGCGCGCTCGCCATCCTGGACGCCGAGACCAACCGGCCTCCGCTCAAGAAGGCCGGCTTCCTGACCCGTGACGCCCGAGCCACGGAGCGGAAGAAGTACGGCCTCAAGAAGGCCCGCAAGGCTCCGCAGTACAGCAAGCGTTAGCAGTGTCTCCGGAGCCCGCAAGCGACTCCTTCAGGGGGCGCCTTTTCGGCACCGACGGGGTACGTGGGGTCGCGGGTCGCGACCTCACCGCCGAGCTCGCCATGGACCTGTCCGTGGCGGCTGCTCATGTCCTCGGCGATGCCGGGGCGTTCCACGCGAGCGTCGGGCGGCGCGGCCGCCCGATCGCCGTCGTAGGCCGGGACCCGCGCGCCTCAGGAGAGTTCCTGGAGGCCGCGGTGGTCGCCGGCCTCGCGTCGTCTGGCGTGGATGTGCTTCGGCTCGGCGTGCTGCCCACCCCGGCGGTCGCGTACCTGACCTCAGCTCTCGGGGCCGACCTCGGGGTGATGCTCTCCGCGTCGCACAACCCCGCCCCGGACAACGGGATCAAGTTCTTCGCCCGTGGCGGCTTCAAGCTACCCGACGCCGTGGAGAACGAGATCGAGGAGCGGCTCGGCGAGAAGTGGGACCGACCGGTCGGCGCCGCCGTCGGCCGGGTCCGTGAGGCGTACGGAGAGGCCGACCGTTACGTCTCGCATCTGCTCGCCACCCTGCCGCATCCCCTCGACGGCCTGCGGGTCGTCGTCGACTGCGCTCACGGCGCCGCCCACATGGTGGCTCCCGAAGCGCTCCTGCGCGCGGGGGCCGCGGTCGAGACCATCGGCGCGGCTCCGGACGGGCTGAACATCAACGACGGCGTGGGCTCCACCCATCTGGGCGAGCTCAAGAAGGCCGTCGTCGAGCGGGGGGCCGACGTCGGCATCGCCTACGACGGCGACGCGGACCGCTGCCTCGCCGTCACCTCCAAGGGCGAGGAGATCGACGGCGACCAGATCATGGCCATCCTCGCCGCCGGCATGCACGCCGAGGGGCGGCTGGCCAAGGACACCGTCGTGGCGACAGTGATGTCCAACCTGGGCTTCAAGATCGCCATGCGGGACGCCGGGCTGACCATGGTGGAGACCGCCGTGGGCGACCGGTACGTCCTGGAGGCGATGCAGGCGGGCGGCTTCATCCTCGGCGGTGAGCAGTCCGGGCATGTGATCATGCTCGACCACGCCACCACCGGTGACGGCCTGCTCACCTCGCTGCACCTGCTCGCGCGGGTGGCGAAGTCGGGCACCTCGCTGTCCGATCTCGCCTCCGTCATGACGAAGCTGCCGCAGGTGCTCGTCAACGTGCGGGACGTCTCCAAGGCGAAGGCGCGGTCCTCGGCCGAGTTGGCCGCCGCCGTCGCGGAGGCGGAGGCCGAGCTGGGTGAGGGGGGCCGGGTCCTGATCCGGCCGAGCGGTACCGAGCCCATGGTCCGGGTCATGGTCGAGGCCGGGTCGCACGACCAGGCCGAGGCCGTCGCGGGCCATCTCGCCGAGGTCGTCCGTACCTGCTGCGTGTGAGTCCGTGAACGCGTGTGGCCTCCGCCGTCCGGCGGAGGCCACACGCGTTTCCGGCCGAGGTCACTCGTCGCCGGTCAGGGACAGCCCGCGCAGGCGCTGTCCGGCGATCAGCAGGGCGGCGACGGTCACGATGACCATCGCGGGTACGGCGAAGCCGATCGGGACGTCCGCCTTGAAGAACGCGGACGACGACACCTGGTCGGCGATCGACTGGGCCCACTGCTGGATGGAGAACTTGCGCGCCCCGGGCACGTAGCCGCCCACCAGGCCCTCCCACACCAGGGCGTAGATGACTCCCACCGTCACCGCGTGCCGGGTCACCACGCCGAGCAGAAGGAACACCGCCGCGTACGCGACGCCGGCGAACAGGGCGCCGAGGGCGAAGCCGTACGCGACGCCGGACTCGGTCCGCACCACGAGGAACGCCGCGATGAACGTGGGCACGGCGGCGAACACCGCCATCAGCGAGGCGGCCACCACGAACTTCGTGAAAGTGATCACTGGCCGGGAGATCGGCTTGGACAGCAGATGCATGATCGTGCCGTCCTCGATCTCGGGCGCGATCACGCCGGTCCCGGCGATGAGCCCGAGGAGCGGCAGGATCGTGCCGATCGCGAACGTCTTCATCAGCGTCACGGCCGTGTCCTCGCTGGACCCCCCGATCAGCCGGAGCAGCCCGGCGACGCCGATCAGGGCGAGCGGCAGCAGCACGAGCAGCAGGATCCGCTTGCGGCCGAGCATCGCCCGGTACGTGATGTCAGCTACGACGGTGTTCATTGGTCTCGCTCCGCTCGACTGCTCCGGCAGTCCTTCGCACGCTCGCGAATGGAGTCCGGTGAGATACGTTTCCGCGTGTTCGTCCGGGCGGTCCCGGCCTGATCACGCACGGGGCTGGATGAGGTAGGAGAAGACGCTTTCCAGGTCCTCGTCGGTGGGGGACACCTGCCAGAGGCGGACCCCCGTGTCGCGGGCGACCCTCGGGAGCAGCCGCGTGAAGCGGGCGAAGTCGAGCGCCTGCACCTCAAGCCCGTTCTCCGTCAGGGAGACCGCCCCGGACGAGGGGTCGGCGATCAGCGCGGCGGCGAGCCGGCGGTCGTCGCTGGAGCGGACCCGGAACAGGTGCGGGCGGTCGGTCATCCGCCTGCGGATCTCGCGGTAGTCACCGGAGGCGGCGTGCCGGCCGGCGACCATGACCTCGATCTGCTCGGCGACCCGCTCCACCTCCTCCAGGATGTGCGAGCTGAACAGGATGGTCCGGCCCTCGGCGCCCATCCGCCTGACGAGCTCCATCAGGTGGAGCCGCTGGCGGGGGTCCATGCCGTTGAACGGCTCGTCGAGCAGCAGCACCTGTGGGTCGTGGACCAGCGCGGCCGCCACCTTGACCCGCTGCCGCATGCCCTTGGAGTACGTCTCGATCCTGCGGTCCTTGGCGTCGGTCATCTCGACGAGGTCGAGGGCGCGCGTGGCGGCCCCCGCCGGATCCGGCAGCCGGTGCAGCCGCGCGGCGGACAGCACGAACTGCCACCCGGTCAGGAAGCCGTAGACGCCCTCCCGCTCCGGCACCAGGCCGATCTGGCGGTAGATGCCGTGGTTGCGCCAGATCGGCTGCCCGGTCAGCGTGGCGGTGCCGTTCGACGGGGCGAGGAATCCGGCCATGATGTGCAGCAGCGTGGACTTTCCCGCGCCGTTGGGGCCGAGCAGGCCGGTGACGCCGGGTCCGATCGTCATCGTGACGTCGTTGACCGCGACGACGTTGCCGTACCAGCGGGAGACCCGGGTCAGCTCCACGACGCCCTCACGGGTGGCGACGGCGGGAACGGTGGTGACCGTCATGAGGAGGCCGCCTTCCGGTAGCGCATGATGAGTCCGGTCAGCGCGAGGGCGATCACGGCCACCAGGATGAGCGCCGGCCACGGTCCCGCGGGGTAGCCCTCGCCGTTGGACGGCTCGGTGCCGAACAGCGCCACCTGTACGGAGTCGATGAGGAAGAACGGGTTGACCAGCAGGGCCCACTTGGCGGCGGCGTCCCTGCCGACCGACAGGAGCACGCCGAAGAACACCGCGGAGACCGCCGAGGTGAACAGGTAGAACGCGATCACCGACGCGACCCCGAGCCCGCGCCTCGGCGTGAACGACGCGAGGGCCAGGCCGATCGAGGCGAGCAACACGGCGGCGAGGAGCGCGCACACCATCGAGGCGATGTAGTCGCGGGTGTGCGGCGGACCGGGCAGGTCCACCAGCAGCTCCCCGGCGTACAGCACGGTGAGCGGAACGGCCAGCAGCAGGAACAGCGCGACCGTCATGGCCGCCAGCTTCGCGCCGACGTAGTCGAGCACGGTCACCGGCCGGGACAGGTACAGCGGCAGGACCCGGAACCGCAGGTCGGGAGCCACCAGGTACGGCGACTGCGCCGCGAGGAAGATGGCGAGCACCGCCTGCATGGTCACGGCGTACGAGGGATAGCCCATCGCGCTCTGCTTCAGCAGGGCCATGACGGCGATCGACACCACCACGGGCAGCAGCATGATCGCCACGAGCAGGAACGGAATGATCTTGGAGCGGGTCGTCCGGCCGAGGCCGAAGACACCGCGCAGGCTGTGCACGGCGAGGGCGAGCGCGGCGCTCCCGCGGCCGAGCCGGGGTCCCTCGTAGTGCCGGTAGCCGATGTCGTGGATGATCGCGGTCTGCTCGGTCATGCGGCCGGCTCCCTGAAGACGTCCTCGATGCGGCCGCGACGCTGTTCGAGCCGGACGAGGTTGAGGTCGAGATCGCAGACGGCGTCGCGTACGGCGTCGAAGGTGTCCTCCGAGCGGACCTGGACGGTCAGGACGCGTCCCTGTACGGCCACCGCCTCGCCGAGCTCGGCCAGCCGTGCCGCGAGGGGTTCGAGTCCCTCCTCCACCTCCACGGCGATGGCCTGCGTGGCCTGGGTGAACTCGCCGATCGCGGACGAGCGCAGGAGCGCGCCCCCGTCGATCACGATGACGTGGTCGCAGACCCGCTCCAACTCGCCGAGCAGGTGGGAGGTCACCAGCACGCTGATGCCGAACTCGGTGCCGATGCGCCGGATCAGCGCGAGCATGTCGTCGCGGCCCTGCGGGTCGAGGCCGTTGGTCGGCTCGTCCAGGAAGACGAGTCGGGGATCGTGGACGAGGGCCTGAGCCAGTTTGACCCGCTGCCGCATGCCCGTGGAGTAGCCGCCGATCGGGCGATAGCGCTCCTCGTGCAGGCCGACGTGCCGCAGGATGTCGGCCGCGCGCTCGCGGGCGGCGGTGCGCGGCAGGCCGGACATCTGGGCCATGTGCACGACGAACTCGGTGGCGGACACGTCGGGCGGCAGGCACTCGTGCTCGGGCATGTAGCCCACGACGCGGCGGATCTCCGCGCCGTGCGTGGCGGCGTCCATGCCGAGCACCTCGGCCCGGCCGGACGTCGGCGGGAGCAGCCCGAGCAGAATCTTGATCAGCGTGGACTTCCCGGCGCCGTTCGCGCCGACGAGCCCGGTGACGCCGGTCCCGGCCGTGACCGTGAGCCGGTCGAGTGCCGTCACGCGGGGGAAACGCTTGGTCAGACCCTCGGTTGCGAGGATTGTCATGATCCGGAGACTACCCCCGTGACAGCGGTCCGGTCCTCCATCAGGAGGAGGAACCGCGCGTCATACCGTGGCGGGGCAGCCTCGTCTTCAGGTGCCGGTGCGGGTGACGAGCCGCCGGTCGTGCCCGTGCTCATGCTCGTGGTGTACGCCGGCGACGACCGGTATCCGGCGGCCGTACCGGTGCCAGAGGAACCGCTGGACGAGCAGGGTGGCGGTGCCCGCGGCCACCATGCCGGCGATGTTGACGGCGAGCTGGGCGAGCGAGTGGCCGACCGCGTCCCAGCGGCCGAGCGCCATCGCGACGGCCATGTATCCGGCGGCGGGCACCGTGGTGACCGAGATGAAGACGCCGACCAGGGCCGAGGACTTGCCCGCGGTGATCGAGAGCACCCCGGCCGCGCCCGCCAGCAGGGCGACGATGAACGACCACTTGTCCGGCGTGACGATGAACCGCACCTCGTCGTTGTGCTGGAGCATGTCGAGGGTGACCCAGCCGATGGCGCGCGACACGAACGCGCAGGCGAACGTGACCGCGATGGCGACGGCGAATCCGACGACCAGCGTCCGGGACGCGACGGCGATCAGCCGCGGGTCCCGCCGCAGCAGCCCGAAGCAGACGGCGGCCACCGCGCCGAACTCCGGGCCGAGCACCATCGCGCCGACGATGAGGATCTGCGAGGGGATGAGCACGCCGATGCCGGCGATCTGCGTGGCGATCGCGAGGAAGGCGAGGAACGCCCAGGTGATCCGGGAGTCCGCGGTCACCCGCTGGGCGAGCTGGTCCCAGATGACCGCGTCGTCGCCCTCGCCGGGGGCCTGCTCCTCCGCCTCCTCGGCGGCGCGCGAGATCGACAGCTCGATGTTGTCGATCGCGATCGAGCCGTCCTCCTCCAGGCCGAGGCGTTTCAGCTCCTCGATCAGGTCGTTCGCGGCCTCGCGCGCGACGTCGAACAGCAGCACGTCACCCGCCGGTCGACGCGCGGCCTTCGGCATCAGCACGACGTTGGCGACTCCGGTCGCCCGCTCTATCGTCTCCAGCACCCGGTCCGTACGGTCGGCCGGGCTGATCACGCGCAGGTGCAGCACGATGACGATTATGTACGGCGCAGCCGGATCCGGCTGATGGAGTGGTCGGGTCCCTTGCGCAGGATCAGCCCGGCCCGGCCCCGCGTGGGGGCGATGTTGTCGACGAGGTTGCGCTCGTTGATGTCACGCCACACGTTCCTGGCGAACACGGTGGCCTCGTCGTACGACAGCTCGGCGATGTGCGCGAAGTAGGACTTCGGGTCGGCGAAGGCCGTACGGCGCAGCTTGTGGAAGCGGTCGACGTACCAGTCCCTGATGTCCTCGACGCGGGCGTCCACGTAGATGGAGAAGTCGAAGTAGTCGCACACGGCGAGGGATGTGGGCGGCGCGGGCTGCAGCACGTTGAGGCCCTCGACGATGAGGATGTCGGGCCGCTGCACCGTCTGCGCCGCCCCGGGCACGATGTCGTACTCCAGGTGGCTGTAGACCGGGGCGGTCACCGACGGGTTGCCGGCCTTGACGTCGGCGACGAACTTCACCAGCGCCCGCCGGTCGTAGCTCTCCGGGAAACCCTTGCGGTGCATGATCCCGCGCTCTTCCAGCACCTTGTTGGGGTGGAGGAAACTGTCGGTCGTGATCAGGTCGACCCGAGGGTGCTCGGGCCAGCGGGCCAGCAGGGCGTGCAGCACCCTCGCCGTGGTCGACTTGCCGACCGCCACGCTCCCCGCGACTCCCAGCACGTACGGCACGCGCTCGTCGCGCTCGCCGAGGAAGGCCCCAACGGCGGCGCTGCGCTGGCGCGACCCGGTGAAGTGCAGGTTGAGCAGCCGGGTGAGCGGCAGGTAGATGTCGGTGACCTCCGCGAGGTCGATCGGATCGTCGACACCGCGCAGATCCGAAAGCTCCGCCTCGGTGAGGGTCAGCGGCGTGCTCTTGCGGAGATCCCGCCACTGGGCACGGCTGAGCTCGACATACGCGTCTCCATCTGCCACGTCGGCCAAGCCTACTCAGCCGGTCGAAAACGTCTTCGGCCGGGAGCGGTGCACAGCCTGTGGACGAAACCGGTGGATTGCGACCACAGGTTCCGGGGAAGGCCGCAGGGTTCGGGAACGCAGCGGGGAACACGGCAGGAACGCCGCGGGGAACACGGCGGGGAACACGGCGGCGAGCGCGCCGCGCGGGCGGCGGGTAGCCTCGCCCTGTGATCGTGGGAATCGGAGTGGACGTCGTCGACATGGCCAGGTTCGCCGCCACGCTCGAGCGCACCCCCGCACTCCGGGAGCGGCTGTTCACCGAGGCGGAGCGCGAGCTGCGGACCGAGTCGCTGGCCGTCAGGTTCGCCGCGAAGGAGGCGGTGGCCAAGGCGCTGGGCTGCCCGGCCGGTCTCAGCCATGTCGAGGCCGAGGTCGTCAAGAACGAGGTCGGCCGGCCGATGATCCGGGTCACGGGCGCGGCCGCCGACGTGGCGCGCGCCCTCGGAGTCAAGAGATGGCACGTCTCCCTGACCCACGACGGAGGCGTCGCCATCGCCTACGTGATCGCGGAGTCGTAGCCCCGGCGGGGTCGTCGCCTTCGTGATCGTCCCCGGGATACGGTCGGACGCATGCGGACCGCGTACACCTCTGACCAGATCCGGGCCGCCGAGCTGGCGCTGATGGCGCGGCTGCCGGAGGGGACCCTCATGGGCCGGGCCGCCGCCGGGCTCGCCGCCGCGTGCGCGCCGGTCCTCGCCGAAAGGCGCGGCCGCGTGTACGGCTCGCGCGTGGTCCTGCTGGTCGGCAGCGGCGACAACGGGGGAGACGCGCTGTACGCCGGTGCCCGGCTGGCCCGGCGCGGCGCCCGGGTGGACGCGATCCTCGCCGGGTCACGCGCCCACCAGGAGGGCCTGGCCGCGCTGCGCGCCGCGGGCGGCAGGGCGGTGGAGTTCGCTCCGGGACCGGCCCGGGAGCTGATCGGCGCCGCCGACCTGGTCCTGGACGGCCTGGTCGGCATCGGGAGCACGGGGGCGCTGCGCGAGCCGTACGGCACGCTGGCCGGGTTCACGGCGGACGCCCCGGGCGTGGTGATCGCGGTCGACGTGCCGAGCGGGGTGGACGCGAGCAGCGGGCGCGTGGACGGGCCGGTGGTGAGGGCGCAGGCGACCGTGACGTTCGGCGCGTACAAGAACGGGCTGCTCGTCGATCCCGGAGCGTCGTTCTGCGGGGCGGTGGAGCTGGTGGACATCGGGCTCGGGCCGTACCTCCCGGACCCGGACGTGGCCGCGCTGACCGGCGACGACGTCGCCGACCTGCTGCCGAAGCCCGCCCCGGAGTCGGACAAATACCGCAGGGGTGTCATCGGGATCGCCGCGGGGAGCGACACGTTCGCGGGAGCCGCCGTGCTCGCGGCGGGCGGCGCCGTACGCGCGGGCGCGGGCATGGTGCGCTTCGCGAGCTTCGAGGAGCCCGTCCGGCTGGTCAGGGCCCGCTGGCCGGAGGCCGTGACGACGGTGCTCACCCCCGGAGCCGAACGACCGCTCGACGACGTCGGACGGGTGCAGGCGTGGGTGGTCGGGCCGGGGCTCGGCACCGGGCGGGAGGCGCACGCGATCGTCAGGGAGATCCTGGCGACCGACCTCCCGGTGCTCGTGGACGCCGACGGGCTGACCCACGTCGCCGCGGACAGGTCGCTGCTGCGCAGGTCGGGACCGACCCTGCTCACCCCGCACGCCGGGGAGCTGGCGCGGCTGCTCGACGTGCCGCGGGAGAGGATCGAGGCGCGGCGGATCGAGCACGCGCGCCGCGCGGCGGCCGAGCTCGGGGCGACCGTGCTCCTGAAGGGGTCCACCACGCTCGTGGCCGAGGAGGACCGGCCGGTCCGGGTCAACTCCACAGGGACGCCGTGGCTGGCCACGGGCGGCACGGGAGACGTGCTCTCCGGCATCGCGGGCGCGCTGCTCGCGGGGGGACTGAACTGCTACGACGCCGCCTCCTGCGCCGCCTATCTGCACGGGCTGGCGGCGCGGATCGCGGCGGCCGGGCCGGACCGCGCCGCCGGAGGTTCCGGGCCCGGTGACTCCGGGCCCGGTGGCGAGGCGCCGATCGCCGCCCTCGACGTGGCCGAAGCCCTGCCCGAGGCCGTACGCGCCCTGTGACGCGGGAGGGCAACGGGCCCGAGCAACCGGGATCACCTGACAGACTGGAACGATGAGTCTCCAGATCGCCGTGGACGCGAAAGACCAGGTCCGGACCCCCGCCGAGGCGAGGGTCGACCTCGCGGCGATCCGGCACAACGTCGGTCTCCTCGCCGAGCGGGCTTCAGGCGCCGACGTCATGGTCGCGGTCAAGGCCGACGCGTACGGCCACGGCCTGGTCCCCTGCGGGAAGGCGGCCCTGGAAGCCGGTGCGACGAGGCTGGGCACCGCGTTCGTGCGCGAGGCGCTGGCCCTGCGCGCGGGCGGGGTCACCGCGCCGATCCTGTCCTGGCTCATCACCCCGGGTGAGCCGCTGGAGGAGGCCGCGCTCCAGGGCGTGGAACTGTCCGCGAACGCCCCCTGGCTGCTGGACGACATCGTGGCCGCCGCCGGCCGCACCGGCCGTACCGTCCGGGTGCACCTCAAGGTGGACACCGGCATGTCCCGGGGCGGGGCGCCGCTGGCCGAGTGGGCCGCGCTGATCGAGGCGGCGCTGGCCGCGCGGGCCGAGGGCGCCATCGAGATCGCCGGGATGTGGTCCCACTTCGCCTGCGCCGACATTCCGGGCCACCCGTCGATCGGCGCGCAGCTCGCCGTGTTCGACGAGGCGCTGCGGATCGCCGACGGGATGGGCGTGCCGAGCGACGCGATCCGCCACATCGCCAACTCCGCGGCCGCCTTCACGCTGCCCCAGGCGCGGTACGACATGGTCCGCCCGGGCATCGCGGCGTACGGACTGAGCCCCATTCCGGAGATGGGCGGGTTCGGGCTGCGCCCGGCCATGACGCTGGTGGCGAGGCTCGCGCAGGCCAAGCGGGTCGCGGCCGGTTCCGGCGTCTCCTACGGCCACCTGTACGTCACGGAGCGTGAGACGACGCTGGCGCTGGTGCCCCTCGGATACGCGGACGGCATCATGCGGACCGCCACGAACCAGGCGGAAGTGCTGATCGCAGGTCGGCGGCGGCGGATCGCCGGGCGGGTCTGCATGGACCAGTTCGTCGTCGACGCGGGCGACAACAGGGTCAGTGAGGGCGACGAGGTGATCCTCTTCGGTCCCGGTACGCGAGGCGAGGCCACATGTCAGGAATGGGCGGATTCCCTCGGCACGATCACCCATGAGATCGTGACCAGGATCGGATCCCGTGTCCCGCGCGTTTACGCGGGCGAGCGGGATCAGGTGGAGCCGGCCCGCAGCGCGCCGCCGTCACGAGGAGAACAGGTATGAGCACACGCCGCACGGTCGGGATCGCCGGGGCCGTGGTGGGCGCCGCGTCGGCGGGAGCGGCGGCGGCGGCCATGGCGAAGAGGTACGCCGTGGGCCGGATCCGGTTGCGCCCCGACCTGGAGGCGAGCGAGCCCTTCGGCGAGCTGCGCGGCCGGGAGGTGGCGCTGACGACGTCCGACGGCGTGATGATCCACGCCGAGGTCGACGGCCCCGAGGACGCTCCCCTCACCGTCGTGCTGTGCCACGGCTACTGCCTCGCCTCGGACTCCTGGCACTACCAGCGGCGTGATCTGCGTGAGTCGTACCGGCTGGTGACCTGGGACCAGCGGTGCCACGGCCTGTCCGCGCGAGCCGAGCCGAGCGACTGCACGATCGACCGCCTGGGCGAGGATCTGGCACTGGTGGTGGAGGAGCTGGTCCCCGGCCCGTGCGTGCTCGTCGGCCACTCCATGGGCGGCATGACGATCATGGCGCTGGCCGAGCGGCGGCCGGAGCTGTTCGACGACAAGGTCCGGGGTGTGGCGCTGCTCTCCACCTCGGCGGGAAAGCTGGCCGAGCTCACGCTCGGCCTTCCCGCGCTGGTGTCGAAGATCGTGCACAGGGCGGTTCCGTCGGCGGTGTCGGTGATGCGCAAGCGCGGATCCCTGGTCGACCGGGGACGCGAGGCGGGCAACGACGTCGCCTTCCTCGCCGTGCGCTACCTCGGGTTCGGCGACTCCAGGAACGTCAGCCCGACCGTGGTGGACTTCGTCGAGTCCATGATCAGGGCCACGCCGTCCGAGGTGATCGCCGACTTCTACCCGGCGCTCATGTCCCATGACAAGCTGACCGCGCTCGACGTGCTCAACAAGGTGCCCACGTCGATCATCGTCGGCGAGCGCGACTGGCTGACCCCGCTCGACCACAGCCGGGCGATCGCGGCGGCCGTGCCGACCGCGCAGCTGACCACGGTTCCCGCGGCGTCGCACCTGGTGCAGCTGGAGACCCCCGCCGTCGTCAACGACGCGCTGCGCGAGCTGATCAAGCGAGGACAGCGCGACGAGGCGTGAACGGACGTACCGCCGTGCCGGAGGCGCGGCACGTCAGCCCGCGGCGACCGTACAGTGACCGATGGAAGCGTCAGGCGAGCGGCCGGTGAGCCCGGGCGAACGGAGGAGTGACACGTGAGAACCGTCCGTACCACCGAGGAGATGCGGGCGCTGGGCGCGGAGATCGCGGGGCTGCTGCGCCCCGGCGATCTGATGGTGCTCACCGGACCGCTCGGCGCGGGCAAGACCACGCTGGTGCAGGGCATCGGGGAGGGGCTCAAGGTACGCGGCCCGATCACGTCGCCGACGTTCGTGATCGCGCGGGTCCACCCCTCGCTCTCCGGCGGCCCGGCGCTGGTGCACGCCGACGCGTACCGGATCGGCGGCTCGCTGGAGGTCGACGACCTCGACCTGGACGCCTCCCTGGAGGACTCGGTCACCGTCGTCGAGTGGGGTGAGGGACTCGTCGAGGGCCTCGCCGAGGACCGCCTCGAGATCGTCATCGAGCGCGACCCAGAGGGCGAGGACCGGCGGGTACGGCTGCGCGGCGTGGGCGGGCGCTGGTCCGCGATCCCCGCCTCGCTGGTCTAGTGCCCCTCCCGGCACGAGGTCCGCGCAGATCCGGGGGACGCTCCCCGACGCAGGAACGCCGGGCACGGTGATCAGGGCGTTTCCCGCGCCCCACCGAATCATTCCGAAACATCCAAGAATGAAGATCCTTAGCCCTGGATTGGCATAGATTTTCTGGGTATACAGGGTCGGGGTGGGAGGGGTGGTCGGATGATCAAGGTCAGGCATCTCGCCGTCACGGGAATGGTCCTGCTCGGCGGGCTCGGCTGTACGGCGGAGGCCCAGACGGCCGGTGCCACCCCCACGATCACCCTGACGCCGGGGCAACCGTCGCCTTCGGTGACCCTTCCCCGCCAGGACATCCGCGTCACGGTCGATCCGTCCAAGGTCGAGGGCGGGTCCACCAGGACCGTCCACATCACGGCCTACTGCCCGCTGCCCCAGGGGGGCACCGACTACCGCGCGACCGCCAGGTCGGACGCGTTCACCGGCCTGGTGACGCTGGTCGCCCCGACCGGCACGCCCTCTCCGGGCTCCACCCCGGGCGTTCCCCACGTACGCGGCGGCGCCAATGTCAGGGCGGAGGCGAAGCCGGGCGGCTACAAGATCGAGGTGCGCTGCGAGGCCACCAACGACATCGGCAGCACGTCCCTGAAGGTCACCCCTGGATCCGCGTCCGACTCCACCCCCACGAAGATCCCCACTCGGGCACCGCACGCGGGCGGCGGCGGCACGGCGGCGGGCGCTCCCGAGGAGGACTCCGGCCTGCCGGTCGGTGCGACCGCGGTCGGCCTGCTGGTGGCCCTCGGCATCGGCGTCGGTGTGGCACGTAGGCGCGCGGGAGGCTGAGTTTGGCCGGTTCGTCCCGGTGGGTGGTCGTGGCCGGGATCGCCACCGGGCTGGCGTTGTTCGCGATGAGCGCCAAGGACCACGAGCAGCCCGCCCCTCGCTCCACGGTCGTGCCCAAGCGCATCGACATCCCCGCGCTGAAGCTCAAGGCCCCGCTGATGAAGCTCGGCCTCTCCTCCGAGGGCGATGTCGAGCTCCCGCCGTACGACAAGCCGGGGACGGCCGGGTGGTACACCGGCAGCGCGGTACCGGGCGACGGCGGGGCCTCCGTGATCATCGGGCACGTGGACACGAAGACCGCGCCCGCCGTCTTCTACCGGTTGCGTGAGCTGCGGAAGGGACAGCTGGTGAAGGTGCTGCGCAGCGACGGCAAGACGGCCGAATACCGCGTCGACTCGGTCGAGCGGGTGCCCAAGAGCGACTTCCCCGCCGAGCGGGTGTACACCGAGGACGGCCTGCGCCTGGTCACCTGCGGCGGCAGCTTCGACTGGGCCAACCACGAGTACCGCGACAACGTCATCGTCTACGCCTCGCCGGCAGGGAGCGACCCCCGCGCGTAGGCCTCCGGTCCCGGGCGTACGGGCCTGAGGAGACCGGACAACGGCTAGGCTTGGCCTTTGTGCTGGTCTTGGCCCTGGATACCGCTACCCCCGCAGTCACGGCCGCGTTGCACGACGGCGACCGCGTGCTGGCCGAGTCGACGACGGTCGACGCCCGCCGCCACGGTGAGCTGCTCGCGCCCGCGATCGAACACGTCCTCCGTGAATGCGACGCCTCTCTGCGCGATGTGACCGCGATCGTCGCCGGGTCGGGCCCGGGGCCCTACACCGGGCTCAGGGTCGGGTTGATGACCGCGAGCGCGCTGGCCGGGACCGTGGGCGTCCACGCGTACGGCGTCTGCACGCTCGACGCGATCGCCTACGCCTCCGGCCGCGGCGAACCCTTCCTGGTCGCGACGGACGCGCGGCGCAAGGAGGTCTTCTGGGCGCGGTACGGCGACGCGCGCACCCGCCTGGACGGGCCGCGCGTGGACCGGCCGCACGACCTGCCGGGAGAGCTGCCGGTGATCGGCGCGGGCGCCCGGATGTACGCCGAGACGATCGGGCCGGACCGGGTCGCCGATCCGGAGTACCCCTCGGCGGGGGCGCTGGCCGCGCTCGCCGCCGAGCACCTGGCCGCGCTGACCCCCGAGCGGGCCGCGGAGCTCGCCCGGGTGCCCGAGGGCAGGATCGACTCCGTCGAGCAGGCACGGGAGCTGGCCGTCCTCGGCCCGGCGCGGCCGATCTACCTGCGCAGGCCCGACGCCCAGATTCCGGGGGCGCCCAAGAAGGTGACGGCGTGACCGCCGTGCTGCGCCGGATGACCGTGGCGGACCTTCCCTCCGTGGTCGAGATCGAGCGGATCACATTCCCGCTCGACGCCTGGAGCGAGGCCATGTTGCGCGGCGAGCTCGACGACCAGCCGCGCACCCGGCACTACGTGGTCGCCGTGGTCGACGACGAGATCGTGGGGTACGCGGGGCTCGCGGCCGCGGCCGACCAGGCCGATGTGCAGACGATCGCCGTCCTCGCGGGGCACCGCAGGTCCGGTGTCGGCGCCGCTCTGCTGACCGAGCTGCTCGCCGAGGCGGTGCGGCGCGGCGCGAGCGAGGTCTTCCTGGAGGTCCGGTCGGACAACTCGCCCGCTCAGGCGATGTACGAGCGGTTCGGGTTCGAACGGCTCGGCGTCCGGCGGAACTACTACGACGACGGAACCGACGCCATCACGATGGTGCGGAACCTCAGAGAAGGGGCGCATGAGCATGCGTGACGAGCCGATCGTCCTGGGGATCGAGACGTCCTGCGACGAGACGGGTGTCGGCCTGGTCCGCGGTCACACCCTGCTGGCGAACACGATCGCCTCCAGCATGGAGGAGCACGCCCGTTTCGGCGGCGTGGTGCCCGAGGTGGCCTCCCGTGCGCATCTGGAGGCCATGGCCCCGACCGTGGAGAGCGCGCTGGCCAAGGCGGGCCTGCGCTTCTCCGACGTCGACGCCGTCGCGGTCACCGCCGGCCCCGGCCTGGCCGGGGCGTTGCTCGTGGGCGTCGCCGCGGCCAAGGCGTACGCGCTGGGGCTGGGCGTGCCGCTCTACGGGGTCAACCATCTGGCCGCGCACGTCGCGGTCGACCAGCTGGAGCACGGGCCGCTGCCCAAGCCGTCCATCGCCCT
This sequence comes from Microtetraspora glauca, assembly GCF_040656155.1. NCBI lineage: Bacteria > Bacillati > Actinomycetota > Actinomycetes > Streptosporangiales > Streptosporangiaceae > Microtetraspora > Microtetraspora glauca. The sequence continues at coordinate 177,036 of NZ_JBFALK010000001.1, forward strand.
GCTGGTGTCCGGGGGCCACTCGTCGCTGCTGCTGGTGCCCGACGTCGCGCACGACGTGATCTCGCTGGGCTCCACGGTCGACGACGCCGCGGGTGAGGCGTTCGACAAGGTGGCCAGGGTGCTCGGCCTGCCCTTCCCCGGCGGCCCGCACATCGACCGTTCCGCCACGTCCGGTTCGGGTACGGCCATCGCCTTCCCGCGTGGCAAGTACGACGACGGCACCCTGGACTTCTCGTTCTCCGGCCTCAAGACGGCCGTCGCCCGCTGGGTCGAGGCCCGCGCGGCGGCGGGGGAGACGGTCCCGGTGGCCGACGTGGCCGCGTCCTTCCAGGAGGCGGTCGTGGACGTGCTGACCCGCAAGGCGCTCCAGGCGTGCCGTCGCTACGACGTCAAGGACCTGCTCATCGGTGGCGGTGTGGCGGCCAACTCGCGGCTGCGGGCGCTCGCCCAGGAGCGCTGCGACGCGGCGGGCGTGCGGCTCCGGGTGCCCCGTCCCGGGCTGTGCACCGACAACGGCGCCATGGTGGCCGCGCTCGGCTCCGAGCTGGTCGCCGCGGGGATCCGGCCGTCAGCGCTGGACATCCCGGCCGACTCGTCGCTCCCCATCACGGCCATCCACGTCTGAGGCCGCGCCGTCGCCGGGGCGGCGCCCTGCCTCCTCCACATGGCGTCTCACGGCCTCCACCCGGCCGGTGAGGCGCGTCTCGGTCGAGATCAGGCGCTCGTCCAGGGTGGTGAACCGGCCGTCGATCCGGCCCTCCACCACGTCGAAGCGGTCGTCGTGGCGGCTCAGGTGCCCGTCGATCGTGCCCAGCCTCGTGCTGACCGTGCCGAGCGTGGCGGCCATGTCGGCCATCCGCGCGCCCAGGTCGGTCAGGTGGCCCTCCAGCCGGGTGAAGCGGCCTGCCGCGGCGTCCATGCTCGCCTGGAGCCGGTCCACGCGCTCGCCGACGGCGTCGACCTGGTCGCTGACCGCCTCGACGTGCCGGGCGAGGCTCTCCGCCCAGGACGGGGGTTTCGCCGCGAGCGCGTCGATCTGGTCGCCCACCGCCTCGATCATGCCGCACAGGCCGCCGAGCCCGCGCTCGCGAAGCTCGCGGAGCAGCCATTCCATGCCTTCGAGACGCTGGCGGATCTCGTCGAACACGGCACCCTGCGTGCGCTGCTCGTAGACGTGATCCTGGGCCGCGCGGGCCAGCAGCTCGCGCATCCGCTCGGAGACGGCGGTCTGGCTGCCCGAGTGGAGGAGGCCGTGGCTGGAGTGGTCCACCGAAAGCTCCTTCGCCCGCCGACGCATAGTGGCGGGTTGATCCGGTTTCGAGGGATTCGTGATCGGGCGGGCCGCGCCCGACCGCCCACAATAGCCGCGTGCGGCGCCGATTTCCGGCGGGACGGTGAAAGACCGTGGTTATCGATGGATTGCGATAATTTGCCGTAGTGCCAGGTCAGACGGCTTGGCAGATGAGCGCGTAAGGGCGGTCGGCGATCCGGGTAAGCACGATTACTACTGAATTATCCCCAGAAAGCCGCAAATCCCGGCGCAATTGCTCGATATCGACCGCAGAGCCGCGCTTCTTGATCGTGGCATTCCCCACGCCTCGTTTCCGGAGAGCCGCGCGCAGCGCCTTCAACGAGAACGGCATGACCTCGTGCACCTCGTATGCCGCGGCCCAGGGGGTGCGCACCAGCGCGTCACCTGTGATGTAGGCGATCCGCGGGTCGAGGAGTCGCCCTCCGACCAGGTCCGCCACCTCCGCGACCAGGTGCGCGCGGACCGCCGCCCCGTCCGGCTCGTACAGATATCGCGCGACCGGGCCGGTGTCCGCCTCCGCTCCGGTCGGGACGAGGGTCTCGCCGGACGGCAGCAGGGTCGCCCGCCGGGAGAAGCCGGTGCTCGTGTGACCGGGGCTCTCGTCGTCGAGGGCGGGCGCGAAGCCGCCGAGCCAGATCGCCGCCTCCTTCACCTCGCCCTTGTAGGAGACCCACTCGGCCTCGGCCCCCTCGGGCACGAGTTCGTACGGGATGCCGGGCGCCACCTTGAGGCAGGCCGCCGGAGCCCGCGACGCCAGCTCCAGCGTGGCCGGCCATGAGGGCGAGTAGGCCATCGGGTCGAAGACCCGCCCGCGCGAGCCGCGCCTGGCCGGGTCGGCGAACAGCACGTCGTACGCCGAGGGATCGGTGTCCGCGGCATCGGCCGTACGCACCTGGACGCGGTCGGTGAGGCCGAGCGCGGCGGCGTTGGCCAGGGCGACCTCGGCGGCGAGTGGATCGAGATCCACCGCGTCCACGGCGCAGCCCGCGCGGGCGAGGGCGATCAGGTCGCCGCCGATCCCGCAGCACACGTCGAGCACGCGCGGTCCCGTCGCTCCCGTCGCGCCCACCCCCTGCCCCTGCCCCGCCGCGCCGGCGACGCGGCGGGCGCGGTGCGCGGCGACCTCCGTCCGGGTCGCCTGTTCGAGGCCGTGGGGTGTGAAGTACATCACCGCGGCCTCGTCGCCGAACTTCGCCTCTCCTCGGCGGCGGAGGGCGGCCTGGGTCAGGGCGGCCGACGTGAGCGCGGGATCGTGGACGCGCCGCAGCGTGGTCGCCGCCGCCACGGGATCGAGCCCCTCGGCCACCACACGGACGGCCTCGGCCAGCGCGGTCCGCCCCTCGGGTGTCAGCAGCTCACGGAACGCCTCAAGGTCCACGGCTCCCGACGCTATCGCTTCGCCGGAGCGCTGCGGTCCGGGCCCTCCCCCGCGTCCCCGAGGGAGACGAGGAGCGCGCGCAGGAGGGCGGCGAGCCGATCCTGCTCCGCGCCGGACAGCGCGGCCAGTAGGCGGCGCTCGTTGGCCGCATGGCCGTCGAGGAGGTCGTTCGCCACGGCCAGCCCCTCATCGGTGAGGGTGATCAGGACCATGCGCCGGTTGTCGGGGGCGACCTCGCGGTTCACCAGCCCCTTCGCCGCCAGGCGGTCGATCCGGTTCGTCAGCGCGGGCGAGCTGACCATGACCGCGGCGGCGAGGTCACCCATGCAGAGCCGGTGTTCGGGACCGGACCGCAGCAGCGACGCGAGCACGTCGAACTCCCACGGCTCCAGGCCGTGCCCGGCGAAGTGCTCTCGCGTCTCCTTCTCCAGAAGGCGGGCGGCACGCGAGATCCGGCCGACCACGCCCATCGGGGAGCAGTCCACGTCGGGCCGCGTACGGGCCCACTGGCCGAGGATCGTGTCCACGGCGTCGGGCATGCCGGTCATCTCACTCCATGTGCTCTCGGCTTCCGCACCAGGCTAGCGGAAACTTCGACGTTGAAATATTCGACATCGACGGCTAGTGTTGCGGCATCGAAAGCTTTGATGTCGAAAAGTTCGAGGTGAGAGTGATGAAGGTCCTGGTGATCGGCGCGACGGGGTACATCGGCGCCGCGGTGGCGGAGCGGCTCGCCGGTGACGGTCACGAGGTGGTGGCGCTGGTCCGGGACCCGGCCGGAAGCGGCCTGACCGGAGACGTGCGACGCGGAGACCTGCGCGAGCCGGAGAGCCTGATCGGGGCGGTGACGCCGGACGTCGACGCGGTGATCCACGCGGCGAGCCCCACCGGCGACGAGCGGGTCGACGTCGCGGCCGTCCGGGCACTCATCTCGACGGGGAAGCCGCTCGTCTACACCAGCGGTGTCTGGGTGCTCGGCCGGACCGGGGAACCCGCCACCGAGGAGGCTCCGGTCGATCCCCTCCCGCTCGTCGGCTACCGGCCGGCCGTGGAGCGGATCGTGCTCGACGGCGGGGGGTTCGTCATCCGCCCCGGCATCGTCCACGGGTACGGCAGGGGCATCCCCGCGCTGCTCGCCGCCCAGGCGGCGGAGTACGGCCTCGGCCGCTACGTCCACGCGGGAGGGCCGCCGCCCGTGTGGCCGACCGTCCACGTCGCGGACCTCGCCGACCTCTACCCGCTCGTCCTGGAGCGGGCCAGGCCGGGAGACCTGTTCCACGCGGTCGCGGAGGAGGGCGTACCGGTCTCGACCATCGCCGAGGCGGCGGCGCGCGCGGCCGGAACGCCGTGCGCGCGGGCGGTGCCGTGGCCCGTCGAGCAGGCGGCGGAGGTGCTCGGGCGGCCGTTCGCGGACGCGCTCGCGCTGAGCCAGCGGGTGAGCGGCGCCCGCGCGCGCCGGGAGCTCGGATGGACGCCGTCACGCCCCGGGATCGTGGAAGACCTCGCGGCCGGTGCCACGGAAGACGCCCTGAGCGAAATCGGCGCCGGTGGGACGCCATAGCTGACCTGCGACGGGGGTTCGTGTTGACTGTCACGGCGCCCTTGCATACTGTTTCGTGTTGGCACTCGCCTAGCGAGAGTGCCAACAGCGACGAGACAGGTCTGACACCCGCGACGGCAGGCCGCTGGTCGCCTCTTCAGCTCATTCATCGCAATCTGAAGGGGAGGTCCGATCGTGACGACCGCCACTAAGGTTCCCGTTAAGCCGCTTGGTGACCGCATCGTGGTCCAGCCGCTTGAGGCCGAGCAGACCACCGCTTCCGGTCTGGTCATCCCGGACACCGCCAAGGAGAAGCCGCAGGAGGGCAAGGTCCTCGCGGTGGGCCCGGGCAACTGGGACGAGGACGGCGAGAAGCGGATTCCGCTCGACGTCAAGGAGGGCGACGTCGTCCTCTACAGCAAGTACGGCGGCACCGAGGTCAAGTACGGCGGCGAGGAGTACCTGGTGCTCTCGGCCCGTGACGTGCTCGCCATCATCGAGAAGTAGGCCGCGCAAAGCATGAGGAGCCCCGGGACGCACGTGCCCGGGGCTCCGACGCGCTCGTAAGGAGACGTGAATGCCCAAGATCCTGGAGTTCGAGGAGGACGCGCGGCGCGCTCTTGAGCGTGGCGTGAACGCCCTCGCGGACGCCGTGAAGGTTACGCTCGGCCCCCGTGGCCGGAACGTGGTCATCGACAAGAAGTTCGGTGCGCCCACGATCACGAACGACGGTGTCACCATCGCTCGCGAGGTCGAGCTGGACAAGCCGTACGAGAACCTCGGCGCCCAGCTCGCCAAGGAAGTGGCGACCAAGACCAACGACATCGCCGGTGACGGTACGACCACCGCCACCGTGCTGGCCCAGGCGATGGTCCGTGAGGGCCTGCGCAACGTCGCCGCCGGTGCCCAGCCGCTGTCGCTCAAGCGCGGCATCGACCTGGCGGCCAAGGCCGTCAGCGAGAAGCTGCTCGACGGCGCCCGTCCCGTCGCCGACAAGCAGGAGATCGCGCACGTCGCGACGATCTCGGCCCAGGACGTCAAGATCGGCGAGCTGATCGCCGAGGCGTTCGACAAGGTGGGCAAGGACGGTGTCATCACCGTCGAGGAGTCCAACTCCATGGGCCTGGAGCTGGACTTCACCGAGGGCCTCCAGTTCGACAAGGGGTACCTGTCGCCGCACATGGCGACCGACCTCGAGCGGATGGAAGCGGTCCTCGACGACCCCTACGTCCTGATCACCCAGGGCAAGATCTCGTCGATCGCGGACTTCCTCCCGATCCTGGAGAAGGTCGTCCAGACGAAGAAGCCGCTGCTCGTCATCGCCGAGGACGTCGAGGGCGAGGCCCTGGCCGTCCTGGTGACGAACAAGATCCGCGGCACCTTCACCTCCGTGGCCGTCAAGGCCCCGGGCTTCGGCGACCGCCGTAAGGCCATGCTGCAGGACATCGCCATCCTCACGGGTGGCCAGGTCGTCAGCGAGGAGATCGGTCTCAAGCTCGACAACGTCGGTCTCGACGTGCTGGGCAGCGCCCGGCGCATCGTCGTGACCAAGGACGCGACCACGATCGTCGACGGCGCCGGTGACGCCAAGGCGATCGACGACCGCGTCAAGGAGATCAAGATCGCCATCGAGCAGTCCGACTCCGACTGGGACCGCGAGAAGCTCCAGGAGCGTCTCGCGAAGCTCGCCGGCGGCGTCTGCGTGCTCAAGGTCGGCGCGGCCACCGAGGTCGAGCTGAAGGAGAAGAAGCACCGTCTCGAGGACGCGATCTCCGCGACCCGCGCCGCGATCGAGGAGGGCATCGTCTCCGGCGGTGGCTCCGCGCTCGTGCACGTGGCCAAGGAGCTGGACGACCTCGGTCTGTCCGGCGACGAGGCCACCGGTGTGACGGTCGTCCGCAGGGCCCTCGTCGAGCCGGCTCGCTGGATCGCCGAGAACGCCGGCCTCGAAGGGTACGTCGTGACCTCCAAGGTCTCCGAGATGGCGGTCGGCCACGGCCTCAACGCCGCGACCGGCGAGTACGGCGACCTGATCGCCCAGGGTGTCATCGACCCGGTCAAGGTCACCCGTTCGGCCGTGCAGAACGCCGCGTCCATCGCCGGCATGCTGCTCACGACCGAGGCTCTCGTGGTGGACAAGCCCGAGGAGGAGGCCCCCGCGGCCGCCAACGGTCACGGCCACGGTCACGGCCACGGTCACTGACAGGCCTCACGCCCGTCGGGTGGTCTAGGGCGCCTCACGCCCGTCCCGCCGAAGGCGGGACAAAGTAGCACAGTACGGCTCTCGCCGAGGCGAGGGCCGTACTTCTTTTTGGTGTAAACCGAACTGCGGCGTCGGGCGTCGGCGCTGGTCGAACATCTGACATGTAATTGCCAATTGGGCCATTCATCTGAAATATTCAAACCCTGTTGTGTTCAATCGATTACGTGCGGTTATCGACGCGTCAATGTGACCAATCCGTAGCCGTTAACCATGACGACATGCGCGATCGTGGCGGGCATCATGCCTAACGTGACCGAGGGACGCGTCGCCGACGCCGCAACTGGGGTAAGGCTTGCGACGAGATCGGATGAGTCCGACCTCAGGGAACTGACCAGCCTTGCCGTACAAGGAGATCGCACCGCGATCGAATCGCTTCTGGGACATCTGCGCCCGATGGTGGTGCGCTATTGCCGTGCGCGACTGGGAAGGGTTTCCGGTCACTATCACATCGCCGACGACGTGGCTCAGGAAGTGTGCATCGCGGTACTGTCCGCCTTGCCGCGTTATCGGGACATGGGCCGCCCGTTCGCGTCGTTCGTGTTCGGGATCGCCTCGCACAAGGTCGCCGACGCGCTGCGCAGTTCGGTGCGTTCCGCCGTGCCCACCCAGGATCTTCCCGACGGGCCGGACGACGGCCCGGGGCCGGAGGAGACGGTGGTGCGCTACATCGAGGCCGAGCACGCGCGGGCGTTGTTGTCGCGGTTGCCGGACAACCAGCGCGAGTTGCTGATCCTACGGGTGGTGTCGGGGCTGTCGGCCGAGGAGACCGGCAACGTGCTCGGCATGTCACCGGGTGCCGTGCGGGTCGCCCAGCATCGGGCGTTGACCAGGCTCAGGCAGATGGCCGAACTGGAGTCGATTGCGTGATCACCGCGGTCGTGCGCCGCGCCGGCCGCGGTCGTGCGACGATTCAGCAGTGGATGCGGATGTGGCGCGGACCGACGCCGTTCTGGACGCGCTGGCCCGGCGGGAGTCCGTCGCCTTCGGTGTGGAGGCGGGCGACGTCGCCGTGCGCCTGCTAGGCGCGCTGATCGCCGACGTGGACAGTCATCGGCTCTCCTCGGTGTCGATCACGCCGTCGACGTAGCCCCGGGCGTACTCCCAGCTGACGTAGTCGCTGGGGTCCGGTTGGAAGGCGGGCTCGTGGACCTGCGGCCGGCCGTTGTCGATCATCTGGCGGAGGTTGCCCCTGAGCAGGTCCCAGCTGAAGTAGTGCTGCTCGCCGCACTCCGGGCAGTCGAGGACCAGCCCGAGCACGCCCTGTGGTTCGAGCAGCGAGCGGAAGACCTCGACGTCGGCGAGGTCGGTCAGGGCCTCGTCGCGCTCGGCGAGGCTCAGCGGCTCCTGGTCGTCGGGTTCGCCCAGCTCCGCCGACGGATCGTTCGGGTCGTCCGCGAAAGGATCGCGGGGGACGTCTTCCAGCACCATCCCACCTTATGACCCGGCCCGCTCCGGCGAGTGGAAGTGGGCCCACTCGGGCCGGTCCACACGCTTTGACCGGCTCGTACGGAACCGGTTCCTCCGGGCGGATCGGGAGGCGGCCCGAGTGGGTGGTCCGAGGCGTGGTCCGAGGCGTGGTCCGAGGCGTGGTCCGAGGGGCGCTCGGAGGACTGGACCGGGAGGCGGCCGATCAGAGCCAGGCCCGGCGGCTGGCCTCCACGCCCGCCTGGAATCGCGAGTTGGCGCCCAGCTCGGCGATGGCCTCGGCGAACCTGGCGCGTACGGTGCGGACGGAAAGGCCGAGGTGCCGGGCGATCGTCTCGTCGGAGAGGCCCTGGGCCGCGAGCCGCAGCACCTGGATGGTGCCTCCCGGATGCGCGACCGGCACGGCCCGGCCCCACAGCTCCGTGAACAGGGCGCGGAGCGAGCCGACGACGACGGGCGACTGGACCAGCGAGCAGTTGTAGGCGTGTTCGGAGGGAGAGGCGCCCCATTGGACGGGCAGTCCGGCCGCGTCGGCGCCGAGCGCGAAGAACCAGCTCGGCACCTGGTCGAGGGAGCGGACCTCGGTGCCGGCCCGGCTGAGGAGTCCGGCGACCTCCCGGAAGCCGGGGACGCCGAGCGCGGAGACCGGGACGATCAGGCGCGAGGTCAGGCTTCCTTCCTTGATCGCGCGAATCCACATGTCGGCGTATTTCTCGAAGAAGTCCCCGGCCGTACGCCGGTCGGGGAGGGCGGCCACCAGGTCCTTACCGGGGGCCCGCCTGGCCAGCCGGATCACGGCCTCGTAGAGCTGGTCGGCGCCGCTCACAGGACGCACGTGCAGCTCGCCCGTGCGGTAGTCGCGCCCGGAGTCGTAGTGGTGCGCGAGATCACCGACCGCCGCGAGCATCTCGTCGATCTGGCGGCTCTGCAGGGCCAGTAGGGCGAGCCGTTCGGCGACCAGCCGGCCGACCGGGGCCGCGGGATGGCGGGCGAGGTACTCCCCGCAGGCCTCGTCGACGGCCCCGAGCCGGATGAGCGTGGACAGGAGGCGGGTCACCCGCTCCACGGGCTCGTCCACGGCCTGGGCGACCTCGTCGAGCGTCGCACGGTGCAGCCGCAGCACGGTGGTGTACACGGCGGTCTCTGCCTCGTCGAGGCCGAGGGCTTGGAGGGGGTCGGCGTTTCGCGTCGTGTTCATGGCTCGCTCCGCGCGCTCGGGTCGCCAGGCGCGGCGGGTCACGCGGGAAACTGCTCCGGGGCGCCGCGTGGCGAGGATATCCCCGCGGTCCTGGCCTGTCCGGAACTTCAGGCATTCGCCGGAACGCGGGTGCAGCTTTGTGCAGTTGCAGGGTGAGACATTGCACATCAACGGATTGTGACGCAGTCTTAACACAGCGTCGGCAAGTTACCGCGATCCGGCGTCACCGGGCGCGGAGGGGGGCTCGGGTCGCGGGATCGCGATTGTTGCCGATGGTGGGGGGACCGGTCAGCCGGTCCCCCCACTTCTTTTTGCACCTCATGCCTTGACAAGGAGGTTTGAACGGGGCCACTACACTTGCTGCGGGGGCTGGCGAGGGCTCCGCCGAGGCGAAGGAGGGGTCACGGATGGCCAAGTTCACCGCACAGGGATACACGTTCGACGACGTGCTGTTGGTCCCGGCGTATTCGGATCTACAGCCCGGTGAGGCTGATACGACGACCCGTCTGTCCCGCAACGTCACGCTGCGCATTCCGCTGGTCTCCGCGGCGATGGACACGGTGACCGAGGCGCGGATGGCGGTGGCGATGGCCCGCCAGGGTGGGATCGGCATCCTGCACCGCAACTTGTCGATCGAGGATCAGGCGACGCAGGCCGACCTGGTGAAACGCTCGGAGGCGGGAATGGTCACCAACCCGGTGACCTGCACCCCCGATGACACCCTCGCCGACGTCGAACGGCTCTGCGCCACCTATCGCATCTCCGGCGTACCGGTCACCGACGCCGACGGCGTCCTGGTGGGCATCGTGACCAACCGTGACATGCGGTTCGAGGCCGACCAGAACCGGCCGGTCCGCGAGGTGATGACGCGGATGCCGCTGGTCACCGCTCCCGTCGGGGTGTCGCGTGACGAGGCGTTCCGGCTGCTGCGCAAGAACAAGGTCGAGAAGCTGCCCCTGGTCGACGAGGCCGGCCGGCTGCAGGGCCTCATGACGGTCAAGGACTTCACCAAGAGCGAGCAGTACCCGCTGGCCACCAAGGATGCCAACGGCCGGTTGGTCGTGGGCGCCGCGATCGGTGTCGGCGACGAGGCCGAACGGCGCGCCAAGGCGCTCGTCGAGGCGGGTGTCGATGTGATCATCGTGGATGTCGCCCACGGCCACTCCAAGGGCCTCGCCGACATGATCGCGAAGATGAAGGCCAACAGCACCGTCGATGTCATAGGCGGCAACATCTCCACCCGCGCGGGGGCTCAGATGCTCATCGACGCCGGTGCCGACGCGGTGAAGGTGGGTGTGGGCCCCGGCTCGATCTGCACCACCCGCGTGGTCGCGGGCGTGGGCGCGCCGCAGCTCACCGCCATCTACGAGGCGTCACTCGCCTGCGCGCCCGCGGGCGTCCCGGTCATCGGCGACGGCGGCCTGCAGTACTCCGGGGACATCGCCAAGGCGCTGGCCGTCGGCGCGGACACCGTCATGCTGGGCTCGCTGCTCGCCGGCTGCGAGGAGTCGCCCGGTGAGCTGATCTTCATCAACGGCAAGCAGTTCAAGTCGTACCGCGGCATGGGCTCGCTCGGCGCGGTGCGCAACCGCGAGCGCGGCGGCACGTCCTTCAGCAAGGACCGGTACGCCCAGGCCGACGTGAGCGGCGAGGACAAGTACATCCCCGAGGGCATCGAGGGGCAGGTTCCCTATCGCGGCCCGGTCGCGGCGGTCGCCCACCAGCTCGTCGGCGGGCTGCGCCAGGGCATGTGGTACACCGGCTCGCGCACGATCCCCGAGATGCACGAGAAGGCGCAGCTCATGCCGATCACGGCGGCGGGTCTGAAGGAGAGCCACCCGCACGACATCCAGATGACCGTCGAGGCGCCCAACTACCACCGCCGATAAGTTCTGTCACGGACGGCGAGCCACCGTGACGCCGGTACGGCTGCCGCCGCTCGGCGGGAGCCGTACACGTATGGATGGGAAAGAGTAGGACGATATGACTCAGGTGGAGATCGGGCGCGGCAAGAGCGGGCGGCGCGCGTACGCGTTGGACGAGATCGGCATCGTGCCGTCCCGGCGTACCCGCGACCCCGAGGAGGTCTCGATCTCCTGGCAGATCGACGCCTACCGGTTCGACCTGCCCGTGGTGGTCAGCCCCATGGACAGCGTCGTGTCCCCGAAGACGGCGATCCAGATCGGGCGGCTTGGTGGCCTCGCCGTACTGGACCTCGAAGGGCTGTGGACGCGGTACGAGGACCCGACGCCGCTGCTCGAAGAGGTGGCGACCCTCGACCGGGACGCGGCCACCCGGCGGCTGCAGGAGATCTACACGGCGCCGATCGACGACGAGCTGATCGGCCGCCGCATCGAGGAGATCCGCGCCGCGGGCGTCACCACCGCGGTACGGCTCTCGCCGCAGAAGACGGTGCGGCACCACAAGGCCGTGATCGACGCCGGCGTGGACATCTTCGTGATTCGCGGGACGACGGTCTCGGCCGAGCACGTGTCCGGCCGGGCCGAGCCGTTGAACCTCAAGCAGTTCATCTACGAGCTGGACGTCCCGGTGATCGTGGGCGGTTGCGCCACCTACACCGCGGCGCTGCACCTCATGCGGACCGGTGCCGCGGGCGTGCTCGTCGGCTTCGGCGGCGGCGCCTCGCACACCACGCGGAACGTGCTCGGCGTGGTCGTGCCGATGGCCACCGCGATCTCGGACGTGGCCGCCGCCCGCCGCGACTACATGGACGAGTCGGGCGGACGGTACGTGCATGTGATCGCCGACGGCGGCATGGGCGGCTCCGGTGACATCGCCAAGGCCATCGCCTGCGGCGCCGACGCGGTCATGGTGGGCTCGCCGCTCGCCCGCGCGACGGAGGCGCCCGGCCGTGGCTTCCACTGGGGCTCCGAGGCGCACCACCCCGAGCTGCCGCGCGGCAGGCGCGTCGAGTTCGGCACCATCGGGACGCTGCAGGAGATCCTGCACGGCCCCTCGTCGCTCGCCGACGGCTCCATGAACCTCATGGGCGCGCTCAAGCGCACGATGGCGACCGCGGGTTACTCCGACCTGAAGGAGTTCCAGCGCGTCGAGGTCGTCGTCGCGCCGCCCCAGCGCTGACCCGCTCCGCCCCGGCGCCGACCCGCTCCGCTCCGGACCAGGCACGCTGACGATCCGCGGGCCCCTCGATCAGAGGGGCCCGCTTTCGTTCTCCGGGGCAGAACACCGGCTGGTCTGTCCGGGGGGCCGGTGCCTCAGGCCGGGCGGTGCACCCAGGCGCCGCGGCGCATGACGCCCTCGACCTCCAGCGTGTCGCCGAGCACCACCAGGTCGGCGTACTTGCCGACGGTGATCGAACCGATCTCGTGGTCGAGACCGAGGACGCGCGCGGGGGTGAGGGACGCCATCCTGGCCACCTCGGCGGGCGCCATGCCGACCAGCTCGACCGTCCGCTTGAACGCGACGTCCATGGTGAGCGTGCTGCCCGCGATGGAGCCGCCGTCGGTGATGCGCGCCACCCCGTCCTTCACGTCGACGGTCATCGGGCCGAGCGGGTATCGCCCGTCGCCCATCCCCGCCGCCGCCATCGCGTCGGTGATCAGCGCCGTACGGCCCGCGCCGGCGACCCGCATGGCCAGCCCCAGCATCGCCGGATGCACGTGGACGCCGTCGTTGATGAGCTCCACCGTGACCCGGTCGTCCTGCAGCAGGGCGGCGATGGGGCCGGGGCTGCGGTGGCCGAGCTGCGGCATCGCGTTGTAGAGGTGGGTCGCCACGCTGGCGCCCGCCTCGATGCCCGCGATCGTCTGGTCGTAGTCGGCCTCGCTGTGCCCGAGGGCGGCGATCACGCCCTCGGCCGCGGCGTCCCTGATGACGTCGAGCGCGTGCGGCAGCTCGGCGGCGATCGTCAGCATCCGGACGTGTCCCCTGCCCGCCTTGAGCAGGTGGTGGAACTCCTCGCGTGACGGCTCGCGCAGCAACGTCGGGTCGTGCGCGCCGCACCTGCTCTTGGAGATGTACGGACCCTCGAAGTGGATGCCGGCGAGGAGGCCCTGCTCGCAGAGGTCGGCCAGCGCGGACGCCGTGCGGGCGAGCCGGTCGGGCGGAGCGGTGACGAGGCTGGCGACCATGGTGGTCGTCCCCTTGCCCAGGTGGAACGCCGCGACCTCGGCGGCGGTGCCGGGGTCGCCGTCGGGGAACGAGCCGCCGGCCCCGCCGTGGTTGTGGATGTCGACGAAGCCCGGGACGATCAGGCGGCCGCCCAGGCTGTGGCCGTTCCCCGGCGCGGGGCCGTGGCCGATGTGGGTGATGCGGCCGTCCTCGATGGTGAGCCATCCGTCGTGCTCGCCGTCGAGAGTGACGACGCGGGCGTCGGAAAGGGTGATGCTCATGCCGCCCTCCTCGCCCGCTGCGGCCGCGGTGATCGGTTCCCGGAGTCCTCGTTCATGGGTCCATCCTGCCGCGACCGGGCGCGGCTCACGAGTCGAGGATCACCGAGCGGGTGAGGTGCAGCGGCTCGTCCGGGTCGAGGCCGCGGGCCCTGGCCCTCTCGACGGCGACACGCTGGATCTTCACGAGCTCGGCCATGGCGTCCCTGTGGGTGGAGAGGAAGACGCCGCCGGTCGCCGCGACCTGGTCGGCGAGGCCCTGGGGGACGTCCTGCCCGAGCATCCAGGTGATCCGGCCCGGGCCCGCGATGCTGATCGGGCCGTGGCGGTACTCCATCGCCGGATAGCTCTCGGTCCAGGAGCGGGCGGCCTCGCGCATCTTCAGCGCGGCCTCGGTGGCCAGGCCGCAGGTCCACCCCCGGCCGAGGAAGGTGAACTGCTCGGCGTCGACCAGCTCGGCCGCCACCGGCTCGGCGACGGCCTCCTCGGCGTCGGCGACGGCCCGGGTGAGGTCCTCCCCGAGGTGGGCGCGGAGCAGGGCGAGCTGCGTGGTGGCGAAGCGGGTCTGGACGACGGACCGCTCGTCGGCGAAGTCCAGCACCACGACCTCATCGGCAAGAGACATGACGGGCGTCGCGGGGTCGGCGGTGATCGCGCTGGTCGCCGTCGTGGTGTCGCGGAGCAGGTCGAGCACCTCGGTGGTGGTCCCGGAGCGGGTCAGCGCGAGGATCCGGTCGTAGCCGCGGCCGGTGGGCATCTCCGAGGCGGCGAAGGCGTCGGTCTCGCCGTGGCCGGCCCGCTCGCGCAGTACGGCGTACGCCTGGGCGACGAACCACGAGGTGCCGCATCCGACGACGGCGACTCGCTCGCCTTCGCGCGGCAGTGCCGTACCGGCCTCGGAGGCCAGCTCGATCGCCCTGCGCCAGCAGTCGGGCTGGGACGCGATCTCCGCCTCGGTGTGAGTGGTCAAAGCATGCTCCTCTTTGAGTGTTTCTGCATCATCTATAGCAGAAACGCGCAAAATTGTGCAGAGTAACTCCGGGTGCCAATAGACAGCGAGGGGCGCGGCGGTGGTTTGACGAGGAGCGAGTGGGCGAGGGACGAGTCCCGAGCGACGAGGAAAGCCGCCGTCTCGAGGGCGCCCCGAGCCCGCCGTGCCGGAGGCGCGGCAATAGACACAGAGGGGCGCGGCGGTGGTTTGAGGAGGAGCGAGTGGGCGAGGGACGAGTCCCGAGCGACGAGGAAAGCCGCCGTCTCGAGGGCGCGCCGAGCCCGCCGTGCCGGAGGCGCGGCAATCAGGCACAGCGAGGGGCGCAGGCTGGGCTACTCGCGAGTAGTTTTGCCGGACAAAACGGGGTAGAACTCCCATAACGTAAGGCGACTGCCGTACCTCAAGAGGAGCCCTATGACGGCGCGAACAGGCGCAGCGCGGCTCGGCCCGGCCGAGCGTGCGGGCGCACTGGCCCAGATGGCGGCACAGGAACTCGACGTCGTCGTGGTCGGAGGCGGAGTGGTGGGCGCGGGCGTCGCGCTGGACGCCGCGACCCGCGGGTTGTCGGTGGGGCTGCTGGAGGCGCGTGACTTCGCCTCCGGCACCTCGTCGCGCTCGTCGAAGCTCATCCACGGTGGACTGCGATATCTCGAACAGCTCAACTTCGACCTGGTCAGGGAGGCGCTGCGGGAGCGCGGGCTGCTGCTCCAGCGGATCGCCCCGCACCTTGTCAGGCCCATCCCTTTCCTGTTCCCGCTGACGCACACGGGGTGGGAACGGCCGTACATCGGGGCCGGGCTGCTGCTGTACGACACACTGGGGCTCTCGTTCGGCATCACCCGCGGCGTGCCGGGTCACCGCCACCTGTCCCGGAGGCGGGCGCTGCGGGTCGCGCCGTCGTTGCGCAAGTCGGCCTTCACCGGCGCGGTGCAGTACTGGGACGCCCAGGTGGACGACGCCCGCTACGTGATGACCCTGCTGCGCACCGCCGCGACCTACGGGGCGTACGTGGCGTCGCGCAGCCAGGTCGTCGGCTTCCTGCGCGAAGGGGAGCGCGTCACCGGCGTGCGGGTACGCGACCTGGAGACCGGGGCCGAGTTCGACGTGCGCGCCCGGCAGGTGGTCAACGCCACCGGCGTGTGGACCGACGACATCCAGGAACTCGTCGGCGGGCGCGGCCAGATCCATGTCAGGGCGTCCAAGGGCGTGCACCTCCTGGTTCCCCGCGACCGGATCCACTCGCTCACCGGGATCATCCTGCGCACCGAGAAGTCGGTGCTGTTCGTGATCCCGTGGGGCCGGCACTGGATCATCGGGACGACCGACACCGAGTGGACCCTGGACAAGGCGCACCCGGCCGCCTCGCGCGCGGACATCGACTACGTGCTCGACCACGTCAACGAGGTGCTGGCGGTGCCGCTGTCCCGGGACGACGTCGAGGGCGTCTACGCCGGGCTGCGCCCGTTGCTCGCGGGGGAGTCCGAGCAGACCTCTCAACTGTCGCGCGAGCACGTCGTCACCCATCCCGTGCCCGGACTCGTCATGATCGCCGGAGGGAAGTTCACGACGTACCGCGTCATGGCGAGTGACGCGGTGGACGCCGTCGCCCACGGCCTGGACCAGCGTGTCCCGCAGTCCTGCACCGACCAGGTGCCGCTCGTGGGCGCGGAGGGCTACCAGGCGCTGTGGAACTCCCGGCACCGCCTGGCCCAGTCCTCCGGCCTGCACGTCGCGCGGATCGAGCACCTGCTCCAGCGGTACGGCTCGCTGATCGACGAGGTGCTGGTGCTCATCGAGCGCGACCCGTCGCTCGCGCGGCCGCTCGCCGGGGCGGACGACCACCTCCGCGCGGAGGTCGTCTACGCGGCCACGCATGAGGGCGCCCGGCATCTCAACGACGTGCTGACCCGGCGCACCCGCATCTCGATCGAGACCTTCCACCGGGGCGTCGCCGTCGCACAGGAGGTGGCCGAACTCATGGCCGACCCGCTCGGCTGGGACGCCGACCATGTCAGGCGTGAGGTCGAGTACTACACCAAACGGGTCCAGGCCGAGAGGGACTCCCAGGAGCAGGACACCGACCGGGAGGCCGACGCCATCAGGCTCGGCGCCCCGGAGATCGTGCCGGTCGCCGTCCCGGAGGGCCGTCCGGCGTAGGTCGTGTTCCGTGGATCTTCGCCGCGGCGGAGATCCACGAAACGGTCGTGGCCGTCAGGTGAACGGGATCCACGCCTGGTCGGCGAGCGTGGCGGCGTCGCTCACCTTGAGACCGAGCTCGGAGACCGTCCAGACGCTGTCCCCGATGACGACACAGCGGCGGATGCCGGGGTTCACCGCGGCGACGTCGTCCTTGCCCGTGATGCCCGGGTGCCTGATCGTGCCGGTCTTCGCGATCGCGCCGTCCCCGACCTTGAGCACCAGCGCGGAGCTGCCCTTCCGCCAGTCGGTGTTGTAGTTCTGCAGCGGCAGCATCGCCAGCCCGGTCCGCGGCCAGTAGAGGAACGCGTGGGGATCCCACTCGGCGTCGGAGCCCGAGTTCCGCTGGTGGAACCGGGAGAGCAGCCGCGGGTTCGCGGGATCGGCGACGTCGAACAGCGAGATCTGGGTGCCGAGGACCCGGCCCTGATCGCTCGCCTCCTGGCCGACGCCGAGCAGCCGTCCGTCGCCCGCCGGGTGCAGGTACGACGAGTACCCCGAGATCTTCAGCTCGCCGGTGACCTTGGGCGCCGCCGGGTCGCGCAGGTCGAGCGTGTAGAGGGGGTCCACCTGGCGGAAGGTGACGACGTAGCCGACCTCGCCGATGAAACGCACGGAGTAGATCCGCTCGCCCTTTCCGAGGCCGGTCACCGCGCCCACCCTGGCCAGCGTGTCGGCCTTGAGCACGTAGAGCCCGCTCGAACTCTTGTCCGCGGCGCCGCCGAAGACCTCGGCGTTGGAGGTGGTCGCCACCCGCAGATGGCCCGCGTGTTCCGACAGCGAGTACTGGTTCAGCAGCCGTCCGGGCACGACGCCGGAGCTGACATAGCGCGGCATTCCCGTACCGGTGATGTCGAACCGGTGCACCTCGGTCTGCTCCGGAGGCGCGGTGGGTGTGGGGGTTTCCGTGGGGGATCCGCTCGGCTCGTTCTTGGGGGCGACCGTCCCGGTGGGAGTCTCCGTGGGGCTCTCGGCCGGCTCGACCATGGTGGGCGGCGTGGGTGTGACCTCCTCGGCGGGTGCCGTGCTCGGCTCCACCTGGGGGGCGACGGCCGTACCCGAAGGGCCGGCCGCGGGGGCGGCCGGTTCACCCGTCGACGCCGGTTCAGCCGTCGGCGTCGGTTCACCGGTCGCCGGCTGTTCGGCGACGTCGTCGACCGGCATCGGACGGAACCACCAGTTGGGGTTGCTGGTCACGTAGAGGCTGTCGCCCGTGCCGTACACGGTGTCGCCGTCGGCCGCCACGCTGATCGGCGGGACCGCGCCGAGCGATCCGCCGAGGTCCACGGTGAACACGGTCAGCATCGACGTGCCGGTGAACTCCACCGGGTGGCTGACGTGCTCGCACTTCACCCGGTCCGTACGGCTCTCGCCCCCGGAAGTGATCTCGAAGCGCGGCAGCCAGGCGTCGATGGGGGCGGTGCGCACGGCCTCGCGGTTGGCGTCGATCATCTGCGCGACGGTCGCGTCCGGCTTCTGCTGCGGGAACGCGATCTCGGGCTGGGACCTGACGACGATCCGTACGGTGGAGCCGACCTGGCGGGCGTCGATGTGCGAGCCGCGTGCGCTGAGCGTGCCGATCAGCTTCGGAGGGCCGGAAAGATCGACGAGCATGTACCTCGGTCCCTCGGCTCCCGGCCTGATCTTGGCCATCGCGCCGAACGGGATGATGCCGCCGCTCTGGACCAGCACGAGCGCGCGGTCCCCGGAGACCAGCAGGTCCGCCGGGGCCCAGCTGTCCTCCTCCTTGAGGAGCCGGAGTCGACCGGTGACCTCGCGGGTCGCGGCGTCGACCACCCGCAGCACGCCGCGGCTGACGGTGATCACACGCTTGCCGTCGGTCTTGACCAGGTCGGGCTCGTCGACCCCGGCCTCCTGCACGTTCGTGGTGGAGTGCGCCTGCTCCGGCACCGCCTGCTTGCCCAGCGCGGTGTCCCTGGCCATGAACGGAACGGCGTTGCCGAGGCCCCACTCGCTGACGTTCTTCAGCGTCGCCTGCCGCAGCCCGGCCAGCATGTCGTCGCAGCTCGTATAGGAGACCAGGCGGACCTTGCCGCTCAGGTCGACGGCGGCGGGAGCGGACGCCGCACGGCCTCCGGAACACGCCGCGGCGAGCAGCCCGGCGAGCGCGACGGCCCCCGCCGTACGAATCGTTGTCCTCATGCCACCTACGACGGATCACCTCCGGCGGAGGTTCAGCGCCCTCCCGCCCCTCTCGCGGCGGTGACGATCAGCCGGTCCCGGCACGTACGTAGAAAGGACCGAGGAGATCCGCCTGGCTGGTGTCCAGCAGCGTCCGCACGGTGGCCCCGTCGAGGTCGACGACGATCACGCTCGCCTTGCCGGAGCTGGGCGTGGTCCAGCAGAACACGTGCGCCGTGTCCCACCAGCCGAGCACCTTGGAGCAGTCGGAACCGAACCTGGTCGTCTCGGTTCCGGAGGTGGCGTCCCACACGCAGACCTTGCTCGTCGCGTCCGGGCAGTCGGTGACGATCGACTCGCCCGACGGTGAGAACAGCCCGGAGGACGTGTTGTACGGCGTGCCGACGTGGTCGAGCGTCCTGACGATCTCGCCGTCGAGGTCGTAGAAGCGGACCCCGGACTTCTTGCCGCTCTGGAAGTACGTGGCGACCATGGTCTCGTCGCCGCTCCAGTAGAACCGGCCCTCCTTGATCGCCGGATCGTTGATCTGCTTCACCCGCGCCTTGCCGGTCGCGATGTCGATGACGACGAACCCCTTGGTGGTCCAGGTGCTGCCGCCCGGGTTCCTGATGCTGAGCAGCAGGCGGCCGCCGTCCCTCGTCCATTCGGCGTACTCGTAGGTCAGCGGGCTCTTCACGGTCTTGACCGTGCGGACCTTGCCGGTGGCCCTGGTGACGATGTCGATGCCGTGGAAGTCGTCGTCGGTGTAGTTCTTGTTCCGCCCGGCGGAGAGCGTCCCGTCGGGGGAGATCGACTGCTGCCAGTACTTCGTGCTCTTGGTGAACGAGCCGGTACGCGAGTTCCTGGGGTAGTTGATCCAGGTGTTCTTGGCGGTGTCCTCGACCTCGTAGTAGATCAGCGTCATCGGGTCGGTGGGGTGCTCGTAGAGCGTGGCCCGCACGCCCGGCAGCTTGGTGGTGGTCAGGCCGGTGGTGGGCACGGCGGAAGGCGTCGGGCTGGGCGACGGCGACGGCGACGGAGAGGGCACGCCCTCGCTCGTCCTCTCCGCGATCGGGACGGTCGGGCCGCTCGTGTCGCCGGGCCGCAGCGCGAGCCAGCCCACCACGGCGACGACGGCCAGCGCGGCCACCACGGCGACCGCCGCCAATCCGGCCCTGCCCCCGGACCGCTTCTCTCCCTGCCCGCCGGGCACCGTCGGGTACGGCGCCGCCGGGTGGGGGGCGACGGTGGGCGAGGCGCCGTAGGGCGGCGGGGGATAGGGCGACGGAGGGTAGGGCGAGGCGCCGTAGGGCGGCGGGGGATAGGGCCGCTGCGCGTACGGATAGGCCCCGGGGTCCGTCGGGTACGGCTGGGGCGGCGGCGGTACGGGTACTCCGGGGGGCGTCGTGGGTCCGCCCGCGGCGGGCGCCGGTCCTTCCGGGGCGGCCACCGCGGCGGCCTCGCTCAGGATGGCCGGGCCGGGCGCGGAGTGCTGCAGCAGGCGGAGCAGCACCTGCTCGGCGGAGGGCCGGGTGTGCGGATCCTTGGACAGGCACGCGGCCACCACGTCGCGCAGCGGCGCCGCGAGGTTCCCCAGGTCGGGCGGCGCGTTGAGGATGCGGTTGATCACGGCGGGCATCGTGTCGTTGCCGAACGGGGCCCGCCCGGTGGCGGCGCTGACGATCGTGCAGCCCCACGCGAACAGGTCGGCGGGTGGCCCGGCCGGATGGCCCATGATCTGCTCGGGCGACATGTACGACGGGGTGCCGACCGGCTGGGAGGTGAGCGTGTGCGAGGCG
Organism: Microtetraspora glauca; assembly: GCF_040656155.1. Classification (NCBI taxonomy): domain Bacteria; kingdom Bacillati; phylum Actinomycetota; class Actinomycetes; order Streptosporangiales; family Streptosporangiaceae; genus Microtetraspora; species Microtetraspora glauca. The sequence goes on from NZ_JBFALK010000001.1 coordinate 197,650, forward strand.
CCCACCGCCCGCGCGATGCCGAAGTCGATCACCCGGGGGCCGTCGGGGCCCATGATGACGTTCGCCGGTTTCAGGTCGCGGTGGACGACCCCGGCCTGGTGGATGGCCGCGAGCGCGGTGGCCGTACCGACCGCGAGACGGTGCAGGGCCGGGCCCGCGATGGGTCCGGAGGACTGCACGCGCTGCTGGAGCGAGGGCCCCTCGATGTACTCGCTGACGATGTAGGGGCGTTCCTCCTCGACGCCGGTGTCCATGACCTGGGCGGTGCAGAACGGCGCCACGCGCTTGGCGGAGATCGCCTCGCGCAGGAAGCGCTCCCGCATGGTGGGATCGCCCGCGAGGTCGGACCGGAGCCACTTGATCGCGACCTGCTCGCCGGAGGGGCCGGTGCCGAGATAGACCACTCCCTGGCCGCCCTCGCCCAGCCGTCCGCCGAGGTCGTAGGCGCCCAGGCGGGGCGGATCGCCCGGCCGCAGCGGGGCCACGTCGGGAGCCGCCATCAGTCGGCGGTCTTCCGCGACGGCGTGGTTGTCCCGCGAAACTCGGCATTTCCTGGCATATCTGGATTCTGGCGGGTAATCGGAACCGCTGGAACCCTCGTGTCCCGATGGTTGCCTACCGGCCAGTAGCCATGAGATGGGCTCGTGAATATCCTTCGGGCATGGACCCCCTGATGCTTGAGCGCATTGTCCGGCACGTCACCTCGGAGGGGAAGACCGTGGCGGTCCCCGCCCCGTTCACCGGTGAGACCCTCATCGAGCTCCCCGTCTCGACGGCCGAGGACGTCCGCAGGGCGTACGCCACGGCCAGGGCGGCCCAGGACGCGTGGGCGTCGCAGCCTGTCGCGGAGCGGGTGAAGCCCTTCCTCCGGCTGCACGACGCGATACTCAACCGCCGCGAGGAGATCCTCGACATCGTCCAGATGGAGACGGGCAAGGCCAGGCGGCACGCGTTCGAGGAGGTCCTCGACGTCGCCGGATGCGCGCTCCACTACGTACGGCAGGCGCCGAAGCTGCTCGCCCCCAAGCGGCGCAAAGGGATCTTCCCCATCGCCACCCAGGCAGTCGAGCTGCGGCATCCGAAGGGTACGGTCGCGCTGATCAGCCCCTGGAACTACCCGCTCTCCCTGGGCGTCACCGACGTGGTCCCGGCGCTGATCGCGGGCAACACCGTGGTGCACAAGCCCGACACCCAGACCGCGCTCTCGACGCTGTGGACGATCGACCTCCTCGTGGAGCTCGGGATGCCCCGGGAGATCTGGCAGGTCGTGACGGGCGACCCCGCGGAGATCGGCGACCCGCTGATCGACGGCGCGGACTACGTCGCCTTCACCGGCTCGACCCGCGGCGGCAGGAAGATCGCCGAGGAGGCCGCCAAGCGGCTCATCGGCGCCTCACTCGAACTCGGCGGCAAGAACCCCATGATCGTGCTGGAGGACGCCGACCTCGACCGGGCCGCTCACGGCGCGCTCAGGGCCTGCTTCACCAACGCCGGCCAGCTCTGCATCTCGATCGAGCGGCTCTACGTGCACGACTCGATCTACGACGCGTTCACCGACCGGTTCGTCCGGGCGACCAGGAACATGAAGATCGGATCCGGTCTCGAATGGTCCGTGCAGATGGGGTCGCTCACCTTCCAGCGCCAGCTCGACGCTGTGACGGCGCACGTCGCGGACGCCGTCGAGAAGGGCGCGTCGGTGCTCACGGGCGGCAAGGCGCGGCCCGACATCGGACCGCTGTTCTACGAGCCGACCGTCCTGTCGGGCGTCACCGACGAGATGGACCTGTGCGGCAACGAGACGTTCGGCCCGGTCGTCGCGCTCTACCGGTTCCACACCGAGGACGAGGTCGTCGCCAAGGCCAACGACACCGTCTACGGCCTGAACGCCTCGATCTGGACGCGTGACCTCACGCGGGGCCGCGCCCTCGCCTCCCGGATCAAGGCGGGCACCGTCAACCTCAACGAGGGGTACGGCGCCGCCTACGCCTCCTACGACGCCCCGATGGGCGGCATGAAGTCCTCCGGCCTCGGCCGCAGGCACGGAGCCGAGGGCCTGCTGAAGTACACCGAGTCCCAGACCGTCGCCAGCCAGGCGTCCTGGCTCGGCTTCGACCCCGTGCTCGGCATGGCGTACGACAAGTACGCCGACACCCTGGCCGGGCTGCTCAAGACGATGCGGAAGCTTCACCTGAAGTGACGGACGGCCGCGCGCCTGTGCGGGCGGCAGGGAACGGAGGAGTGATGGACCACGACGTCGTCGTCGTCGGCTCCGGGTTCGGCGGCAGCGTCTCCGCGCTCCGGCTGACCGAGAAGGGGTACTCCGTCGCCGTCCTGGAGGCGGGGCGCCGGTTCGACGAGAGCACGCTCCCGAAGACCTCGTGGCGGGCGCGTGACTTCCTGTGGGCGCCCGCGCTCGGGCTCAAGGGCATCCAGCGCATCCACGTGCTCGGCGGCAGGAACGGCGTGATGGTCCTCGCCGGCGCGGGCGTGGGCGGGGGCTCACTGGTCTACGCGAACACGTTGTACGAGCCGCTCGACCCGTTCTTCCAGGACCCGCAGTGGAGCGGCATCACCGACTGGAAGGCCGAGCTCGCGCCGTACTACGACCAGGCCGCGCGCATGCTGGGCGTGGTGCGCAACCCGACCGTCACCCGGGCCGACGAGGTGATGCGGACCGTGGCCGGGAAGATGGGCGTCGGCGACACCTTCCACCTCGCCCCCGTGGGTGTGTTCTTCGGCACGCCCGGCGTCGAGGCCGAGGATCCGTACTTCGGCGGGGCCGGCCCGCGCCGCAGCGGCTGCACCGAGTGCGGCGAGTGCATGACGGGCTGCCGCCACGGCGCCAAGAACATGCTGATCAAGAACTATCTCTACCTGGCCGAGAAGGCCGGCGCCGTCGTCCACGCCGAGGCCACGGTCACCGGCGTGCGGCCGGTCGACGGCGGCTACGAGGTCTCCGTCAGGAGGACGGGCTCGCCCGGCGGGCGGCGCGTGATCACCGCCCGGCAGGTCGTCTTCGCCGCCGGGACGTACGGCACGCAGCGGCTGCTGCACCGGCTCCGCAAGGGGCCGCTGCCCCGGATCTCCCCCAGGCTCGGGACGCTGACCAGGACGAACTCCGAGGCCCTGCTCGGCTTCGAGCGGTTCTCCGCGAAAGGCGACAAGCTCAACCGCGGCGTGGCGATCACGTCCTCGTTCCACCCCGACCCGCACACGCACATCGAGCCGGTCCGGTACGGCGACGGCTCCAACGCGATGGCCCTGCTGCGCACCCTCCTGATCGACGGCGGCGGCACCCCCCGCTGGCTGAGGTTCCTCGGCCAGGCGCTGCGCCGGCCGTACCTCCTGCCGCGCCTGTTCTACAACCGCGGATGGTCGGAGCGGGCCGTCATCGCCCTGGTGATGCAGGCGAAGGACAACTCGATCACGCTCTCGCTGAAGCGGGGCAGGCTGCGCGCAGGGCCGGGCCACGGAGAGCCGAACCCGACCTGGATCCCGGCCGGGCACGAGGCGGTCCGCATCGCGGCCGAGGAGATCGGCGGCATGCCCGGAGGCTCCTGGCTCGACCTGTTCGACATCCCCGCGACCGCGCACTTCCTCGGCGGCTGCGCGATCGGGGACTCGCCGGAGACCGGCGTGATCGACCCCTACCACCGGCTCTACGGGTACGACGGCCTGCACGTCGTGGACGGGTCGGCGATCTCGGCCAACCCGGGCGTCAACCCCTCGCTCACGATCACGGCGCAGGCCGAACGCGCCATGGCGTTCTGGCCGAACAGGGGCGACGCCGACCCGCGTCCCGCGCCCGGGTCGGACTACGTACGGCTCGCGCCGGTCGCGCCGCGCAGGCCGGTCGTCCCCGCCGCCGCGCCCGGAGCGCTGCGCCTGCCCGTCGTGGACATCACCTAGCGGCGCCCGCCCGGGGTCAGCCCGCGAGCGGCTTTCCGGTCTCCAGCAGGGTCTTGAGGTCGCTGAGCAGTTCGCTCCAGCCGCCGCCGGCGCCACGCAGGTCGCCCGCGACCATGGCGCCCACGTGGGAGGCGCCGGTGACGTCGTGGGTGACGGTCAGCTTCGTGACACCGGCCTCGCCCGCCTCGATCTCGTACGTGAGGCGGGTGACCGGCTCGGCCGCGGTCTCGACGTCCCAGACCGGATGCCAGGTCTGCACGAGCCTGCGCGGCGGGTCCGATTCGATGACCTCCCCTTCGACGGCGACGTCCGGTGCGCCCATCGCCTTCATCTCCTCGCTGGCGAATGCCTGGTACCTGCCGCCGGGGCGCAGGTCGTACGTCGCGGGCGACCGGTAGCCGTACCTCTCGGTCCACTCCGGCCTGGTGATCGCGTCCCAGATCGCCTCGGGGGTGGCCTTGATGTAGATCCGGTAGATCTGGACGGTGGGGGTGTGCAGCGGGGTACCGGTCATTGCTGGTCCTCCAGCTCGGCTTTGAGGTCGGTGAGCGCTGACGCGTGGTACTCGGTGTATTTGTCGATCCACCGGTCATGGATCAGCCGGATCGGCACGGGATTCAGGAAGTGCAACTTCTCCCGGCCCGACCGGCGGGTCACCACGAGGCCTGCGTCTTCGAGCACGCGCAGGTGCTTCATGACACCGAAGCGACTCATCTCCAACTCGGACTCCAGCTCGGTGAGCGTGCGGCCGTCACGCACGAAGAGCAGGTCGAGCAGGAACCGGCGGGTCGAGTCGGCGAGCGCCTTGAACACGCAGTCGTCATCAGCCACGACTCAAGTTATGTGACCAATAGGTCACATGTCAATGATGGGGCCTGCCGGTGCTCCCGGACTCACTCGACGCAGGTGCCGCAGGCGTCCTCGCCGCACAGGTTGTCCCGGACGACGTCGAGCAGCGAGCAGAGTGTCGCCACCTGCTCCGGGGTCAGCCCCTGGACCATGCGCCGGTGGACCTCCGCCATGACGCGCCGGACCTCGGGGCGCAGGGCGTCGCCCCTCGGCGTCGTGCTCACGATGCTGATGCGCCGGTTGGAAGGGCACGGCACGCGGCTCACGAACCCGCTGCGCTCAAGGCGCTGCAGGCTCCTGGTCATCGTGGAGACGTCGATGCCGAGCAGGCCGGCCAGCTTGTTCTGCGACTGCGGTCCGTGGTCCCAGAGGGCGATCAGCACCCGGTCCTGGCCAGGGTAGAGGTCGATCTCGGCCAGCAGCCCGGCGAGTAGGACCCGATGGCCCAGCGCCGTCTTGGCCATCCGGCAGCTCAGCTCGTCGAGATCCTCGTCACGCGACCCCGCCCAGGTGGTCGCGTCGTCAATCACCGGCTCCGCCATGTCTGGCCTCCTCTTGTCGATCAGCCTACAGCTTGCATATTGGTCGGCCAAGTTGTAGAAGTATTGCTTGGTCGACCAAATTGGCTGACCAAGAAAGGAAGCCCATCATGCTCTTCACGTCGTTCGAACTCGGTGACCTGCGGCTGCCCAACCGTCTCGCCATGGCTCCCATGACGCGCTCGCGTGCCTATGTGGACGGGATCCCCTCCTCCCTGACCGCGCTCTACTACGCGCAGCGCGCCTCGGCCGGGTTGATCATCACCGAGGGGATCCAGCCGAGCCAGGCCGGCAAGGGATACATGAACACGCCCGGCTTGCACACCGACGAGCAGGTGGCCGGCTGGCGCGAGGTGACGGACGCCGTCCACGCGGCGGGCGGCCGGATCTTCGCCCAGCTCATGCACTCCGGCCGGGTGGGTCACCCCGACAACACCGGCGCGTTGCCCGTCGCCCCCTCCGCCGTACGGCCCGCCGGGCAGATCTTCACGCCGAGCGGCCCGCAGGACTATCCGATGCCCGTGGAGCTGTCCACCGCCGAGGTGGAGGCGACCGTCCAGGACTTCGTGGACGCCGCGCGCAGGGCCGTGGACGCCGGATTCGACGGGGTCGAGCTGCACGGCGCCAACGGCTACCTCATCCACCAGTTCCTCTCGCAGAACGCCAACCTGCGCGACGACCGCTTCGGCAAGTCCGTGGACGGCCGGATCAGGTTCGCCGTGGAGACCGCCCAGGCGGTCGTGGAGGCGATCGGCGCGTCCCGGGTCGGCATCCGGATCTCGCCCGCCAGCGGCGTTCAGGACCTGGTCGAGGAGGACGCGAACGAGGTGTACCCGGCGCTGGTCTCCGCGCTCGCCGAGCTGGACCTGGCCTACCTGCACCTGGTGGCGGCCGGCGACGACGACCTCAACCTGCGCATCCGCGAACTGTGGCCGAACACCCTCATCGTCAACGCCCCGGGGGCGGGCGAGCCCGCCGCGACCGCCGCCCGCTGGCTCGGCCGGGGCGCCGACCTGGTCGCGATGGGCTCGGCGTTCCTGGCCAACCCCGACCTGCCGATCCGGCTCCGGTTCGGCGCCGCACTCAACGAGCCCGACTTCGGCACCGCCTTCGGCGGCGACCACCGCGGGTACACCGACTATCCCGCCCTGGCCGTGCACTCCGCGTAGGAACCCCGGGGCGTCCCGTACGGGAACCGGGAGACCCCGTCTCATCAGGGAGGATCACCGGCCGGCGGGGGAACGGCGCGTGGGCGGTGCGGCGGGAGGCCGCCGATAGACTGGGCGTACCGCTCGCAGCCTTATGGGGGTCCTTCCGGTGTCTGAGTTCGACACGGTTCTTGTCGTCGACTTCGGTGCGCAGTACGCGCAGCTGATCGCACGGCGAGTGCGTGAGTGCCACGTCTACTCCGAGATCGTGCCGTGCACGATGCCGGTCTCCGAGATGCTGGCCAGGAAACCGAAGGCGATCATCCTGTCCGGCGGCCCCTCGTCGGTGTACGCCGAGGGCGCCCCGGCGGTCCCGGACGGGTTGTTCGAGACCGGGGTGCCGACCTTCGGCATCTGCTACGGCTTCCAGGCGATGGCCCGGGCGCTGGGCGGCGAGGTCGCCAGGACCGGCTCGGCCGAGTTCGGCGGCACCACGCTCGACGTCCTCCAGGAAGGCGCGCTCTTCGCCGGCCTCCCGCGCGTCCAGCAGGTCTGGATGTCGCACGGCGACTCGGTGGTGGCCGCGCCCGAGGGGTTCGCGGTGACCGCCTCGACCGCCGACACCCCGGTCGCGGGCTTCGAGCACCCCGAGCGCGGCTTCTACGGGGTGCAGTTCCACCCCGAGGTGCTGCACTCCGAGCACGGCCAGGCCGTTCTCAAGCACTTCCTGGACGCGGCGGGCTGCCGCCCCTCGTGGACCATGCTCAACATCGTCGACGACGCCGTCGCCGCCGTCCGTGAGCAGGTCGGCGACGGCCGGGCCATCTGCGCCCTGTCGGGCGGGGTGGACTCCGCGGTCGCCGCCGCGATCGTGCAGCGGGCCATCGGTGACCGGCTGACCTGCGTGTTCGTCGACCACGGGCTGCTGCGCAAGGGGGAGGCCGAGCAGGTCGAGCGCGACTTCGTCGCCGTGACCGGTGTGAAGTTGCGCGTCGTGGACGCGCAGGAGCGCTTCCTCAAGGCGCTGACCGGGGTCGTCGACCCCGAGGAGAAGCGGAAGATCATCGGCCGCGAGTTCATCCGGGTCTTCGAGGACGAGCAGCGGGCGATCCTCGCCGACGGCCCGGTCGACTTCCTCGTCCAGGGCACGCTGTACCCCGACGTCGTCGAGTCCGGCGGCGGCACCGGTACGGCCAACATCAAGTCCCACCACAACGTGGGCGGCCTCCCCGACGACCTGCGGTTCGACCTGGTCGAGCCGTTGCGGACGTTGTTCAAGGACGAGGTCAGGCGGGCCGGAGAGGAGCTCGGCCTGCCCGCCGCGATGGTGTGGCGGCAGCCGTTCCCCGGTCCCGGGCTGGGCATCCGGATCATCGGCGAGGTCACCGGCGAGCGGCTCGACATCCTGCGCGAGGCCGACGCGATCGCCCGTGAGGAGCTGACCCGCGCCGGGCTCGACCGCGACATCTGGCAGTGCCCGGTCGTGCTGCTCGCCGACGTCCGTTCCGTCGGCGTCCAGGGCGACGGCCGCACGTACGGCCACCCCATCGTGCTCCGGCCGGTCACCTCGGAGGACGCGATGACCGCTGACTGGGCGCGCGTGCCGTACGACGTGCTCGGGCGGATCTCCACCCGGATCACCAACGAGGTCCGCGAGATCAACCGCGTCACCGTCGACATCACCAGCAAGCCCCCCGGCACCATCGAGTGGGAGTGACTCCGCGCCGTCACCACATGAGAGCAACGCGACACTCCTGGTGATTTCATCGTCGCGCAGATCAATCTCTTCCGTGAGATGTGACCTGATGCGGTAGTAGTCCGGATTCATCCGCGAAGTGGGAATCAGGGCTATTTCGCGGCGATTGGGACGGTAGGTTGGCGCGCGTGACCGCCACCCCGGCTCTCGCCGTCCCGCAGGCCGTCTCCAGCCGCATGGCCTGGCTGGACGCCCTGCGGGGTCTCGGCGCGCTCGCCGTGGTGGCCGAGCACATGCTGCCCTGGCTGCTGCCCGCCCTCCGGCCGTACTGGTTCAACCTCGGCATGTACGGCGTGCTGGTGTTCTTCCTGGTCAGCGGATACATCATCCCGTCGTCGCTGGAGCGGCGGGGCGACGTCCGGGCCTTCTGGATCAGCCGGCTGTTCCGGCTCTACCCGCTCTATCTGCTGGTGATCGCGTTGGTCCTGGTGGCCGCGATCTGGGTGCCGGTCCGCGAGCAGGTGCCGCGCGATCTCTCGGCGGTGGCGGCCCACGCCTCGATGCTGCTCGACGTCGTCCATACCGGCGGCCTGGCCGATCCGATGTGGACCCTGTCGTACGAGATGGTGTTCTACCTGGTCGTCACCGCGCTCTTCGTGCGCGGGGCGCACCGGCGCAGCGGCGTCCTCGCCGTCGTGTTCGGGCTGGTGGCGGTCGGCGCCGGTCTGGTGCTGTCCGCGCCGCTGTTGCCCGGCCCGTGGCCCGCGATCGTCTCGGGCGTCGCCTTCGTCGTCGGCGTGACTTGCCTGATCTCGGGCCGGTTCCGGACCGCCGCCGCGTACGCCCTCGGGGCGATGGCGCTCGTCCTGATGCTCTTCGGCAGCTTCGTCCCGTGGTTCGGCGCGGCGATCCTCGCGGTCATGTTCGTCGGGACGGCGCTCAACCGGTGGGAACGCGGATCGGGCGGCCTGACGCCGGTGATCGTCGCGGCGGCTCTGGTGGCCGTGGCCCCGGTGTGGTCGATCCAGGCGGGCTGGTGGTGGGTGCGACCGGACGTGTGGATCACCACGATGGCGCTCGCGGGGGCGACGTTCGCGGTGGGGATGGTGCTGCGCGGCCGTTCACTGCCGCGGGCGCTGACCTGGCTCGGCCTGGTCAGCTATTCGGTCTACCTGCTGCATCATCCGCTGCTGCGGCTGCTCGGCGCCGCCGTGGACGACCTGCGCCTGCTGTCGCAGGGTGTCCGGGTGGCGACGGCCGTGGGCTACGTCGGGGTGGTGCTCGGCCTGAGCTGGCTGACGTACCGTTTCGTGGAGTCCCCGACGCAGCGCCTCGGCAGGCGTGTCAGTCGCCGCTCAGCGGAAGCTGCTCCGGGTAGATCTCTCCCGGGATGAGCTCCTGGCCTTCGAGTAGCTTGGAGACCGTCACGAACGAGTAGCCCTGGCTGGTCAGGTCCTCCAGCACCGCGGGCAGCGACTCGACGGTCTGCTTGACGGTCTCGTGCATCAGCATGACCTCGTCCTGGTCCGCGATGTCGAGCGCCCGGCCGGTCAGGAACTCGACGTCACGGTAGTCCTTGATGTAGTCCTGCGTGGAGACCGTTCCGGGGATCTGGAGCAGCTTGAACTTCGCGGTGATCGTGCGCACGCCCTCGTTGGTCAGCCCGCCGGGAGCGCGGAAGAGGACCGGTGTCTTGCCGGTCGTCTTCTTGATGATGTCCTGGGTCTTCTTCACCTCGTCGTAAATGGCCTTGTACTCGAGGTCAGTCAGGTACTTGTGGTCCCAGGTGTGGTTGCCCAGCTCGTGGCCGCCCGTGGCGATGTTCTTGGTCAGCTTGGGGTGCTTCTTCACCCGGTTGCCGATGAGGAAGAACGTCGCCTTCGCCTTGTATTTCTTCAGGACCTTCAACAGGTCGTTCGTGTACTCCGCCGGACCGTCGTCGAAGGTCAGCGCGATGCATTTGTGCGTCACGCAGTACGGCTCGGCGGCCCGCTGCTGGTGGGCCTGCGCGGGGGAGGCGAGGGAGGCGGACAGGGCCAGCGCACAAATGGCGGCTAGAGGGACAAAACGATGCAATGCCATGGTGGTGCTCCTCGGGGGTTTGTAGGCGGCATCGTAACGTGTCCAGCTGGGAATACCCCTGAACGGGATCATGCGGGCGAAGGTCCGGATCCCCGTACAACCTCGTTTCACATGCGAAATCCCCCAAATCCAGGACGCGCCCGACTGGGGAGATACCACCACGCGATCAGGACGACGCGACCCATGACGACGCGGTGGCCTGGCGCGTCGCCCGGCGTGGCACGGTGCCCGGCGTGGCGTGGCGTGGCGTGGCGCGGCGCCCGGCCGGAAACGCGGGGCGCGAGCCCAGGAGTCCCGGCACCGCGACGCGCACACCGGGAAGGCCGCCGCCACAGGCCGTGAACGCCGTCGCCGGACGCGGTGACGATCGTCCGCCTCAGCTGCGGACGTCTTGCCGGACGACTGCGGACGTCTTGCCGGACGCCGTGAGATGCCGCCGGCCGCAGGTTCGCGAATATCCCGACATTTCCCGCCGTCCGGCCATGGTGTGCGGGTAATTCCCTTGCTATTCCACATCCCTTGCGGCGGTAAATGTTGCCCCAAGGATGAGGGGTAAGCGGCTGATCTCGGAGTTCGTTTCGCAATGCTGGCTCGGCGTCACGATGACAAATGCGGCACTCCTGGAGGTGGGCACCCGTGGTCCTGAATCGACGGTGGACGGTGGTCGTGCCCGCCGGACTCGCGGTCCCGCCCGTCGGAGCGGTGTCGCTGGTCGTCCTCCAGCCCGGAGCGGGCGCACTCATGACCGGCGCCCTGACCGGCCTCGCGAGCATGTCGTGCATGGCCGTCCAGGGCATCGCGTATGTCAGGGAACGGCACGCCAGGGAACGGCGAAGCTCCCTGCAGCTGACGGAAAAGCGGGAGCGGACCCGGGAAAGGTCGCGGCGGCGGAAGGACCGCGAGATTCAGCGGTCGCTCGCCCGGGTGAATACCCGGCTCGACACGATGTCGGCGGATCTGAAAAGAACGCGAGATCTGATTTCCGCGTCCGGAGCGCGCCTGTGCGATCTGCCGCGGATGGACCGGAGAATCACCGCGTCGAGCGAGGCGATAGAGAATTCGTATTACCAGCTCGAATCGTTCGTCGATATCCGGATGCCGCTCGATCCCGGTGTCCCGCTTCCGCCGATGCGCGGCCGGGCCGCCTCCCCGGACGTGCTGCGGTCGGCGATCGGCGAGATCCTCGGCGACGCCGGCCGTGCGGAGGAGCGGGCCGCCGGCGACCGCCGGCTGGACGACTTCCCCGAGCTCGCCCGCACCCACGTGAGGGCGGAGAAGGGGGCCGACCTGCTGAGGAGGGCCGGGTGAGCGCTACCTGGGGAGGCTGCGTCGGGTTCGGGTCCCATCCCGCCCTGCTCGACCGCGTCTGCGAGGACTTCGACGGGCCATGGACGATCCTGGACGGCGCCGACCCCGGTGAGCCCCCACCGGACGAAGCCGTGGAGCGCGCCGTCATCGCGGCCAGGAGCCCGGCGGACCTGCGCAGGGCGGTGCCGTTCGGCGCGCTGATCCCGGCCGCCACCCGCGTGTGCGTCATCATCGCGGAGGCGCCGCCGTGGGCCGCCCAGCCGCTGCCCGTCGCGGGGCAGGGCGCCGCCTGGCACCTCCTGGCCGACCTGAGGATCGCACGGAGAAGGCGCGGATGGCACATCGAGGCGTCGTTCTCCGGGCCGGTGGCGGGCGGCGAGGTCCTCTCCCACGTCTTGTACGGCCTGCTCGGAGGACGGCGGCACATGGCCCAGCCGGTGATCGGCCTGGCCGGCCAGGGCGCTTCGGGCTGGCGGCCCGGCGATCCCAACGTGGCACTGACCAGCGTGGGAGGGCCGGTCGCCGACCGCCGCGACGCGCCGGGCTGCGATCTGGTGCTCCGCGTCACCGAAAGCCCCGCGTGCCCGTGGCCGGACGGGCGCATCCCCGTGGCGGACCGCCCGCCGCTGTCGGCCGCTCTCGACGGCGCCGCCCACCCCGACCTGCTCCCTCCGGTGGATGAGAGCGTCGTCAACCCGATCGGCTTCCGGCAGAACGCCAGGGGCCCGGTCGCCGCGCTGACCAGCAGGGCGGGAGGCTTCTCGATCACGAGCGGGCTGGACGAGCTCGTCCGCCTGCCCGCGTCCGGCGAGCTGACGGACGTCGACGTCGCCCGGCTCCGCGACGTCGTCGGTGTGGCCGTCCAGGACGTGGACGCGTACGGCCTGGTCCGGGCGCGGATCGTGACAGGGCTCGCCGCCGCGGGAATCCCCGTGATCATGAGTGCCGAGGGCATCGGCGACCCGGCCCTGGGCGCGGATCTCTCCGACGCGCTCGCGACCGTGGACGAGGACGAGCTGACGTCGGAGCTGCGGCGCGAGGAGATCAGCGTGCGCCTGCGCCGGGCCGCGCTGCGGACGCATGGCGCGATCCCCCGGTGGCGGAACATCGCCGTCTCCGCCGGCCTGGCCCTGCCGTACGAGCCGCCCGTCTCCGTACTGCTGAGCACCTGCCGCAAGGACATGGTCCCCTTCGCCCTGGAGCAGATGGAGCGGCAGCGCGGCGTACGGGCCGAGATCATCCTGGGGCTGCACGGCTTCTCCGCCAGGGAGGCGGGTGTCCAGGGGGCGATCGCCGACTCGTCGCTGCGGATCACGGTCGTCGAGGCGGCGGCCGGGGCGCCGCTCGGAGAGCTGCTGAACCGCATGGCCGCCGTCGCCTCCGGTTCGTTCCTCGCCAAGGTGGACGACGACGACTGGTACGGCCCGGACCATCTGGCCGACCTCCTGCTCGCCCAGCTCTACTCGGGGGCCGAGCTGGTCGGGGCCGCCGCGGAGTTCGTCTACCTGGAGCCGATCAACACCACCGTCCGCCGCCGTCTCGGCACCGAGCGGTTCACGCCGTTGGTGGCCGGCGGGACCATGCTCGTCGCCCGCGAGATGTTCGAGACCCTCGGCGGTTTCCGGCCCATCCCCCAGACGGTGGACGGCCAGCTCATCGAGTCGGTGGAGGCCGCCGGAGGGCGGATCTACCGGACGCACGGGCTCAACTACGTACTGCGCCGGCGCCATTCCCGGGCGCACACCTGGAGGCACCCCGTCCAGGCGTTCCTGAAGTCGTACCAGGAGCAGTGGCGCGGGCTCCACTTCAACCAGCTGATGGAAAGCGCTTCGACGCCCCATGCGGGCTACTGGAGGCAGGAACAGTGACATCCCCGACCCGGCAACCGCGCATCCCGGCCAACGACCACGGCGTCATCGAGGGCGTCCCCGCGCTGGGCGAGTGGACGCCCCGCCTCTCGGTGAGCGTGGTGATCCCGACCAGCGGCTCGCGCGGGACGCTGCCGCTGGCACTGGCCGGACTGGCCGCCCAGACCTACCCCCGCCACCTGCTCGAAGTGATCGTCGTGGACGACGGCGAGCAGCCGATGCTCCGGCTCCCCGAGATCCGGCCCGAGCGCACGCGGCTGATCCGCCCGAAGGACGGGCGCTGGGGTAAGCCGCACGCCTGCAACCTGGGCGCGTCCACCGCGGAGGGCGACGTCGTCCACTGGCTCGACGACGACCTGGTGCTCTTCCCCGATCACGTCGAGGCGCAGATGCGCTGGCACCACCTCGCCGACTACCTCGTGGTGCTCGGCCACCCGAGGTCCGTGCAGCCGGATCCGTCCGAGCTGTCGCCGAACGAGGTCCTCGCCGCCGCCGAGGCCGGGGCGGTGGCCAAGCTGTTCCACGAGGAGGACAGCACGCCGCAGTGGACGGAGAAGCGCTGGAACCGCACCTCCGACCTGCGGACCGCCGGGGTGGACGCCTTCTCGGTCCACGTGGGCGCCACCTCGTCGCTCCCGGCCGCGTTGTTCCGGGCCGCGGGCGGCATGGACGAGTCGCTGATGCTCGGCGAGGACACCGAGCTCGGCTATCGGCTGGCCCAGGCCGGCGCCGTCTTCGTCCCGGACCGGGCCGCGCGCGCCTGGCACCTCGGCCGCTCCACCGTCGTGGGCCGCGAGCCCGAGGTGAAGCGGCACAACTGGCCCTACCTCGGCGAACGCGTGCCGACCTTCCGGTGGTTGCGCAAGACTCCCGGCCGCGGCTACCGCGTGCCGTACGTCGAGGTCGTCGTCGACGCGCGGGGCGCGTCCCTCGAAGAGGTCAGGGCGACGGTCGACGGCGCGCTGGGAAGCTGGACCCCGGACGTGTCCGTACGGATAACGGGGCCGTGGAGCCGGCTCGGCGACGGCCGCCGCGCGCCGCTCGACGACCCGGATCTGGACCTGCGGCTGATCAGCGCCGGCTACGAAGGGGACGCCCGGGTCACGTTCACCGAGGATCTGCCCGCGTCCTGCTTCCCGATCCCGTTCCGGTTCCACTGCCCGGCGGGCTGGGTGCCCGGACAGGACGCCCTGGGCCGCCTGATCGCCTTCGCCGACAGGAACGCCCTCGGCGTGCTCTCGCTCGCCCTGGAGGAGCGGGACGAGGTCGTCCACGCGCGGCTGGAGCGTACGGCGGCGCTGAGCCGGGCGCGCCTGGTGGCCGACCCCGGCGAGGATCTCGACGACGTGGTCCACGAGGTGTTCGGCACGCTCTGGGACGTCGGCGAGAAGTGGGGTGTCGTGCGGTCCGAGTCCGCCACGACGGTCAGCCCGGAGACGCTGCAGGCCGAGCTGGAGAAGTGCCGCGCGAGGTCGCTCGTGCTGCAGGACCGCGCGAACCGATGGCGCAGGCAGGCGACGCGCGGTCACGCGACGCGCAGGAGATGGCGGCACGCGAGCCGCCGCGTCGCGAGGGTCCTGATGCGGCGCGTGGCCCGCCCCGTGATGCGCCGGGTCGCCCGGCCGGTCGGGCTCCGGATGCCGTGGGCCGCGCCGGGGAGGGGGCGGCTGTGACGGCACGCCCGGCTGGCGTCCCGGAGACCGGCCTGCCCGGGAGCACCGCCCCAGAGATCACCGTCCCAGAGATCACCGTCATCGTGCCGGTGCACGACACGGCCAGGTGGCTGCCGGACGCCCTCGCCTCGCTCGACGCCCAGGAGTGCCGCGACCGCGTCGAGGTCGTCATCGTCGACGACGGGTCGGCCGACGGCTCGGGCGAGATCGCCGAGGCGTACGCCCGGACGCGCCCCTCCGTCCGCCTCGTCAGGCAGGAGAACGCGGGGCTGGGCGCGGCGCGCAACCGGGGCGTGGGCCTGGCCTCCGGCCGCTACCTCGCCTTCCTCGACTCCGACGACCTGTACGCCGAAGGCGGTCTGGACGCGTTGCTCAGGGCGGCCGTGCGGTACGACGCGGACGTGGTGGTGGGCGACATGCGAGGCATGCCGCCCCGATCGTGCCCGGCGTGGCGGCGCGAACTGGTCGTCGGCGAGCGGGTCGTCGGCTCGGTGGCCGAGGCCCCGGACATCGTCGGCAACCCGTCCGCGTGCAACAAGATCGTCCGCAGGGAGCTGGCGGCCGCCACGGGGGCGAGATTCTCCGAGGGCACGGCGTTCGAGGACGTGCTCTTCACGCTTCCGCTGCTGCTCGGCGCCCGGCGCATGGTCCTGACCGACCGTCCCTGCTATCGCTACCGCACCCGGGACGACGGCTCGTCGATCATGGACTCGCGCGGCCGTCCGGACCGGATCATGCAGCACCTCGCGGTCGTCGAGCGGCTCGTCGGCGGCCTGACCGACCAGCCGCCCGCCGTGCACCGGGCGGTCGTGCGCTGGGCGGGCTACATGCAGCTCCACTACACCAGGAGGGCGGCGTCCGCGCTCGGCGACGAGGAGCTGGCCGGGTTCGCGCACCGGATGTCGATCCTGCTCAAGGAGATCGCGCCCGAGGTGGTGGCCGAGTTCGTCACCGGCCTCGGCGGTGGGCTGCGCGCGGTCGGGGCGTACCGCGGCGACCCCGAACTGATCAGGAGACCGGTGTCGTCCGCCGCGCTGCGGGTGCTCTCGGGGCGTGTCTACCTCGACGTCCCCGAACTCGACCGGTTCGGCGACCTGCTCATGGTCCGGCCACTCTCCGCGGTGGTCTCCAGGATCGGGGCGGCCGGGGAAGGGGCGCTGATCAGGGTGGACGGGCACGTCAACGCCCCGGGGCTGCTCGCCGTACCCGGAGAGGTCCGGCAGGACCTGCTGCTGGAGCTCGGCGACACGGTCCTGCGGCGGCGGATCCGGATCACCAGGGCCAAGCCCGGACGCTTCGCCTGGTCCTGCGACATCGCGGGCGACGACCTGCCCCCGGGTAACAGCGTGCTGCGGCTGATCGCCCGTGACCGGTTCGGCTCCGAGACGGCGATCCCGCTGACGGTCGCGGAGAACGCGACGGCGTCCGTGACGCTCTCGGTGGCGGCGGACCGGGGGACCGTGCTCCGGCGGCTCGGCACCGCCATGCGGAAGAGGGCGCGCATTGGCTGAGCCGCCATTGGCCTTATCCCGATATTTCCGGTCACTGCCCGGCGATTCCCGACGATTTCAAAGGACCCGTCCGTGCCTCGCGTGAGCGTCATCATCCCGATCTACGACGTGGAACAGTACCTGGCGGCCTGTCTGGAGTCGGTCGCCGCGCAGACGTGGCACGACCTAGAAGCCGTCATGGTGGACGACGGCTCCAGCGACGGCAGCGCCGAGATCGCCCGGCGCTTCGCCGAACGCGACCCCCGGTTCCGGCTGGTACGGCAGGCCAACGCGGGGCTGGGCGCGGCGCGCAACACCGGGCTGCGGCACGCGACCGGCGAGTTCGTCTGCTTCCTGGACAGCGACGACCTGCTGCCGCTGCACGCCGTCGAGTACCCGCTGGCCGAACTGCGCAGGACCGGGTCCGACCTGGCCACGGGGAACGTCCGGCGGTTCGGCGCGCGCGGGGCCCGGCCGTCCGCGATGCACCGGGAGATCTTCGCTGATCCCGCGTCGGCGACCCACGTCAGCGCGCGGCCCGCGCTGCTGAAAGACCGGCTGGTGACGAACAAGCTGTGGCGCCGCTCGTTCTGGGACGCGCACGGCCTCGGCTTCCCCGAAGGCGTGCTGTACGAGGACGTCTCGGTGGCGCTGAGCGGCCACTTCCTGGCCGGGGCCGTGGACATGCTGCCCGCGCCGGTCTACCTGTGGCGCGAGCGCCACGGCGACAAGCCGTCGATCACCCAGGACAAGACCCACGTCAAGGGAGTCGAGGACCGCTTCGCGGCGGCGGCGTCGGTCCGGTGCTTCCTGGCGGAGAACGGCCTGGAGAAGCACGTCCCCGCCTGGGATCACGTCGTGCTCGACCACGACATGGTCAACTTCCTCGACGTCATGGACACGGCCACGGACGCCTTCCGGGCCAGGTTCCTCGATCTCGCGGGCGCGTACCTGGAGGGTGTCGCGCCGTCCGTCATGGACGCGCTGCCCGCCGCGCGGCGGCTCAAGTGGCACCTGGTCGGCGAGCGGCGGCTGGCCGACCTGCTCGAGGTCATGGCCTGGGAGAAGCGGGTAGGGCCCGGCAAGCAGGTCGTACGGCGGCTGCGCGGCCACTACCTCGACACCCCGCTCCTGGCCGGCCGCGACATCCCGGCCGAGATCTCGCGACTGCGCGGCGAACTGTCGCCGACGACCAGGATCGACCGGGTCCAGTGGGAGGACGGGAAGCTGGCCGTCGAGGGGCGGGCGACCCTCCGCCACCTCCGGCCGACCAGGCGCTTCCATCAGCAGGTCTTCGCGACCCTGGTCCAGGCGGGGACCGGCCGCCGGGTCCGCGTCCCCGCCACCGTCACCCGTACGAGCGTCTTCCTCAAGCAGGGCAGGCCGCGCGGGCCGCGCGACTGGGGCGGGTTCCGGCTCGTGATCGATCCCCGGCGCCTCGGCGACCCGGGCGACGGCACGGCGCTGTGGCGGGTGGAGCTGCACCTGATCCACCGGGGCCTCATGCGGCGCGGCCCGCTGGCCGATCCCGGCGCCGCCTTCGTCGCGCAGGTGGGCGCCAGGAGCCTGGAATCCGGCGGATACGTCACGCCGTCGCTGACCGAGGCGGGCGCGCTCACGCTGCGGGTCGAGACCGAGACGGCCCGGGTGACCGGCCAGGCCGTACGGGACGGTCGCCTGCTCCTGCACGGAGAGGTGGTGGGCGAGCTGGGCCCGCAGCCGGTGCTGCGCCTGACGCGCGCGCCGGGCGGGATGCCGCTGGTCTGTCCCGTCACCACGGACGGCCGGACCTTCGAGGTCGAGCTGGACCTGGCCGGCCTCCTCCCGACGCGCAGACTCGAACTCGGCGGAGCCGAGGCACGGCTGCTCGACCTGCCCGTGGAGTGGCGGGCCACGACGGACCGCGCGGGCGGGGCAGTGACGCCGGTGACCGTCGCCGAGGGCCTGACCCCGCAGAGGTTCGGCCGCTCCGGGCGGGAGATCGTCGTGACGCGCGACCCGTCCGGCGAGCTGGTGCTCAGGGACCAGGCCGCCGCCGCGTTCGCCGAGTACGCCGAGTGGCTGGCGGGTGGCGAGCTCCTGGTCGAGGGTGGGTTCGCCGAGCCGTACGACGGGGCGCGGACCCTCGTGATCACCTCCCAGGACCGCTCCGTGGAGCGGCTCGTCCCGATGGACGGGGCGGGCACCCGGTTCGGGGGCCTGCTCGCGCCCGAGGGCCTGGACACCCCGGCCGGCCCGTTGCCGCTGCCCAAGGGCCGGTACGGCCTGGCCGTACGGGTCGGCGGGCGGGACCTTCCGGTGGAGTTCGAGCCGGACTTCCCGATGGCGCTGGAGACGGCGCGGCGCAGGTTCGAGCTCACCGCGGACGGCGCGGGCCGCGCCGTGCTGACGGTGGGCGGTGACCTGGCCGCGAGTGAGCGGGGCAAGAAGGCGCAGCGCACGCTGCGCCAGGAGGTGTATCCCGGGATGCGGGACCGGCCGCTCCGGCCCGAGGTCTTCTTCAGCAGCCACGCGGGGAGGCGGTTCTCCGGCAGCCCGAGGGCCGTCTACGAGGAGTTGCGCGACCGGGGCGCGGACCTCACGTTCCTGTGGAACGTGAGGGACGGGCAGGTCGCGCTGCCCGCCGGGGTGGAGCCGGTACGGACGGCCGGGCGTGAGTACTACGAGGCGCTGGCGCGCTGCCGGTACATCGTCGTGGACGACCACCTGCCCTCGTGGTTCGAGCCGCGTCCCGGTCAGACGGTGCTGCAGACCCGGCACGGGTGCGTCCCCGTGCGCGGCGAGCACGAGGCGGGCCGGTGGAGCCACCTGCTCTCGCCCGGACCGCGCTGCACACCCCTGCTGCGGGCCGCCTTCGGCTTCGGCGGGGAGATCCTGGAGACCGGCCTGCCGCGCAACGACTTCCTCCGGAGCGCCGGCCGGGACCGGATCGCCGCCGAGGCCGGGCGCCGGATCGGCCTGCCCGACGGCAGGAAGGTGATCCTGTACGTCCCGGCCCGGCGGGCCGCGGGCGAGAAGACGCGGCTCGACCTGGAACGGATGCGGGCGGCGCTGGGGGAGGACCACGTCGTCCTGGTGCGCAGGCACCCCTCGCTCGCCGGTCAGCCTCCCGTGGTCGCGGCCGGGGGCACCGGCCACACCGGGGACGCCGGGGATATTGGGGACATCGGGGACATCGGGAACTTCGTCCGCGACGTGTCCGCCCATCCCGACGTCCGCGAGCTCTATCCGCTCGCGGACGTCCTGGTCACGGACTACTCGTCGGCCATGTTCGACTTCGCGCCGACCGGACGCCCCATGCTGTTCTTCGCGTACGACGTCGAGGAGTGGGCGGGCCGGTTCCCCTTCGACTACGAGGCGGAGGTGCCCGGGCCGCTGCTGCGCACCACCGACGAGGTGATCGAGGCGGTCGCGCACGCGGGCGAGGTCGCCGCCAAGTACGCGAGGCTTCGCCACGACTTCGTGGCGAAGTTCTGCCCGCTGGACGACGGCCTGGCCGCCCGCCGGGTGGTCGACCGGGTCTTCGGGACGGCGGCGGAGCGGGCGTAGCCCTGGTCAAGGATCGCCCAAGGCGCGGTAAGGGTACGACGTCCGCCCGATCCCGACAGGTGATCGCGGGCATTCTGGCCGCGTGCGTACGGCTCCCAGACTCTCGGTGATCGTTCCGTTCTGTGACGTGGAGGAGCATTTCGAGGACTGCCTCGGCTCGCTGCGCGCGCAGACGCTCACGGACGTCGAGTTCATCCTCGTGGACGACGGTTCCACCGACGCCGGGCCGTCCATCGCCAGGGCGTACGCCGCCGCCGACTCCAGGTTCACGATCGTCGGCGGGCCGAAACGCGGCGCGGGCCCGGCGCGTGACGCCGGGATCGCGCACGCGACCGGCGCGTACCTCGCCTTCGCGGACGGTGACGACATGGTCCCGGAGGACGCCTACCGGACCATGGTGGAGTCGCTCGACGAGACCGGATCCGACCTGGCCTGTGGCGCGGTGACCCGGCTGCGGCAGGACGGGTCGGTGAAGTCGCGCGTCGTCCCGCCCGGGTTCGCGACGACCGTGCCGCGTACCCACGTCAGGGTGAACCGGGACCTGCTCCAGGACCGGCACGTGACGAACAAGGTGTTCCGCCGGTCCTTCTGGGACGCGCACGGCTTCGTCTTCCCCGAGGGGTTGTACGAGGACGCGCCGGTCGCGATCCCGGCGCACGTCCTGTCCGCCGCGACCGACGTGCTCAGCGACGCCGTGTACCTGTGGCGTTCCAGGCCGGGCTCGGCGCGCGATCGCAGGGGAGACCCGGACCGCGTCGCCCGGTCGCTGGCGTCGGCCGCGACGGTGTCGGCGTTCCTGGCCGAGCGCGCCCGCAAGCTGCGGCGACGGCACGACCAGCACATCGCGGAGACGGAGTTCCCCCTCCTCCTCGACATGCTCGCCACGGCGCGGGCGGGGGTCGCGAGGAGGCTGTCCGACCGCGCGCGGGCGTCCCTCCAAGCGCTCCACCCCGCCGCGGCCGACGAGTTGCCGGCGCTCCAGCGCCTCCAGATCCACCTCCTGCGCGAAGGCATGGTCAAGGAACTGGCGGTCGTCCAGCGGTTCGCGCGTACGGAGATCGACGATCACGGCGTGGTGCGGAGCGGTCTGCGCGACCCGCGCTGGTACTTCGACTATCCCTTCCGCGGTGATCCCCGCGTCCCCGACGCGATCTACGAGGCGGGGCCGGAACTGCGGGCCCACGCCATGGTCGACGACGTACGGTGGACGGGCCGGCTGCTGCGGATCACCGGGCACGCCTACCTCTGCCGCGTGGACAGCAAGCTCTGCGACGTCGAGGTCTGGCTCGAATCCGGTGACCGGCGGATGCCGCTGAAGGCGGGCCGCGCTGAGCGGCCGGACGTGACCGCCGAGTCCCGGCAGTCCGCCGTCTCTCACGACAGATCCGGCTTTGTCGTCCAGCTCGACCCAGTTCGGATCACCGAAGGGACGTGGACGCTGCATACCCGCGTGTCCACGCGCGGCATCACCCGCGACGCACGCGCGGCCGGCCACCGGGACGCGGGCCGACGGGGCTTCCACGTGGGCGGCGTCGAGGTGTCCCTCACCCGTGAAGGCGGGCTGGTCCTCGCGGCCCGCGGCTCCGGGGACACCGCCGTGCTCCACCCCGCCGCCGTCCCCGTGGCGGGCAGGATCACCGGCGTCCGGTGGACGGAGGACCACGAGCTGGTCCTGACCGGGGAGGGCGAGAGCCGTACGGACCGGATCGCCCTCCTGCTCGGGAGCTCCGGGGGCTCCGGGGGCTCAACGGACGCGGGGGACCCGGACAATCCGGGAGAGCGGCACGAATGGCCGGTCAGGTGGTCGGGCGGGCGCTTCACCGCGACGATCGGCGCGACCGCGGACGGGTTGCCCGTGCGCGGCGGGCGATGGCGTGTCCTTCTCGGGGACGGCCCGCTCGCGCTCGGCCCGGAACTGCTCGCCGCCCCGCCGGAGCCGCACACGACGTCCGTGCACCGGATCTCCTTCCTGCCCGGCCTCGGCGGCGAGCTCGCGCTCCTGGTCAGGCCGGCGCTGCGCCCGGACGAGCGCGGCAGGTACGCCCTGCGCAGGCTCCGCGGCACGCGGCGCCACCATCGCGCGCGGATCAGGGACGCGGTGCTCTTCGACAGCTACGGCGGGAGCCAGTACTCGTGCAACCCCCGGGCGATCTCGGAGGAGTTCCAGCGTCGCGATCTCGGCACCGACCTGATCTGGGTCACCAGGGACGGCCAGTTCGCGGTCCCCGAGGGGGTCCGCACCGTCCTGTACGGCTCCCGCGAGCACGAGGAGGCGCTCGGGACCAGCCGCTTCGTCGTCGCGAACCGGCGCACCCAGCCGTCCTGGTACGTCGATCGGCCGGACCAGACGTTCGTGCAGACCTGGCACGGCACCCCGCTCAAGTGCCTGGGCCGCGACGTCAGGGGCAAGCCGCTGGCCAGCCGCGACATCTACGAGGGACTCGACCGCTACTCCACCATGTGGGACGTGCTCGTGTCGCCCAACCCGTTCTCCACGCCGATCCTGCGGCGCGCCTTCGGCTACGAGGGCGAGGTCCTGGAGTCCGGGTACCCCCGCAACGACGTGCTGCTGCGGCCTGGACGGGCGCACCGGGTGCGCGGGGATCTCGGCCTTCCGGACGGGACGCGCGTGGTCCTCTACGCGCCGACCTGGCGCGACGACGAGCACTCCCGCCGGGGGCGCGTCGACCTGGAGCTGGAGGCCGGCCGGGTCGCCAAGGCGCTCGGTGAGGACACCGTCCTGCTGGTCCGCGCCCACTATCTGATGGCCGGGCGGACAGCGATGCCCACGGTCGTCCCCGGGGCCGGCGGGGGATCACCCGGCGGACTCGCCCTCGATGTATCGAGATTTCCCGACATGGCGGACCTGCTGGCCGTCACCGACGTCCTCGTCACCGACTACTCGTCGGCGATGTTCGACTTCGCCTGCACGGGACGGCCGATGGTCTTCTTCGCCTACGACCTGGAGCGGTACCGCGACCAGATCCGGGGCTTCTACTTCGACTTCGAGAAGGAGGCCCCCGGCCCGATCGTCCGTACGTCGGACGAGGTCGCCGACGCGGTCGGCGAGGCGTTGCGGCACGGAGAGCGACTCGGCCGTGCGGCGCGCTACCGGGACTTCGCGGTGCGGTTCTGCCCCTTCGACGACGGCCACGCCTCCGAACGCGTCGTCGATCGCATGTTGTCCTGACCTCTCCCCGCGGCCGAAACCCGGGGTTCCTCGCTTCAGGAGTCTCGATGAGCCATTTCCCGGCCGGCGCGCTCGCGTGGCCTCTCGCGCTTCCCCGCCGGAGGAGCGGCGCGACGCTCCTGCCGCCCGGTCTGGTCGCCCTGGCCGCCGGACTGTGGGGCCTGGACGGCCCGCCCATCTGGCGGGACGAGGCCGCCACCGTCAGCGCGGTCGTCCGTACGCCGTCCGAGCTGCTGGACCTGCTGAGCCGGGTGGACGCCGTCCACGGCGTCTACTACGCGTTCATGCACGTCGTGGCCGGTGTGTTCGGCACGGGTGACATGGCGCTGCGCCTGCCCTCGGTGCTCGCCGGCGTGCTGGCCGCGAGCGGGCTCGCCGCACTCGGGCGCGCCCTGGGCAACGCCCGCGCCGGCCTGTACGGCGGGCTGCTCCTGGCCGTGATGCCGATCTTCTCGCGCTACGTCCAGGAAGGCCGGCCGTACGGGATCACGATGGCCGGAGCAGTCGGGGTGGCCCTCCTGCTCGTGCGCGCGCTCCGCGCGCCCTCCTGGCGGCGCTTCCTCCTGTACGGCGCGGCCGTGGCGGGGCTCGCCTACCTGAACCTGTTCGCCTTCCTGGTCGCCGGCGGGCACGGCGTGTACGTCCTGGCGGAGGCGTGGCGGGGGCGCGGGTCCTCGCACCCGGATACGCGGCGCACGGTCACACGCTGGTGCGGAGCCGCGGCACTGGCGATGGCGGCCGTCCTGCCGCTGGCGTGGATCTCGTCGGGTCAGAGCGGGCAGGTCGGCTGGATCCGGTCTCCCGGCCCGGAAGAACTGCGGCTGCTCGCCATCCGGATCTTCGGTGACCTCGGCACGACGAACTCGGCGTGGGCGGGCATCGCGCCGCTGGTCCTCGCGCTCGCGCTGTACGGTCTCACCCGGTGCGGGGCGGTCGCCCGGCCGGCGCTGCCGTGGCTGCTGGTGGCCCCGCTCGCGCTGCTGGCCGTGTCGTGGGCGGTCCACCCGGTCTTCGTCTTCCGCTATGTGCTGTGTTGCGTGCCCGCGGCCGCTCTGCTGGCGGGGGCGGGGCTCGCGGCGCTGCCCTGCCGGCTCGCGGTTCCGCTGCTCGCGGTCGGGATCGGGCTGGCCGTCCCCGGTCATCTCGCGACGCGGGGACCGGACGGACGGCAGGACAACCCCGAGCCGCTCATGTCGGTGCTGGCGAGCGCGGCGCGGCCCGGCGACGCGGTCGCCTTCGCCCCCGGGCTGACCAGGAAGTACGCCGTTGTCTATCCCGGGATCTTCGACCGCCTGGACGACGTGCTGCTGCGCAGGTCACCCGAGCGGGACGGCAGCTTCTCCGGGCGGGACGTGCGCCGCCGCGCCCAGGCGAGGCGCCTGGACGACGTGCGGACGCTGTGGGTGGTCGGCTACGCGAGGAAGATGCGGGCCACCGACTGGGGAGACGACCTGTTCCCCGAATCCTTCGAATGCACCGGACACTGGATCTCCGGCGGCTTCGCGATGGCCCGCTGCACGAATCAGAACAGCACGCATCAAGACGGCACGAATCAGGACAGCTCGAACGCGTTGGGCGTCGGATAGTAGGCCTCCAGGAAGCGCATCAGCAGCGCGTCCTGCTCCTCGGTCGTCGGCGCCGTGTCGTTCAGGCAGAAGGCGTCGTGCTTGCGTTTGGCCAGCATACGGCGCAGCTTGGCCGGAGTCTCCTCCAGCGCCAGATCGACGTACGTGTAGTCGATCATGCCGGGCGCCGCGCGCCCGGTCAGATACGCGTAGTAGTGGACCAGCGACGACACCACCGAGATGTCGCTGGACTCGCGGAAGGCGCCGCGCGCCGTCGCCGCGAAGTCCTCGGCGAACCGCTCCTCGACCTCGTACAGGAGGGACCGGCGCAGGGCGTAGGGGACATGCTTCATCTTCTGGGTGAGCGTCCGCCCGGCCAGGGCTTCGAGTATCCGCCGGTTGTTCATGCCGGCCGCGTGGACCGGCGACTCCTCGTCCGCGGGGGAGCCGAACGGCACGTGCACGATGCTCGGGAAGAAGTGCGGCATCCCGTTCCCCTCGAAGAACGTGTGCGCGGGCAGCGGCCGTCCGAGGAAGAAGTCGTCGTTGAGGTAAAGGAACTGCTCGGACAGCCCGTCGATGTGGTGCAACTGCGTCTCGATCGCGTGCGAGTTGAACACCGGCAGCACGGACGGGTCGCCGAAGATCTCCTTGTGGTCCACGACCGAGACGAGCGGGTCGGAGGTGTCCAGCCACGGAGGCCGCTGACCGTCGGTGACCACCCACACCCGATTGACCCAGGGCGCGTACGTCAGGAGCGATCGCAGCGAGTAACGCAACTCGTCCCTGCTGACGAAACGGGCGTCGGTCGTGGCGAGCTCGCTGAGCCCGCCGGTCAGCGCCAGGTCCCTGCGGGCGCGCCAGGCCGGATCGGAGCCGTCGACCCAGGTGTAGACCGCGTCGATCGGGAAGTCGATGTCGTCGATCAGGCGGCGGGTGAACTCGGGCCGTGTGGGATAGCCGCCGATGCTCCGCGACGGCGACACCAGGTTGTTGAACAGCTCCTCGCCGCCCTGGACGGTCTCCCCGTGCGCGGGCACGATGTCGCAGGACCGGTTGGGGCGCGGCGCCACCAGCATGTCTCCCTCGGGCGCCCAGAACTCCAGGTCGCAGCCGTGCTCGGCGCCCAGGGTGAGGGTGTGCGACGGGCTGGTGAAGTAGAGCGCGACCCGCACCACGCGGGCGTTCTCCAGCGTTCCCGCGCGCCGGAGCGGGAGCATCTCGCCCACCTCCGTCGACCGCTCGCCCCGCCTGCCGTACGGCTGCCGCCCGGCGAGGAACGGTTGTCCGCATTGGGCCAGAGCTGACAACGCCTCTGACCGGTGGGTCGTCGCGACCGCCACGGCGGGCGGCCTGCCCCGCGGTGGACGGACGCAGAAGTACGGCACGCCGGCGCTCGCGAGCGCCGAGCACACCAGCCCGAAGGTCTCCCGTTGCGCCTGCAACGGGCTCGCGTCTTTCCTGATCAGTGCGGTGCCCGGCGTGGTCCCCCCGGCGAGCAGGCGCGTTCGCAGCCGTCGATACAACGTTCCAACCGGCATGATCTCCCCCCGGGACAGGACTGTAACCGATGACCGTCACGCTCGCGGGACGCTTTGACGAGGTCGGGGGGAGAGTCAAGAACTGGCAACGAGTTGACCTTCCTAGCACCGATTCGCATGTAGATGGCTACTCAACGTAGTCATGCTGGCGTGCATGGGAAGCTTCACGCTGGACGATGTTCTGGCGGTGCGAAAGCCCAGGGACTCGTGGTGGACCGTCTTCCTGGTCGATCCGATCGCCTGCCGACTCGCGCTGCTGGTGGCCAATCACACCTCGATCACCCCCAACGGGCTGACCCGGTTGTCCATGGTGCTCGGCCTCACCTCGGCCGTGTGCTTCGCCCAGGAGTTGCTGATCGCGGGAGCGGTTCTGTTCTTCGTGAGCTTCACCGTCGACTGCATGGACGGGAAGATCGCGCGACTCAAGGGCAACGGGACGCCGTTCGGTCTCTGGCTGGACTATGTGGGCGACCGCATCCGAGTCCTGTGCTGCGCGTTCGGCATCGCCTCCGCGCTGTACGCGCGGACCGGTGACCTCGTCTACGTGGTGGCCGGCGCCGCGATCGTCGTGCTCGACCTGTTCCGCTACATCAACGGCCCGCAGCTCAAGCGGGTCCGGGACAGCACGAGGGCGGCCGCCAGGGAGAGCGCGGGAGCCGAGTGCGTCTTCATGGACGAGCTGCTCGGCGCCGCCCCCGGGAGCAGCACCGAGCAGGTACGGCGCGACTTCGAGCGCGTCGGCGACGAGGACGGCCGTGCGCTGGTGGACCTGCAGAGGGGCTTCCGGGCGCAGTTCCCCTGGTACGACCGCGTCCGCATGTTCCTCGTGGCGCACCGCGTCCGCTCGCACGTGATCAGCGGCATCGAGTTCCACGCCGCGGTCTTCGTGATCGGACCGGTCCTCGGTGCCGTGGGCTGGCTCTGGAGTTCCGCGGTGACGGGCGCGTTGCTGCTCGCGTTCGAGTGCGTCCTCGTCTACCGGGCCTGGCTGGCGACCAGAGAGGTGACCCGCGCCGTGCCGGTAAGGGAAAGGGAGAAGGTTCTTGTCTGAACGGCCGATCTTCGTCGTGGGGTGCCCGCGCTCGGGTACCACCCTCCTCCAGCTCATGTTGCACGCCCATCCGCGGCTGGCCGTGCCGCCGGAGACCCGCATCGTCGTGCACGCGTACAACAAGCGGCACAAGTACGGCGACATGCGGCAGGCGGCGAACAGGCGCAGGCTCGCCGAATGGATCGCCGACGGCAGCCGCACCCAGTTCGCCGACCTCGGCGTCGACCGCGACGACTACGTCACGAGGGCCGTCGAGGGACCGGGCAGCCTCGGCTCCGTCGTCGGCCTCGTCTACCAGATGTTCGCCGAGCGGTTCGACAAGCCCCGATGGGGCGACAAGCGGCCGCCGTACATCCGCCATCTCGACGAGATCCTGGCCATGTTCCCCGACGCCCAGATCATCCATCTGATCAGGGACGGCCGGGACTGCGTGTCCTCGCTCAAGGAGATGCCGTGGTTCGGCGAGGACATCTACCACGCGGCGCACCGCTGGGCCGAGGCGATCGACCTGGGCCGGCGCGCGGCACGCAAGTTCTCGCCCGACAGCTACCACGAGCTGCGGTACGAGGACCTGACCGCCGACCCCGAGCACGAGCTGACCCGGCTGTGCGCGTTCATCGGCGAGGAGTACCACCCCGCGATGCGGGAGCCGTACCGGGTCGCGGACGTCGTGCCGGAGCGCAAGACCTGGCACGTCAACACCCGCTCGGAGGTGACGACCGAACGGTCGGGCACCTGGGCGGAGCGGCTGGAGCCGTGGGAGATCGGACTGTGCGAGGCGGTGCTTGGGGAGCGCCTTCTCGACCAGGGTTACACGCTCAGCGGGGCGCCGCAGCCGGCCCGCGAGCACCTGGCGGCCTACCGGAAGGTGGCGTCGCGTTTCCGCAGGAAGCGGTGGCAGAAGGGCGTCACCGAGCGGTTCGACCGGATGCGCGAGCCCGGCCCCGTGGCGGCGCTGCTGACCGAAGGGCAGCGCGCGATCGCGGGACTTCCGGAGCGGCCGAGCCATCGGCCGGCGCACCGAGTCGCCGCACGCTGAGTTACCAACACAGGGGGATTGATTCACATGCAGTCGGACAGGCCGATCTTCGTCGTCGGCTGCCCGCGCTCGGGCACGACGATGCTGCAGCTCATGTTGCACTCCCACCCGCGCATCGCGGTTCCGCCGGAGACGCGGTTCCTGGTCCCGGCCTACTTCTCGCGCAAGTCGTACGGGGACATGCGGCAGGCGGAGAACCGCCGCAGGCTCGCCGAGTGGATCGCGAACGGCAGGAACACCAAGTTCCGCGAGCTGGGCCTGGACAAGGCCGAGTTCATCCAGACGGCGATGATGGGACCGGGCAGCTTCGGCTCGGTCATCGGGACGGTCTTCAAGAGCTACGCCGAGCGTTTCGGCAAGCCCCGCTGGGGCGACAAGCGGCCCAGCTACTTCAAGCACGTGGACATGCTGACGCGCATGTTCCCCGACGCCCAGTTCATCCATCTGGTCAGGGACGGGCGTGACTGCGTCGCCTCCCTGAAGGAGATGCCCTGGTACACCCTGGACAGCTTCCACGCCGTGTCCAACTGGGCCGAGGCCATCGACTTCGGCCGGCGCAACGCCCGCAAGCTCCCCGCGGACACCTTCTACCAGCTCCGGTACGAGGACCTGACGGCCGACCCCGAGCACGAGCTCAGGAAGCTGTGCACGTTCATCGGCGAGGAGTACGACCCGGCGATGTGCGAGCCCAGGCACGTGGCCCGCGTGGCGGTGCCCGCGCACAAGGTCTGGCACAGCAACACGCACGGCGACGTCACCACCGCGCGCTCGGGCAGCTGGTCCTCCCGGCTGGAGCCATGGGAGATCTCTCTCTGCGAGGACGTGCTCGGTGAGCGGCTCGCGGCCTGCGGGTACGAGCTGAGCGGCGCCCCCAAGGCGGAGCGCCGGCACCTCTCCGCGTACAAGGCCGCCGCGGGCAAGCGGAAGGCCGCGCGCTGGCGCAAGGGCAACCGCGACCTGCTGGTCCGGCTGCGTGAGCCCGGCCCGATCGCGGCCCTCCTGACCGACGGTCAGCGCACCCGCGCCGGCCTCCCCGCGCAGCGTCCCCGCGAGCTCGTCAACGGCTGACGTGCTCGAACAGCGACGTCCAGCGGTCGAGCACGTGTTCCAGCCGGAACCGCTCCGCGTGCAGGCGGGCGGCGGCACCCAGCCGCCGCCGCTCGTCCGCCGAGCCCATCAGCCGTGACAGCGCCGCGGCGAGGGCCGGGACGTCCGCCGGGGGGACGAGCAGGCCGGTGCGTCCCGGCACCACCAGCGCGCGTACGCCTCCGGACACGTCGAACGCGGCGCACGGCACCCCGTACGACGCCGCCTCCCCGATGACCAGCGGCAGCCCCTCGTGCTCGCTCGACAGCCCCACCACCGACGCCTTGAGGTATTCGGCCGGCATCCCCGCCGCCGGTATCCGCCCCCTGAAGACGACGCTGCTCGCGACACCCTCCGCCGTCGCGTGCAGCCGGAGCCGCTCCTCCTCGGGCCCGTCCCCGATCAGGTGCAGCTCCCAGCCCGGGGCCCCTCCTGTACGGCGTGCCGCCGCGAAGGCCGAGATCAGCCGGTCGAACCGCTTGACCCCGGCCAGCCTCCCCACGCCCAGGATCCGACGGCCGCCGACGGACGCCACCGTCTGCGGCCAGCCGGGGAGCGGGTTCGGCAGGTGGCAGGTGTTGGGCAGCAGCGCCGCCTCGGAGAAGCGCCTGGCGTCGTCGGCGCTGAGGAAGACCGCCTGGTCGAGCGCGCCGTAGTGCGCCCGGACCGAGCGGAAGTGCCACGAGCCGAGGGCGTGGTCGAACGAGCCGTGATACTGCCCGATGCCGAGGTGGCGGTGCGGCGCCAGCAGGTCCCGCATCCTGGTGACCACCGCGGGTGAGGTCATCACGACGTAGCAGGGGCCGACGCCGGACAGGAGCCGCGTGACGGCGCGCCGGTCGGACCGGCGCCAGGCCCGTTCTGGCGGCGTGGCGCCGATCACGTGGTGGTCGTACGCGGGCCGCTCCACGTAGCGGACGGGGTCGGCTGACCGGTGCAGGCCGGCCACGTGGACCTCGTAGCCGCGCTCGGCCAGGCCCTGCGCGACGGTGTGCGTGACACGCTGGATCCCGCCCAGGGTGTCGGCGTCCATGCAGGTGAACAGGACGGTTCTCACCGGGCCGCCCATTTCCGGACCGGCCGCTTCCGGCGCCTGCGGTCGGGGAAGGCCGGGGCCAGGATCGCCGCGACGAGGGACCGGGCGAACGACGGCCGCGGGACCACGGCCCCGGCGAAGAACGCGTCGACGACGCGGGCCGCCGCCTCTCCCGTCTCCCGGGCGCACCACATCCGGCGGAAGGCCGCGTATCGCTCCGCGTACCGGGCGTGCCAGGCCGCGTGTGGCGCCGCGTGCTGTGCGCCGTGTGGTGCCGCGTGTGGTGGCGGCCCGAGGTCGCGCAGCACGCGGACGAGCTCATCCGTGGTGGTGACGCACGGGCCGGGGGCGATCTCGGGCAGGTCGTGGTGGACACCGCGCTCGGCCCGGCGGTACTCCTCCCAGTCGTCGGCGAAGAGCACGATCGGCTTGCCGGTGACCGCGAAATCGCACATCACCGACGAGTAGTCCGTCAGCAGCACGTCCGCGGCCAGGATCAGATCGTTGATCTCGGGATAGCCGCCCGCGGGCCGGACGAAATGGCGCAGCCGCTCGGGCACCGCGAACCGCTCCACCGGGTGGGTACGCAGGACCAGCACCCATTCCGGGTACAGCTCGGCCGCCAGCCGGTCGAGGTCCGCCCGGACCGACCGGCCGGAGAGCTTCGCGCGGTCCCGGTAGGTCGGCGCGTACAGCAGGATCCGGGCCCCCTCACCGATCTCCAGTCGTTTCCTGGCCCGCGCCGCCGCCGCGGCGTCCCCGCGTACCAGCACGTCGCAGCGCGGCGAGCCGTACCGCAGCAGCGGGCCGGAGTACTCGTTGGCGGGCAGGAAGATCCGCTCGAACTCCGCGCTGGGGGCGACCAGGGCGTCCCAGCGGGCTACGTTCGCCCGCCACTCCTCGCGCGGGCCGGGGAAGTCTCCCCTGAGGTCCGGCGAGTTCAGCCCGACCGACTTGGAGCCCTGACCGTGCCAGGTCTGCAGGTAGCGGGTGCCGGGCGGCTTGGGGAAGCCCAGCGGCATGCCGTGGCTGTCCACCCACCAGCCGGCCCGCGCCATCGTCCACAGGTAACGCCAGCTCATCCGCCGGACCTTGGTCACGTCGCCGGGGAAGTTGCGCCGGTTCGCGGACACCGACCAGACCGCCTTGAGCGGCAGCTTCCTGCGGCGGACCTCCTCGTGGACGTACCGGGGATGCCCGGTGTAGCCCCTGCCGCAGTCGGACTCGAACAGCACGAGGTCACGCCGCCGGGGGACGACCCGGATCAGTCCCCTGTAGATCCGCAGCTTGAGGTTCCGGTACCCCGGATGCCCGATGATCCTTCTGCGCAGGGCGAGCAGCCGCGGCACCACGTGCCGGAGCGGGCCGCGCCGCTCCCACACCGTGCGCAGCAGGGCGCTGTCGCCCGCCGGCCGTACGGTCACGCGGTGCGTCGCCGTGGACGCCGTGAGCGGCGGCATCGAGGGGTCGGCGAGGAGGGGGTCGCCGGTGGTGTGCCCGTCCGCCCTGGTGAAGGACACCTTCGGGTCATGGGCACCGGCCCACCAGAACGCGCGGGGGTTCGCCCCCGACAGATCCACGTCGGCCCGGATGAGGTACCCGCCGTCCGCGTGCTCGTGTGGCGAGAGCCGTACACGATGGGGGCCGAAGACGAGGTGGGCCACCGACGGGTGGCGGTCGAGCACCGAGAACGGGTCGTAGGTGCGGATCGTGAGGGAGAGGACGGAACCCTTCACGGACGCCTCGGTGACCTCGTGCCTGATCCGGGTGGCGGTGAACGGCAGTTCGGCGAGCCGCATGGCCGTGATGTCGAGGGCGGGGTCGGCCTCGCGTCCCCAGTAGGTCCGGCCGTCCCGCGTGAGCGCCTCGCGGGGGGCGGCCCGCGCGCCGGTGAGCGAGCGCGCCGCCACGCGCAGGTCGTCGACCCGGTCCGCGAGGATGAGCGCGGCGCACACCCGGACCATCGGTTCCGCCCGGTCCAGGACCCCGGGTTCGAGTGCCGCGAGGTACGGACGGACCACGGCGGCGAACTCCTTGGCCCACACCGCGTCGAACCTCGGCAGCGCGTTGAGGTAGACCCGGAGGTCCTGGGTGACGAACCGGTGCTGCCGCTCGGGCACGAGACAGTCCAGGCCGCCGCGCCGGAGTATCCGGTCGGCGGCCTCCGCCGCGACCACCCGATGCCGCGCGTTCTCGATCGCGCCGAGGCGGAGCGAGATGGACGCGTCGCCGCCGGGCGCGCGGTGCCACAGATAGACCGGCCACGGTACGACGGCGAACAGCCTCGCCGCGCGGTAGAGGGCGGCAGTGAAGATGTGGTCCTCGTAGAGCACGTCCTCGCGGAACCGCAGGCCGTGCTCGCGCAGGAAGTCGAGCCGGTAGAGCTTGTTGGTGGAGAACCCGTCGAAGAACATCGCGGGGTCGGCGGCGATCCCGGGGACGACCCGCCGCCTGCGGAAGAGCGAGGGATAGTAGGGCGCCGTCCTCCCGGTCTCCTCGAACAGGCGCGAGATCTGGCCGGTGACGAAGTCGGCGCCGGTCCGCTCGATCTCGGCGAGCAGGCTCTTGCAGGCGTGCCGCGGCAGCTCGTCGTCGCTGTCCAGGAACATGATGTACGGCGCGCGGGCCGCGGCCATTCCGGCGTTGCGCGGAGCCCCGCAGCCGCCGCTGTTGGACCTGCGGCGGATGTACCTGACCCGGGGCATGTCGCGGACCGCCCGGTCGGTGCCGTCGGTGCTCGCGTCGTCCACGACGATGATCTCAAGGTTGCGCAGCGACTGGTGGACGAGCGAGTCGACCGCTCTGGGGAGCCTGGCGGCGTCGTTGTAGGTGATCACGACCACGGTCACATCCGGCCGCACCGCCATGCGAACCCCCCGAACGCCGGTTCTGACACTCGGGGTGTTCCCTCACGTCTTAGTGGCTTGTCCCGGCTCGAGAGAAGATGACGGGATTTTTGCTGGTTTAGCGGGAGAAGCGGCGGCGGATCAGATAGATCACGAGTGCGACGCCGGCCAGCGCGCCCACCACGGGGACCAGCCGCTTGAGCAGCGGTGCTCCGGCGACACGCAGCAGGTCGAGTGCCTCCTCATCGGCCGTCCTCGACGCCTTCGCCGCCCGCGCCGTACGCGTCCCGGCCGGAGGCTCGGGCGGGGACGGCACCGCCGCCAGGTGCCGGTGCGGCGTCGGCGCGGCGGCCGGGGCGGGCTCGCCGCGCCCGCCGGGCTCGCCGCTCCTGCCGGGTTCACCGGTTTCCTCAAGGGTGGCGCCTTCCGCTTCCAGAGCCGCCTCGGGAGCGCCGGTCTCCTCGGAACCGGTCTCCTCGGGCCGCGCCGCGCCGCCGTCGCCCTGGACAGGCGCGGGTCTGGTGGACGCGACGGGAACGGCCGCGACCACCCCCCGGGCTCCAGCTCCCTCCTCCAGGAGGGCGGCGAGGTTCCCGGCGAAGCGGTCGATCAGCTTGGCGCCGACCTCCGCCATGACACCCCGGCCGAACTGGGCGGGCCGCCCGGTGACGTTGAACGACGTCTCCACCCGCACCCGGGTGTGGTCGCCCTCGGGGATCAGCTTCGCGTGGACCGTGGCTCCCGCCGTACCGGCTCCGCGAGCCTCCTTGCCGGACGCCTTGAGCGTCAGCGTGCGCGCGTCCTGGTCGACGTCCTCGAACGACGCCCTGCCCTGGTAGGTCACGGTTATCGGGCCGACCTTGACCCGCATGCCGCCGGTGAAACTGTCGCCCTCGACGGACTGGAGCGTCGCTCCCGGCAGGCACGGCGCGACCCGCTCGACGTCCAGCAGCACCGGCCACGCCCGCTCGACCGGGACCGGCACCGTGAACTCGTGCTCGAACCGCATTGCCATGGGACGACTCCGTTCCGTCGGCTGCGCCAGCCCTTCCATCTGCGACAGTACGACCCGGGTGCCCGTCGCCGCCACAGGATGAACGGGACGGCGGTGCCGGGGCACCCGGGGGCGTCGGCACGCGGCGCCCCCGGCCCGCTCGCGCGGGCACCGCGCCGGGTCAGCCGGTGCCCGCCGCGGCGAGGAGCGCCCGGTGGGTGAGCACCCGGGCCAGGTGCCTGCGGTAGTCCGGCCGCGCGTGGAGATCGGCCGGCGGCTCGGTGTCCTCGTCCGCCCGCGAGGCCGCCGCGCGAAGTGCTCCGTTCGCGCCGACTTCGGCGCCGCGCGCGGACTCCTCCACCCCGGTCGCGCGGACGGGTGTCGCCCCCATGTTGGTCAGCGCGACCCGCGCCTCCTCGATGGTGCCGTTCGACCGGCGTACCGCCGCCGCGACGCCGACGATCGCCCACGCCTGGGCCGTACGGTGGAACTTCTCGTAGTGGAAGCCCCATCCCGGGCCGAGCTTGGGCACCCTGATCCCGGTGAGGATCTCCCCGGGGTCGAGCGCGGTCTCCAGATAGTCGAGGAAGAAGTCCGCCGCGGGGATCACGCGTTCCCCGCCGGCCGACCTGGCCACGAACTCCATGTCCAGCGCACGCGCCACGGCCGGGAGGTCCCCGGCCGGATCGGCGTGCGCCAGCGAGCCGCCGAGCGTGCCGCGATGCCGTACGGCGGGGTCGGCGACGGTCGCCGTCGCGAGCGCGACCAGCGGGCAGTGCTCCCGCACGATCGGCGAGGTGACGACGTCGTAGTGCGTCGTCATGGCGCCGATCAGGACGTGGTCGCCCCGGTCGGCGACGCCCCGCAGCTCCTCGACGCGGCCCAGGTCGACGAGCGTGCCGGGATAGGCGAGCCGCAGCCGCAGCAGCGGCAGCAACGACTGGCCCCCGGCGAGGACCTTGGCCTCCTCGCCCTGGTCGTGGAGCGTCTCCAGGGCCTCGTCCAGCGACGACGGCCGCACGTAGTCGAACGACGCGGGGATCACGCCGGACCTCCTTCCGTGGTCTGCGCTCCCGCCCGGGGAGCCGTACCGGCCTGGTCGAGCACCCGCCAGACGCGTTCCGGGGTGCAGGGCATCGCCACGTCCTGTACGCCGCGCGGCCGAAGCGCGTCGACGATCGCGTTGACGACGGCGGGGGTCGAGGCGATCGTTCCGGCCTCGCCGACGCCCTTGACGCCGAGCGGGTTGGTGGTGGCCGGCGTCTCGGTGCGGTCGGTGATGTAGTCGGGCAGGTCGGCCGCCGACGGCAGCAGGTAGTCGGCCATGGTCGTGGTCAGCAGGTTGCCGTCCGCGTCGTGCACCGCCTCCTCGAACAGCGCCTGGGCGATGCCCTGCGCGATGCCTCCGTGGACCTGGCCTTCGACGATGAGCGGGTTGACGACGCTGCCGACGTCGTCCACCGCCACATAGGAGCGGATCTTCGTCGCGCCCGTCTCGGTGTCCACCTCGACCGCGCACAGGTGCGTCCCGTGCGGGAACGAGAAGTTGTCCGGGTCGAAGGTCGCGTCCGCGTCCAGGCGCGGCTCGAAGCCGTCCGGGAGGTTGTGCGCCGCGAACGTGGCGAGCGCGATCTCCTGGATCGTCCGCGAGGCGCCCGTTCCGCGCACCCGGAACTCGCCCCGGGAGAACTCGATGTCGTCGGGCGACGCCTCCATCAGGTGCGCCGCGACCTGCTTGGCGTTCTCCTTGACCTTCTCGCACGCCTGGACGACCGCGACGCCGCCCACGACGAGCGAGCGCGAGCCGTAGGTGTCCATGCCCTTGTGCGAGGAGGACGTGTCGCCGTGGATCACCGCGACGTCCTCGAACGGCACCCCCAGGGCGTCGGCGACGATCTGGCTCCACGCCGTCTCGTGGCCCTGGCCGTGCGGGCTGGTCCCGGTGACCACCTCGACCTTGCCGGTGGGCAGCACGCGCACTCCGGCGTGCTCCCAGCCGCCCGCGCCGTACGCGAGGCTGCCGAGGACGCGGCTCGGCGCGAGCCCGCACATCTCGGTGTACGTCGAGACGCCGATGCCGAGCTGGACGGGGTCGTCGCGCTCCCGCCGGTCGGCCTGTTCGGCGCGCAGCTTGTCGTAGCCGAACAGCGCGAGCGCCCGGTCGGTGGCCGCCTCGTAGTTGCCCGAGTCGTAGGTCAGCCCGCAGATCGTGGTGTACGGGAACTCGGAGTGCCGGATCCAGTTGCGCCGTCTGAGCTCGATCGGGTCCATGCCCAGCTCGGCCGCGAGCTCGTCCACGGCCCGCTCGATCGCGAACGTGGCCTCCGGCCGGCCCGCCCCGCGGTACGCGTCGGTCGGCATCTTGGTGGTGAAGACGCCCGTACAGGTGAAGTCGTAGGCGTCCATCTTGTAGATGCCGGAGTACATGAACGCGCCGAGCAGTGGAACGCCGGGCGTGACCAGCATGAGGTAGGCGCCCATGTCGGCCAGCAGGTCCACCTTGACGCCCCGGATCCGGCCGTCGGCGTCGGCGGCGACGCTGATCCGCTGGAGCTGGTCGCGGCCGTGGTGGACGGTCAGGTTGCCCTCGGAACGGGACTCCGTCCACTTGACCGGTTTGCCGAGGCGACGGGTGATCAGCAGGCAGAGCACCTCCTCGGCGGTCACCTGGAGCTTGGAGCCGAAGCCGCCGCCCACGTCGGGGGCGATGACGCGCAGCTTGTGCTCGGGGATCCCGGTGGTCAGCGCCAGCATCACCCGCAGCACATGCGGGATCTGGGTCGCCGAGTGCAGGGTGAAGGAGTCGCCGTCGGTCTGCGCCACGACCGCCCGAGGCTCCATCGCCGACGGGATCAGCCGCTGCTGGACGTAGGTGCGGTCGATCACCACCGCGGCGTCGCGGAACGCCGCGTCGATGTCGCCTTGGGCGAACTTCCAGG
This sequence comes from Microtetraspora glauca, assembly GCF_040656155.1. Taxonomy (NCBI): domain Bacteria; kingdom Bacillati; phylum Actinomycetota; class Actinomycetes; order Streptosporangiales; family Streptosporangiaceae; genus Microtetraspora; species Microtetraspora glauca. The sequence goes on from NZ_JBFALK010000001.1 coordinate 235,048, forward strand.
TGAACGCCTTGTTGCCGGCCTCATGGACCTTGGGGCTGCCCTCGTCGAGCGCCGCCGTCATGTCGGTCACCGCGTCGAGTGGCTCGTAGTCGATCTCGATGGCGTCCAGGGCGTCGGCCGCCTTGTAGCGGTCCGTGGCGACCACGCAGGCGACGGCCTCACCGACGTAGCGGACCTCCGTCACCGCCATCGGCGGGTGGTCGGGGATGACGATGTCCTCGCTGACCGGCCACGCGCAGGGCAGGCTGCCCTGCTCGGCGGCGAAGTCCTGGCCGCTGTAGACCGCCACCACGCCCGGCTGGGTGCGCGCCGCCGACGTGTCGACGCGGGTGATCCGCGCGTGCGCCATCGGGCTGCGCAGGAACGCCACGTACAGCATGCCGGGAAGCTGGATGTTGTCGGTCCACTGGGTGCGTCCCGTGACCAGGCGGGCGTCTTCCTTGCGCCGCCGGGCCCGGCCGACCTCGCGGCCGCCGCCGGGGCCGCCGAGCAGGTCGCCCTCCTTGATCTGCCGCGCCACCACGCCGGCGTCGAGTTGCTCGGTCATGGCGTCGCCATCCCTTCCCGCGGCATCTCCTGCGACATCTCCCGCGCGCCCCGCCGTACGGCGCGGACGATGGTGCAGTAGCCGGTGCACCGGCAGAGGTTGCCCTCCAGCCCTTCGCGTACGGCCTCTTCTGAGGGGTCGGGGTCGTCGTGCAGCAGGTCGATCGCGGCCATGATCATGCCCGGGGTGCAGTAGCCGCACTGGAGCGCGTGCTCCTCGTGGAACGCCTTCTGCATGGGGTGCCACGTGCCGCCGGTGGCCAGGCCCTCGATCGTGACGACGTCGCCGCCGTCCGCCTGGACGGCGAGCACCGAGCAGCTCTTGACGCTCCTTCCGTCGAGGAGCACCGTGCAGGCGCCGCAGTTGCTCGTGTCGCAGCCGATGGGTGTGCCCGTCTTCCCCAGTCGATCTCTCAGGAGGTGGACGAGGAGAAGGCGCGGTTCCACCTCCTCGTCGTATCGGATGCCGTCGACGGTGACGGAGATTCGGGGCATAAATCCCTCCCGGACAGGAAGTGAGACCGGATATTTGCGAACGTACGCCGCTGTTTGCCCCGGTCAACCCCCCAATCTCAGGCCAGGGGGAAAGTTTGGCCCCGCTCCTCGGCGGGCCGGGAGCCGAAGATCCGCCGGTCGCGCTCGTCGATCCGCAGGTCGTTGATGCTCGCCTCCCTCCGGCGCATGAGCCCGTCCGCGTCGAATTCCCACAGTTCGTTGCCGTAACTCCGCCACCATTGGCCGCCGGCGTCGTGGCACTCGTACTGGAAGCGCACCGCGATCCGGTCGCCGCTGAACGACCACAGGTCCTTGCGGAGCGCGTAGTCCAGCTCCCTGTCCCATTTGCGGGCCAGGAACCGCTCGATCTCCTCGCGGCCCGTGACGAACTCGTCGCGGTTGCGCCACACCGAGTCGGGTGTGTACGCGAGGGCGACGACCTTCGGATCGCGGGTGTTCCAGGCGTCCTCGGCGGCCTGGACCTTGGTGCGGGCGGTCTCCTCGGTGAACGGAGGAACCGGTGGCTTCATCGTGATGTCCTTCCTGTGTGGGCGCCGGCGTGTCGTCTCAGTTCTGGAAGGAGATCGCCTGCACCGGGCAGAGCAGGGCGGCCTCCTCGACGGCCGGCAGCAGCGACCCGTCAGGCTCGGTCACGTAGCGCAGCTCGTCGTCCTCGTCGAGTTCGAACACGTCGGGCGCCGCGAAGACGCACTGGGCGTGCACCCTGCAGAGTTCCCTGTCGACGTCGACGCGCATCATCGGCTCCTCACCGGGGGGTTGAAACGGGAGTACTTCTCGAAGGTCCAGCGCAGCGGGCTCGCCCCGCCGACCTGGACCACCTCCTCGACGTCGAACCCGACCAGCCGCTGCGCGCCCGGCACGTCGCCGGGATCCCAGTCGACCCGGGCCCGGCCGGTCAGGTGCAGCGCGTCGCCGGTGGTCCAGTCGAGGAAGAGCAGCCCGGCGGCGGGGTTCAGCTCCAGGTTGCCGAGCGTCATGTACATGGAGTTGCCGACGTAGTCGGGCCAGACGAGCCGGCGCTCGTCCACGACCCGGACGAAGCCGGGGTTGCCGCCCCGGTGGGACACGTCCGAGCCAAACCCGTCCGCGTGCGTGGCGACGAAGAACGTGTCCGCGCCCTCGATCCACTCCCGGTGCCGGGGGGCGAGCACCGCCGTCCTGTACGTGCCCGCCGTCGAGGTGGCCGGGTCCTCCGCGACATCGCGGGTCTGGAGGTACTTCGGGCAGTTCGCGTAGACCTGTTCTGTGGTGACGATCAGGCTGTTCCCCTCTCGGCGGGCCCGGCCGTTGATCCGCATGCGCCGCCGGGTGCTGGGCTCGATGGCGAGCATGCCGATGTCGTGCCCGGTGCTCTGCCCGGTGCTCTGTCCGGTGTCGCGCCCGGTGGCCGGTTCGGTGGCCGGTTCGCTGTCGAAGACGCCGGACAGCGGGTCGTTCGCGCCGGGCAGCGCGTCGATCACCACTGTGCGCGGTCCCCGCGCCGTGGCGAAACCGGCGGGCCCGGTCAGCGGGCCGGCCCAGACGCGCCCGCCGGGGCCGGCCGTACCGATGACGAGCATGCGCTGATCGGCCAGGAAACCTGCCGCGACGTCGGGGATGTCCGGCCGGGTGCCCGCCGACCCCCAGTTCTCCGCGCGCACGCCCGCGCGGCGCTGGACCGCGGCCTCCCCGGTGTGCCGCATCCTCGTCTCCTTCTCCGTCGGTCGTTCAGCTGCCGTTTAGAAGAATCCGCAGGTCGGGGCGCCGGGCGTGGGGGCGGGCCGCTCGTCGGCGCCCGCGGCGGCGTAGATCTCCAGGCGGATGCCGTCGGGGTCCTCGAAGAACACGCCACCCGACGAGGCGCCCTCGCCGTGCGGTACGACGCCGTCGTGGTAGACGGTGACGCCGGTCTCCCGGACGGCGGCTTCGGCCCGGCGCACCGCCTCGATGTCCGGGACCTCGAAGGCCAGGTGGTGCAGGCCGGGCGTTCCGGTGCCGAACCTGCCCTCGCTCTGCTCCCAGAGGGTCAGCACCAGCGTGCCGTCGAGCCCGAGGAAGGCGAAGCGGCGCCCCTCCTCCTGGGACTCACCGACGACGTCGAAGCCGAACACCTTCACGTAGAAGGCCGTGGACGCGTCGAGGTCGGAGACGTTGAGCCCGACGTGGCCGGTCTTGAAGGTCATGGGATTGCTCCTCACCACTTCTAACGGATGCTTCCGTTAGAAGACTATAACGGGTTTTGTGACTTGATCCCGTTATAAATGCATGGCATGAATCACACAATCGGGTGATTTGAGGAGGATGCGCGCGCGGTCTTCCTGGGCCATGTCCGTTGCTTCTTGGGCCGGGTCCACTGCCCGGGGACGATCAGACCGCGGCGGCGGCACGGCGTACACGGCGTACACGGCACCATCGCGTCATGGGAGGCCGCGGGAACGCCGCCTTCGTGCGACGCGGGACGTCAGTGCGCCTTGTGCTGCCGGTAGTGCCGCGCGGCCCGCGCGCGGTTGCCGCAGGCGACGGAGCACCACTCCTGCCGGGCGTGCTCCTTGACGAAATAGAGCACGCAGCGCGGGGCGAGGCAGGTGCGCAGCTGCTCCCGGTGTGGACCGGTGAGCAGTTCGATCGCGGAGACGGCGAGGGCGGCGCGGATGCGCGCGGACTCGCTCACCGGCTCCGCCGGAACGGTCGTGCGGACGGGGAGGCCGTCGGAGGGCCAGTCGAGCCGCGGTGCGAGGGGCACCGCCATCGCCGTCGCGTTCACCAGGTCGAGCGACTCGGCGAACCCGGGGAGCCGGTGCGCGTCCGCGCCGCTCGGCGGGCCGGGTGAGACCGCGCGGGCGAAGAGGGCGCGCACCGCCTGGCGCAGCTCGACGACCTCGTTCCGCAGTGCTTCGGTGGCGACGAAGGCGGTCGCGTCGAGTCCGAGCGGATCCGCGTGCGCCCGCCCCCACTCCGTCATGCCCGTGACGTCGGCCAGGCTGTCCGTCAGGCCCGTACGGCTCGCACGGATGGTGCTGACGAGGTCCAGGGCCAACATCGTTCCAGTCTAACGGGGTGTTACGTGTGTTCCCGTGAGACGGTCCTGCCGTCTCAGCGGTGGCGCACGGCCTTCGCGATGATGGCGACGAACGCGGAGAAGCCGAGGCCGATGACCAGGATCAGCAGGATGCTCACCGGGTCGGGGGTGGGCGGGATCAGATAGCGGATGCCGACGCCGACGAACAACAGGCCGCACAGGAGGGCCAGCCAGTCGGTCCGATGGATCTGGCGGGGGCGCCGCTCCGGGTCACGCGCCACGGCGCACCGCCACGTCGCCGATGCCGGCCTTCACGTGCAGCTCGATCGTGGGCGCGTCACCCGTGCCGGTGACCTCGGGGTCCAGGACCTTGCTGAACTGGACGTCCATGCCGTCCTCGACCTTGTGGTCGATCTTGACCTCGCCCACCCGGGCGTAGCCGTGGACCTCGACCCGCGCCGTGGGCGGCAGGATCACCGTGATCTGCCCGATCGACACCGACGCGTCGAAGCGGGTGCGCGAGCCGGGAGCCAGATTGACGTCGCTCAGGTCGAGCTTGCCCTCGCCGATTCCCACGGCGTACTCCCTGGTCGCCTGGGAGACGTCGCTCGGGTGCCAGGCGAAATTGCCGATGTTCTTGGGGAGGCCGTTCAACGTCGATCCCGCGACGAGGGCGACCGACACGATGATCCCGGCCGCGACCAGTCCCGCGCCCCGTCCCCACCACGTCGCGATGAGCAGGCCCGCACCGATCGTGACGAGGACCGCCCCGCCGATCACCGGCATGCTGACAGAACCGGTGCTCTGCTGCACCGCGACCATGATCCCTCCAACGATCAGGGCGAGGCAGATGGTCAATCCGCCGATGAACGACCTGGACTTGGGTTGCCGGGCCGGCTTGCGGGATTTCGCGTCCTCCGCGTCCTGGAGGTACGGGGGCCGCACGGGCGGGTAGGGCGTGCGCCCATACCCGGCGTAGGGGCCGCGCGGGGCGAACGGCTCGCCCGACGCGTAGTCGTACGCGCTGCCGCGGGCTTCCCTGGCCAGGTCGGACAGCCGCCGGAAACCCGGCTCCGCGGACTCCGCCGGTGTGGCGGTCACGGGGGGCACAGGGGGAGCCGGAGGCGCCTCCGCGGCTTGGGGCGCATCGGCGACCGGGGGAACCGGGGGAACCGGGGCGGTCGCGGTCATCGGCGGGGTCAGCGGCATCGTGACCCCCGCCCGTCCGGTCGCCGGCGTCTCGGCCGCGACGGCCTGCCCGGACTTCCCGGCGTGCTCGTCGTTCTCCGCCTGCCCGGCGTTCTGCGGCTGTGCGGCGTTCTCCGCGCGCGTCTCGTTCGCGGTGGGCTCGATCGTCCCGCCATCGGTCTTCTCAGCAGCCTCAGCGGCAGCCTGAGCAGCCTGAGCGGTCTCGCCTGCGGCCTTGGCGGGCTCGGTGCCCCCGTTCCCGGGCGTTTCGGTGAGGTCGGGAGTCCGGCTCGCGGTGGTCCCGGTCGTGCCGGGGCCGTACGGAGCCTGCCCGTGCGGCGCCTGCGCGTACTGTGTCTGCCCGTACGGCGCCTGGCCCTGCGCCTGGCCGTAGGGCGACTGCCCCGGCGCCTGGCCGTACGGGGGCGTGCCGAACGGCTGGGCGTGCGGATTCTGCGTATACGGGCCACCCCCGTACGGCCCGCCCGGCCCCTGCGGCGGCATGCCGTACGGGCTCGACATGGTGGGGCGGGTGCCGGGCCAGGAGGAGAAGGCGCTCTCCTGGGCGGGGGTCATGCCGCGACGGCCGAGGATCCGCTCGGGGAGCGACTTGGCCAGTGCGAGCAGGTCGACGCCGCGGGCGTGGGCGGCCAGCAGCGCGATGGCGAGGAGCGTGCCGACGACGATCGTGCCCATGCCGATCCCGCCGGACGCGACGTTGATGATCAGGCCGAACGCGAAGACCGCGGCCAGCAGCGCCAGCACCGTCTCGGTATCGAAGATGCGGCGGGTCCACTGCTCGACGTATCCGGGCCTGCCCTCGGTGTCCTTCATGAGCAGGAAGGCCGCGATGTACAGCATGATGCCGATGCCGGATCCAAGGACGAGAACCGCGAAACCCACGCGGAACAGGACGGGATCCATGCCGGTGTACCGTCCGAGGCCCGCGCACACTCCAGTGATCATCCGGCCTTCGCCGGATCGGTGCAGCACCCGCTCGTCGGTGGGTGCGGATTCCTCGGTGGAGGTGGGCGGTGCTTCGGTCATGGTCCCATCGTGGCGGGTCACCGGCCCCGGCGGCCATCGGGGGAACCCCTGACTCACCCCCGACCCCTCAGGGGTCGCATCAGGGCACGCCCTGATGCGACCATGGCGCGTGTCATGTGACGATGCTGCGCGAGATGTCTGAAACGCCTACTGTCCCCGCCGCCGCACCCCGCCTCGTCCGGCCCGCCTCCGGCCGCGTCGTCGCCGGGGTGGCGCAGGGTGCCGCCGCCCAGTTGCGGCTCGATCCCGCCGTGTTGCGTCTGGGGTTCGTGCTGCTCACCGTCGTCAACGGGCTGGGCGTCGTCGCCTATGCGGCATTGTGGATGTTCACACCGAAAGAGCAGGTCAAGGGCCCGCAGCCGGCCCGCGACTGGGGGCAGTTCGCCGCGTACGGCGTGCTGTGGATGGCCATCGCCGGGTTCGGCTGGATCACCGGCGCCTCCGACGGCGGCATCGGCACGTGGCCGATCGCCGCGGGAGGCATCGGGGCGCTGATCCTCTGGCAGCAGGCCGACCCCGGCAGGCGGCAGCGCTGGATGTCCGGCGCGGTCAGCAAGTTCAACGCGAGCTGGGTCAGGACCATCGTCGGCGCGCTCCTCATCGTCGTCGGCGCCATCGGCTTCCTGGCCGCCAGCGGCGAACTGGCCAAGGCGAAGACCGGCCTGGTGTTCACCGCCGTCGTCGTGGGCGGCATGCTGATGATCGCCGCCCCGTGGCTGGCCACCCTGGTCAAGGAGCTCCAGCGCGAGCGCACCGAGCGCATCCGGCAGGAGGAGCGGGCCGAGGTCGCCGCGCACGTCCACGACTCCGTGCTCCACACGCTGACGCTGATCCAGCGGAACGCGCACGACTCCCGCGAGGTGACGCGGCTGGCCCGCTCCCAGGAGCGTGAGCTGCGCAACTGGCTCTACCAGCCGAAGCAGGACGCCGACGCCACCCTGGCCGCCGCCGTACGCAGGGTCGCCGCCGAGGAGGAGGACGCCCACGGCGTTCCGATCGAGATCGTCTGCGTGGGCGACTGCGAGCTGGACGAGAGGCTGGGAGCCCTGTTGCAGGCGGCCCGGCAGGCGATGGTGAACGCGGCCAAATATTCTGGGGCCCCGGTGATCTCGGTGTACGCCGAGGTGGAGCCCGACGAGGTCACCGTGTTCGTCCGGGACCGGGGCCAGGGTTTCGACCTCGACGGCGTCCCCGCCGACCGCATGGGCATCCGCCAGTCGATCATCGGCAGGATGGAGCGCAACGGCGGCAGCGCCCGGGTCAGGACGACGCCCGGCGACGGGACCGAGGTCATGCTGACGATGAAGAGGACGTCGTGACGAGGCCGCCGGGAACGGCGAACGAACCCGCGCGGTGTCCGGCCGCCCGGAACGAGCGAGGAGTGGTGGAGAACAGATGAAGACCGTACGCGTGCTGATCGTCGATGACCATCGGTTGTTCCGGTCCGGCGTCCGCGCGGAGCTGGGGCCGTCCATCCAGGTGATCGGGGAGGCCGAGGACGTCGAGACCGCGGTCGCGTCGATCGCCGAGCTGCAGCCGGACGTCGTGCTGCTCGACGTGCACATGCCCGGCGGCGGTGGCCAGGAGGTCCTCAGGCGGGTCCTCGGGGCGGGTTCCCAGGTGCGGTTCCTCGCGCTGTCGGTGTCCGACGCGGCGGAGGACGTGATCGGCGTCATCCGGGGCGGCGCCCGCGGCTACGTCACCAAGACGATCAGCGGCGCCGAGCTCACCGACGCGATCGTCCGGGTGTCGGACGGCGACGCGGTCTTCTCGCCGCGGCTCGCCGGCTTCGTCCTGGACGCGTTCGCCTCCACCGAGGCCCCGCCCATCGATCCCGAGCTCGACTCGCTCACCCAGCGCGAACGCGAGGTGCTTCGGCTGATCGCGCGAGGGTACGCGTACAAGGAGATCGCCAAGGAGCTGTTCATCTCGGTGAAGACCGTCGAGACCCACGTGTCGAGCGTGCTGCGCAAGCTCCAGCTCTCCAACCGGCACGAACTGTCTCGCTGGGCCACCGCCCGACGTCTGGTCTGACCCGCTTCGGGGTGCGTACGCTGGGTCAATGGGGCGTGACGTACCCGCCATGGCGTTCACCAGGGACGACCGCCGCCGGTACCGCGACAAGATCCGGCGGTCGCTCGACGTCCTCGCCCAGATGTTGCGCGAGTCGGGCTTCGAGCTGCACCGGCCGCGCGCGGGCCTGGAGATAGAGCTCAACCTCGTCGACTCCAGGGGAGAGCCGGCGATGAAGAACAACGAGGTCCTCGCCGCCATCGCCGAGCCCGGCTGGGGCCCCGAGCTGGGCCGGTTCAACGTGGAGATGAACATCCAGCCGCAGGGCCTGTACCGCGACGGGTCGCTCCGGCTGGAGGAGACCATCCTGCGGCGCCTGGAGCGGGCACAGGAGCGGGCCGAAACCGTGGGCGGGCACCTGATGCTCGTCGGCATCCTGCCCACGCTGCGGGAGACCGACGTCTGCGAGGCGACCCTGTCGTCGAATCCCCGCTACCAGCTGCTGAACGAGCAGATCTTCGCCGCTCGCGGTGAGGATCTGCACATCGTGATCGAGGGCGTCGAGCGGCTCGACACGTACGCCGACAGCATCACGCCGGAGGCGGCCTGCACCAGCCTCCAATGCCATCTGCAGGTCAGCCCGTCCGCGTTCGCCGACCACTGGAACGCGGCGCAGGCCATCGCCGGGCCGCAGGTCGCCGTCGCGGCCAACTCGCCGTTCCTCTTCGGCAGGGAGTTGTGGCGGGAGACGCGGATCAACCTGTTCGAGCAGGCGACGGACACCCGCTCCGAGGAGCTCAAGGCCCAGGGCGTACGCCCTCGGGTGTGGTTCGGCGAGCGATGGATCACCTCGGTCTTCGACCTGTTCGAGGAGAACGTCCGCTACTTTCCCGCGCTGCTGCCGGTGTGCGACGAGGAGGATCCGCGTGAGGTGCTCGACAGGGGAGGCGTGCCCGAGCTCGGCGAGCTGACCCTGCACAACGGCACGATCTACCGTTGGAACCGGCCCGTCTACGCCGTCGTGGACGGCACGCCGCACCTGCGGGTGGAGAACAGGGTGCTGCCGGCGGGACCGTCGGTCGCGGACATCACGGCCAACGCCGCCTTCTTCTACGGGTTGATGCGGGTGCTGCCCACGGCGGAACGCCCGGTCTGGACGCGGATGTCCTTCGCCGCGGCCGAGGAGAACTTCCGCAACGCCGCCAAGTACGGCCTGGACGCCCGCCTGTACTGGCCGGACCTCGGCGAGGTGCCCGCCGCCGAGCTCATCTGCCGGCGGCTGCTGCCGCTCGCCGAGCAGGGGCTCGAACTCTGCGGCGTCGGCGCGTCGTACCGTGACCGGCTTCTCGGGATCATCGAGCAGCGCTGCCTGACGTCGCGGAACGGCGCGACCTGGCAGGTGGAGACCGCGCGGGCGCTCGGCGGGGACTATGAGGCGCTGCGCGAGATGACGCTGCGCTACATCGAGCGCATGCGCGCCAACGAGCCGGTCCATCTCTGGGACCGCTAGTGGCCCGCTTCCGGACGTCGACCGGATGTCAGCGCCCGGATGCCGTCGTACGAGGGACCGCGAAAGGACGTCGTTCGCGTTAGGTTCGGCGCGGGAGTGTCCGGGCGAGGGGCTCGACGGGAGAATCCGTGGCGGAACGTGTAAAAGCGCGGGTCGCGCCGCTGGTGTGCGCGCTGGGAGTGCTGGTTCTGGCGAACGTGTCGAACAACCGGATCGCCAGGCGCTGGGCGCCCGCGACGTCGGTCGTGGCCACCGCCGCCCTGCTCGGAATCGCCCGCCGTGACGGGTTGACCTGGGCTGATCTGGGCTTCCAACGCGCGGAACGTGGAGCGCGCGTCGGAGGGGCGCTCGCCGCCGGGGTGGCCGCCGTCTACGCCGCCGGGGTCGCCTCGTCCCGGACCCGCCCGCTGTTCCTCGACGAGCGCGCGCTCTCCCTGTCCCGCGCCCGGCTGCTGGAGGAGGTGCTGCTCCAGGTGCCGCTGGGGACGGTCCTGCTCGAGGAGGTCGCCTTCCGCGGTGTCCTGCCCGCGCTGCTCGCCCGTGCGCTCCCGTCCGGTCCGTTCCCGTCCCGTGCGCTCCCGTCCGGTCCGTTCCCGTCCCGTACGGCGACCGCCGCGACGGCCGCGCTGTTCGGGTTGTGGCACGTTCTGCCCGCCGTGGACATGGCCCGGGCGAACCCCGCGCTGGGCCGCCTGACGGCCGGAGAGCCTCTGGACGAGGTGCGGGGGACGGCTCGTCTCGTGGCGGGCACTGTGGCCTCGACCGCGCTGGCCGGAACGGCCTTCCAGGAGTTGCGTCGCCGTGGCGGGCTGCTCGCCCCCTCGCTGACGCACCTGGCCACGAACTCGTTCGGCTATCTCGCCGCCCGTGCGGCACGGAAGCTCGACGCCAGGGCGCGGGAACCCGCCGGGAATCGTTGAAAGCCGCCTGCGGGCCCACCCCCTGGTTGGAACCCACGACAACGTGCGCGATGATCCAGCTATCCGATCATTCAGTTGATAGGCGGATAAGCAGTGATTTCCCCCCGTATGTTGCTTGCCCTCACGTTTTCCATGATTCTGACCGCTGCCTGCGGCGCGGTCGGCGATCTCTCCGAGGTGCCGTCGAAGAAGCCGGAGAAGCCCGCCTCGACGTCCGCGTCCGCCTGCGACGTCGCCGGCGACGACTTCGCGGGTGACGTCGAACTGGCCAGATGCCTCACCGAGTCGTTCTGGGCGAAGGAGTTCCAGGCCGCCGGTGGAACGTACCAACCCGTCCAGGACTTCATCGCGTACGACGCGAAGAGCGGGCCGGTCTGCGGCGGTGAGAAGGCCCTTCCGGAGAACGCCTTCTACTGCCCGGACGGGCACTTCATCGCCTATGACGCGACGTGGTTGCGGGCGATGTACGACCAGATGGGGGACGGGGCGGTCTATGTCGTCATCCCGCATGAGTTCGGCCATGCCGTACAGGCCCAGCTGGAGAACGACTTCAGCTACAACGTGGAGCAGGAGCTCCAGGCCGACTGCTACGCCGGCGCCACGCTCGGCGGGCTGATCAACGCCGACCTGATCCAGGCCGAGGAGGGCGACGACGCCGAGCTTCTCACGAACCTCGAAGCGGCGGGAGACCCCACCGACGCCTGGTGGGAGCCCGACGCCCACGGCACTCCCGAGAAGCGCCAGGAGGCCTTCGCGACGGGCTTCGACAAGGGCGTCGCGAGCTGCTGACCGGCCCGCGCTCCTCGCTCTCCACCAGGCCGCCGAAGCGGGCCGTGACCAGGCCCGCCGACTCGCCGCCGAGACGTCGTAGCGCCGCCGCGCGCGTCCCCGGTACCTGGGTCCCGTTGATGCCACGAACGGGTCCTGCCCACGTTCGATCGCCCGCTGAACCCGCCACTCAGCACCTTGGATCTCCCACCGGCCGCTCAGGGGTGGGCCGCAGCTTCCACTCCGGCTCTCCACCCCGCGGAGCGCGGTCCCGTCAAGGCCGACGCGAGGACGGCCCTTCAGGTGCGGTTCTCACTCCGATCGCGGATCATCGACATCAGCAGCCCGTGGGTTTCGGCGTCGGCGGCCACAACGAGTCCGCGGCCCGCTTGCCCGATCGGGGCTCCGTCGATCCCGGTGACCACGCAGCCGGCGGCCCGGCAGAGAGCGATGCCGGCGGCGAAATGCACGCTCCCGGACAGGTCGCCGCCATCGGTGACGTACGCGGCGCGCTTGCCGGCGGCGACCCAGGCCAACGCCAGCGTCGTGGACACGACCCGCGGCCGGAATCGCTCGACGAACCTGGGGTGGGCCAGCAGATCCACGGCCCGGAAGCCAGGCGCGTTCGGAAACGGCGGGTCCAGGTTGACGTCCACCAGTCGGGTGGCGGACGTGGGTGCCAACCGCGCGTCGGCCCCGCCCTGCCGCACCCAGGCGGCCTCACCGTCAGTGAAGAAGACCTCGCCACTGAACGGGTCGGCCACCGCCGCCGCCCCGTCACGCAGCGCCACGTTGACGGCCACCAGCATGTTGCCGACGGCGTAGTTCAGCGTGCCGCACAAGGGATCCACCAGCCACCGGCGCACAGCCTCGGCGGCCCCCTGCTGCCCGCCCTCCTCGCCGAGTACCGCGTCCTCGGGTCGAGCGGTACGGATGACGCCGAGGATCGTCTTCTCGGCCTCGACATCGGCGGCGGTGGCGAAGTCCCCCGCTCCCTTGTCGATGCGGGGGAGCCGCCGGCCGTACATGGTGCGCACCACGTCCGCGCCGGCGTGTGCCGCGGCTATCGCGACCTCGGCATCGTCAGGGCTCGCGGATGAGTTGATCACGCCGTGCAGGATATCGGCGGCAACTCCGCAGATCGGGCCGGCATCGGCCCGCTTCTCCACCCTCCCCGCGTTCCGCGGTACACGGCCGGGGACGCGGTGGCCTCCGAGGTCCGCGGCCCGGCCGCGAACGGTGGTTGTCAGGGGGCGGCGTTCGGGTGGGCGACCCCGTTGCGGTACGCGTACGCGACCGCCTGGGCCCGATCCCGCAGGCCGGCCTTGGCGAAGAGATTGTTGATGTGCGTCTTCACAGTCGCCTCGCTGATGAACAGCCGGGCGGAGATCTCCGCGTTCGACAGGCCGTGGGCGATGAGCCGCAGGACCTCCAGCTCGCGCGGGGTCAGGCCGTCGTGAGCCGCCGTCCCGGGGGCGGCCGGGGAGGGCTCCGGGGCCGGTGACGGGAACACGGGCGCGGGCGGTGCCGACCCGGAGGGGGACGGCACGGAGGGGGACGGCGCGGACGGCACGGGGGCGTCGGGAAGGGCCGTCACGGTGCTGATCAAGCGGCGTTGCACGCCGGGGTCGAGCTGGGCGTCGCCGTTCATGACCGCCGCCACGGCCCTCGCGATCTCGTCGGCGTCGGCGCTCTTGGTGAGGAACCCGCGCGCCCCGGCCCGGAGCGCGGCGAAGACCGACTCGTCGTCCGCGTACGTGGTGAGAACGACGACCTGGGTGTCAGGGAACTCCGCGCGGATCCGGCGGGTGGCCTCGACGCCGTCCATCCGGGGCATCCGCAGGTCCATCAGCACCACATCCGGCCGCTCGGAGGCGACCAGGCGCAGTGCGGCCGCGCCGTCGCCCGCCGACCCGACGACCTCGATCCCGGGGAGGAGGCCGAGCAGGAGCACCAGCCCCTCGCGGACCACCGACTGGTCGTCCGCGACCAGCACCCGGGCGGTCACGCCGGGACCCGCAGCCGCACGCGGAAACCGTCGTCCGTCTCGCCCGCGTCCAGTGTTCCGCCGAGGAGTTCGGCCCGTTCCCGCATGCCCACGAGTCCGTATCCTCCCCCAGGCGTGCCCGGCGCCTCGGCGGCGGGGTTGCTCACCTCAAGCTCGCACGCGCCGTCGTGGAAGCCGAGCCGTACGCTCGCGGGTGAGCCGGGCGCGTGGCGGCGCACGTTCGTGATCGCCTCCTGGGCGGTACGGATCATCGCGAGCTCGGTCTCCGGAGGGAGGCGGCGTTCGGCGCCGGACACGAGGACCGCGCAGTCCCTGCCGGTGGCCGTACGGAACTCGTCGGCCAGGGCACGCAGCGCGACGGGCAGCGGCGGCAGGTCCTCGCGCAGGGCGGACACGGCTCTGCGGGCCTCTTCGAGGCCGTTCTTGGCCAGCTCTCTGGCGCGTTCGACCCGTTCCAGCGCGTCCTGGGTCCGGTCGGCGCGCAGCAGCAGTCGGGCGCCCTCCAGATGCACGATCTGCGCGGACAACGAGTGGGCGAGGATGTCGTGGATCTCCCTGGCGATGCGGGCGCGCTCGGCCAGCACCGCCTCGCGCGCCTCGGCCTTCCTGGTGGCCCGGCGCTGCGCGATCGAGTAGGTGATCAGGAAGGCGACGCAGACGCTGAAGCAGAGGCTCAGGTCCCGCTGCATGTCGCCGCCCGCCGCTCCGGCGAGGAGCAGCCCCGCCAGGGCGACGATCCCGACCGGCGACGAGCGGCTCAGCGGGTGTCTCGCCGCGGCGGCCCCGACGGTGAAGAGCAGGGCGGCGATGGCCGGGCCGCCCGCGTCCGTCGTCTCGATCAGGGCGATCGACGCGATGGCGGAGAGGCACAGGGCGGCGATCTTCAGAGGGATCCCCAGGAACACCGGCCCGGGTGATCCTGCTTCCCGCGCGGGAAGCAGGATCGCGGAGACCAGCGCGGCGGCGACGGCCAGGGTCAGGCCGGTGACGGCGAGCCCGTCTCCGGAGAGGCCGAAACCGGGCGGCGTCGCGGCCTGCCCGACCACGAACAGCACGATGAGTCCTCCGCGCAGGGCGATGGGGCTGATCGTCGTCTGCCTGCCGGTCGTCACGTCATGACGTTATCGGCGCCTCAGCCGAGGATCGTACGGCGCTGCCGGGCAGGGCGCGGCCCCGCCGGGTCACCAGGAGGGACTGGACGGCGATGGTCACGCCGACGAAGAGAAGTACGGTCGTGGGGGCCGAGGCGAGCCCCAGGGCGTATCCGGCGCCGAACAGGGCGATCCGCGAGGCGAGCGAGGCCAGCCAGGCCACCAGTGTCCAGCCGGTGCCCTTGGACCAGGCCGTCCCCGCCGGGTCCCGCCACACCCGCACCGTCGAGGCGCGGAGCACGCCGAAGCCCACGGCGAAGGCGAGTTCCGCGATCAGTATGAGCACGCCGAGGGCGAGGTGCCGGGTGTCGACGAGGCCGCCACCGGACAGTCCGGCCAGGATCATGAGCCCGGAGAAATAGAGGATCCCGCGCCTCTCGGTGGGGCGCGTCATCATCTGGCGGTAGACGACGAAAACGACGACGGCGACGCTCATCAGGGCGATCTGCTGGGGTTCCATGCGCCAAAGGTAGGAAGAAGCGGGTCACCGCCGGATCGGCGCACGGGTGGAGACCGCGATCTCCACCCCCGGGTGGAGACGGTCAGACCGGGAACCGCCCGCGCGCGGCGAGCTCGATCGTCACGACGACGGCCAGGGACTCGGCGGCCAGAAGGGCGATCAGCACCGCGAGCTGTACGGCTCCCGCCTGGACCGGCCCCGATCCGGCCAGCATCATGCCGACGAACGCGCCGGGCAGGGTCACCAGGCCCACGGTCCTGGTCTGGTCCAGCGCGGGCACGAGCGCCTGGGCGGCGGCGGGACGGCAGATCTCCAGCGCCGCGTCACGGACGGAGAAACCCAGCGACAGCGCGGCCTCCACCTCGCCGTGCCGCTGCCGCAACTCGTCGAGCGCCCTGCGCCCGGACAGGGCCGTCGCGGTGAGGCAGCCGCCGAGCAGGATCCCGGTGACCGGCACGAGCACGATCCCCCGCACCGGCAGCACGCCGGTGACGATCATCAGAACGAGCACCGGCGCCGTCCCCGCGGCGACGGGCAGCGCGGCCCACCACACGGCCCTTCCCCGGGTGATCCGCCGACCGGCGGTGACGCTCGCCACGAGGTACATGACGACGAGGAACGCCGCCACGGCGGGCAGGTAGATGATCGCCCACACGATGGCGAAGGACACCACGGCGAGCTGGACCGCGGCGCGGACGGACGCGGTCAGGATCGCGCGCGAGTGCCCGAGCCGCCCGAGTACGGCGACCCCGGCGGCGGCGAGGGCGAGAAGCGCCATCACGACGCCGAGCTGGGGGGTGACCGGCAGCAGCGTGTTCACCCGACCGATCCTGCCGTTCCCGGGTTCACGCTCGCACACAGGTACGGGTACGGCCCGTGATCGGGGTGCTGGATGTCGGTGGGCGGCCATACCCTAGGGACGTGTCCACCCGAGCCATCACCCATCCTTTGCTCGACGGTCTCAACCCGCACCAGCGGGAGGCCGTCGTCCACCAGGGCAGCCCCCTGCTCATCGTCGCCGGGGCCGGCTCGGGCAAGACCCGGGTGCTCACCCATCGCATCGCGTACCTGCTGTCGGAGCGGGGCGTCCAGCCGGGCGAGATCCTGGCGATCACCTTCACCAACAAGGCCGCCAAGGAGATGAAGGAGCGGGTCGACCGGCTCATCGGTCCCCGGTCCAAGGCCATGTGGGTGATGACCTTCCACAGCGCGTGCGTGCGCATCCTGCGCCGGGAGGCCAAGCGGCTCGGCTTCACGAGCAGCTTCTCGATCTACGACCAGGCCGACGCGCAGCGGCTCATGGCGATGGTCTGCCGCGAGCTGGACCTCGATCCCAAGCGATACCCGCCCAAGTCGTTCTCCGCCCAGGTCAGCAACTTCAAGAACGAGCTGATCGACTACGAGACGGCGGCCGACAACGCGAAGACGCATCTGGAGCGCACGCTCGCCGAGGCGTACCGCACCTACCAGGCGCGGCTCACCGAGGCCGGCGCGATGGACTTCGACGACCTGATCATGCTCACCGTCACGCTGTTCCAGCTCTTCCCCGAGGTGGCCGAGCACTACCGCCGCCGCTTCCGGCACGTGATGGTCGACGAGTACCAGGACACCAACCACGCGCAGTACGCCCTCGTCCGCGAGCTGGTCGGGCGGCCCGAGCTGAGGACGGCCGACGGCGACCTGGTCCGCCCGTCGGACTCGGGCGAGGAGCGGGTCGAGCCCGCCGAGCTGGTCGTGGTGGGCGACGCCGACCAGTCGATCTACGCCTTCCGCGGCGCGTCGATCCGCAACATCCTGGAGTTCGAGCGCGACTATCCGGACGCGAAGACGATCCTGCTGGAGCAGAACTACCGCTCCACCCAGACGATCCTCAACGCCGCGAACGCGGTGATCGCGCGCAACGAGAGCCGCAAGCCCAAGAACCTCTGGTCCGACCAGGGCGCCGGCCCCAAGATCATCGGATACGTCGCGGACAACGAGCACGACGAGGCCATGTTCGTCGCCCAGGAGGTCGACCGGCTCTCCGACGAGGACGACGTCACCCCGGGCCAGGTGGCCGTCTTCTACCGGACCAACGCCGCCTCGCGCGTCTTCGAGGAGGTCTTCATCCGGACCGGCCTGCCGTACAAAGTGGTGGGCGGGGTGCGCTTCTACGAGCGCAAGGAGGTCAAGGACCTGCTCGCCTATCTGCGCGTGCTGGCCAACCCGTACGACACCGTCTCGCTGCGCCGGGTGCTGAACGTGCCCAAGCGCGGCATCGGCGACCGGGCCGAGGCGATGATCGAGGCGTTCGCGAGCCGCGAGCGGATCAGCTTCTGGGAGGGCCTGCGGCGGGCCGACGAGGCGCACGGGCTGGCCACCCGCTCGCTGAACGCGATCAGGGAGTTCACCGCCCTGCTCGACGATCTCCGGGCCAAGGAGTTGTCGCTGTCCGAGCTCGCCGAGGAGGTGCTGGGCGCCACCGGCTACCGCACCGAGCTGGAGACCTCGGGCGACCCGCAGGACGAGAGCCGCCTGGAGAACCTCAACGAGCTGATCGCGGTGGCCGCGGAGTTCGAGGAGGCCAACCCGGACGGCACGCTGGTCGACTTCCTGGAGCAGGTCTCGCTGGTCGCCGACGCCGACCAGATCCCCGAGGGCGAGGACCACGGCGGCGTCGTCACGCTGATGACCCTGCACACCGCGAAGGGCCTGGAGTTCCCCGTGGTGTTCCTCACCGCGATGGAGGACGGCGTCTTCCCGCACATGCGGTCCATGGGCGACCCCAAGGAGCTGGAGGAGGAGCGGCGCCTCGCCTACGTCGGCATCACCCGCGCCCAGCGCCGGCTCTACCTGTCCCGCGCGGCCGTACGGTCCTCGTGGGGGTCGCCGGCGTTCAACCCGGCGTCACGGTTCCTGTCTGAAGTGCCGAATGACCTCGTCGAGTGGCGCAGCGACCCGGCCAAGACCGCATGGGGCGCGGCCACCTCGCGCGAGCCCCGCCGTACCGCGGCTCCCGCCAAGGCGGGCGGGCGGGCCATCCCGCATCTGGCGCCCGGCGACCGGGTCACCCACGACAGCTTCGGCCTGGGCACGGTCGTGGCGGTGGAGGGCGAGGCCGAGAAGACCCGGGCCAAGATCGACTTCGGCTCCGGCGGCGAGAAGACCCTGATGCTGGCCTACGCCAAGGTCGAGAAGCTCTGACGCGGGCCCGCGCCGGGCGACCTCCGGTCCGGGTCCCTTGATCTGAGCCCTCCTGCGCGCGTTCTCCCGCGAGCGCTCGCGTCTCCCTCGGATCTCGGGCGTGACGCGGGAGGGCCCCGCGGAACCGTCTCCGGTCCCGCGGGGCCCTCGCCTGCCTGCTGCTACGTCCGCTGGGCGGCGGTTACTTCCTGGCCGCCATCATGCCGGGCGTGATGATGGTGGGCACCTCCGGCATGGAGCCGTCGATGTCGGCCGTCGTGGCGACCTCGCTCGCCGGGGGAGCGGTGATGGAGACCTTCGAACCCCACTTGGTGAACTTGGTGTCGCTGGTCATGTCCATGGCGATGGACATCTTCTTGCTCTTCATCGTGTAGGTCGCCGAGGAGGTCACGCGGCGGATGAGCTGGTCCGCGCCGACCCACAGCTTCCAGTTGACCACGGTCTTGCCGTAGCTCGCGTCCATGTTCCCGAGCTGCTTCTTCAGCTGGGGCGAGGACGCGGCGAGCTGCTTGAGCGTGATGGAACCGCGGTAGAGGGTGGTCCGCGTTCCGTCGACCGTGCCGCCGTTGCCCTTGGCCTTGGTGGTCGCGAGCACGGCCCGCAGGTTGCGCGCGTCGAACGCGTCGATGAACGTGCCGCCGCCGAACGCCGACGGCGAGTTGGTGCCGGGCACCCGGAGCCAGCTCTTGCCCGCGGGCATGAGGTCGTCGTAGATACCGCCGCTGACGTAGGCGGTCCTGCCGACGGTGATCGTCCGCGTCGGCTCGTTCAGCCCCTGGAGGGACTCCTCGTCCTCGAAGAGGGAGCCGAAGTCGTTCTTGGTCGTGATGTCGGACGCCGCGACGCCCGAGCGCCCGAACTGGACGCCGCCCTCCGCCCGGAGCTTGAACGCGGTGGTGCCGGCGATGGCGACCTTCCCCGCCGACGTCACGTGGACGCCGCGCTTGACCTTGAACTGCTTCGTGAGCGCCGAGACCGGGTCGGCCGGGCGCGGCTGCGCCTGCGCCTGCGCGGGGGCGGCGAGCGCGGGAGCCAGAAGTGCTGCGGTGCCCACGGAAGCCAAAGTGGCGATAATTCGCCTCATAGGGGGGTTCCTCCCGTTAAGTGCCTTCCCCTCTCGCGGAGAAGGTGATCAAGATA
This sequence comes from Microtetraspora glauca, assembly GCF_040656155.1. NCBI lineage: Bacteria > Bacillati > Actinomycetota > Actinomycetes > Streptosporangiales > Streptosporangiaceae > Microtetraspora > Microtetraspora glauca. The sequence continues at coordinate 254,496 of NZ_JBFALK010000001.1, forward strand.
AGGTGATCATGGTGCATCCTGCCGCGTAATGATCACGGTGAAGTCACGAAATTCCACATTTCCTGTGGATTTCCTGAGGGTTTTCCCGTGGCGTCGTGGACCGTTCCGCTGCGCGGTCGAGTCCGCCGCTCCCTGGTCGCAGCGTCACGGGAGAGCCGTACGGGGGAACGCCGGGGCGGCGGGAGGGGGGTCCGCACGCCATCTCGGAGGCCCCGCCTCTTGGACGACGGGGCCGAGTCGGCAAGGATGTGAAACCGGTCGCGTTGCGGGGAGGTCGCATGGGTGCAATTCGGGTTGTTCTTGCTAAGCCGGGGCTGGACGGGCATGACCGTGGCGTCAAGGTCGTCGCGCGGGCGTTGCGTGACGCGGGCATGGAGGTGGTCTACACCGGCCTGCACCAGACTCCCGAGCAGATCGTGCAGACCGCGATCCAGGAGGATGCCGGGGCGATCGGCCTGTCGATCCTGTCGGGCGCGCACATGACCCTCTTCGCCCGGCTCATGGAGATCCTCAAGGAGCAGGAGGCCGAGGACATCGTGGTTTTCGGCGGAGGGATCATCCCCGAGGCCGACATTCCCGAGCTGCGGAAGATGGGCGTCGCCGGGATCTTCACACCCGGTGCGACGACGGAAGAGATTGTGGATTGGGTGCGTTCCGCCATCCCTACAGGGATTTAGGATCTTTTGCGTAACTTTGCCGTATCCACCGGTCCTTGGCAAGGGCTTACCGGGACCCCATGACGTGTTCACGTCCTCGCTAGGGCTAGGCTTCATGCGCGGAAATGCCAGGCAGGTCAACCGGCCTGGCCCTCGACATTTAGAAGATCAGCCGAAGGACGGACCCTCGTGGACCTGTTCGAACATCAGGCGAAGGAGCTCTTCGCGGAGTACGGCATCCCGGTGCCGCGCGGCGTCGTCGCGCACACCGCGGACGAGGCGCGCGCGGCTGCCGAGCAGCTGACCGGCCGTGTCGTCGTCAAGGCCCAGGTCAAGACCGGGGGCCGCGGCAAGGCCGGCGGCGTCAAGGTGGCGGATGACGCGGGCGACGCTCACGACAAGGCGACGCAGATCCTCGGGATGGACATCAAGGGCCACACGGTCCACAAGGTCCTGATCGAGGAAGCCAGCCAGATCGCCGAGGAGTACTACTTCTCCTTCCTCCTCGACCGTGCGAACCGTACGTTCCTGGCCATCTGCTCGGCGGCGGGCGGCATGGACATCGAAGAGGTCGCGCACACCGCACCCGAGAAGGTGGCCAAGGTTCCGGTCAACCCCATCGAGGGTGTCGATCTCGCCAGGGCACGCGAGATCGCGCAGGCCGGCGGCCTGCCCGAGCAGTCGCTGGACGGCGCGGCCGCTCTCATCGAGAAGCTCTGGGCCGTATTCGTCGACGAGGACGCCACACTCGTCGAGGTCAACCCGATGATCCTGTCGGCCGACGGCCAGGTCAAGGCCCTCGACGGCAAGGTCACCCTCGATGAGAACGCGAACTTCCGCCAGGCGGAGCACGCGTCCTACGTCGACAAGGCCGCCGAGGACCCGCTCGAGGCGCGGGCCAAGGAGAAGCACCTCAACTACGTCAAGCTCGACGGCACCGTCGGCATCATCGGCAACGGCGCGGGCCTGGTCATGTCCACGCTCGACGTGGTCGCCTACGCCGGCGAGGCGTTCCCCGGCACGCCCAAGCCCGCCAACTTCCTCGACATCGGCGGCGGCGCCTCGGCCGAGGTCATGGCCAACGGTCTGGAGATCATCCTCTCCGACCCGTCGGTGAAGTCGGTCTTCGTGAACGTCTTCGGCGGCATCACCGCGTGCGACGCGGTCGCCAACGGCATCGTCTCCGCGTTCCAGCTCCTGGAGAGCCGGGGCGAGGCAGTGACGCACCCGCTGGTGGTGCGCCTGGACGGCAACAACGCCGCTCTGGGGCGGCAGATTCTGGCCGACGCCGGGCTGCCCCGCGTCGAGCTGGTGGACACCATGGACGACGCGGCCAAGCGCGCCGCCGAGCTCGCTGCGGTAGGTGCGTAATGGCTATCTGGCTGACCGAGAACAGCAAGATCATCGTGCAGGGCATGACCGGCGGGGAGGGCACCAAGCACACCCGCCGCATGCTCGCCTCCGGCGCCAAGGTCGTCGGCGGGGTCAACGCCCGCAAGGCCGGCACCGTCCACGAGGGCCTGCCCGTGTTCGGCACGGTCAAGGAGGCCATGGAGCAGACCGGCGCCGACGTGTCGGTCGTCTTCGTGCCCCCGGCGTTCACCAAGGACGCCGTCAAGGAGGCCATCGACGCCGAGATCCCGCTCTGCGTGGTCATCACCGAGGGTGTGCCGGTCCACGACACCACCGAGTTCTGGGCCTACGCTGGCGCCAAGGGCAACAAGACCCGCATCATCGGGCCGAACTGCCCCGGCATCGCCTCGCCCGGCGCGTCCAACGCGGGCATCATCCCGGCGGACATCACCACCCCGGGCCGCGTCGGCCTGGTCTCGAAGTCCGGCACGCTGACCTACCAGCTCATGTACGAGCTGCGTGACTTCGGCTTCTCCACGTGCGTGGGCATCGGCGGCGACCCGGTCATCGGCACCACGCACATCGACGCCCTCCAGGCGTTCCAGGACGACCCCGCCACCGAGGCGATCGTGATGATCGGCGAGATCGGCGGCGACGCCGAGGAGCGGGCCGCGGCCTACATCGAGGAGCACGTCACCAAGCCGGTCGTCGCCTACGTCGCGGGCTTCACCGCCCCCGAGGGCAAGACCATGGGCCACGCGGGCGCGATCGTCTCCGGTTCCGCCGGTACGGCCCAGGCCAAGAAGGAAGCGCTGGAGAAGGTCGGCGTCCGCGTCGGCAAGACCCCCAGCGAGACCGCACGCCTCATGCGCGAGATCATGCAGTCCCGCTGATCCTCCGCCCGATCGCCCGATCGCCGGATCGCCCGCGCGTCCCTCGCGGGGGCCGATCCCGGCTCGCGATTCGTGACCTCGTACTCCGCCGTGAGTGCGAGGTCACGATCGTTTACGGGCCCGGATGGGCGCGCGCCCCGATTCGCGGCCGGGCATCGCCCGCCTGGGGATGATCATGCCAAATCGGGCGGGACTGGGCGTGGCGACGTGGCGAAAGCCGTACCGGCTGGGACCATGGGGTAGCGTGACGGCCTTTCTCGACCAGCTACGGACAGCCCCCCGTGCCGTCCTCAGCCGCTTCCCCAAAGGCGACGACGACGAGACCCGCCGGCCGCTCCCCGTGTCGGGCATGCTCGCCGGAGCGGGCACTCTCGGCGTCGGCCTGGCCGTACTGACCACCCTCACCCTGATCGGCTGGGCGGCCGCCCCGCGCGGCGCGTTCGGACAAGGGCTGCCCGGCGTCTTCCGCGCCGCGTGCCAGCTCTGGCTCGCCGCCCACCACGCCGGGTTCGCGATCCCCGGGGGACGGGTCGGCCTGCTGCCGCTCGGCCTGACGATCCTGCCCGGCGCGCTGCTCTACCGGGCGGGGCTGTGGATGGCCCGTGACGCCGACCTCCGGCTGCGAATGCCGGCCCGGCTGCCCAAGGGGACGCCGCGCGACGTCGAGAACGCCAGGCGCCGGGCCCAGCTCGCGCTCGTCGCCCAGGCCGGGATCTCGCTGGCCGCGCCGTACGCGCTGCTCGCCGGGATGATCGCGCTCGTCGCCCAGAACGAGGTCACCCAGCCGTTCCTCGGAGAGGCGCTGGCCAGCCACCTCGTGCTCGCGTTCCTGGCCGGTTCGCTGGCCACCGCCCGCACGATCGGGCCGTGGAAGTCGATGCTGCGCCTGCTCCCCGACCGCACCCGCTCGGTCGTCGCCGGTACGGCCGTCGCACTGTCGATCATGCTGGTGACCGGGATGCTGCTGGTCCTCGGGGCCATCGCGGTGAACTTCGGGGAGATCCAGCGGCTGTCGGAGATGCTCAGCCCCGGGTTCGTCGGCGGCCTCCTGCTGCTGCTGGTCGAGGGGCTCTACCTGGTCAACGCCGCGATCTGGGGCATGTCGTACATCGCGGGGCCGGGGTTCGCCATCGGCACGGGCACGCTCGTCGCGCCGACCGGAGTGAAGCTGAGCGCCGTCCCCACCGTGCCGCTGCTCGGCGCGCTGCCGGAGCCGGGCGTCGCCCCGCCGTGGATCATGGGGGTGATCGCGCTGCCGTTCCTGGCCGGGGCGGTCGCCGGCGTGGTCGTGGCCCGCGTCGCCCCGACGCCGACGATCGAGGCCGCCCCGCTCTGGGGATTCGGCTGCGGTCTGACCTCGGGCGCGATGGCGGGGCTGCTCGCGGCGCTCTCCGGCGGCCCCCTCGGCGGCGCCCGGCTGTCCGCCGTCGGGCCGTCACCGTGGGAGGTGGCGCTGTCGGTGGCGCTCGAGGTCGGCGTGGCGGCGGGCATCTCCGCCGGCATCGCCAACTGGTGGCTGATCTCCCGCCGGCCGGCGACCCCGGAGCCGGTACGCAAGGCGGGGGCCGTGATCGCCAAGGCGGCGGGGAAGGTCAGGCGCGCCGAGAAGGGCAAGGCGGCCCGCGCCCTTCCCGGCCACTGGCTGGACGCGACCGAGGCCGACACCCAGCCCATCCCGGTGATCAAGGATGACTGGACCGACGAGCACGCCGCCGCGGCGGCGGAGACGTTCGCCGCGATCCGGGCCGCCCGCTCAGAGCCGGTACGGCCGCCGCGCAACGACATCGTGGACGAGTCCGACGATCGCGGCGGCCACGTGATCTATGTCGACCCCTACGCCTGGGAACGCGACTCCTAGGAGCCGGGAGGGGCGGCCTAGTTCGGGAAGGGAAGGTTCGCCGGCCAGGCGACGCCGAGCCGTCGTTCCACGGCGCTCTTGAGCTCGTTCAGGCAGTCGTGTGCCGCGGTGACCGTCCCCGCGCCCTTCCCGCACTCCACGTACGCGTTGAGCTCGGCGGAGAAGAAGAGCTGGGTGGCCATCAGCAGCCCTCCGAACAGGAACGAGACGACCGCGATGACGAGGCCGGAGGCCGCCGCGCCCACGGGACGGCGTGCCCGGCTCAGCGTCCTGACGTCACGGAACGCGACCGCGAGACCGAAGATCGACAGTGCCAATCCGGCGGCGGGCAGCATGAACGTGCAGATCAGCGCCGCGAGGGCGAGCAACAACGCCCGGCGGCCCCCCAGGTCGGATGCCGGCGTCTGCAGTGGTGCCGTCACGATCTCCACCTTTGCCTTCCGCGCTTTTCCCCGCCACCGCGCCCCGGCATTTCGCCGGGCCGCCTTCGAATCCGGTGACCGGAGCCCGATAACCTTTCTACCGGCGAGGGACTGCTGCCTGCGCCCTCTCACAGCCTTCCCGAAGGAGTCCGCCCGGTGCCATCCGGACCGCACCATCCGACAGAGGCCGCCCGGCTCGTGGTTCTCGTCTCCGGTTCCGGGACCAACCTACAAGCCCTTCTCGACGCCGCGGCGGCCCCGTCGTTCGGCGCCGCGATCGTCGCGGTCGGCGCGGACCGTGACGGCATCGAAGGACTGGCCCGTGCCGAGCGCGCCGGGATCCCCGTGTTCGTCGAGCGGGTGGGCGACCACGCCACACGCGACGAGTGGGACGAGGCACTCGCCGGGAAGATCGCCGCGTACAAGCCCGACCTCGTGGTCTCCGCCGGTTTCATGAAGATCCTCGGCCGTCGTGTCCTCGGCTCCTTCCCGGTGGTCAACACGCATCCGGCGCTGCTGCCCTCCTTCCCGGGCGCCCACGCCGTACGGGACGCCCTCGCGTACGGCGTCCGCGTCACCGGCTGCACGGTCCACCTGGTCGACGCGGGAGTCGACACCGGCCCCGTGATCGCGCAGGAGGCGGTGGCCGTACGCGACGGGGACGACGAGGACACGCTGCACGAGCGGATCAAGACCGTCGAGCGCAGGCTGCTCGTCGAGATCGTCGGGCGCATGGCACGCGAGGGCTGGACGGTCTCCGGCCGGCGGGTACGCCTGGGGCGTGCCTGACCGGTTTCCGGGCACGACGACCCAGTGGATGAGCTGGGCGAAAACGGAACAGAGAGGATCACGAAGTGACCCGCATCGCCATCCGGCGCGCGCTGATCGCGGTATACGACAAGTCCGGGCTCGAAGAGCTGGCCCGGGGCCTGGAGGCGGCGGGCGTCGAGATCGTCTCAACCGGCGGCACCGCCGCCGCCATCGCGTCGTACGGCGTGCCCGTGACGAAGGTCGAGTCGCTGACCGGCTTCCCGGAGTGCCTGGACGGCCGGGTCAAGACGCTGCACCCGAGGGTCCACGCGGGGCTGCTGGCCGACGGCGCGAACCCCTCGCACGTCAAGCAGCTCGACGAGCTGGAGATCGAGCCGTTCCAGCTCGCGGTGGTCAACCTCTACCCGTTCGCCGAGACGGTCGCCTCCGGCGCGTCCGACGCCGAGTGCGTCGAGCAGATCGACATCGGCGGCCCCGCCATGATCCGCGCGGCGGCCAAGAACCACGGCACGGTCGCGGTCGTCGTCGACCCCCGCGCGTACGACAGCGTGCTCGCGGCCGTGGCCGAGGGCGGTTTCACCGTCACCGAGCGGAGGCGGCTCGCCGCCGCGGCGTACGCGCACACCGCGGCCTATGACGTGGCGGTGGCCTCCTGGTTCGCGGGCGTGTACGCGCCCGACGGCGAGTGGCCGTCCTTCATGGGCGCCGCCTGGAAGCTGAAGACGCCGCTGCGCTACGGCGAGAACCCGCATCAGGGGGCCGCGCTCTACTCCGGCCAGGAGGCCGGTCTGGCGAACGCCGAGCAGCTGCACGGCAAGGAGATGTCCTACAACAACTACGTGGACGCCGACGCGGCGTGGCGTGCGGCATGGGACTTCGCCGAGCCCTGCGTCGCGATCATCAAGCACGCCAATCCCTGCGGCGTGGCGATCGGCGCGGACGTCGCCGAGGCCCACCGCAAGGCCCACGCGTGCGACCCCGTCTCGGCGTACGGCGGCGTGATCGCGGTGAACGGCGAGGTCACGCGGGAACTCGCCGAACAGATCGCTCCGATCTTCACCGAGGTCGTGGTGGCGCCGTCCTTCGCTCCCGAGGCGCTCGACATCCTCAAGGGGAAGAAGAACATCCGGCTGCTCGCCTGCCCGGCCGGCCCCGGCAACGCGGCCGAGTTCCGCCGGATCGACGGCGGCCTGCTCGTGCAGACGGTCGACCGGGTGAACGCCCCCGGCGACGACCCGGCGACGTGGGAGCTCAAGGCGGGCGCCGCCGCGACGGATGAGGTGCTGGCGGACCTCGCCTTCGCCTGGAAGGCGTGCCGCTCGGTGAAGTCCAACGCGATCCTGCTGGCCTCGGAAGGGGCCACCGTGGGCGTCGGCATGGGCCAGGTCAACCGGGTGGACTCGGCCCGCCTCGCGGTGTCCCGCGCGGGCGAGCGCGCCGCGGGATCGGTCGGCGCGTCCGACGCGTTCTTCCCGTTCGCCGACGGCCTCCAGGTGCTGGCGGACGCGGGCGTGAAGGCGATCGTCGAGCCGGGCGGTTCGATCCGGGACGAGGAGGTCGTCGCGGCCGCCGAGGCGGCCGGCATCAGCCTCTACTTCACCGGCACCCGCCACTTCTTCCACTGACCGCCACGGTTATCGGCACGGTTATCGGCACGTTAGGAGACCAATGAGCGCGCAGACTCTGGACGGCAAGGCGACCGCCGCCAAGATCAAGGCCGATCTCGCCGAGCGGGTGTCGGCTCTGGCCGCCAAGGGGGTCAGGCCCGGACTGGGCACGATCCTCGTCGGCGACGACCCCGGCAGCCAGATCTATGTCGCGGGCAAGCACCGGGACTGTGCCGAGGTCGGCATCGCCTCGATCCGCGTGGACCTTCCCGAGACGGCGACCCAGGCCGAGGTGGAGGCCGCGATCGACGAGCTCAACGCCTCGGCGGAGTGCACCGGCTACATCGTGCAGTTGCCGCTGCCGCGTCACCTCGACACGATGGCGCTGCTGGAGCGGATGGACCCGGCCAAGGACGCCGACGGCCTGCACCCGGTCAACCTCGGCCGCCTCGTGCACATGGTCGACGCCCCGCTGCCGTGCACGCCGCGCGGCATCGTGCACCTGCTGCAGGAGTACGGCGTGCCGCTCAAGGGGGCGGAGGTCGTCGTGGTCGGGCGCGGCATCACGGTCGGCCGCTCGCTCGGCCTGCTCCTGACCCGCCGCAGCGAGAACGCCACGGTGACCACCTGCCACACCGGCACGCAGGACCTGGCCTGGCACACCCGCAAGGCGGACGTGATCGTGGCCGCGGCCGGAGTGCCGAACCTGATCACGGCGGACATGGTCAAGCCCGGCGCGGCGGTGCTCGACGTGGGCGTCTCCCGGGTGGACGGCAAGATCGCCGGCGATGTCGCGCTCGACGTGCGGGACGTCGCCGGCTTCGTCGCGCCCAACCCGGGCGGCGTCGGCCCGATGACCCGCGCGATGCTGCTCACCAACGTGGTCGAGGCGGCCGAGCGCGCGGCCGGCTGACCGGCTCGTACGCCCGCGCGTGACCTGTGCCCCGCCTGTGCCCGGCCGTACGAGCCGGGCACGGGCAGGGCCGGGTCAGCTGGCGCGGCGGCTCGACGTCGTGGGGGAGTGATGCGCCGGGTCGGTGGCCCGCTGCGTGGGGACCACCGGGGTCGGCCGCACGAGACCGAGCGCCACGACCTCGTTGGCCAGCCGGGTGCGCCGGTTGGTCCCCTCGGGGATGCGGAACTTCTGGTAGAGCCGCAGCAGGTGCTGCTTGACCGCGGCCTCCGTCACCACGAGGTCGTCGGCGATCTCCCGCGCGGTCGCCGGGGCGACGAACGCCTCGTCCGACAGCGCGGGCCGGCACAGCGAGGCCAGCACGTCGGCCTCGCGCCGGGTCAGCTCCGGCGCGGCGGCCCTGCGCAGCTCGACCTCGGGGGTGAAGTCCTCACGGGGGATGCCGCCGACCCGTGCCCGCGCGGCGCCGAAGGAGACCACGTCGCCGTCGTCGAGGACCCTCCGGGCGATCGGCCTGCCGTTCACCCGCGTGCCGTTGCGGGACAGGCCCAGATCAACGACGTACAGGTAGGGTCCGCGCCGGACGAATTCGGCGTGCAGTCGAGACACGCTCGGATCAGTCAGCCGGATGTCGACGCCCCTGCCCCGACCGATCGTTGTGATCTCGGGGCGCAGCGCTATGACCTCGCCGCTGTCCTCGATCCGAATGAACGGCCCCTCCACGGCAGTTCCTCCCCAGGTAGCCCGCCGTTACTTTCGCTACAGATCCGGCTTACCCAGACGTGGGGATCGGGAATCTCCTTTGCCGGAAGGAGAATCGCGCTTGAAATTGGTCTGGACCTCTGCGAGGTGCTTTGCCTGCTCACGGGTAGACTTCGGGCGAAGATAAGCGGAGGAAACACTCATGGCGGACAAGCCCACCAAAGGCCTCGCCGATGTCGTCGCCGCGTCCACAGCGCTCAGCGACATCGACGGGAAAGCCGGCCGGCTTTTCTATCGCGGCTACGACATCCACGATCTGGCCGGCCGCACCACCTTCGAAGAGACCGCGCACCTGCTCCAGCACGGCTCGTTGCCGACACGCGACCAGCTGGCCGCGTACGGGGCGGAGCTCGTTCGGGGCCGTGCCCTCGGGGGGCTGGTCGAGAGCAACATCCCGGAGATCGCCGGGAAGCAGGCGCCCATGGAGGCGCTGCGCACCCTCGTCTCCCTGGCCGGCGCGGACGATCCGGACAAGGATTCCAACGCCGCCGACGCCAACCTGCGCAAGGCCGCGCGGCTCACGGCGCAGCAGCCCATCCTGGTCGCCCACTACCACGCGGCCCGCACCGGCGGCTCGATTCCCGACGCGGATCCCGAGCTGAGCATCGCGGCGAACTTCCTGTTGCAGATCACCGGGAGGGCGCCGTCACAGCGGGAGGTCGAGATCTTCGACGCCTGCCTGGTGCTGCACGCCGACCACACGATGAACGCCTCCACGTTCGCCGCCCGTGTCTGCGCCGCGACCCTGTCCGACATGCACTCGGCCATCGTCGCCGCCATCGGCACGCTGAAGGGCCCGCTGCATGGAGGCGCGAACGAGCAGGTCATGCGTACGCTGGAAGCGATCGACCCCACCGGGGTCGCGCAGGCCGTACGGGACAGGCTCGCGGCGGGTGAGAAGATCATGGGCTTCGGGCATCGGGTCTACAAGACGGAGGACCCGCGGGCGACGCATCTGCGGAAGATGTCGCGCGAGCTCGGCGAGGCGTCGGGCGACGACACCTTCTACCGGATGTCCAAGGAGATGGAGGAGGTCGTCTTCGCGGAGAAGGGCCTGTATCCGAATGTGGACTTCTACGCCGCGACGGTCTACCACTACCTCGGCATCCCGACGGATCTGTTCACCCCGGTGTTCTCGGTCAGCCGGATGTCCGGGTGGACCGCGCACGTGATCGAACAGCACGCCGACAACCGCCTGATCCGCCCGGACAGCGAGTACATCGGAGAGCGCGACCAGAAGTGGACGCCGATTGACGAGCGGTGAGCGGCGCAGCGAGCGAGCACGCGACCGTGAGGCCGAGCGGTGAAATACCGCACTGAAACGAGAAGTGAGGGTCACCATAGGCGCTGGTGAGTGTGAGCGGTAAGCCCTGGGGGCCGTACCTGCTGGTTGCCGCGGGTACGGCCGCCGGGCTGGGCCTGATCGCCTTCGGCGTCGCCACGTGGGTGGGCGGCGCGGTCATCGGGTTCGCCCTGGTCGCGGGGGCGGCGCTTCGGCTGATCGTGCCGGACGACCGGGCCGGTCTGCTCGGGGTGCGGACACGCCGGATGGACGCCTTCGTGCTCCTGCTGCTCGGCGCCGCCCTGGTGGCGGGCTCGTTGAGCCTGCTGCTGCGCCTGCACAGCACCTAGTCACGGGCGCATTACGCCCGTCCGATAGCCTCAACGGCCAGTGAGCCTCAAAACGGACCGTCTGGCCAGTGTTAGTTCAGAAGGGGAACCACACGCATGCCCAAGATCAAGGTAGCGGGTCCGGTCGTCGAGCTTGACGGCGACGAGATGACCCGGATCATCTGGCAGTTCATCAAGGACCAGCTGATCCTTCCCTACCTCGACGTCGACCTGAAGTACTACGACCTCGGCATCGAGCACCGCGACGCCACCGACGACCAGGTCACGATCGACGCCGCGAACGCCATCAAGCAGTACGGCGTCGGCGTCAAGTGTGCGACGATCACGCCGGACGAGGCCCGGGTCGAGGAGTTCGGCCTGAAGAAGATGTGGAAGTCCCCGAACGGGACGATCCGCAACATCCTCGGCGGCGTCATCTTCCGTGAGCCGATCATCATGTCGAACGTGCCGCGGCTCGTTCCCGGCTGGACCAAGCCGATCGTGGTCGGCCGTCACGCCTTCGGCGACCAGTACCGCGCGACCGACATCAAGGTGCCGGGCGAGGGCACGCTCACCCTGACCTTCACCCCGAAGGACGGCAGCGAGCCGATCGAGCTCAACGTCTTCGACTTCCCGGGCAGCGGCGTCGCGATGGCGATGTACAACCTGGACGACTCGATCCGGGACTTCGCCCGCGCCTCCATGAGGTACGGCCTGGCCCGCAACTTCCCGGTCTACCTGTCGACGAAGAACACGATCCTCAAGGCGTACGACGGCCGCTTCAAGGACATCTTCGCCGAGGTCTACGAGACCGAGTTCAAGGCGGAGTTCGACGCCGCCGGCATCACCTACGAGCACCGCCTGATCGACGACATGGTCGCCTCCGCGCTCAAGTGGGAGGGCGGCTACGTCTGGGCGTGCAAGAACTACGACGGTGACGTCCAGTCGGACACGGTCGCGCAGGGCTTCGGCTCGCTCGGTCTGATGACGAGCGTGCTGATGACCCCGGACGGCAGGACCGTCGAGGCCGAGGCCGCGCACGGCACGGTGACCCGGCACTACCGCCAGCACCAGCAGGGCAAGCCGACGTCCACCAACCCGATCGCCTCGATCTTCGCGTGGACCCGCGGCCTGCAGCACCGCGGCAAGCTCGACAACCAGCCCGAGGTGATCGACTTCGCCGCGAAGCTGGAGCAGGTCTGCGTCGAGACCGTCGAGGGCGGCCAGATGACCAAGGACCTGGCGCTCCTGGTGGGCGGCGACGCCGAGTGGCTGACCACGCAGGACTTCCTCGCGGCTCTGGACGAGAACCTCAAGAAGAAGATGGCCGGCTGATCCCGCCATCCGGTCACGGGGCCGCTCGCCTTCATGGCGGGCGGCCTTTGCCGTCTCCCTTGCCGTGCCCCGTTTCGCGCCCTTTTCGGGGTCCGCTCTCGCCCGCCTTCCGCGTACCGTGAGGCCCGTTTCCGCGTCCGTCGTTCCGTGACCGCATGTGGCCTCGTCGTACGCGGGTCACGTCGTGGTCTCGGCGTGGTCTCGGCGGGCTGGGAAACGGGCAACGGAGCCGTAAAGTTCTCATGGTCGAGACTTTGCCGAATCGTGGGGGCGTGGGATGCCGAACGTCGCGCCGCTCGGACCGGGGGACCCGCCCCGGCTCGGGCCGTTCGTGCTGTCCGGCCGCGTCGGCGAAGGCGGCCAGGGCGTGGTCTACCTGGGAAGAAACGACGCGGGAGAGCACGCGGCGATCAAGCTGCTGCACGTCAAGTTCACCGGCGACACCATGGCCAGATCCAGGTTCGCCCGGGAGCTCCGGGCCGCCCAGCGGGTGGCCAGCTTCTGCACGGCCCGGGTGATCGCGGCCGACCTCGAAGGCGACACGCCGTACATCGCGAGCGAGTACATCGACGGGCGGTCCCTGCGCGAGGCGGTGGAGGAGAGCGGGCCGATCACCGGGGCCGCGCTGGAGCGGCTCGCGGTGGGCACGGCGACCGCGCTGACGGCGATCCACCACGCGGGGATCGTGCACCGGGACTTCAAGCCGGACAACGTGCTGCTCGCCCCTGACGGGCCGCGCGTGGTCGACTTCGGCATCGCCCGGATCATCGACTCGACCGGCACGATCACCAGCCGGGCGATCGGCACGCCCGCCTACATGGCCCCGGAGCAGATCTCGGGTGACAAGGTGGGCCCGCCCTCGGACGTGTTCGCCTGGGCGTCGACCATCGCGTACGCGGCGACGGGCACGGCGGCGTTCGGCGGAGACTCGATCGCGGTCGTGCTGAACCGCGTGCTCAACCACGACATCGACGTGAGCATGCTGCCCGAGCCGCTTCGCGGCGTGGTGCGCTCCTGCCTGAACAAGGCCCCCGCCGCCCGGCCGACCGCCGACAACATCCTGCTGCGCCTGCTCGGCCGTACCGAGTCGGGCGACGCGTCCACGGTGGTGTTGTCAGAAGGGGCTCACGCCGCCAGCCCGGAGGCGGCGGACGCCACCCGTGCCATGCGCCTGCCCCAGGGACAGGCGACGCGCCAGACGGCGGCACAGGGCTCCGGGGCACGCGGTGTGCCGCCGCTGGGCGTGGACCCGCGGCAGGTGAGGCCAGGGGGCGGGGAAACCCTCGACGCGGGTTCTCCGGAGCCGCCACAGGGCGGAGGACGGCGTCGCAGGGGCCGGGTCGTCGCCGCCGTCATGGCCGTGGTCGCCGCCGTGGCCGCGGGCGGAGCGCTGGCCGCCACGCGCCTGGGAGGCGACACGGCGGACCCGACGGTGACCAGCCGGGCGAGCGTGCCGGGGAAGACGCCCCGGTCGTCCACTCCCACCTACTCCACGGTCGTGGACAAGGCGCAGCGGACCCGGAGGCTCACGATCGGTGTGAAGGGTGACCTGCCCGGCATCGGCCTCGCACCGAACGGCGGCGCCTTCACCGGGTTCGACGTGGACGTGGCGACGTATGTCGCGGCCAAGATGGGCGTTCCCGCGAGCGGGATCACATTCCGGAGGATCGGCAGGGGCGATCGGGCGACGGCGCTCACCAGCGGTGACGTCGATCTGGTCTTCGCCACCTACGCGTACGACGACAACAAGGGGGACGACGTCGGCTTCGCCGGGCCCTACTACGTCGCGCACACCGACGTGCTGGTGGCGAAGGGGTCGCCGATCAGGCGGCTCGGCGACATGGAGGGCAGGCGCATGTGCGCTCCGCTGGGCAGCGGGGCCGTCGCCCTGATCCAGGACAGGGTGAACGTGGAGCCGGTCCCGGCGGACAACTACGCGGCGTGCATGGATCTGCTGGTCGCGGGCAAGGTGGACGCCGTCCCCGGCGACGACCTCATCCTCGCCGGGTTCGCGAACCGGGTGCCCAACCTCCGGCTCACCGTGCTCGGCCTCAAGCTGACCGACCAGCGTTACTCCGTGGGGATGCCCAAGGGGAACGCGCGGACATGCGAGGCCGTCCACGGCGCGATCTCCCGCATGTACGCCGACGGCACCATGAAGCAGCTGCTCAAGCGCCACTTCGGGAACGTCGACTTCGACCCCGAGGACGACCTTCCCGCCATGCTCACCTGCGGCTAGACGGCGCCTCCGGAAGCCTTGAGGTCGGCGATGGAGTCGGTGGCCCACCCCACGGCCATCCGGGCCTGCCGGATGCCGAGGTCCAGCGCGTACTTGCCGTATCCCTTCTTCGACCTGGGATCGCCGAGTCGCTCCAGCTCGCGGAGCCTTTCCTCGAACGTCGCCTTCATGCGTTCCAGTACGGCGAGCGCCTCCTCCGGCTCCAGCAGCGGGGCGAGGAACGCCTGGAGCGCGATCTCGCTGCGCGGCACGGCCGAGGGGCTGTGCCCGACGAGCCAGCGGTGCAGCGCGTCGCGGCCGTCCGGCGTGATCGTGTAGATCTTCCGGCCCCGGGCGCCCTCGGCCTCGACCGTGATCAGCCCGTCGGCCGCCATCTTGGCCAGCTCGGGATAGATCTGGCTGTGCCCGGCCTGCCACACGTGGGCGAGTGACGTCTCGAACTTCTTGGTCAGGTCGTACCCGCTGGCCGGGCCGGAGGCCGACAGCAGGCCGAGGAGTGCGATCCGCAGGGACATGCGCCCACTATAGCTGCGCATTGACATGTCAGAAGTTACATGTCATTTTCAACATGTGAAGACAGACATGAACAAGAACGGGCTCCTCCTGTTCGCCGTGCTGGGCGGCATGTTCCTCGCCATGCTCGACCAGACGATCGTGGGCACGGCGCTGCCCCGGATCACCGCCGAGCTGGGCGGCGCCCGGCTCTACACCTGGGTCGTGACCGCGTACCTGCTCACGTCCACCGTGACCGTCCCGCTGTACGGCCGGCTCTCCGACGCGTACGGCAGGAAGCCGCTGCTCCTGGTCGGTGTGACGATCTTCCTCGCGGGCTCCGCCCTGAGCGGGGTGGCTCAGGACATGGGCCAGCTGATCGCGTTCCGCGGGCTCCAGGGCCTCGGCGCGGGCGCGCTGCTGCCGCTCTCCCTGGCCCTGGTCGTCGATCTATTCCCGCCGGAGCGCAGCGGCCGGGTGCAGGGGGCGCTCGGCGGCGTGATGGCGCTGAGCTACATCGCGGGGCCGTTCCTCGGCGGCCTGTTCACCGACCACGCGAGCTGGCGCTGGGCCTTCTACGTCAACGTCCCCATCGGGCTCGTGCTGATCGCGATCATCTGGTTCCGGCTGCCGCACCGTCCCGGCGACGCGGGCGGGGCGCGCCCCGACTACCTCGGCATCGCGGTCTTCACCGCCGCCATCAGCGCGCTGCTCGTCGGCCTGACCGAGAAGGGCGTCGACGGCAACTCCTGGACGAGCGTCCCCGTCGTCGGCCCCATCGCCGCGGCCGCCGTCCTGATCGCTCTGTTCGTCCTGGTCGAGCGGCGGGCCGCGCAGCCGATCGTGCCGCTGCACCTGTTCGCCAACCGGACCTACACCCTGGTCAACGTGGCCTCGTTCGCCACCGCCTCCTGCATGTACGCCGGCGTGGTCTTCCTGCCGCGTTACTTCCAGGAGGCACAGGGAGAGAGCGCCACCTCCTCGGGCCTGCGCATCTACCCGCTGATGCTGGCCATGGTCGTGGGCAGCGCCGTCACCGGCGCGCTCATCTCGCGCAGCGGCCGCTACAAGCCGTGGCTGGTGATCGCGCCGTTCTTCCTCATCGCGGGGACCGTGCTCTGCGTGAACGTGGCCGTGGACTCGCCGGCGCTCGCGCTCGCGGGCTGGATGGCGCTCATCGGTCTCGGCATGGGCCCGATGTTGTCCGGGCTCACCGTGGCCATCCAGAGGGCCGTGCCTCCGCGGTTCATCGGTACGGCCAGCGCCAACCTGACCTTCTTCCGGCAGATCGGCGGGTCCGTCGCCCTCGCGGTCGGCGGCACGGCCTACGGCTCGGTCGTCGCCCGCGAGGCGCCGCTCTCCGGCCTGCCCGCCGCGCACGCCGCCGCGAGCGCAACCGTCATCCCCTGGCTCGGCGTCGTCGGCGCGGTCGTCGCCCTCGTCGCGCTCGCCCTGATGCCCGACCGCAGGATCGACCCCGCCGAGGCCGTACGCGGGACCGAGGAGGCGGCGTTCGCGCAGGCGGGATGATGTGGGCGACCTCCGCCCGGGACGGCGTGTCGGGGCGCCGCGTGCCAGCGGTACCCCATTGAATTGATCTCTAACGTTTCGGGGGAGCACGAATGGGTCGTCGGGTCATCATGGTCGTCGCGGGTCTCGCCTGCCTGATCGCCGCCGGAGCGCCACGCGCCGCGCTCGCGTCGGACCAGTGGGGCGGAGCGGATCTCGGTGTCGAGATCTCGGCGTCGCCCAGGGTCGCCCAACCGGGCCAACCGCTGGTCTACGACGTGCGGGTGCACAACAACGGCCCGGGTGACGCGGTGCTCCCGGTGCTCACGATCCGGCTCCCGAGGGACGTCAAGGTCATCAACGTCAACGTGGCGGAATGCCGGGCCGGGCGCGGCACCAACGAGATCATCTGCCGTTCGCCCGGCGATGTGCTCGCGACCGGCAGCGGTGGAGTGACGGTCACCGGCCTGGTACGGCCGGCCGCGCACGGCACCCTCCGCGCCCAGGCGGAGCTCTCCTCCGAGATCGTCGATCCCCATCAGGAGGACAACACCGCGGAGACGGTCACCCAGGTCGCCGAGGGGGCCGACCTGGCCGTCCGGCTCGCGCCCACCGCGCGTACGGCCGTGCCGGGCGAGCCGTTCACCATGAAGGCCACCGTGCGCAACCGGGGGCCGGAGGTGGTGCGGGACGCCTACGTGTTCTTCCAGCCCGCGCGGGCCCACTTCCTGTCCGCGGCGGGCGCGCGCTGCCAGGGCGCGGCGGGCTACGTCGGCTGCGCGCTGCCTCCGATCAGGTCGGGAGCCCGGAACCTGGTCGAGTTGATGTTCCGGGTGCCGCAGCGGGTCACCCGACCGATCGGCGCGCGGGCCACGGTCTACTCGCGCCAGGTGGGCGACCGGCGACCGGCCAACAACGAGGCGGTCATGCGGGTCGCCATGGCGACCGGCTCGGGCGGGGTGACCGCTGCCGGGCCCGCGGGCTACGCGGCGGGCCACACGCGGCCGGCGGGCTACCCGGGCCTCGCGGGCCACGCGGAGTCCGGGGGTCAAGCAGGGCAGGTGGGCGCCGCGGGGTCGCCGGGTTCCACGGGGCGCATCGGTTCAGTGGGACGTGCAGACCGGGGCCGCGGTCGTGGACATGCGCTGGGGCGTGACACCCGCCGGGGGGCCGCCGGTGGCGAACACCACGCCGGCGGCGGCCGCCAGGCTGCCGAGCAGGACGAGAGCCACCAGCGCGGCCCGTATGACCAGCGGGGAAAGCCCGTCCACTCGCACACATGAGATCCCATCACAATTCACCGATCGAATCCGGGTTTTACGACCGGAGGGCGGTCCATGCATCCCGGACGATCGTGTGCAACGACGTGTGATCGGGCTTCCAGCCGAGCTCCCGCTGGATCTTCTCGGACGAGGCGACCAGCACGGCCGGGTCGCCCGGCCGCCGGGGGCCGACCTCGACGGGGATCTCGTGCCCGGTGACCTCACGGCACACGTCGATGACCTCGCGCACCGAGAAACCGGCGCCGTTGCCCAGGTTGTAGACGGTGTGCGTACCGGCCGCGCAGGCGTCCAGGGCGAGCAGGTGCGCGCGGGCGAGGTCGGTGACGTGGACGTAGTCGCGGACGCAGGTCCCGTCCGCGGTCGGGTAGTCGGTGCCGAACACGCTGATCGACTCCCGCTCGCCGAGCGCCACCTTGAGGATGTTCGGGATCAGGTGCGTCTCGGCCGCGTGGCGCTCGCGGAAGCGGCCGTACGCGCCCGCGACGTTGAAGTAGCGCATGCTGACCGCGGCCAGGCCGTACAGGCCGGCGAAGGCGGAAAGCGCGGTGTCGACGGCGAGCTTCGACGCGCCGTAGGGGTTGGTCGGCCTGGTCGGGGCCGTCTCCGGGATCGGCGTGCTCTCCGGCTCGCCGTACGTCGCGGCCGTGGAGGAGAAGACGATCCGGCCGACGCCCGCCCGCCGCATCGCCTCCAGGAGGGCGAGGGTGCCGCCGAGGTTGTGCGACCAGTAGAGCCCGGGCCGGTCCACGGACTCGCCGACGAGGGACTTGGCGGCGAAGTGCAGCACGCCGTCGAACCCTTCTTTCAGCAGGTCACCGGCTTCGGTGATCGACCCCTCGACGAACCGCGCGCCGTCGGGGACCGCGTCGGCGTGACCGGTCGACAGGTCGTCGAGCACCGTGACGTCGTGCCCGGCCTCGACGAGCAGCGCCGCCACGACGCTGCCGATGTACCCCGCGCCACCCGTGACCATCAGCCGCATTGTTTGCTCCTGATTGAGTTTGTTGGATTATGTACGACCTCGCCCAGCTTACGCGGTGGAGATGAGGCGCGGGTTAAACGCCAGGCAGTAGGGTGACCCGATCAGCACCGTGCGAACGGATCGAAGGCGTGAGCGAGACTAGTGCCCCTCCCGTCAATCTTTGCCCCGTCGCGTCGCCCAGGGAGGCACCTCGCCGACCTGCTCCTCGCAGGCTCGGAGTTTCCGCGGGGCCCGGGAATGTCGGCCGTAGGCTCCGCTACGGCCTCTTCCTCCGCCTTGCGACGCACCACCCCGGACACCGCTCCTTCCGGGCAAACCTTGCCGGTCACGGCACCAGCGAGCGGACCGGCGAGCACGGGTGCCGCGCCCATGCCCGCGAGGAGCGGCCGTGAGCGTCGCGGTGAGCATCCCCCTTGTCCTGATGTTCATCCTGATCTGCGGATTCTTCGCGGCGGCGGAGATGGCCATGGTCACCCTGCGCGAGAGCCAGATACGCAGGTTGAGTCAGACGGGGCGCAGGGGCGCGCGGGTGCAGAAGCTCGCGCGGGATCCCAACCGCTTCCTGTCCGCCGTCCAGGTCGGCGTGACGGTCGCGACGGTCCTGTCCGCCGCGCTCGGCGCGGACACGCTCGCGGACCGGCTCGAACCGGTCCTCGAAGGCTGGGGGCTGTCCGCGAGGGTCGCCGCGCCGGTCGCGTTCGGGCTGGTCACGCTGGCCATCTCGTACGTCACGCTGGTGTTCGGCGAGCTCGCGCCCAAACGATTCGCGCGGCAGCGGGCCGAGGGGATGTCCCTCATGGTCGCACCGATGCTCGACCTGATCGCGACCCTGTCCCGGCCGGTGATCTGGCTGCTGTCCGTGTCGACCAACGGCGTGGTCCGTCTGCTCGGCGGCAATCCCTCGGCCGACCGCGCCGCGATGACCACCGAGGAACTGCGCGACATCATCGTGGGCCACAAGGAGCTCACCCAGGACGAGCGCAACGTGATCGCCGAGGTGTTCACGGCGGGCAAGCGCCGGCTCAGAGAGGTCCTGCTGCCCCGCACCGAGGTCGAGTTCATGGCCGCGGACACGCCGCTCGCCGAGGCGGCGGTGCTCGCGGCGACGATGCCGCACTCCCGTTTCCCCGTCTATCGCGACTCCTATGACGACATCATCGGATTCGTGCACGTACGGGATCTGCTCGACCCCGTGTTGACCGGGCGCATCGAGCCCATCAGCGAACTCGTGCCGATCAGGCCGGTCAAGCTGGTGCCCGCCACCAAGCGCGTGCTGCCGACACTCGCCGAGATGCGGGACGAGGGACACCACCTGGCGATCGTCGTGGACGAGTACGGCGGCACCCGCGGCATCGTGACACTGGAGGACCTGGTCGAGGAGCTCGTCGGCGATATCCGCGACGAGTACGACGAGGCCGGGAGGTCCGTGCGCGTCGTCGCCGGGGTCATCGAGATCGAGGGCCTGGTCAACCTGAACGACTTCGCCTCCGAGACCGGCATCAGGCTCCCGGAGGGCCCCTACGAGACGCTCGGCGGCTATGTCATGGCGGCGCTCGGGCACCTGCCGCAGATCGGGGAGACCGCGGAGGCGCCGGGGGCCAGGCTGACCGTGACGGAGATGGACGGCCGGCGGGTCTCCCGCGTGCGCGTGATCCGCACCCCCACCACCGTGGACGCGCCCGGAACGGAGGAGTGAGCGTGTCACGGGCACGGTGGTTCTCCTGACAGAATGAGGTGTTATGGATCGTCCTCGCGTGCTCTCCGGAATCCAGCCCACCGCCGATTCCTTCCACCTCGGAAACTATCTCGGCGCGGTCCGGCAGTGGGTGGCGATGCAGGAGACCCATGAGGCGTTCTACTGCGTGGTCGACCTGCACGCGATCACCGTCAACCCGGCCCCGGAGGAGCTGCGTCGCCGCACCCGGATCGCCGCCGCGCAGCTGTTCGCGGTCGGGCTCGATCCCGAGCGCTGCACGGTCTTCGTCCAGAGCCACGTACGCGAGCACACCGAGCTGGCCTGGATGCTGAGCTGCCAGACCGGGATGGGCGAGGCCGCCCGGATGACCCAGTTCAAGGACAAGGCGGCCAAGTACGGCGAGAGCGCGGCCGGGGTCGGCCTGTTCACCTACCCGATCCTGATGGCCGCCGACATCCTGCTCTACCAGGCCGACCAGGTGCCGGTGGGCGTCGACCAGAAGCAGCACCTGGAGCTCACCCGCGACCTCGCGCAGCGGTTCAACAGCCGCTTCGGGCAGACGTTCAAGGTGCCCAACCCCTACATCCTCAAGGAGGTCGAGAAGATCACCGACCTCCAGGAGCCGACGGCCAAGATGTCGAAGTCGTCGTCCAGCCCGCAGGGCATCCTCGACGTGCTGGAGCAGCCCGGTCCGCTCCGTAAGAAGGTCATGCGCGCGGTCACCGACACCGGCACCGAGGTCCTCGCCGACGAGGAGAACAAGCCCGGCGTCACCAACCTGCTGCGCATCCAGTCGGCGCTGAGCGGCACCCCGATCCCCGAGCTCGAGGCGCGGTATGCCGGGCAGGGATACGGCACCTTCAAGAAGGACGTGGCCGAGCTGGTCGTCGACACGTTCACGCCGATCAGGGAGCGCACGGAGAAGCTGCTGGCCGACGAGGCCGAGCTGGACAAGCTGCTCGCCGCCGGTGCCGAGCGCGCGCGCGAGGTGGCCCGCGAGACCATGGCCGAGGTGCGCGAGCGCATGGGGTTCCTGCCCACTTCCTCCTGATCCGATTTCCAGGCGGCGGTCCGGGGCAGTCCTCCGGCGGGGGTGGTCATGTTCGCGCGGATCATGCGGCTCGTCGAGAAGGTCAAGGCCCGCGGCCGTCGCCTGATGGAGCGGGAACGCATCAGGTTCCCCTGGTTCGACCACCTCGTCCGCACCGTCCACCGCTATCAGGTGCAGTCGGCCACCCGGCTGGCGGGGGCGGTCACCTACTTCGCGTTCCTGTCGTTCTTCCCGCTGATCGCGCTGGGTTTCGCGGTGCTCGGCTTCGTCCTGGCGGTACGCCCGGACGCGCAGCAGGCGCTCATCACCGCGATCAACCAGCAGCTCCCCGGGCTCGCCGACCGGCTCCACATCAACCAGATCGCCGGAGCCAGGGCGGGCGCGGGCACCTTCGGCCTGGTCGGCCTGCTGTACGCCGGGCTCGGCGCGGTGGACGCGCTGCGCTCCGCGCTCCGTGACATCTGGATGAGCTGCGAGCCGCGGCTCGACTTCTTCCGGGCCAAGCTCAGGGACCTCGTCACGCTGGTCTTCATCGGGACGACCCTGCTCGTGTCGGCCGTCATCAGCGCCCTCGCCACCGGGGCGACGAGCGCGGTGGCCGACTGGCTCGGCCTGGGCACCTCCTGGTTCGCGGGGGCCGCCATCCGGGTCGCCGGTTTCCTCGCCGGAGTGGGCGCGGACCTGTTGCTCTTCCTGATCTTGTTCGGCTGGGTGGCCCGGTCCTCGCAGCCGTTCCGTGACGTGCTCAGGGGCGCTGTGGTCGGCGCCGTCGCGTTCGGCGTGCTCAAGCAGTTCGCGGCGCTGATCCTGGCCAAGACGCTGCACAACCCGGTGTACGGCACGTTCGCCGTCGTCGTGGGTCTGCTGATCTGGATCAACCTGTCGGCCCGCGTCGTCCTCTACGCCGCCGCGTGGACGGCAACCTCGGGGATGGGCCCTCCCCCCGAGCCCACCCCCGTGCCGTCCCCCCTTTTGCCGAAGAGCTGACGCTCCGGCCGCGGGCCGGTCGGGAGGGCCTGCGGAAGGCGGGTCAGGCGCTCATGGCGTAGAGCACGTCCCGCAGGGGCTCCTCACGGCCGCGCGTCCAGACCAGCCGCAGGGCCAGGGTGGGCGCGGCGACGTCCAGCGCGACGAGCGCCCCCGACGCCAGGTCCGCCTCCACGACGAAATCGGGCAGCATCGCCATGCCCAGGCCCTGCCTGGTCCATTCCCTGACGGTGGCGACGCTGGGCAGCTCACGCCGTGGGACCTCGGGGCCGATCACGCGGTCCACGGCCAGCCGCGCGGAGCATTCGGGCGCGGTCACCAGCAGCGTGCGGTCCGCGTGGCCGGGCGCGGTGACCAGGATCAGCGACACCTCGTCCACGTCCAGGTAGTCCAGGTCCGGCGGCGTCGCGAACCCCAGCGCGCCGACCCGCAGACCGGAGTCGAGCAGCAGCCCCGCGTCGAGGCCGCCACCGGCCAGTTCGGCGAACAGCAGCTGCCGGGGAAGCGAGGTGACCTCCAGGTCGATATCGGGGCGGCGCTCCGCCAGCCGCCGTACGACGGACGGCAGCCGGGCCGCCGCGAGCATCTCCAGGGCGCCCACCCGGACCCGCTGGCGCCGCTCCGTGACGGCCCGCCGCACCTCGTCGGCGTGGTCGAGCAGGCCCTGTGCCCGGTCGAGCAGCCGCGTTCCCGCCTCGGTCAGCCGCATCCCCCGGGGTGTGCGTTCGAAGAGCGCGACGCCCAGTGTTCCTTCCAACCTCCGGATCTGCTCCGACACCGAGGCGGGAGCCAACCCCAGCATGTTGGCGGCCTCGGTGACGGTGCCGGATCGCGCGACCACCACGAATCCCCGCAGATGGCGTAATTCCACGCCATGAGCATACGGATTTCCCGAACGCCCCTTCCGATGGGAGCTGTTGAGGTGAGATGTCCGGTTCAGCAGGGTGACCGGCATGACATCTACGGTGAGATCCCTGAGCCTCTCGCTCGCGTACTTCCTGGTGCTCCTCGACACCACCGTGCTCACGATCGCGCTCCCCGACGTGCGCGCCACGCTCGGCGGTTCGCTGGCCGGGCAGCAGTGGGCGGTGAACGCCTACACCGTCGCCTTCGCCGCGTCACTCCTCGTCGGTGGGGCGGTGGCCGACAGGTACGGCGCGGCCCGGACGTTCCGGCTGGGAGTGGGCGCGTTCGGCCTGATCTCGTTGGCGTGCGCGCTGTCACCGACGCTGGAGGCGCTCGTCGCGCTGCGGGCGCTGCTGGGCGTGGCTGGCGCGCTCTGCCTGGGCGGCTCGCTCGGCCTGATCGCGCAGCTGTACCCCGATGCCGCGGAGCGGGCGCGGGCGATGGGTGTCTGGGCCGCCGCCACCGGAAGCGCCCTCGCTGTCGGACCGCTGCTCGGCGGGCTGCTCGTGGACCTGGCGGGGTGGCGGGCGATCTTCCTGATCAATCCGCCCCTGGCCGCGCTCGGCCTGCTGGCGGCCAAGAGCGTGGTCTCGCCCCGGGGAACGCGACGCATCGACTGGGCCGTGCAATCGCTGGCCTGCGCCTTCCTCGCGCTGCTCGCCCAGGCCGTGACCGGGCGTTCCCCGATCGCGGGAGCGGCGGCCGTCACGATGGTGGTCCTGCTCGTCGTGGTGGAACGGCGCAGCCACGCGCCCGCGCTGCCGGGCGGGCTGTTGCGCGCCGCCTGGCCGGAACTGCTGGCCGGGACCGTGGCGAACTTCGCCTTCTCCGGCGCGCTCTTCGTGCTCACACTGCTGCTCCAGGAAGGACGGCACCTCACCCCGTCGGCCGCCGGGCTCGCCTTCCTGCCGCTGACCCTGCCGATGAGCGTCAACCCGCTGCTCACCGGCCGCGTCGTGGCACGGTACGGCGCCCGGCCGCCGATCCTGGCCGGGCTGGTCCTGCTCGCCGCCGGGCTGGCCGGGGTCGCGTGCGGCGATCTGCTCGTGGCGTCGCTGATCGTGACCGGTCTCGGTCTGTCGTTCTGCCTCCCCGCGCTGGTGGCGGGTGTGGTCGCCGCCGCCCCGCCGGGGACGGCGGGCACCGCGGGCGGGGTGCTGAACGCCGCTCGCCAGGTGGGCGCCACGCTGGGCGTCGCCGTACTCGGGGGGATCGGTGACGCCCTGCTCGTGGCGGCCGGGCTGGTCGCGCTGACGGCCGTCGTCTACGCGGCCGGGAGCGCCCGGAGGAGAGTGCCGGCGGGCTGACCCTCGTGGCGGCGCCCCGGCCCCGGTGCCGTCGCCTGAGCCGTCCTCTGTGCCGCTGCCCGTGCCGCTGCCTGTGCCGCTGCCGTCAGGTACGGCCGGCGCGGCGGCGGCGGATGCCGTACCCGAGCCAGACGAGGCCGCCGAGCAGGCCGGCACCGATCGCGATCATCGCGGCGATCGGCCCGCTCCCGCTGTCCACGGCGGCGACCGGCCGCCGGGAGGGGAGCGCGGTGGCACCCCCGGCGAGCGCGGAGCCGGAGCGCGCCGGCCCGGTCAGCTCGGGAACGACCGAGGCCTTCTCCGGCACGGGATCGACCAGGACGCCCACGGGGGTGGCCCGGCCGCGCGCGGCGAACCCCCAGTCGAGCATCTTCGCGACGTCCTCCCAGAAGGAGCCCTCGTCGTGCATGATCGAGACGATGATCGTGTGGCCGTTCCTCGAGGCCGCGCCGACGAAGCTGCCGAGCGCCTTCGAGGTCCAGCCGTTCTTGACGCCGATCATGCCGGGATAGCGCCAGAGCAGCTTGTTGTGGTTGCCGATCTCGTAGTAGCCCTTGGGTGCGGGGAACTTGGCCGTCTTGGTGCTCACGTACTTGCGGAACGAGGGAAGCGCGAGCCCGGCCCTGGCGATCAGGGCGAGGTCGTAGGCCGAGCTCCGCTGGCCCGGCCGGTCCAGGCCGCTCGGCGTCTTGGCCACCGTGTCGTACGCCTGGAGCCTGCGGGCCTCCTTGTTCATGTCCGCGAGGGTGGCCGTCATGCCGCCGTGCGCCTCGGCGAGCGCGTTGGCGGCGTCGTTGCCCGACACCATCAGCAGCGCGCGCATGAGGTCGTCCACCTTGTAGATCGGCTTGGGCACCAGGCCGACCGCGCTGCCCTCCTCGTTGCAGGCATCCTGGCTGGGCTTGACGGTCTTGCCCTTGTCCAGCTTCGGGATGAGCGTGACCGCGGTGAGCGTCTTGAGGGTGCTCGCCGGGAGATAGTGGCCGTGCGGGTCCTTCGCGGCCAGCACCTGGCCGGTCTCCGCGTCGGCGATGACGTAGGACGAGGCGGTGGTCTTGGGGGGCGCCTTGACGCCTTCGGGGGAGATCAGGCCGCGTCCGGCGAGCTGGTCGCCGCCGACGGTGCCCGCCCGGTGGGGCAGGGCTCGCGCGGCGGCGGGTGTGCAGAGTGCGACGCCCGTGAGCGTCGTCGCGGTGAAGGCCGCCCCGAGGGCGCGCAGGCTGGTCCCCATAAGGGGTTCAGCCTAGCTTCGAGTCTCTACGCATGCCGTGACAGATCCCCCAAAGATCGCGTCGTACGCACTCGGTGGCAATGCCGATACTGAGAGCATGTCGAGACGTGTATCGGGCTTTCTCCTGGCCCTCGCCGCTTTCATGATCTTTGAATGGATCAATCTGGGCTTCAACCTCGCCGACGGGCATGAGACGAGTTTCTATGTGGTCCACGGCATCCTGATCGCCGTCAACATCGTCCTGGCCGTCGTGCTGGGCGTTGTCGGTGTACGTGCATGGAATACAACCGCGAAGACTGGCAAATCGGGCGGATAACGGGGTACGGCGTAGAGGAACGCCGATTCCGAACAATGGAGGTCCGCGGTGGCGATCCAGTTCAATCCTTCGCGTGGGGCGACTCTGGGAGTGGAGTGGGAGCTACAGCTCGTCGACAGGCACACTCGACGGCTCCGCCAGGACGCGAAGGAGGTGCTGGCCGCGGTCCCCGAGCTGAGCGAGAGCTCCCGGCCCAAGGCCATGCACGAGCTGATGCAGTCCCAGATCGAGATCGTCACCGACGTGTGCCACACGGCGGCGGAGGCCGTACGCGACCTGGGCAAGAGCATCGACCGGCTCCGCGACGTGGTCGAACCGCGCGGGATGTCGCTTGCCTGCACGGGCACGCACGCGATCAGCGACTGGCGCGAGGCGGTCTACGCCCCCGTCCAGAGGTACACCGAGCTGGTCGAGGAGATGCAGTGGCTGGCGTGGCGGATCCAGACCTTCGGAGTGCACGTGCACGTCGGCGTCCGGGACAGGGACAAGGTCATCCCCATCGTCAACGCCCTGGCCGCCTACCTCCCGCACTTCCTCGCCCTCACCTCGTCCAGCCCCTGCTGGGGCGGGCAGGACACCGGGCTCGCGTCCAGCCGGGCGATCGTCTTCGGGGCGCTGCCCACGGCCGGGCCGCCGCACCTGCTGGCCGACTGGGCGGAGTTCGAGGAGTATATGGACACGCTGGTACGCGCAGGGACAATTAGGAGTATTAAGGAGGTATGGTGGGATATCCGGCCACATCCTGATTTCGGGACCATCGAGATCCGGATGTTCGACGGGATCCCCACCCTCCGCGAGGTCGGCATGGTGACCGCCCTGTCCCAGTGCCTGGTCCAGCAGTTCGACCAGCAGCTCGACCGGGGGTACAAGCTGCCGAGGCCGCCCGCCTGGGTCGTACGGGACAACAAGTGGCGCGCCACCCGCTACGGACTGGACGCCGAGGTCATCACCGATGACCAGGGCTCCACCGCGCCGGTGCGCGACGTCCTGTACGAGCTCCAGCGCGAGCTGGAGCCGGTGGCCGAACGGCTCGGCTGCGCGGACGAGCTCGCCGTGATGAGCGAGGTCCTGGACCAGGGCGGCTCGTGCGAGCGGCAGCGCGGGATCCTGGCGGCGGGCGGCACGCTGGAGGACGTCGTGGACGCGACGATCATCGAACTCGCGGAGGACAGGTTCGTGACGTCGCCCCCGGGTTTCTCGAACGGGGGGCCGGGACACTCGGGCACCTGAATGGGCGGGTGATCGGGCTGTCGTCGTAAATACTGTGTCAATCGCCCATCTTGCCCGCCGTAACCGTGGAAAGATTGTGAACGAAGGGTCGGTCGTGGCGGACATGCCTACGCGACCCTTTCGCTCTTCGGCGTGGCCTGACATCGCGGCCTGCCGGGTGGAGCGGGCTCCACAGAGATCCGCTCGGGCGTTTGACACGGAACCTGAGCGAGGGCGGGTACGACGGCGACGCTCAGCCGATCTCCGGACCCGGCTGTCCGGCGCCCGGCGCGACGCGGTCGCGCACCGGCTGAGCGCCGATCACGATAACCGGCGAACCGCGCCGGGCAGAGGACACAGCACGTCCTCCATGGCCCGCGGGCCGCGGTTCGCCCGAGGAAGGAAAGAGTTGTGACGATCTCATCGAGGCTCGCGCCCCCCGACCACGCGGAGGTTCCCCAGGGCGGCGACCTCGCCGGGCAGTTGACCGACTTCCTGCGCGAGCACGGCGATGAGCTCATCGAGTTCAGGCGTGACGTACACGCCCACCCGGAGACCGCCTTCAACGAGCACCGCACCACCGACAAGATCGCGCAGCGGCTGTCCGACGCGGGCCTGAAGCCGAGGCGGCTCACCCGGGGCACCGGCCTGTGGGTCGACCTCGGCCGGGAGACCGGTCCCACGGTGGCGCTGCGCGCCGACATCGACGCGCTGCCGATGGACGACGAGAAGGATGTGCCGTACCGCTCGACGGTTCCCGGCGCGTGCCACGCCTGCGGTCACGACGTCCACACGTCCGTGGTGCTCGGAGCGGGCCTGTTCCTCGCCGCCCAGGCCGACGCGGGCGCGCTGCCCGGCCGGGTCCGGCTGATCTTCCAGCCCGCCGAGGAGGTCGGCAGCGGCGCCCTGGAGGTCATGCGCGACGGCGGGCTGAGCGACGTGGACCGCATCTTCGCGCTGCACTGCGACCCCAGGATCGACGTCGGTCACGTGGGCCTGCGCGTCGGCGCCATCACCGGATCCTGCGACAACCTGCAGATCCGCGTCTCCGGGCCCGGCGGCCACACCGCCCGCCCGCACCTGACGGTCGATCTCGTGTACGCGCTGAGCAAGATCATCACTGAGCTGCCGGCCGCCCTGTCCCGCAGGGTGGACCCGCGCTCCAGCCTCAGCCTCGTCTGGGGGCAGATCTCCGCCGGTTCCGCCTTCAACACCATCCCCGACATCGGCATGGCGCAGGGCAGCGTGCGCTCGCTCGACGAGGACGCCTGGCACCAGGCGCCCGACCTCATCACGTCGCTCCTGGAGTCGGTGGCCGCGGCGTACGGCGTCGAGGCCGAGATCGACTACCGGCGCGGCACCCCGCCGACGGTCAACGAGGCGACGAGCATCCAGATGCTGCACGACGCCGTGATCCAGATGATCGGCGACGCCGGCCCGGTCCCGACCCCGCAGAGCCTCGGCGGCGAGGACTTCTCCTGGTACGTCGAGTCGGTCCCCGGCGCGTTGGCCCGGCTCGGCACCCGTGTGCCCGGTACGGTCAACGAGGTCGACATCCACCGTCCGGAGTTCGACGTGGACGAGCGGGCGATCGGCATCGGGGTCAAGACGCTGGCGGCGACCGCGCTCACGTCGCTGTGGGGTGACGGCGCCCGCTGACACCGGCCCATTGCCCCGGCCATCGCATTGGGTGATGATGTGGCGGGGTGATCGCGTGCGGGGAATCGTCCGATCGATCTGCGTCTTCACACGAACGCCGGACCCTCGCGCGCTGACTCTCCTGCGCGAGGTCGAGGAACGCCTGGCGGGCGGCGGCTTCACGGTGCAGACCAAACGCGTGGTCAGCCCCGGTCCCATGGCCCGCCTCGCCGACCTGGTCGGCTCCACCGACGTGTACCCCAGCGTGGGAAGCATCTCGCTGGGGGACGCGGTGGCCCAGTTCGACGTCTTCCGTCAGGTCGAGAAGATGTGCTGCCACCTCGACCTGACGGACCGGCCGCCCACGGAGGAGGACGTCGCCTTCCTGACGCGCCTGATCGCCGAGGCCCCCGAGAAGACGTTCTACTTCGCGTACGCGTTCAGCAACGCCACCTCCAGCCCCTACTTCCCCGCGTCGAGTTTCGAGCGGCCCGGCTTCTCCGTCGGATTGCAGCCCACGGACCTCGCCGCCGGGTGCGAGACGCTGGAGGAATGGCTGGACCGGATGCTGGCCGCCTGGAATGCGGTCGTGGCCCTGCTCGACGACGTGCCGGGCTTCCTCGGGGTGGACTCCTCGGTGGCGCCCCTCGGACCGGGTCCCGGCAGCTTCGTCGGCTTCGTCCGGCGATTCCATCCCGATTTCAGCCGCTCGCTGATCTCGGACGTGTACGTGCGGGTGAGCGGTTTCATCAAGGAACACAATCCGCGGCCGGTCGGCCTGTGCGGCCTGATGTTCCCCTGCCTCGAAGATTTCGAGCTGGCCGACGAGTACGCCAAGGGAAACTTCGACCTGGCCACCAACATCTATCTCTCCTTGCACTGCGGCCTCGGCATCGACACCTATCCCATCGGTGTGGACGAGGACCCGCGCGCGGTTCTCGACGTGCTCATGCTCATGCGCGCGCTCGCCGGGAGGTACGGCAAGCCGCTGTCGGCGCGTTTCGTCTCCGACGGGCTGGCCCGGATCGGTGAGCGGACGAATTTCCGCAATGAATTCCTCCATGACGTGGTGGTCCGCACGTTCACCAGATGAACGGGGTCTCGACGGTCGGCGGGGGCCATGTGATACTCAGGAAAATCCATGGCGGAAGGTCTGCCGAATGCCGTTCGAGCCACCGGGCATCGATCCCGCCGTCGCTTCCGGACCTCTCACCCGGGACC
Organism: Microtetraspora glauca; assembly: GCF_040656155.1. NCBI lineage: Bacteria > Bacillati > Actinomycetota > Actinomycetes > Streptosporangiales > Streptosporangiaceae > Microtetraspora > Microtetraspora glauca. The sequence continues at coordinate 284,744 of NZ_JBFALK010000001.1, forward strand.
AAATCCTGCACCTGGCGCAGGGCCGGATCGCGGCCATTCACGTTCGTCGGGCGCTTGCGGCCGAAAAGTGCGCGGCGCTCGCGCGGCTGCTGGATTCCGTTTCCCTGACCGATTATGACATCCGCAAATACCGCCTTCCGGCCGCGCATCTCGGGCCGAGCCTCAACGAGGCCAAGGTGGCGGGCGAGATCGATCCCGGTTACTGGGAGCGGCGCGACCACACCGGCAAGTTCTGGGGCGAGTCCGCCGACGATCCACGCCCCGACTGCCTGGCCCTGCTCGCCGCCGCCTGGCCGTACGACGTGGGGCCGGCGACGGTGGACGGGCGGGAGCTGTTCTGGGGCATCATCCGCGAGATCAACCAGGGCACCGTCGTGCACTGCGACGACGTGCTGAAGGAGTACCCTCCGAGCCTCCTCGACCATCCTCCGGTGGCACAGTTGGGCTTCAACCTGTTCCTGTCCGCCCCCGACGCGGGCGGGGAGACGCTCGTCTGGGATCGGCGCTGGACCGCTGAGGACGAGAAACACCGAAGGGGCATCGGTTATTCACGGAGAATCGTGGGGAACGACGTGCCCGTCGCGGTCACGCCGGCCACGGGAGACGTGATCATATTCGATTCGCGGAATTTCCACGCCGTACGGCCGGGCAGGGGGAGAAGGCGGATCACGCTTTCCTTTTTCATGGGTTTGACCGACGACGAGCGGCTTATTCTCTGGTCCTAGCTGGAGCGCCAATAACGCTGTTATCGCACCGTTAGAGGAGGGCTCACCGATATCCGGCTGTACGCGTCTACTGTGGGGTGCGCAGCGATCGGCCTTTTCCCGGGAGAATCGCCATGCCTCCTCCGCGACTTGACATGTTCGTCCTGCGAGAAGGCGTCTGGAAGGACATCGGCAGTTCGGTGCTCCAGATACGCCGGAAGGTTTTCCAGGATGAGCAGGGAATCGCCCGCCACCTCGACGAGGACGGGTACGACGAGGACTGCCTGCACTTTCTGGTGGAGACGGCCGTGGGCGAACCGGTGGGCACGGCGCGCATGTGGCACAACCACCTGCAGCGCCTCGCGGTGCTCGACCGGGTCCGCAACCAGGGCATCGGTTTCCTCCTCGTCGCGTCGATGCTGCGCACCGCGCACGTCCAGAGATTCGGCCACGTGGAGGCGACGGCGCAGCCGTCCGCGCTCGGCCTGGCCCGCCTGTTCGGCTTCGACGTGGATCCCGTCGTCAGGGAAATCGCCGGTCGCCCGCACCACCGGGTGAGCAAGCAGATGATCTTCGAGGAATAGATGCTCAACGGGTTTCGGCGGACGAGTGAGAAGTACTTCGGGGTGCTGGCGAGCAGCCCCATCATCGCCGGTCTGGTCGGCGCGTCGTTCGGCCTGGTGTTGTCGAACCTCGCCGCCGCCCGCGGGGCGGGTCCGCCGCAGTGGGCGCTGGTGGGCATCTTCCTGGCGGCGATCTTCTCCGCGGCGTTCGTGCAGAACAAGCTGACGAGCGTCGAGGTCAGGGTCGCCCAGCTCACCAACGCCGCGCACCTCCTGCGGGTGGACGAGCAGAGCGGCGGCATGGACATCGTCAACGGGCTGGTGCAGAACAGCCGCATCGTCCGGGTCGTCGGCCGGGCGCGGCAGGACCAGTTGATGTCGCCGCTCTCCCACCAGAAGGACTACCTCGCGGCGACGGAGGCCGCGGTCCGGACGGGCCGCCTCCGGGTGTACCGCCGGATCACCGGCGACGAGTTGCGCACGCTCTTCCGCGGCCATCTGGAGCGGCTGCTCAGGATGCGCCAGCCGGGGCAGGACGTCCAGGTGGCGCTGGTCCCGGAGATCGATCTGCTCGTCTCCTACCAGGTCTTCGACCGTACGGCCGCGATCATCGGAATCGAGACGTCCGCCGTCCCCGGGATCAGGGACAGCACGGTGGTCTTCCTGACGTACAACGTCGAGATCATCGACGCGCTGACCGCGCATTTCGACGGCGCGTGGGCGCGGCTGGCCGCGATCGCCGACGCGGACGAACTGCTGTCCCGGACCACCGCACTCTGATCGGCCCGGGACAGCGCGTCTGAGCTCGACGATCGCACGAAGAAGATCATCGAGAGGCGGATCCGGGGTCCGTCCGGCCGGCCGAACCTACTCACTGGTCACAAGGTGGCGAGAGGTACATAACGGAGCGGTTTCGGACTCGTGTGCCCATTTGGTCTATGCAGGTCAAACAACTATCTTCCGTGCAGGGTCGCCGCGCGTCGTGCGTGCGCGACCGGTTGGACGGCGGGGACACGGAAGGGGAGTACACCTTGCTCCGCAATCGAGTAAGCAAGTTGGCTGCCGCCACCGCTGCGGGTGCCATGCTCATGGCCGCCGCCGCGTGTGGAGGTAGTGACGCCAAGGACGAGACCTCCGCGAGCGCATCGTCGGCGGCGCCCGAGGCCAAGGCGAAGGCCAAGGTCGGCCTCGCCTACGACATCGGCGGACGTGGTGACCAGTCGTTCAACGATGCCGCCGCCGCCGGCCTGGACAAGGCCAAGGGCGAGTTCGGCCTCGAGACCAAGGAGCTGGAGACCGCTCCCGGCGAGACGGACGCGCAGAAGGAGGAGCGGCTGCGCCTGCTCGCCAGCAGCGGGTTCAACCCGGTCATCGCGGTCGGCTTCGCGTACTCCGCGTCCGTGAAGAAGGTCGCCGCCGAGTTCCCGGACGTCAAGTTCGCGATCATCGACGACGCCGACGCCACCGGCCCCAACGTCAGCAACCTGGTCTTCGCCGAGGAGCAGGGGTCGTTCCTGGTCGGCGCCGCGGCCGCGCTGAAGTCCAAGAAGGGCAACGTCGGCTTCGTCGGCGGCGTCGAGGTCCCGCTGATCCAGAAGTTCGAGGCGGGCTTCGTGGCGGGTGCCAAGGCCGTCAAGTCGGACATCAAGATCCAGACCAAGTACCTGAGCCAGCCGCCGGACTTCACCGGGTTCAACGACCCGGCCAAGGGCAAGACCGCGGCCCAGGGCATGTACGACGGCGGCGCCGACGTGGTCTACCAGGCCGCGGGCGGTTCCGGCGGCGGTGTCTTCGAGGCCGCCAAGGCCGCGGGCGCCATGGCCATCGGTGTCGACTCCGACCAGGCGAAGACGGCCGACGCGGCCGTCGCCGACGTCATCATCACCTCGATGCTGAAGAAGATCGACGTGGCGGTCTACGACTTCCTCAAGAACTTCACCAGCGGCAGCGTCAAGGCCGGTGAGTCCCGCTACGACCTGAAGGCGGGCGGTGTCGACTTCTCCACCACCGGCGGCAAGATCGACGACATCAAGGCCCAGCTCGACGAGTACAAGCAGAAGATCGTCAACGGCGAGATCACGGTCCCCACGACCCCCTGACCTGCCGTTCTCCGAGGGGCCCGGGCGCTGATCGCTCCGGGCTCCTCGGCCTATCGTGCCTGTCCACAGGCACTCCGGGTGGGGGAGGCCGCCATAACAACCGCAATCGCCACAGATCCCGCCGTAGAGCTGACGGGTATCACCAAGAGGTTTCCCGGCGTCATCGCGAACCGGGACGTCCGCCTGAGCGTCGCCAAGGGCCACATCCACGCCATCGTCGGTGAGAACGGCGCGGGCAAGTCCACGCTCATGAAGATCCTGTACGGCATGCAGCGCCCGGACGAGGGCGAGATCCGGATCAACGGGTCGGCTGTGAGCTTCCACACCCCGGGCGACGCCATCGGCGCCGGGATCGGCATGGTCCACCAGCACTTCATGCTCGCCGACAACCTCACGGTCCTCGAGAACGTGATCCTCGGCAGCGAGCCGCGCAAGGGCGGCCTGGCCATCGACTTCGGCGCGGCGCGCAAGAAGATCCGGGAGCTCTCCGACGCGTACGGGCTGGGCGTCGAACCGGACGCGCTGGTCGAGGAGCTGGGGGTGGGCGACCGCCAGCGGGTGGAGATCCTCAAGGTCCTCTACCGGGGAGCCCGGATCCTCATCCTGGACGAGCCGACCGCGGTCCTCGTGCCGCACGAGGTGGACGAGCTCTTCGACAACCTCCGGGTGCTGGTCCGCGAGGGCCTGACGATCCTGTTCATCTCGCACAAGCTCGACGAGGTCCTGAAGGTGGCCGACGCGATCACCGTGATCCGCCGGGGCACGACCGTGGCCAGCGTCGAGCCGAGCGGGGTGACCGCGCGCAAGCTCGCCGAGTTGATGGTCGGCAGCGAGCTGCCCAGCCCGGAGACCCGCGAGTCCACCGTCACCGACGTCGTCACGCTGGAGGTCTCCGGCCTCACGATGGCGGCTCCGGGGCACGGGCCGGTCCCGAAGGGCACCTCTGCCGAGCAGCTGAAGGCGGACGGGGTGCGCCTCCTGCTTGAGGACATCTCCTTCACGATCCACAAGGGCGAGGTCCTGGGCATCGCCGGGGTCGAGGGGAACGGCCAGGCCGAACTCGTCGAGGCCATCATGGGCATGCGTTCCATCACGGCCGGGACGATCAGCCTCGGCGGCGCGGACATCACCGCCTGGTCCACCCTGAAGCGGCGTGAGGGCGGCATCGGCTTCATCCCCGAGGACAGGCACCGGCACGGCCTGCTGCTGGAGGCGCCGCTCTGGGAGAACCGCATCCTCGGCCACCAGACGCGCGAGCCCAACGTCAAGGGCGTCTGGATCGACCGCGCGGGAGCCCGCAAGGACACCCAGCGGATCGTCGACGAGTACGACGTCCGCACCCCCGGCATCGACGTGGACGCGGCCGCCCTGTCCGGAGGCAACCAGCAGAAGCTGATCGTCGGCCGGGAGATGAGCGGCGAGCCGGTGCTGCTGATCGCGTCGCACCCGACGCGGGGTGTGGACGTGGGCGCCCAGGCGGCCATCTGGGACCACCTGAGGAACGCCCGCGCCGCCGGCCTGGCCGTACTGCTGATCTCCGCCGACCTCGACGAGCTCATCGGCCTGTCCGACTCGCTCAAGGTCATCCTGCGGGGCCGGATCGTCGCCGACGTCGATCCCGGTGCCGTGACCCCCGAGCAGCTCGGCTCGGCGATGACCGGCGCGGGGGAGGACACATGAGCGGGCGAATCGAGCGAATCGGAAAGCACAGTGTGATTCGCGAACGCCTCCGAGCCGCCGGGCCAGGAGACGGCATGAGCGAGCGACCCTTTCAGCACAGCGTGACGCGCGAGGCGCCGTATTGCGTGTCTTCGACACGACCCGGCTCTGAGCGGCCAGGCGAGGAGACAGCATGAGCGCATTCATGGAACGCCTGACCGGGCGGGTGAAGCTCGACGGCGTCTTCGCGATCGTCGCGCCCGTCCTCGCCGTCGTCTTCGCCGGCCTCGTGACGTCCGTCGTCCTGCTGATCGCGGGCAACTCCCCGGCGGACGCCTTCACGACCCTGCTCGACCAGGGCTCCACGCCGCGCATCATCGTCCTGATCCTCAACACGTCGGCCGCCTACTACCTGTCGGCCGTCGCGGTGGCGATCGGGTTCCGGATGAACCTGTTCAACATCGGTGTGGACGGCCAGTACCGGCTCGCCGCGCTCCTCGCCGCGGCCGTCGGCGGGGCCGGGCTGCTGCCCGGCGTGCTCAACAGCCTGCTCGTGGTCCTGGTGGCCGTGCTCGTGGGCGCCCTGTGGGCCTCGATCGCCGGACTGCTCAAGGTGACCCGCGGCGTCAGCGAGGTCATCTCCACGATCATGCTGAACGCCATCGCCACCGGCCTGACCGGCTGGCTGCTGACCGCCGACCGGCTCGGCGTGCTGAGCGGCAACGCCATCGGCACCACGCCGATCCCCGAGGACGCCCACGCGCCCGGATGGGCGCTGATCCCCGGCACGCCGATGCAGGTCAACAGCTTCCTCATCGTGGCGATCATCGTCGGCGTCGGCTACGCGGTGCTGCTCAACCGGACCCGTTTCGGGTTCAACCTGCGCGCCACCGGCCGGTCGGAGCCGGCCGCGGTGGCCAGCGGGGTGGACGTCAAGCGGATGGTCATCAGCGCGATGGTCATCTCGGGCGCCGTGGCCGGTCTCGTCGGCATGCCGGAACTGCTCGGCGGCTCCTTCCAGTACAGCCTGAACTTCCCGGCCGGGCTCGGCTTCACCGGCATCGCGATCGCGCTCCTCGGCAGGAACAACGCGGTCGGCATGGCGGTCGGCGCCCTGCTGTGGGCGTTCCTGGACAGCTCCTCGAACGCGCTGCAGATCCTGGACATCTCCAAGGAGCTCGTCGACATCATGAAGGGTGTGATCGTGCTCTCGGTGATCATCGCGTACGAGCTGGTGCACCGGTACCGGACCGTCGCCGCGCAGCGCAGGGTCAGCCGCGAGCTCGCCGCACCGGCCGAGGTGGAAGGGGCCGCGGTATGACCGCCACGGACGTCTCGGCGGGCAAGCCGGTCGCCGCGCCTCCCGCGCGGCGGTTCAAGCTGACCTTCCCCGTCCTGCTGGCCGGCCTCGCCGGGCTGGTCATCCTCCTGTCGGTGGCCCGGCTGGTGACCGGCGCCCACGACATCACCTCGGGCGGCACGATCAGCGCCGCGCTCGGCCTCGCCGTACCGATCGGGCTGGCCGGGCTCGGCGGCCTGTGGTCGGAGCGGGCCGGCGTGGTGAACATCGGCCTCGAAGGCATGATGATCCTCGGCACCTGGTTCGGCGCCTGGGGCGCGCTCCAGTTCCACAGCCCCTGGGCCGGTGTGGTCGCCGGAGCGATCGGCGGCGCGATCGGCGGCGCCATCCACGCGCTGGCGACCGTGACGTTCGGCGTGGACCAGATCATCTCGGGCGTCGCCATCAACATCGTCGGCCTCGGCTTCACCCAGTACCTCTCCAAGCTGGTCTTCTCGACCATGAAGGGCGGCGGCGCCAAGCAGTCGCCGCGTGTGCCGACCATGGGGACGTTCGACGTGCCGGGGATCGGCCAGCCGCTGCTGGATCTGCAGAACAAGCGCTGGTTCCTGGTGTCGGACGTCGCCGGCATCCTGCACGGGATCACGCAGAACGTCTCGTTCTTCACGATCCTGGCGATCCTGCTGGTGCCGCTGTCGTTCTACCTCCTGTGGCGTACGGCGTTCGGCCTGCGCATCAGGTCCTGCGGCGAGCGGCCGGTGGCCGCCGAGTCGCTGGGCGTCAACGTCTACCTGTACAAGTGGATCGCGGTGATCGTCTCCGGCGGGCTCGCCGGGCTCGGCGGGGCGTTCCTGTCGCTCATCGCCGCCGGGATCTACCGCGACGGGCAGACGGGCGGTCGCGGCTACATCGGCCTGGCCGCCATGATCTTCGGCAACTGGCGGCCCGGCGGCCTCGCCGGTGGCGCGGCCCTGTTCGGCTACACCGACGCGCTCCAGCTCAGGCAGGGCGGCACCTCGGTCCACGCGCTCCTGCTCGTCGTGGCCATGCTGCTCGCCGCCGTCGCGGTCTACCAGCTCGTACGGCAGCGCAGGAACAGGGCCGCCCTGGTGACCGGCATCGCGACGATCGCGGTCTTCGCGGTGTTCGCGGTGACCGACACGGTGCCGGACGCCTTCACGTCGTTCACGCCGCATCTGACTACGCTGCTAGTGCTCTCACTCGCCTCGCAGCGCCTGCGGATGCCGGCCGCCGACGGCGTTCCCTACCGAAGAGGACAGGCCAAATGACCAAGCCGACCATCGACTGGGACGCGCTGCGCGCCCTGGCGACCGAGGCCATGGCGCACGCCTACGCGCCGTACTCCAAGTTCCCGGTCGGTGCCGCCGCACTGGTGGACGACGGGCGGGTGGTCACCGGCTGCAACGTCGAGAACGCCTCCTACGGGATCGGGTTGTGCGCCGAATGCGGTCTCGTGTCGGCGCTGCACGCCGGCGGGGGCGGCCGGCTGGTGGCGTTCACCTGCGTGGACGGGCACGGCGAGCTGCTGATGCCGTGCGGGCGCTGCCGCCAGCTCCTCATGGAGCACGGCGGGCCGGAGCTGCTGGTCGAGACCCCGGAGGGGCCGTGGCGGCTGGCGGACATCCTGCCGTTCGCCTTCGGCCCTGACGACTTGTCGCGCTGAATAGCGATAAATCCGGATACACGGCGGCGGATCGCCGGGAGGGTTACGGCTCCCGTGGGAGCCGTACACGACAGAGGGGGATCATGGGTTTCGACGCGATCGAGATCATCACCACCAAGCGGGACCGGCGCGAGCTGTCCACCGCCCAGATCGACTGGGTGATCGACGCGTACACGCGTGGCGCGGTGGCCGACGAGCAGATGTCCTCGCTGGCGATGGCGATCCTGCTCAACGGCATGAACCGCAGAGAGATCGCCGACTGGACCCTGGCCATGATCCGGACCGGGGAGCGGATGGACTGGTCGGCGCTCGACCGGCCCACCGCGGACAAGCACTCCACCGGCGGGGTGGGCGACAAGATCACCCTGCCGCTCGCGCCGCTGGTCGCCGCGTGCGGTGCCTATGTGCCGCAGCTGTCCGGGCGGGGGCTCGGCCACACCGGGGGCACGCTGGACAAGCTGGAGTCGATCCCCGGCTGGCGCGCGTCCCTGTCGAACGACGAGATGCTGCACGTCATCCGTACGGCCGGCGCCGTCGTGTGCGCGGCCGGCGCCGGCCTCGCCCCGGCCGACAAGAAGCTGTACGCGCTGCGCGACGTGACCGGGACGGTCGAGTCGATCCCGCTGATCGCCTCGTCCATCATGTCCAAGAAGATCGCCGAGGGCACCGGTTCGCTCGTCCTCGACGTCAAGGTGGGCTCCGGCGCCTTCATGAAGAACGTGGACGACGCCCGCGAGCTGGCCGAGACGATGGTCGCGCTGGGCGGCGACGCCGGGGTCCGGACCGTCGCCCTGCTCACCGCGATGGACCGGCCGCTGGGACGGGCCGTGGGCAACGCCCTGGAGGTCGAGGAGTCGGTCGAGGTCCTCGCCGGAGGTGGCCCCTCCGACGTGGTCGAGCTGACCGTACGGCTCGCCAGGGAGATGCTCGAGGCCGCCGCCGTACCGGGGGCCAAGGACCCCGAGCAGGCGCTCAAGGACGGCTCGGCGATGGACGCGTGGCGGCGGATGATCGGCGCGCAGGGCGGCGACCCCGACGCGGCGCTGCCCAGGGCGGCCGAGACGATGGACGTCGTCGCGCCGTCGTCGGGAGTGCTGCGCCGGCTGGACGCCCTCAGCGTGGGAGTGGCCGCCTGGCGGCTCGGCGCGGGCCGCGAGCGCAAGGAGGACGCGGTCTCGTTCGGAGCGGGCGTCACGCTGCACGCCAAGCCGGGTGACACCGTCCGGGCCGGGCAGCCGCTGATGACCCTGCACGCCGACGAGGCGGGACGGTTCGAGCGGGCGCTTGGCGCCCTTGAGGGCGCCTACGAGATCGGCGACTCCGCCGACCCCGGCCTGCTCCCGCTCGTGGTCGCCCGGATCACCGCGCAGGACTGATCGCGGGGATCGTCGCGGGAGTGATCACCCGCATCAGGAGTACGGCCCGGCCTGGATGAGCCCCGTGGATCGCGGGGTGACAGGCCGGGCTGAGTCATGTGCGGCCGACGTCAGGCGCCGGAACAGGGGGCACGCGGGCGGGGACGGCGTGGGTCCGCGGGGGAGGGCGTGCCGGCCGTCAGCCCAGGTGGGTCGTGAGGACGGCGAGATGCGTGGGTGCGGCCTCGGCGTGCCGCTTCCGGCCCTCGTCCGTGAGCAGGACGAAAACGCCGCGGCGGTCGGCCTCGCACATGGCCCGCGTGACGAGCCCCTCGCGCTCCAGTCGCGCGATGAGCCGGGACAGCGCGCTCTGGCTCAGATGGACCTCGTCGGCGAGCTCCTGCACGCGGAACTTCTCCTTGCCTCCCCCGTCGCAGGTGGCGAGACCCTCCGCCATGCGGTCGAGCACCTCGAACTCGCTCACGCCGAGGCCGTGCCGGTCGCTGAGCTCACGCTCCAGTGCGCAGGAGACGGTGGCGTGCCGCGCGAGCAGTTCGCGCCACGTGTCGATGACGTCGATGCCGGACTTCTGGCGAGCCATCCCAGCCTCCTTGCTTCGGCCGGAGCCTAGCACGCACGACAGGTAGATGCAAACGCATTAAATGCTTGTGCATTGAATGCAGGTGCATGTAATGTCTCCCGCCATGACCTCCTCCACGAAGGACGAGCGCTGGGGGGCGCCCCTGTGGGGTGCGCTCAGCGTTCTATGCGCCGTCGTCTTCCTCGACGCTCTCGACGTCTCGATGGTGGGCGTGGCGCTGCCCTCCATCCAGGCCGACCTCGGCATGTCCACGGCGGCCCTCCAGTGGGTCGTGAGCGGATACGTGCTGGGATACGGGGGGCTGCTCCTCCTCGGGGGCCGTACCGCCGACCTGCTCGGCCGCCGCCGGGTCTTCCTCATCGCGTTGGCCGTCTTCGCCGTCGCGTCCCTGCTCGGCGGACTCATGAGCGACGGCGCGCTGCTCATCGCGGCACGGTTCGTCAAGGGCATGAGCGCGGCGTTCACCGCCCCGGCGGCACTGTCGATCATCACCACGACCTTCGCCGAGGGTCCGGCGAGGAACCGGGCGCTCAGCATCTTCACCGCCTGCGGCGCGAGCGGCTTCTCCCTCGGGCTGGTGCTCTCGGGCGTGCTGACCGAGCTGGGCTGGCGCTGGACCTTCCTGATGCCCGTCCCGGTGGCGATCATCGCCCTGGTCGCCGGCGCCCGGCTGCTTCCGCGCTCCGACGAACGCGGCGAGGGCGGCCACGACATCCTGGGCGCCATCACGATCACCGCGGCGATGCTGCTGCTCGTGTTCACCGTCGTCCAGGCTCCCGACGTCGGCATCGTGCGCACCGCGCTGTCGGCCGCCGTGGTGGCCGCGCTGTTCGGGCTGTTCGTGTGGCTGGAGCGCCGGGTCAAGCACCCGCTGGTCCGCCTGGGCATCCTGCGGTCCGCTCCGCTGGTCCGGGCCAATGTCGGCCTGGTGATCCTGTTCGGCTCGTACGTCGGCTTCCAGTTCGTGGCCATGCAGTACTTCCAGAACCTGCTCGGCTGGTCGGCGCTGCAGACCGCGCTGGCGTTCCTGCCGGCGGGCCTGCTGGTCGCGGTCAGCTCGACCAAGATGGGCGATCTCGCCGACCGGTTCGGCACCGGGCGGCTCATCGTGCTCGGCTCGATCGCGCTGCTGGCGGGCTACGCGATGTTCCTGCGGGTGGACGAGCACCCCAGCCTCGCCGGGATGGTCCTGCCGGGGATGGTGCTGCTCGGCATCGCGTTCGGGCTCTCCTTCCCGTCGCTCAACATCCAGGCGACCAACGGGGTCTCCGACGACGAGCAGGGGCTCGCCTCCGGCCTGCTCAACACGTCGGGCCAGGTCGGCGGCGCGGTGGTGCTCGCCATCGTGACCGCGGTCCTGACCTCCGGCTCGGCGTCCGACCCGATCGGCGCCTTCCGCGCTGCGATCGTCGTCTCGGCGCTGTTCGCCCTGGTGGGACTGGTGGTCGCCGCGAGCGGCCTGCGGTTCCGCTCCCGTACGGCGACCGCCGCCGAGCCGGAGAGGGTCCTCGAGACCGTCTGAGGGCGAGTATCCGAGGACGACGCGTCCAGGTGACCGTGTCCCGTCCGACCGGCACGCGGCGGGGGCGCCGGTCCGACGGTACGGCGAGTGAGGGGCGCTCCTTCGGGGGCGCCCCTCTGGCGTGCCCGGATCGCGCGACCCGGGCACGCGTAAGACGGCCGCGGGGATCGGTCACGGCATTAGCCGAGCACTCCCGGAGTCCAGACAGGAGGGACCCGGCTCCGCTCGTCGAGGACGATGTCACGCGCGGCGCACGACCTCACGTCCACGGCGTGGACGGATGGCACCGCGCCTCCACCGCCCGATCCGCCGTCCGAAGCGGTCCGGGCGTCCACGATGACCTCGCGGGCGCTCGCCCAGCCGCGCACGCTCAGGACTTCGGCGTCCTCGGAAAGGCGCGGCGCGCAGCTCGTACGGACCCGGCCGGTGCCGGGGTCGACGGTGCTCAGCCAGAGCGGGCTGTCCTTCCCCGGATGGTCGCTGAGGTCGATCAGGGCCAGGCCGCGCCCGTCGGGTGACAGCGGCATGCCCGCGACGGGCAGCCGGAGGCCGTACATGGGGTCACGCAGGGAGACGCGGCTCAGCACCCGGCCGTTCGGGCGCATCCGCACCAGCTCCGTGATCCGGGTGTCGTTCACCCGGGTGACGGTCGTGCCGAGGACCGTGCCGCCGTCGGAGACGGCCAGGACCCGCATGCGCAGGGGCAGGGTCCAGGTGCGTTTCGTGGTGGCGTCGTGCACCCGGGGGCGTCCGATCGCTTTGCGCGTGCCGAGTCCGGCGGCCAGCCACCGCCCCGTCGGCGAGATGGCCAGCGACGTGTGGTTGGTGGGGGTCTGCCCGTACGGGACGAGCTCGGTCGCTTCCGGCACGGAGTGCCGCCGGTCCACGATCACGAAGTCGGACGCGCTGGAGCTGTAGTAGGCGATCTGGTTCCCGTCCCCGCTGACCGCGAGCAGTTCGTTCGCGCGGGAGCTGTCCTCGACCCCCACATCGACGATCTCGTACTCCTGCCCCTTCGCGGTGACCACGCGCCATTCCACGCAGTCGTTCCCGCTCGCCTGGCCCGGCGTACAGGAATCCAGGTAGGCGTACCGGATCGGGGCGTCCACGACGGACGGGAGCGGGCCGCCGGACTCCTGGGCCGGGCCGTCGGCCGGGCCGTCCTCGTGGATCCCGTACGGATCGTCCGCCGGGCCGTCCGGCACGCCTCGGTCGGCCGAGTCCCTGATCGCGCCGACGAAGACGGTCATGCCGAAGACGATGGGCACGATCATGACGGCGGCCAGCGTCACGCAGACGCTGGCGATGAGGGAGACGCGGCTGGCGCGACGTCGCCGGGCGGTGTCGACGACCTCGTCGACGACGCGGACGGGTGGCATCTCGGAGGCGATGGCGTCCAACCCCCGGCGCAGCGCCTCCTCCATCGGGTCGGCCCGCACGGGGCCGGACACGCCGGACGCTCCCGCCGTGGAGCCTCCCCACGGGACCGCTGACGGCGGCACCGGCGCCCAGGCGGGCTCCTTCGCGAAAGCGATGATCTCCGGCTCCGGAGTCGGGGACGCCCAGGAGGTCGCCGATGGCAGGGATGAGGTGTCCGTTTCCGGCCCGGGAGGCGTCCATGGGGGCGGGGCCGCCGCGGACGTGGGTGCCGCCAGGTCGGCGGAGGCCCGAGCCGCACCGGACACGGGGGCGGCGAGTCCGGGGACGCGGTGGCGCAGCTCCGCGAGGGCGAGCTCGATCTCCGCCCGTGCCGTGACAGCGGCCGTGCGGCACAGCCCCGCCGCCTGCGGCTCCGGCATCCCCTCGTGGAAGCGCGCGACGATCAGCGCGCGTTGGAGCGTGGACAGCGCCGCCAGGGCCTCCTGGAGGGACGACCGTTCCGTGGCGGGGACGGTCGAGGGCCGGAGTTCGCCACGCGCCGCCCCGGCGCGGCCCTTCCGACCGGTGGCCCGGGTATCGCCGGCCCGGGTATCACCGGCCCGGGCGTCGGCGGGCCGGGCGAGGAAGTACGTGAAGAGGCCCTGACGGGCCGTGTCGGCGGGCCTGGCCCAGCGAAGGGTGGGCCAGCGGGCGGCGATCCGGGTCAGGGTCCCGATCACGAAGGTGCGCGCGGCATGGGGATCGCCGGTCAGTAGGAGAGCCGTACGGGCCAGCGGTTGAGCCTGGTCCGCGACGAACGCCTCGAAGCCGGTCAGCCGGCCCATGTCGTTCTTGTGGCGCCTACCTTGCGCACTCTTGTCACCGGGACCGCCGCGCACGCCGTGGCCGGCACTCACGCCGGGATCACCGCTCGTGCCGCGGTCACCGCTCATGCGCGCACGTCCGCGCCGTGCCGAGGCGGGTCCGGAGGCGAAGCGGGCCGCGGTCGCGCCCGCGGCGTGGCTCGGTCATCACTGGCCCTCCACTTTTCCGGGTGGAATGATGCGGATATTTCGGAATGTGGGATGCGCTGCGGCGGCCACATTAACGGAGATCCGAACCTCGGACCGGAAGCACACGTCTAATCGACTGGAGACGGAACCGCACCGCCGGCTGTGGAACGTTCGAAAGGAGATCGCGATGAAGACGTCGTACGCTCTGGCTCTCGCCCTCGTACCGATCGCCGCCACCCTCGCCTGCGGGGGCGCCGGGAGCGCGGGAGGCGACGAACTCGGAACCGGCGGTACGGCCGGGCAGGTCGCCTCACCGGCCGTCGCGGCCTCCCCGGGCTCCGGCGCGGGCGACCCCACCGGAGCCGCCGACCCCACCGGAGCCGCCGACTCCGCCGCGCCGGCCGCCGCCACGGGTACGGCCGCGGCGAAGCCGGGGGCGTCCGCTCCTGCCCCGCCCACGAGCACCAAGCCGGTCAAGGCGGAGCGCACCCCGGCCAAGCCGCCGAAGGTCACCGGGGTCAGGTTCGCCCGGCACGCGGGGTTCGACCGCGTCGTGATCGACCTGAAGGGCGCCATGACCGGGTACTCCGTGGACTGGACGGACAAGCTGGTCTACGACGGCTCCGGCTCCGCCGTCGGCGTCACGGGCGGGGCGTACCTCCAGGTGCGCGTCACCCCCGCGGCGGCGCACGACAGCGCGGGGAAATCCACGTGGAAGGGGCCGCGCGAGGTCGCCGCGAAACTTCCCAACGTCCGTCACATCGTGAACAACGGCGACTTCGAGGGCATGGTCAGCGTGGGGCTGGTCCTCGCCCACAAGGCCGGGTTCCGGGTCGTGCCGCAGTCGGGGCCGTCCCGGATCGTGATCGACGTGGCGCACTGACAGACTTGTGCCATGGTGAGGAAGATCGACGCGGCCACCCGGATCCCGGTTCCGGGCGGAAAGATCATCGATGAGTACGTCGGCCGTGTGAACAGCGGTGACGAGCGGCTCTCGATCGCGCACATGCAGGCGCCCCCGGACTGGGAGGAACCGCCGCAGACACCGGAGTTCGGCGAGTACACCCTCGTGCTCAAGGGATCGGTGATCGTGGAGCACGAGGGCGGGTCCACCGAGATCGGGGCAGGTCAGGCCTTCGTCAGCGATCCGGGTGAGAAGATCCGCTACCGCTCCGGTCCCGCCGGGGCCGAATACGTCGCCGTCTGCCTCCCGGCGTTCTCCCCCGAGACTGCCAATCGTGACGACTCATAATCGGCAAACAGTGCATGATCGGCGTTTCCGCAGGTGGCATAGGATGCCGAGATGAACGAGAACGGCGCCCGGCGATCCCGGGGCCGCCGGGCGAGGAGGCTGCATGAGCGAGCGAATCGGTAGGCACGGCGCCCTTCGCGAGGAGCGCGCATGAACCGGCCGACGCTGGAGGAGATCCGCAAGGCTCCCAAGGTCCTGCTTCACGATCACCTGGACGGCGGCCTCCGTACCGAGACGGTGATCGACCTCGCCCGTGACTCCGGCTATGCGAAGCTGCCGTCCCACGACGCCGCGAACCTGGCCGTCTGGTTCCAGGAGGCGTCCGACTCGGGATCGCTCGAACGCTACCTGGAGACCTTCGACCACACCGTCGGGGTCATGCAGACCAGGGAGGCGCTCGTCAGAGTGGCCGCCGAGTGCGCGGAGGACCTCGCGGACGACGGCGTCGTCTACGCCGAGGTCCGGTACGCGCCCGAGCAGCACACCACCGGCGGTCTCAGCCTGGACGAGGTCGTCGAGGCGGTGATCGAGGGTTTCCGGCTGGGTTCCGCCGGCCCCGACGGCACCCCGAGGATCAGGGTCGGCACCCTGCTGACCGCCATGCGGCACCAGGCCCGCTCGATGGAGATCGCGGAGCTCGCCGTGCGCTACCGCGACGTGGGTGTGGTCGGCTTCGACATCGCGGGAGCCGAGGCGGGCTACCCTCCCACCCGCCACATCGACGCCTTCGAATACCTCCAGCGGGAGAACGCGCACTTCACCATCCACGCCGGTGAGGGTTTCGGGCTGCCGTCGATCTGGCAGGCCATCCAGTGGTGCGGAGCCGACCGGCTCGGCCACGGCGTGCGGATCATCGACGACATCGCGCTGTCGGACGACGGAGAGGCCAAGCTCGGGAGGCTGGCCGCCTACGTCCGGGACAAGCGCATCCCTCTGGAGATGTGCCCGACGTCCAACCTGCAGACCGGGGCCGCCTCCTCGATCGCGGACCACCCGATCGGGCTGCTGCGCCGGCTGCGCTTCCGGGTCACGGTCAACACCGACAACCGGCTGATGAGCGCCACGAGCGTGTCCCGGGAGTTCGCCAAGCTGGTGGACGCCTTCGGCTACGGCTGGGACGACCTGCAGTGGTTCACGGTCAACGCCATGAAGTCGGCGTTCATCCCCTTCGACGAGAGGCTCGCGCTGATCAACGGTGTGATCAAGCCGGGCTTCGCACAGCAGAAGTGGCAGGCATGAAACAGGTTTTCCGGTCGAAGCTGGCGTGGGTCTTCGGGTGGGCGTGGGTCATCTTCGCCGCGTGGAACGCCTGGGACCTGATCGTCCGCGGCAGCATGCCGTCGGCGCTGATCGCCGGGGCGGTGCTCGGCGTCATCACCCTGCTCGTCGGCCTGCTGGCGCTCCGCCCGGCGATCATCGCCGAGGAGGGCGGCGTCCGGATCCGCAACCCGTTCCGGAACGCGTACGTGCCGTGGAGCTCGGTGGACGAGGTGCAGGTCTCCAACGCGATCGTCATCGTGGCGGGTGACACCAGCATCCGCTGCTGGAGCCCCCAGCCGAGCGCCCGCGAGCGGGCGAAGGCCGTGCGCCGGGCGGGCAGGCAGCAGGCGCGGAATTCGCAGCTGCCGGACAGCGCGGCGCAGGCCGTCCTGGGACGTACCCACGCCGACTGGGTGGCCCAGCAGCTCCTGGAGATGGCCGTGCTGCGCAAGCGGGACGCCTCGGGGACGACCAGCGTGTCCTGGTCGCCCGTGGCGCTGGCCGCCGTGGCGGCGGCGGTCGTGCTCGTCGTGGTGACCTTCGTCCTCGTCTGAGCCGCCCGCGCCGCCGCCACCACAACCACCGCCGCGCTCGCCGACCGGGCGGCCCGCCGCCGCCCGGCCTCCTACACGCCGAGCGCGGCGGACAGATCCGCCTTGACCGCGGCGAGGTCGGCCGCGGCGGCCGCCCGTGCTCTGGTCACGTCGCCGGACGCCGGACCGGTGACCGGGACGACGACCTCCAGATAGCACTTGAGCTTCGGCTCGGTGCCGCTGGGCCGTACGACCACGCGCGCCCCTCCGGCCAGCCGGTACCGGAGGCCGTCGGTCGGGGGCAGGCCGGACAGGCCGGCGCCGAGGTCCTCCGCCGACTCGACCTCGCGCCCGCCCAGCTTGGCCGGGGGCTCCTCCCGCAGGCGGGCCATGGCCCGTCCGATCAGCGACAGGTCCTCGACCCGGACGGAGAGCTGGCCGGTCGCGTGCAGGCCGTACCGGCGCGCCTGGTCGTCGAGCAGGTCGAGCAGCGTCCGGCCCTCCCGCCGGGCCGCGGCCGCCAGTCCCGCGACGGTGAGCGCCGCGCCGATCCCGTCCTTGTCGTGGACGGGCAGCCCGGCGTCGGAGCCGACGCTGTAGCCGAGGGCCTCCTCGTACCCGAAGATCAGCCCCGGCCCGGCCTTCATGATCCATTTGAAGCCGGTCAGCGTCTCCGCGTACCGCACGCCGTGCGCCGCGGCGATCTTGCCGAGCAGTGACGACGAGACGATGGTCGTCGCGACCAGGCGGTCGTCGCCCGAGGTGTTCCGCAGGATGTGCTCGGCCAGCAGGGAGCCGAGCTCGTCGCCGGTGAGCATGCGGTACCCGCCGTCCGGAAGCCGCAGCCCGGTCGCGCACCGGTCGGCGTCCGGGTCGTTGGCCAGGACGATGTCCGCCCCGATCGTCCCGGCGAGTTCGAGCGCGAGGTCCATCGCGCCCGGCTCCTCCGGATTGGGGAACGCCACGGTCGGGAAGTCCGGATCGGGGTCGCGCTGCGCCGCGACCATCTCCGGAACCGCGAAGCCCGCGCTCAGAAACGCCTCCGCCAGGGTGTCCGCGCCGACCCCGTGCAACGGCGTGTACGCGACGCGGACGTCCCGGGCGTCACCGACAGGAAGCGCGGCGAGGGCCCGCAGGTAGGGGGTGACGATCGCCTCGTGCGTGAGCGTGTCCCAGGAGTCGCCGAGAGGCAGCTCGTCCACCCGGCCGACCGCGTCGATCGCCCGTGAGATCTCGCCGTCGACGGGCGGCACGATCTGCGCGCCGTCCCCCCAGTAGACCTTGTAACCGTTGTCGCGCGGAGGGTTGTGCGAGGCGGTGACCATGACGCCCGCGTCCGCCCCCAGATGGCGTACGGCGAACGCCAGCACGGGGGTCGGCCACCTGCCGTCCATCACGAAGGCCCGCAGGCCCGCGCCGGTCAGCACGGCGGCGGTGTCCCTGGCGAACACGTCCGAGTTGCGCCGGGCGTCGTAGCCGATCACGACGTGCCGGCCCGGGCCGAGGACGCGGGCCAGACCGGCGGCGGCGCGCATCACCGTGACCCGGTTCATCCGGGCGGGACCCGCCCCCAGCTCGCCGCGCAGGCCCGCGGTGCCGAACTCCAGCCTGGAGCCGAACCGCGAGGCCAGCTCCGTTTCGTCGTCGAGGGCGAGAACCGCCTCCAGCTCCGCCCGGGTCTCCGGGTCCGGATCCTGGGCCAGCCACTCCCGCGCCCGCAGTACGAGATCACTCATCGGGGCCCCTACAGCTTGTCGACGACCTTGGCGAGCAGCACGCCCATCCGGGCGGCGGTGGCGCGGCCGACCTCGAGGACCTCCTCGTGGTTCAGCGGCTCGCCCACCAGACCGGCGCCCGGGTTGGTCACCAGGGAGATGCCGAGCACGTCCGCCCCGGCCTCCCGTGCCGCGATGGCCTCGAGCACCGTCGACATGCCGACCAGGTCGCCGCCGAGCGTGCGCAGCATCCGGATCTCCGCCGGGGTCTCGTACGTCGGGCCGCGGAAGGCGACGTAGACGCCCTCGGCGAGGGACGGGTCCACCTCGCGGGCGAGGTCGCGCAGCCGCGGCGAGTAGACCGAGGTGAGGTCGACGAAGGTGGCGCCGGTGATCGGGTTGGCCCCGGTCATGTTGATGTGATCGCTGATCAGGACGGGGTCGCCCACGTTCTGGGTCTCGGGGCGCAGGCCGCCCGCGGCGTTCGTCAGGACCACGGTGCGCGCCCCGGCCGCGACAGCCGTACGGACGCCGTGCACGACCGGCTCGACGCCGCGGCCCTCGTAGAGGTGCGTACGACCGAGGAGGATCAGGGCGTTCAGCCCCGACGCCGTCGTGACGGCGCGGATCGTGCCCGCGTGCCCGGCGACGGCGGGCGGGGCGAATCCGGGCAACTTCGTCACCGGGAACTCGGTGATGGTCTCGCCGATCGCGTCCGCGGCCGGGACCCAGCCCGACCCCATGACGAGGGCGACGTCGAAGGACTCGATGCCGGTGAGGTTCTTGAGGGTGGCCGCGGCCTCTGCCGCCAGTTCGTAAGCGTCGTTGGTCACGTTCACCGAGCGTACAGAAGCGGACGAACCTCGCTTGCCACGTCACCTGCCAGAATCCGCGGGCCGGACTTCGGCGATGTTCTCCAAACCACGACCTTCGGCGGCGGTGGAGGCCCCTCACGAGAAGGGACCTCCACCGTGGTCATCAGGGAAGCGGGATCGAGGCGGTGGGGACGTTGTGGCCCCTCACCCGCAGGTAGGGCGCCTGGCCGCCCAGATCGTCCGTCTGATACGCGGCGGTGATCGTGGTGGATTCACCCGGCCAGAGCGAGAGGTAGTTGTCGGTGTAGGTGACGGGCACGACCTCGTCGCCGCCGTTTCCGGCGGTGATCTCGGGCCGGAGGAAGAACGCGACGGCGGTCGTGCTGGTGTTCCTGATCGTGATGGTGGCCGTCTCCTTTCCGGCGGACACGGTCCGGGTGGCGGTCGCGGTCACGTCGGGGTTCGCGGCCAGGCTGTTCAGGCCGGTGAGGTTGGCGTACGTCTTGACGGTCGTCTGGTACCAGTTGCTCTTGTTGCCCAGCGTGTCGGCCTGGGTCGAGTACCAGTAGAGGTTGTCGCTGACCGTCGCGCCCACCGAGTCCGTGAGCCGGAGGCGGACGAAGTAGGTCGTCGACAGGCCGGTGATCGCGGGAAGGGTCAGTGCCTGCGTGGAGGCGTTGGCGCTCGCGGTGACCGTCGCCTGGGTCGTGTACTTCTGGGACAGGTCCGGGATGTTGTACACGGTGGCGGTCGCCGTCAGGCCGCTGCGCGCCGCGAGCGTGGAGTTGACGACGAACACCTTCCTGGTGGCGTAGTCGTAGCTGATGTGCACGGGTTCGTTGGCCTTCTTGCTGCCGAAGTACCCGCCGCCCGGCTTGAAGTAGTAGTCGTACAGGTTCCAGTGGACCGACGGCCAGGCGCTGTTGAGCATCCAGAAGATGGTGCCGAAGGACTGGGTGTGCTGGTGCGCGTTCCACGCCTCGAAGAAGGACCGGGTGGTCTCGTAGTTCTGCAGCTCCGACTTCTTCGAGTAGTCGGCCGCGCTCGTGGCGGTGCCGTACCGCTTGCTGACGCCGTTGGTGAACGGGGCGATGGTGTCGAAGACGCTGCCCGGCTTGCCCGCGTGGTAGTTGAAGGCGGTTCCGATCGGCCACAGGTCGGCCGGGGCGAGGAACCTCCGCAGGCTCTCCAGCGGCGGCGGGGACTCGGTGCCCTCCTCGCCCGTGGTGCCGAAGGCGCTCCCGGCCCTGGTGGTGTCCCACCACAGAACCGGCGGCTCCCATACGTACGGGCCGTCCATCTTCATCCCGGCGTTGGCGTTGGACCAGGTGGCGACGTTGTCGAGGGTGGGGTTCTGCCAGTGCAGCGCGGTGGCGACGTTCTTGTAGGCCGTCAGGTGCGCCGCCGTCGGCGGCTGGTCGCTGCCGTACGTCCACAGGAAGGTGCTCGCGTGGGCGCGCAGGGCCCGCATCTGGCTGTCCAGGGAAGCGACGGCCACCTGCGCCTGCTCGGCGGACCAGCCGCTGTCGTTCTCCCAGGCGCTGCAGCAGACGAACCCGGGCATGAGCATGATGCCCGCCTTGTCGGCCAGGTCGTAGAGCTCCTCGTTGCCGAGGGTGCCCTCCAGGCGGATCGTGTTGAGCCCCATGTCCTTGACGTACTGGATGTGCGCCGCGTTCGTCCTGGTGTCCCAGCGCTGCAGCATGTCCCACACGTAACCGCCGCCGCGGAACATGATGTTCTGGCCGTTGACCTTGTAGCCGGCGAACGAGGTGCCGTTGACGGTGGTCCGGTAGTCGGTGAACTGCCGGATGCCGAAGTCGATCGACTTGGTGTCCGAGGTCGCTCCGCCGGTGGCCGCGGAGATCGCGAGCCGGTACAGCTCCGGGCTGCCGAACTGGTACGGCCACCACAGGGCCGGGTCGGTGACGTGCAGTTGCGGATAGGCCGCCGGGGTGAAGGCGATCTCCCGCCGTTCACCCGCGTTGAGCGTGACGTTCTGACTCACGGAGATCGTCGGATGGCCCGGTTTCGAGATCGTTCCGCTGACGGTGGTCGTGACCGGCGCGTTCGTGGCGTTGACGGCGTCGACGTAGACGGTCAGGTCGGCCGAGTTCGTCGCGGGCAGCGGCAGGACGGTCCTGACGTAGGGGTCGCGCAGCGCGACGGGGCCGGTCGTGTCGAGCAGCGTCCTGCCCCACAGGCCGGCGTTCATGTCGGGGGCTTCGGGATTCCAGTCCACCGTGCAGAAGGACAGGTCCTTGCAGTCGTGGACGGGCGGTGTCACGAGGATGGCCAGCGCGTTCGCCGCCCCCGGGTTGATCAGGCCGGTGACGTCGTATTCGTGGGCCACCATCGAGCCCACGGCGCCCGCGTCGAGCTGCGTCCCGTTCAGCCAGATCTGGGCCCGGTAGCTGATCCCCTTGAAGCGGAGCCGGTAGACCTGGCCGGGAGTCGTCGCCGCGGCGGGGAACTCGCCGCGGAACCACCACTTCTGCCCCGTCAGGTCCGGGACCGACTTGAGGTTCGTCCCGAAATAGATGTTCTGGTAGACGTTGTTGGCGGTCAAGCCGGCCAGCACGGTCGAGGGAAGCGTGACCGGGTTCCAGCCCGAGGCGGTGCTGTAACCGACCTGGGAGATGGTCGCGCCGGTGTCGGTGACGTTGGCGGCCGACCGTAGCGCCCACCCCGTCGTCAGCTCGGTCGAGCCGAGGGTGGCGGCCGTCGCGCCGCCGGCGTCGACGACTCCCATGGCGAACGCCATGAGCAGGATCACGAATAATCGGGACAGGAGCAGCCGGGGATGCTTGCGGGAAACGGGCATGGAACGGACTCCTTCTCGCTGACACCTGGCGGGGTGGTTCAGGTAGGCGAGGAGACGTGGCCGGGCCGGTTCGCGGGGGTGCCTACGAACCCGCCGGCCAGGTCACCTGGGCGGAGCGGTAGTAGTTCAGGCCCATGACGCGCCAGCGGGGGCCCTGCGCGCCGAGACGTTGACCGAACGCCTTCCAGTCGTGCGTGCTGTACGGCGACCAGCCCAGTTCCGCGATCGCCGGCAGCCTCGGGAAGGCCATGTACTCGATGTCGGACAGGCTCTGGATGGTCTCGGTCCACAGCGGCGCCTCGACGCCCAGGACGGAGGACTCGCCGACGCCGTTCAGGTACGCCCCCGGGTTCCAGCCGTAGGCGTCCCTGACCTCGATGAGGCCGGCCCACTTCTGGCCGATGGGAGTACGGGAGTTGTACTTCATGTCGAGGTAGGTGCGGCCCGCCGGGGACATGATGACCTTGACGCCGCGCTGGGCGGCGCTCGTCACGGCCGCGTTCCGCGTGGTGGTGCCCCAGAACTGGGCCACGGTCGAGGCCGGGGGTGTGGCGTTGACGACGTCGTGCCAGCCGATGACGGTCTTGCCGTACGCCGAGACGATCCGCTGCACCCGGTTGATGAACGCGGCGTAGTCCGCCGGCTGCGTGGACTGGGTCTCGTCGCCTCCGATGTGCACGTACGGCCCGGGTGTCAGTGCGGCGAGCTCTCCGACGACCTGGTCGACGAAGGTGTAGGTGATCTCCTTCGAGGTGCACAGCGAGCTGAATCCGACGTCCGTCCCCGTGTAGAGGGGCGGCGCGACGCCGTCGCAGTTGAGCTCGGCGTACGAGGCCAGGGCGGCGTTGGTGTGCCCCGGCATGTCGATCTCGGGGACGATCGTGATGTACCGCGACGCGGCGTAGTCGACGATCTGCTGGTAGTCGGCCTTGGTGTAGTACCCGCCGGGGCCGCCGCCGACGGCCGTGCTCCCGCCGTAGGTCGCGAGGTTGGGCCAGCCGTCGACGGCGATGCGCCATCCCTGGTCGTCGGACAGGTGCAGGTGCAGATGGTTGATCTTGTATGGCGCGATCTCGTCGATGTAGCGCTTGACGGTCGCCACCGGGAAGAAATGCCGGGCGACGTCGAGCATGGCGCCGCGATAGGCGAATCGCGGATAGTCGACGATCTTTCCGCCGGCGACGGTCCACGGGCCGGGTCGCACCGTCGTGCTCTCGACCGCGGCCGGCAGCAGTTGGCGCAGTGTCTGCACCCCGGCGAACAGGCCGGCCGGTCGGTTGGCGCGCACGACGATCGAGGTGGCCGTCACCTCCATCTGGTAACCCTCGTTCCCGACGGTGCTCGGCGCGCCGGACAGGAGCAGCGAGATCCCGTCGGACGGGGAGGGGACGGACGCGGCGGTGACGGGAAGCGGATGGCCGGTGGAGGGGCGCAGGAGCGCGGCGAGGTAGCCGCCGATGGACGCGGCGGCGGCCGAGCCGGGTTCGGTGTAGATGGTGGTCGCGGCGCCGATGTCGTACGTGACGCCGGGCGTGGAGGTCGAGCCGGCGACGGCGGGGAGGACCGAGCCGAACGGCACGGGCGTGGGTGCGGCCTCCGCCGGTCCGATCGCGAGCACGGTGCTCCCGGCGGCCGCCACACCGGCGCTCAGGGCGAGGAGCAGGGCCGCGAGTCCGCGCCGCCCTCCGTAGACCTTCATCGACGCCTCCGAGGGGTCGCCGCGTGCCGGGCGGAGCGGCCCGCCGGCACGTCAGTTGTGTCGCCCCCGTCGACGTTCACCGTCACGATAAGTCGGCGCGCACTGATAGTAAAGGACTCTTTCTAATGGCCCCGACGGGACGCCGGCGGCGACGCTCGTCGCGAAAGGCGCCGTCAGTCGCCCAGCGACTTGCAGGGGCGGGTCCGCAGGTGCTTGACGTAGTCGTCCGGCGCCCCGGCCTTCTCCGCCGCGTCCGCGATGATGCCGAGGTGGCGGGCCGACGGCAGGCCGCCCTCGTAGGAGTCGAGGACGTAGGTCCAGGCCAGCACGTCGCCGTCGAGCGTCGCGACGCGGACTCGCACCTTGCGGTAGAAGCCCAGCTCTGTGCCGGTCCACTGGTCGAGCGACGCCTCGTCCCACTCCGGAACGTCGTACAGGACGACGAAGATCTGGTCGTCGGAATCCTCGACGATGGTGGCGAGCGCGCCCTCCCAGGCGACGTCCTCCCCGCCGAAGGTCAGCCGCCAGCCCGACAGCCATCCGGTGCCGCGCATGGGTGAATGCGGGGCGCGCTCAGCCATCTGCTTGGGGTCCATGTTGCTGCTGTAGGCGGCGTAGACAGGCACGGCACGAAGCCTAAACCACGAGGCGCGTCCCCGGACGGCCATGACGCACGACCCGCCAACTCGCGGGGAATCCCCGTAGTCAGACCCTTACATGTCCCCCTCATCTGCGACGAGCGGGATGATGCGGGAGAATAGGGCACGTGACAAGGATCGTGATCATCGGTGGTGGCCCCGGCGGGTACGAGGCGGCCCTGGTCGCCGCCCAATTGGGGGCGCAGGTCACCGTCGTCGAACAGGAAGGGCCCGGGGGCGCGTGCGTGCTCACCGACTGCGTGCCGTCCAAGACGCTGATCGCCACCTCTGTCCGTAAACAGGCGCTGCTGGACGCGGCCTCCGTGGGCGTTCACTTCGACGGGGGGACGGACGGCGACATCGGCGGCATCATGGTCGAGATGCCCCTCGTGAACAAGCGGGTCAAGGAGCTGGCGCAGGCGCAGTCGGCGGACATCGCCGCGCGGCTCGCCGCCGAGGGCGTGGAGGTCATCCGGGCGAAGGGCCGGCTCGTGGACCCGCAGGTCGTCCGCGCCGGTGACCGGACGATCCGGGCCGACGTGGTCATCGTCGCGACCGGCGCGTACCCGCGCGTGCTGCCCGGCGCCGAGCCGGACGGGGAGCGCATCCTCACCTGGCGGCAGATCTACGAGCTGCAGGAGATGCCCGAGCACCTGATCGTGGTCGGGTCCGGCGTCACCGGGGCCGAGTTCGCCGGCGCCTATCGATCGCTCGGTTCCGAGGTGACCCTGGTCTCCTCCCGCGACCGGATGATGCCGAACGAGGACGCCGACGCGGCCGAGGTGCTCGAAGAGGTCTACCGGCGGCGTGGGATGAACGTCATGGGCCGGTCCCGGGCCGCGTCGGTCAAGCGCACCGAGCACGGCGTGGTCGTCACGCTGGAGGACGGCAGGACCGCCGAGGGCAGCCACTGCCTGATGACCGTCGGCATGATCCCCAACACCTCGGGCATCGGCCTGGAGGAGGCCGGCGTCCGGCTCGACCGGGGCGGGTTCGTCGAGGTCGACAAGGTCTCCAGGACCTCCGCGCCCGGTGTCTACGCGGCGGGCGACTGCACCGGCGTGCTCATGCTGGCCTCCGTCGCCGCCATGCAGGGCCGGATCGCCGTGTGGCACGCCCTGGGCGAGGCCGTACAGCCGATCCGCCTGGCCACCGTCGCCTCCAACATCTTCACCGATCCCGAGATCGCGGCCGTCGGCGTGTCGCAGCGGCAGATCGAGTCCGGGGAGATCGAGGCCAACGTCGTCAAGCTGCCGCTGGCCACCAACGCCCGGGCTAAGATGCAGGGCTTCAACGACGGTTTCGTCAAGCTCTTCTGCCGCCCGAACACCGGCATCGTGCTCGGCGGCGTCATCGTGGCGTCCCGCGCGTCCGAGCTCGTCCTCGCCCTGTCGGTGGCGGTGCAGCACCGGCTGACGGTCGACCAGCTCGCGCAGACGTTCGCCGTCTACCCCTCGCTGTCCGGATCGATCACCGAGGCGGCCCGCCGGCTCATGTCACCGCTGACCACCGTGATCTGACAGCAGCGTCCTGACCCGGTGCAGCGACGCCCTGCCGTGCTGTACGGCTGACGCCGCCCCCTGCAGCTCGTACGGCGTGCGCGCCACCGTGAGCACGTGCCTGGCGGCCTCGTACGCGTCGAGCGCGGCGCGCCACTCGCCGGGCGCGCCGTCGATCCGCCCGGACTTCATCTCGGCGTCGACGGTGTCGATCTCGTCCCCGAACCGCGTGAGGTCGTCCATGACCGCGACGCGTTCCTTCTCGAAGGCGGCGAGGTCGCGCTTCCTGCGCCGGTGGGAGAGCCCCCAGAAGAGCAGCGTGAGGCCGAGCCCGATGCCGCTGAGGACGACCAGGAGCAGCCCGGCCGCGGTCCGTACGGGATCGTTGGCGATGGCTCTGTGCGCGGCCTCCTGAGCGGCCTCGGGCGTCCTGTCGGCCTCCGTGGGCGAGGGCGAGAGGGCGTCGGCGGGAACATCGGCGGGCGTCCCGCGTGATCCGGTGAGATCGAGGTCGCGCGCCTGCCCGAAGGTGGCGCCGTTGACGTTCGCCCCGTTCAGGTCGGCACCGTCCAGCGACGCCTGGGTCAGCACCGCCCGGTTGAGATCGGCGGACGTGAACACCGCGCGCTCCAGATGGGCCTGGCCGAGCCTGGTGCCGCGCATCGTGGCCCGGGTGAAATCGGCCCCGCGCGCCTTCACCTGCCCCATGGTGGCCTTGGTGAGATCGGCGGAGGCGAACGTGCTCCCGGTGAGGTCCGCCTGGGTCAGCACCGCCCCGCTGAGGATCGCGCCGGTGAAGTCGGAACGGGGGAACTCCGCCTGCTCCGCGTAGACGCCGATGAGGAGCGCCCCGCGCAGTTTCACCCGCTTGGCACGGAACTGGCCGAGGTCGGCACCGGTGAAATCCGCGCCCCGCAGGTCCGCGCCGTCGGCGTGGGCGAGACTCAGCGTGGCCCCCTGCAGGGACGCGTCGCGGAGGATCGCCCCGGTGAGATCCCGGTGCGTGAGGTCGGCGCCGTTGAGCGTGGCTCCGGTGAGGTCGGCGCAGCGCAGGTTGCGGGGGAGATCGTCGGCGTCGGCGAGGTCCTCGCCGCGCAGGTCCGGCCCACTGCCCGGGGTGCAGGCCCTGGCGCGTGCCGCGGCCGGTACGCCTGCCGGGCCCAGCAGGACGGGGAACGACACGGCGGAGGCCGCCAACGTGACGGCCAACGCTCGGGAGCGACGCAACGGAGCCTCCTCACAAAGCTGAAGAAACGCCCCCTAAGTCTCTCGCGACGATGGTAGGCGGTGTCCCTGATCTCCCCCGGCATCGCCCCAAAGTGCCGGAAAAGGCGGTGACCCCGCACCCACTGGGTGCGAGGTCACCTGAGAAGCCATGCCCCGGCCGTCGATCAGGAATCGATCAGCACGTGGGGGTGCGGGTCACCAGTCGCCGCCGCCACCGAAGTCGCCGCCACCGAAGTCGCCACCGCCACCCCAGTCACCGCCGCCGCCCCAGTCTCCGCCGCCACCGAAGTCGCCGCCACCGCCGCCCCAGTCTCCGCCGGAGTCGCCGCCGGCCGCGACGCCGTCCGCGTAGCCGTGGCCGTAACCGCCGTGGCCGAAGCCGCCGAAGGCGCTGCCGAGCATGGTGCCGACGAGCATGCCGGTCAGCATGTCGCCGCCGCCGAAACCGCCGTAGTAGCCGTAGGCGTAGGGCTGGTAGGCGGGGCCGGCGTCCCAGTAGGGACGGCGCTCGCCGTTCACCATGACCTCGCGCATCTGCGGGTCGAAGCCGCGCTCGACCGCCTCGGCGTCCGCCGCGCAGGCCGGGACCTCGCGCGGCGCGCCGCCGGGAGGAGCCCAGTTGACGTTACGCGCGGACGGGCCGTGCTGCGGGTTGAAGAAGCACGGGGGCAGCCGCTCGGGGAGGGGCTGCTTGTTCACACGGGCCTTGACGCAGGCCAGGGCGTACCGCCCGTCCTCCAGCGTCGCGGTCACCGTGCGCAGTTCCTCGGCCCGCTTGGTGGCGGCCAGCTCGTTCTTGGCGCGCTCGTAGGAGTCGAGGGCCCGCTGCCAGTCGGCCGAGGTCTCGGACTGCGGCAGCATCTTCACGTCGATGTCCAGCGCGGTGATCTCCTCACCGAACTTGGTGACGTCCTCCTCGACCGTCTGCTTGACGGCCGCCAGCTCGGCGGCCTCCTTCTCCTCGCGCTTCCGCTTGGCCCTGCGGGCGAAGATCCACAAACCGCCACCTCCGACGACGGCGATGCCGAGGATGACCAGCAGGCCGGTGCCACCGCCACCGCCGACCCCGCCGGCGGCGCTGCCGTCGTCGAGCGCCTTGCGGTCGCCGGACGCTGCCGCGTCGATCCGGTTGGCGAAGTCCTGCATGACCTCGACGGGCTTGCCCGGGTTGTTCTCCGTGGCCTTCCTGGCGATCTGGCCGGCGAGCCCCGACGTCTTGCGGCCCAGGGCGCTCGACCCGGCGAAGAGCGTGGTCCCGTCGATGACGGCGACGGTGGCCTTCGGCCGGCCCGCGTTCGCGAGGGCCTGGCCCAGGGAGGTGATGTAGGTGCCCGCCTCCTGGTTGGTGGTGATCGTCCCGTCGGGCAGGGCGACGGCGTAGATCTTGGTGTCCGCGTTCTTCAGCGCGTCACGGATGCCGGACTGGTCGCCGGACGACAGGGGAGCCCCGTCCTGGACGAAGAGCGGATCATTGCTCTTCCAGCCGGCCAGGACCGTGCTGACGTCTGGGGGAGCCGCGGCGTGGGCCGCCGGACTCCAGGCGAACAACGCGAACAGGCCGACGAGCAGCGCCGCAACGGCGGCCCCCACGCGGCCCAGCGGATGGGTGATGGTCACGGCGTAAGCCTCCTTCGCCCTTGAGGACGAACCGTGATGCGTAATTGTTCCTGTCCGGCGAAACCGTATCCGTTGCCGAGACCGTTCCAGGACCGGTTCCGGCATCCGCGGGGTGATCGCGGTGGCCGAGCATGTCACATCGCGACCTCGGCTGTCAGGATCGGTGGCTGCCGTCGTTGACGGGGATTTCGGAGTGATGCCACCTTTTGTGGGTGATCGATAAGTGGCGAGTGCGGAGTGGACGATCCCTGGTCAGCCTCGGCCGCGCCGGGAGTGATCGCCGATGAGTGACGAGTACCAGGCGATGATCGAGGGACTCGCCCAGGAATACAACATGCAGGCCGCGCGGCTCCGTGAGACGTACGGCAGCCTGAACGAACTGACGGCGACCTCCCGCTCGGAGGACGGGATGGTCACCGTGACGATCGGTTCACGCGGTCAGGTACGGAACATCGAGTTCGATCCCCGGGTCTACCGCAAGCTCTCGCCGTCCGAGCTGTCGCATTCGATCATGGAGCTGATCGGGAAGGGAACGGCCGAGATCGCGGAGCGGACCCAGGAGCTCATGGCTCCGCTCCTGCCGGAGGGCCTGCCGTACGAGGAACTCTTCGGGGACGGTGTGGACTTCGCGTCGTTCCTGCCCCAGCCCATCGATCTGCCTCCGAAGGGAGAGGTGTGACGACGCCCGGAAACGGCTACTACGTGCGCTGGGTGGAACTCCAGCGGCAGGCGCGGGCCGTCGGCGAGCGTCTCCGGGCGAACGCCGCCACCTACGCGGCGGCCGAGCGGGCCAACGAGGGCGACGTGTGACCCGGCGTGGGATTCGACAGGTTGATCGTCCCTGACTGGGCCAGACCATGGGTGGGATGGATTGTCGGGATGGACTGGCCCGAAGGGGACGAGTCCGGATGCTTCCGGCTCGCGGACGCGTGCGCCGCGGCCGCCCGGCTGGTGGTGAACGGTGGCCCGGCAGGACGATCCAGGGGAGGCGTCGGGGCGAACCCGCCGGAGTGGGACGGCGAGGCCCTCAAGGCGTTCGCCGCGCACGTCAGGCAGGTGTACGGAGGTCGCGAGGCGGATCTCGTCCAGCGTCTGGTGGCCGCCGCGATCGAGTTCAACCGGCTCGGTGTGCAGGTCCAGTACACCAAGCGGATGATCGAGGTCTCGGTCTGCCTCTTCGTCGCGCAACTCGCGTGGCTGCTCGCGGCGGCGATGGGACCATGGGGCGGCATCTCCTTCGCGCTGATCGGCTCACGGGTCGTCCTGGCCCGACTGACCGTCGCCCAGATCGCCCGGCGGCTGCTCATCAACATCGCGATCTTCGGGGGGCTGGTGGGCGGGATGGACCTGGCCGTGCAGGCGACCCAGTCCCGCCGCGACGAGGTGGACTGGGATCAGGTCCTCGCGTCGGCCGGGACGGGCGCGTTGACCGGGGCGTTCCTCACCGCCACGTCGGGCTTCTTGTCACGGCTCGCGACCCCTGGTCTGCGGCTGGGGATGACCCCGGCCGAGATGTCGATGTTCGAGAAGGTCCTGGCGGCCTCCAGCAAGTCGGTATGGGGCTTGATGGGGCAGTCCGGCATGGCCAACGCGGCGGCCACGGCGGTGTCGCTGGGCATCTCGGGCCAGTTCGACTGGGAGACGGTGCTCAAGGGCGGTACGGCGGGCGTACTCGGAGGCGCCGACGCGCACTGGGCCGGCTGGGACCCCTCCTGGAGGTCGTCTCCCTCCACGCCCCGTTTCTCCGAGGGGGTGTCCGATCCGTCGGCCGGCCCGATGGCCGACCCGAGTCGCCATTCGCCGGGGCTGACGTCCGACGCGTCGGCGGTTCCGATGGTGGATCCGGCCGTACGGGCGTCGGGTGAGCCGTCGGGGCGGATGCTCGAGCATCCGCCGACCGATGGTTCGGGCGCCACCTCCCTGGCGCACGCCGTGTCGGATGAGGGCCCGGCGGGGCCCGGCACGTCCCGGCCGGAGAGCGCGACCAGCCCGGACGCCGGCACCTCCCGTCCCGGGAATGACGCGGGCAGGCCGCCGGGCGAGTCGGCTCGACCGGAAGGAGCGGCCACACGGCCGCAGGGTGCCGTGCGGCCGGTCGCCGAGACCGGCGGCGACGGAGTGGCGGTGTCGCGTACCGCCGCCCAGCGGCAGGGGCGTGCGGACGCGCCGTCCGGCGGGCCGAGGAGCGCCGATCCACGGCCTTCTGATCACGCTGACACCTCTTCGATGCCCACTGCTCGCCCGGACATCGACTCACTGATAAATCGCCCGCTCGGCGAGGACGGAGCGGGGCCGAGGAGCGGAACCGACCAGGCGCCACACAGCGATCCGGCGGACTCGTCCGCGACCGGTGCCGGCGTCGACGCCGGCGCGCCCGGCGCCCGGGGCATGGGTGGAGAGGGTCGACCGGGACCGCTCGTGCGCGAAGCGCCGGATGCGGCGATCGCCGACGGCTTCGCGGCCATCGTCGAGAAGACGGCCGAGCGTGATCTGCTCGTCCAGTTGGGCAGGCAGCAGGAGGCCGACGCTCTTTCGTTCCAGCTCAACGACCTCCTCGACCAGATGGCAAGGCTTGTCCCCGATGAGGGAGAGCGTGCCTTCTATGAGCACCACGCGGAGGTGCGGAAGAGCATCGAACTCGTCGCGGAGGAGGCGGGACTGTCGGTGGACGCGGTTGCGGAGATCATGCGGGCCGAGCTGGTGCAACTTCTGGACGACAGGCCGGTGGCGGTGCGCATCTCGGCCGAGAACCTCCTGAAGGTGCTCGAAGACGGCCGGTTCAAATCGCAGTTCGAGGTCGGACGATCGAGGGGTGTGTACTATCCGTCGATACGGGCCGGCTTCGAGCAGATGTGGTTCGGATATCCCATGGATTCCCCGGCGCACACCCGGCCGATCTATGGCTTTGTCAACGTTCTGGCCGATTCCGGCGCCAACAGGTACGCGGTCCAGGGCGGACGCATCGAGCACTACGGTGACGCCCAGGTCACCCTCAGGCCCGAGGTCCGGGCACGGACGACCGTGTGCATGGGCGACTCGCTCAAGGAGCGCGAAGGCACGATGCCCAGCCCGCTGACCGATCCTCGTGCCGAATCTTTCGGTGCGTTTCCACATAACGCGGACATGCCGTACATCGCGCCGACGTTGCGGGGGACCGGGCGCGACTACGCCCACCCGTCGTTCTGGGAGAGGGCGTACGTGGAAGCGCAGATCCACGGGGGCGTGGCGGTCACGGACATCGAGCACGTCATGTTCGAGAGCCCGCCGCCCTCGGACGTACGGCAGGCTCTCGACGCCGCGGGCATTCCGTGGGGCCATCTCAACGAGACCAGGAGTGAGTGAGATCATGGCCGGGATCGCCGACGCGCAGCGCCGGATGGACGGCCCGTTCATGAGAGCGCTGATCCAGCGCCGTGCCGGTGAGGAGGAGAACGGAGCATGAGTGAACCGGGCGGGATCGAGGTCTCCCACACGGACCTGCGCGCCGCGGGCGAGGGACTCGCGCGCGTGGGAGAGAACATGGCACGCGAGGCCGAGATCTTCGGCACGGAGTTGGCGGGCCGGTTGGATCCCTGGGGCGACGACGAGCTGGGAAGCATGTGCGGGCCGATCTACGCCATGATCCGGCGGGAGGCGCTGGACGCGTACATGACGCTCGCCGGCGGGATCAGGGACGCGGGGACCGCCGTCGAGGCGATGTCCGGAAATCACGGAGGCGCCGAGTCTGCCAGCGCGCAGGCCGCGGCCGACGCCGTTCCCGACCGGATGGTCTGATCAGGGCCGGTAGCCGGGGTTCGGGATGTAGTCCCCGAATGTCTCCGTCGTGGCGTCGTACGGCCGTGCGCCTTTGATGTAGCGGCCCTCGATCCCGCCGGGGAACGCGATCTCCTGCTGGTGCCCGGTGCGCAGGGCGCTGCCCATGGTGGGGGCGAGGTCGATGCCTCCGGGCGCGTCCACGTCGTACAGGTATCTCGTCGGGAAGATGTCCATCGGGTTGTCCAGCCGGGTGGTACTGACGAACGCCGACTCCTCGAACCGCAGGTGGGACTCCAGGTCGGTGTTGCGGGGGTTGCGCGGATGGAAGCCGGGTCCGAACACCTCGTCCGGGTGCCGGTCGTCCGCGCGCCGGAGAATGAGCCGGTCCGTACGCCACACCGGGGAGGGGGTGATGGCCTTGACGTTCACGCTCCGGTCGGCCGCGGCGCGGAGCGGATCCGGCCGCCTGGCGAGCCGCATGCGCAACCCCATGGGGGTGATCTTCTGGAAGAGGCGGCGGGCGCGTTCAAGGAGGGCTCCGACGATCCGTTTGAGGCGGTTGAGCGTGACGCGCAGGAGCCCGCGGATGGCGACGCGGGTGGCCGCGACGGAGAGCGGAAGCGTGGCGAGTGAGGTGCCGAGGCTGACGGTGGCGGTCGCGATGGCACGGGCCACCCGTACGGCGAGGCGGGCCAGTGCCGTGATGATGCCGAATTTGAGGGCGGCGACGATGGCGGCTCCGGCGAGGCAGGCGGCGCCGATGAGCCGGGTGGCGGTTATGGCGTCCTTGCTGTGGGCGGTGGGGCCGTCGGCGGAGATCCAGTGGTCGTGCATGGCGGTGATGTCGCGGCCGCTGTTGCGCGTGGCGACCCGCCGGACGTGTTCGTAGGAGTTCTGGGACTGCCTGCGGAGGGTGTCGGCGAAGCCGAGCCAGGTACGGCCGGTTTCGATGAGTTTGGTCTCGTCGGCGGCGGGCCAGGTGTAGCCGACGAGCCCCATGGCCAGGACGAGCCCGGTGGGCAGGCGAAGTCCCATCAGCCGGCCTCCGGCGGCTGCTGCTGCGGGAGGAACGCCGTCTGGATCAGGCGGTTGCCGTACTTCCTGTCGACATGGAGGCCGCGGCCGGGCGGGAGCGGCTGCGCCCGCACGTTGCCGAAGAGGAAGCCCTCGTCCCGGTTGCCGGACAGGATGACGGCGGGGCTGGCCATGTCCTTGACCCGCTGGATGACGGGGTCGAACATGGCCCGGCCGAGACCGCCCATGGCCCGGGACAACACCAGGTGCAGGCCGATGTCGCGGGCTTGTGGCAGCAGTTCGGCCAGCGGCAGCAGGGGGTTGGACGAGGTGGCGACCAGCTCGTAGTCCTCCACGACGATGTAGAGGTCGGAGCCGCGCCACCAGTTGCGCGCCCTGAGCTGCTCCGGCGTGAGGTCCGCCGGGGGCAGCCGCTTGAGCAGCGCGCTGCGGGCGTCGTTGATCAGTTCGAGTGCCGCGGGCCCCGACGCCGCGTAGCCGATGCGGTGGTCCGTCACGGCGGTGTCGAGCAGCGTCCTGCGGTAGTCGATCACGATCATCATGGCCTCCTGCGGCGTGCGCCGGGCCACCAGGCCCTCGGCGATCAGCCGCAGCAGGTTGGACTTGCCGCTCTCGGTGTCGCCGGCCACGACGAAGTGCGGGTCGGCGTCGAAGTCGACCAGCACCGGTGACAGGGTGCCCTCGTCGATGCCGATCGGGATCCGGCCCGGCCCGGTCGCCGCGATGTCGGGCAGCGTCTCGACGGGCAGCACCGCGGGCAGCAGCCGTACGGCGGGGGCCGGCCTGCCGGTCCAGGCGTTCCGCACCGCCTGGACGAGCCCGCGCACGCCGTCCGACAGGTCCTCGGCGCTCTGGACGCCGTCGATCCTGGGCAGCGCGGACAGGAAGTGCAGGCCGTCCCTGGTGAGGCCGCGACCCGGCACGCCCTCGGGCACGGCCAGCGACTTCTTGCGGTTGATCTCCGACTCGTACGCGTCACCGAGCTTGAGCTCGACGCGGGTGCCGAACAGGTCCCTGATGCCGGGCCGGAACTCCGACCACTTGTTGGTGGCGGCGACGACGTGGATGCCGTAGCCGAGCCCGCGCGCGGCGAGGTCGGTGATGACGGGTTCGAGGGTGTCGAAGTCCTGCCGGATGGTGAGCCAGCCGTCGACCACCAGGAAGACGTCGCCCCAGCCGTCGCCTTCGATCGTGCCCTCGGCCAGCTGCCGCCGGTAGGCCGTGATCGAGTCGATCCCCCGCTCGGCGAAGTCGCGTTCCCGCTGCTGGAGGAGCGTGGAGATCTCGGCCACCGTCCGGCGGACCCGGTCGGCGTCGAGACGGCTGGCGACGCCGCCGACGTGCGGCAGCCCGTCGAGCGAGGCGAGCGAGCCGCCGCCGAAGTCCAGGCAGTAGAACTGGACCTCGCGCGGGGTGTGGGTGAGCGCCATGCTGGTGATCAGCGTGCGCAACACCGTGCTCTTGCCGCTCTGCGTGCCCCCGGCCACGCCGACGTGACCCGCGGCGCCGGACAGGTCCAGCCAGAACGGGTCGCGGCGCTGCTCGAAGGGCTTGTCGATGATGCCCACCACGGCGTGCAGCCGTCCCCGTCCCTGCCACGCGGCGGTGGACAGCCCGAGTTCGGGAGTGACCGACAGTGGCGGGAGCAGGTGGGTGAGGGTGGGCGGAGCGCCGAGGGGCGGCAACCAGATGCGGTGGGCGGCCGGCCCCTTGTCCTTCATCCTGGCGACCACGACGTCGAGCAGGCTGCTCTGCGCCTTCTGGCCGTCGGCCGCCGCGCCTTCGGCCGCCGCGTCGTCGTCCGGCTCGTCCGGTGCCTTCTCGATCTCCGGCAGCGGGGTGTACGCGGGGCCGTACTCGACCACGCGGGGCATCGGGCCGCTCCCGTCCGGCGCGGCCGTGTGGTGCGTCCCCGCCTCGTACGCCCCGGAGACGTAGGCGGCCTTGAACCGGGTCATCCCGCTGGTGTCGAACTTCAGGAACCCGTTGCCGGGGGCGGACGGCAGCTCGTAGGCGTCGGCCACGCCGAGCACGACCCGGCTCTCCATCGCGGAGAAGGTCCGGAGCCCGATCCGGTAGGACAGGTGGGTGTCCAGGCCGCGCAGCCGTCCCTCCTCCAGGCGCTGGGAGGCGAGGAGCAGGTGCACGCCGAGCGAGCGGCCGAGCCGTCCGATCATGACGAACAGGTCGATGAACTCGGGCTTGGCCGTCAGCAGCTCACTGAACTCGTCCAGGACGACGAACAGCGTGGGCATGGGCGCGAGGTCGGCCCCCTGCTCCCTGGCCCGCTCGTAGTCGCGCAGCGAGGCGTAGTTCCCGGCGGCGCGCAGCAACTCCTGGCGGCGGACCATCTCCCCGTGCAGGGCGTCGTGCATGCGGTCGACGAGCGGCAGCTCGTCCTCCAGGTTGGTGATGACCGCGGAGACGTGGGACAGGCTCTCCAGGCCGAGGAACGTGGCGCCGCCCTTGAAGTCGACGAGGACGAAGTTGAGGATCTCCGAGGAGTGGGTGAGGGCGAGGCCGAGCACGAGCGTGCGCAGCAGCTCGCTCTTGCCCGATCCGGTGGCGCCGATCACCAGCCCGTGCGGCCCCATGCCGCCCTGAGCCGACTCCTTGATGTCGAGCTCGACCATGCGGCCGTCCGCGCCGAGCCCGATCGGCACCCGCAGCCGGTTGCGGCCCGCCCGCGGCCGCCACGTCACCGCCGGGTCGATGAGGGCGGCGTCGCCGACGCCGAGCAGGTCGGTGAGCGACGTGTTCGCCGCGAGGACGTCCTGCGTCTCCTCGCCCGAGGCCGTGGATGCGCGCAGTGGGGCGAGTTGCCTGGCCAGGCCCTCGGTTCTGAGGAAGTCGAGGCTGTCAGGGTCGCCGAGCCTGGTCCGGCTCTCCTTGCCCGCGTGATCGAGTTTGATCATGAAGAAGCCCTCCGGCCGGACGTCCAGCCGCAGCGTGCTCTGCTCCTCGACGGCGCCCGTCGACCCGGAGAGGTCGATCACGGTGACGCCCTGGATGGCGTCGGTCCCGAGCTGGGAGTCCAGGGGCACCCGCCCGTTGTCGACGATCAGGACGTGGTACGGCAGGGCGTCGGCGGCGGACCCCGGCTTGAACCTGGCGCGCTCCCTCACCTCGGAGCCGACGAGCCGGTCCAGCTCGGAGAGGTTCTCGGTCATCAGCCGCACCTGCCCGGCGGCGTCGGTCCGCTCCGGGTGCAACGCGTGGGGCAGCCACTTGACCCACTCCCACTGGGCCATCCACTCCTGGTCCGCGCACACCATGATCCGCATGTCGTCGGGCGAGTGGAACACCGTCATCTGCGCGATCATGGCCCGGACGAGCCCCCGCACGGCGACGGGGTCGCCCGTCAGCCTGATCCGCGCGAAGGAGTGCAGGGCCACGGCCACGGGCAGCTTGGACACGGTCGAGTGCGCCCGGACGAACCTGCGCAGCGCGCCCGCCGACAGCGCGTCCAGGTCCTCGACCGGCTTGGAGTCCGGCGGGATGAGCTGGATCGCGAGCTTCTGCACGCCCGTTCCCAGGCGTACGGTGCCGAAGTCGTCGTCGCGCGGCCGCCGCTCCCACAGGCGGGGGCCCATGGCGATCCACCAGAGGGAGTCGGGGGCGGGGCCGCTCCATTCGAGGGCCTCACGCTGCTGCTTGGCCGCCCGCCGTACCCGCTTGCGCACCTGGGAGAGGTAGCGGAAGTAGTCCCGGCGCTGGCCGTTCATCCGGTTCTTGCGCTCTCCGGCCTGGCGTCCCATCTGGCTCACGCTCATGCCGAGCATGGACACCGCGAACAGGCCGCTCGATACGTACATGATCGGGCTGGAGTTCCCGCCGGCGGTGAACATCAGCCCCATGGCCGCCGCGCCCGCCCCCATCGGCAGGTAGGTGAGCAGGTTGCCGAAGCCCGGCGGCTGCACCTCCGGGACCTCCGGCGGCGACTCCAGCAGGATCTCGCCCCGTGGCGGTTTGGGGCTGGGACGGCGCTCGGGACGGCGTACGACGACAATGCTCACCCTGGACGCCCTTCCAGATCGTTTGGATCTTTTCTTACCAGATGTGGTTTACATCCGAGTGGGGGAAAGAGGCGCGCTATGTTCGCCTTGTTCGGTGATCCGTACGAGGAGGACGTGTGACTTCGCTGGCCGCCCATGAGCCGATGCCACAGGGAGCCCTTGCCGCGGCGGGCGCCCGGCTGCCAGCGCTGTGCCACGTCACGATCGTCGGACCGCACAGGCGGGCCGATCTCGCGCTGCCCGCGGACATCCCGTTGCCGCACGTCATGCCCGGCCTGCTGCGCGCGCTCGGCGAGGTGGACGGGGAGTCGGCCGCCGCGCCGGGCTGGGTGCTGCAACGGCTCGGCGGCACCCCCTTCGACATCGGGCAGAGCCTGGGGGCACTGGGCGTCCTCGACGGCGAGGTGCTCTACCTCCGCCCGCGCGAGTCCGTACTGCCTCCGGCGATGTTCGACGACGTGGCCGACGTGGTCGCCACCGGCGTGAAGGAGGGCCGGGGCACGTGGAGCGGCAGGCACACCCGCCTGCTCGGGGTGGGCGCCTCGTGCGCGCTCCTCGTCGCCGGGGCCCCGGCGCTCGCGCTCTCCGGGGCGGCGCCGGCCGTGGTCGCGGTGGTCGCGGGCGTGCTCGCGGTCATCCTGCTGGGCGCCGCCACCTCGATGTCCCGGGCGGTGGGCGACTCCACCGCCGGGGCGGCGATCGGCTACGCGGCGTTGCCGTACGGGTTCCTGGCCGGGCTGCTCGCCCCGGCCGGGCCGGCCGGGCTCGCGGGGCTCGGCGCGCCGCACCTGCTCGCCGCGCTCGCCTGCACCGCCCTCGTGGCCGCGCTCGGCGGCGCGGCGGTCGCCGACGGCGTGCCCGGATTCCTCGGCACCGCCGTCGCGTCCGTCGTGGGAGCGGTGAGCGCCGCCGTCGTGATGGTGTTCGACGTGCCCCCCGCCGGGGTCGCCGCGGTCGCCGTGTCGGTCCTGCTGGCGTGCAGCCCGTTCATCCCGGCGCTGGCGTTCCGGCTCGCCCGGCTGCCGCTGCCCTCCATGCCCACCACGGCCGAGCAACTGCGCGCGGACAACGACCGGGTGGACAGCGCGGCCATCCTGGAGCGGACCGGGCAGGCGCGGCGTTACGCGACCGGGCTCATCGCGGGGATCGCCGTCGCCGTGTTCGCCGCCCAGCCGCTCCTCGTGCTCGCCCATGGGTGGATCGCCCCGGTGATGTCCTTCGTGTTGTCGCTGACGCTGGTCATG
Source organism: Microtetraspora glauca (assembly GCF_040656155.1). Taxonomy (NCBI): domain Bacteria; kingdom Bacillati; phylum Actinomycetota; class Actinomycetes; order Streptosporangiales; family Streptosporangiaceae; genus Microtetraspora; species Microtetraspora glauca. Next base: position 323,733 of record NZ_JBFALK010000001.1, read on the forward strand.
CGGACGCGGGTCTTCCACGGCGTGTCCCAGCGGCTCTGGCTGACCGTCTCCGCCCTGGCCGGGATCGTCCTGCTCGTGCTCACGCTGAGTACACGGGCGGGCGGAGTCGGGGCGATCGCGATCGTGATCGGGCTGCTGTGGGTCGCGGCGATCCCGGTGAGCCTGGGCCTGTGGTTGCCCTCCGGCCGCCCGTCCCCGTTCTGGGGACGCGCCGGGGACATCGTCGACGTCGTGCTGACCGCGGCGCTGTTCCCGCTCGCGCTGGGCGTGATGGAGGTCTACACCTGGATCCGCGGCCTGTCCGGCTGATCCGTTACCCGGCCACGGGCTGGTCCGTCGCCTGTCACGGCTGACGCGCCCGCCCGGGTTCGTTCGTCCGTGCTCCGTTCCGTGCGTCCGTGCTCCGTTTCGTGCCTACTGCCCGTACGGCAGGGGCACGTCGCGCTTGGGGGCGACCCAGTCGAAACCGGCGGTGGACGGCGGCAGGGTCCCGGCCTTGCCCGGCTCGCGGAAGGTCGGGTTGCCGGCCACGTCGATCGTCGCCTTCGTGAAGTCGATGGCGGCGACACCGGTCGGCTCGACGTTCCGCAGTTGCATGTCCTTGCGCCACAGGTAGCCGAGGATGTACGCCGCGCCGCCGAGGTAGGCGAGCAGCGCCTTGCCCCACACTGCGAGGATCTTGTCGGCCATCTGGATCAGCGCGCGTATGACGAGCTGTGCCTGGGCGCCCGCCGGGGTGAACCGCAGCGCCGCGGCGGAGGCCATCGTGGAGAGCAGCGTGGCCGAGAACACGAACATCGCCCACCCGAAGTCGCGGAACGTGGCTCCGATCTCGTCGAGCAGCCCGCCCGTGTCGGTCACCATGCCCCGCAGGACCTCCAGCTTCGACTGGAACGTCACGACGGCGTCCTCGAACGCCGTCTGATCGTCGGCGATCCAGGTGTTCCTCGACTCCGTCAGCATGAGAGCGAGGAGCCGCTTCGGGCCGCCGTCCAGCTCGCGCGCGACCGCGAGCCAGTTGTTGGCCACGTGGATGATCGCCTCATCGTCGATCAGCAGGTTCTCCACCAGCGTGAGCGTGAGGAGCCCCGCTCCCGCGAGGATCTGGGCCCGTCTCAGGTTGCCGATCGCCTCGACGGCGGGGACGCCCGCGTGCTTGCCCATCAGAACCTCCCGAGGGGACTGTCGCCTTCAGGCGATGGGGGAATCGGGGCGGGAGGGCCGTCAAGGCCCGATCGTGTAGTGACCTGCCGGGGCCGCATGTCAGGGTTCCTTCCGGGTTTTGTCGGCGCATGCCGATAGCGTGGCGGTCTGATTACCGAGCGTGGGGGGGTGGGTGTGCGTAGGTCGTATAAGTTCCTGCTGCGCCCGACCCGGCATCAGCAGATCGCGCTCGCCGCCTGTCTTGAGGATCATCGGCAGCTCTACAACGGGGCGTTGGAGCACCGGCGTACCGTCTACCGCAAGGGAGGCGTCACGGTGCGGTACGGCGATCAGTCGGGGGAGCTGACGCACATCCGGTCCGATGACCCAGGCGGGCAGGGCCGGTGGTCGTTCTCCTCCCAGCAGGCCACCCTGCGCCGTCTCGACAAGGCGTTCGCCGGGTTCTTCCGCCGAGCCAAGGCCGGGGGCAGGCCGGGGTTTCCGCGGTTCAAGGGGCGCGGCTGGTTCGACACCGTGGAGTGGCCGAAAGACGGTGACGGCTGCCGGTGGGACTCCCAGCCCGACCACCCCACCGCGACCTACGTTCGCCTTCAGGGCATCGGGCACGTCCGCGTCCATCGGCACCGTCCCGTGCTCGGCAGGGTGAAGACGATCGGCGTCACACGGGAAGGCGACCGCTGGTATGTGGTCTTGTCCTGCGCTGACGTGCCCGCGATGTCCCTGCCCGTCACGGGCGCTGCGGTCGGCCTGGACATGGGTGTGGCCTGGTTGGTCACGACCAGCGACGGGGAGCACCTGGCCAACCCGCGTCACCTGGAAGCATCCGCCGGACGTCTCGCGGCGGCGCAGCGGGACCTTGCCCGCAAGAAGCGCGGGTCCACGCGCCGCCGCAAAGCCGCCGCCCGTGTCGCGGCGCTGCACGGCACGGTCCGCCGCGGGCGGTTGGACGGCGCACACAAGGCCGCGCTCACCCTGGTCCGCGCCTACGACGTGATCGTGCACGAGGACCTGCGGATCGCGAACATGACCCGCAGCGCCTCGGGCACGATCGAAGCCCCTGGCCGGAACGTCGCACAGAAGTCCGGCTTGAACAGGTCGATCCTGGACGCGGGTTGGGGGGTGTTCCTGACGATCCTCGCGCACAAGGCTGAAAGCGCCGGTCGAGAGCTGATCGCGGTGAACCCTGCCAACACCTCCCGCACCTGCGCCCGTTGCGGGCACTGCGCGAAGGAGAACCGCCCCACCCAAGCCGAGTTCGCGTGTATGGCGTGCGGGCATACCGCGCACGCCGACGTGAACGCGGCTGTCAACATTTTGAGGGCAGGGCTTGCCCTTCGCCAGGCTGCGGAAGCGGCTTAGCGAGAAGCCGCTCCCTTCAGGGAGCGGAGGAGTCACGTCGTTCAGCCTTTCCGTGGTCGGGTGCCGTGAGTGCGTTCAGGTGCCGTGAGTGCCGCGATGCCGTGTGTGTGCCGCCGCGATCAGACGTACGTGACGGTGCTGGCGTCCTCGGCGGTGCGCCAGTTGGTCGCCGCGGTGTCGAGCTGGTCCATCCACTGCCGTACGGCGCCGATCGCGTCGGCGAGGTGCTCGCGTGCCCTCGTCACGGCTCCCTCGTAGGTGGGCAGGATGATCGCGCTGCCGGACATGCCGAGGTCCCAGGGCCCGAGGACCGTCTCGTCCACCTGCCGCCGCCTGGTCTCGAACTGGGGGATGACGTCCTCGGAGAGGCGGTCACGCAGGTCCCTGATGCCGTTCGAGGTCACGTACCTGTCCTGGTTGCCGCTCATCGCACTGTCCGTTTCACTGGCGGGCCGCTGGGTCCGGGCTGGTGATGGAGGCGGGGCGTCGGTGTCGTACCGGCTGCCGGGGCCTCGATCGGATGAGGGGGAGACATGTGATCTCACTATCACCGCGCATGCCGCCGGCGCGACGCGTCGTACGGCGTTCGCCCAGGTGGGAGCCATCTGTTCACGCCGGGTTCGATCCGCGGCCATGCGGCGCTGGAACCCGGTTCACCGCCTGATGATCAACTCGCGGTGCGATACGACCGAGAGGGGGCAGGGATGTTCGACTTCGATCCCGCGACGGTGCGCCCGGAGGAGATCGACCGGATCATCCGGCAGGCGGATCGTTCTCTCCGGGATCTCACCGACGCCATGGAACGGCTGGGCGAGGTGACCGGCGAGGGGGACGCCGCGGGTGGCATGGTGCGCGCCGTCGTGGACGGCGAGGGCATGATCCAGGGCGTACGGTTCGATCCCCGCGTGATGCGGCAGGACAGCGAGACCCTCGCCGAGGCGGTGGTCGACGCCGTACGGGCCGCGCAGGGGGACGCCCGCCGCAAGACCGCCGAGGTGCTGGGCCCGGTGCTCGGCGAATCACCGGGGGACTCACTCCGGAACCCATCGGACGGCGTGCGCGCCGAGCCGTCCCGTGGCGCGGAGGAACAGGGCGCTCGCCCGACGGACCGGGCGTCCGACATCGAGCGGACGCGACAGCGGCTGGAGCGGATTCAGGACTCCTTCCTCGAGTCGATGGAGGGCCGGATGGCCGGCCTGGAGCGGTTCCGGCGCCGCTCCGGCTGAGTCCGTGCTGTCCCGCGCCGACCCTCCCTTTGCGGCCGGAAGTCCGGTGCTCGTGCGCGGCGGTGAGATACGTTGCTCCAAATATTGCTATATGCGAATTGCGGGATGAGACGGGCGGCCGCCTCGAAGAACGGAGCAGCGGATGACGGGATTCGGCGACTTCGCCAACATCGACATCGAGCAGTTCATACAGCGCGGCGACCGGGAGGTGGCGCAGATGCGCGAGTTCGAGAACGCCCTGTCGTCTCTCGTGGGGCGGGCGCGGGACGAGGACGGCCTGGTCTCTGTTGAATACACCTCCGTGGGCCTCGGCGAGCTGGAGCTGCACCCCAAGGCGATGCGGCTCAGCTCCGGCGAGCTCGCCGAGAAGATCAAGGCGACGATCAAGGAGGCGGGCGAGGACCTGCAGCGCCAGGTGATGGAAGCCTCCGAGGAGACCTTCGGGAAGGACGGCAACCCGATGAAGCTGCTTGAGGACCCCGGCGCGATAAGTGACGGCGTCGCCGCGATGACGCAGAGCTACAACAGGACGTTCGAGGACGTCATGGGCGAACTTGAGCGAATCAAACGCCAGCTCGATGACAGCGCGTGACCGATTACGGACATGCTGACCAAAGTTTACCCATCTGTAATGTACATACCTGTTATCTAGGTGGATCTTGACGATTACGATGCCGGTTGGTGATGTTCGCGCGGGATGTCCCTTGATATGCGGGGGCATTGCGGGCCACAACTGGCCTTATGTCACGGAGGTGACAAAATGTCGCAATTCTTTGGTGCGAGCCCGGCCCAGATCAAGATCGCATCCGGCCATGTCGTCGACACGGCTCAGTACATCGAGGGTCTCCGGGCGGGTGTCGAGACGACGGCGAACGGACTCCTGGCCACGGGATGGATCGGGCCGGCGGCAGGCGTGTTCCGGCGGGCGATGACCGCGTGGAACGACAGCATGCGAGTCGTCCGAGACGACCTCGACCAGATCGCCCAGACGATGGGCGCCAACGCCGTCGTCTACGACGCCGCCGACCAGGACGTGATGGCCGGTGTCGGCCGTGTCGAGTCGCTGATCAACGTCGACATCAGGTGACCGGATCCCAGCCAGGCAGGAACGGAGAGCGCAGTGTCCGCTGAACTCGACTTCACGAAGGTCAACTTCGGCCAGATGGAGCTGGCCCAGAGCGACATCATCAACATCCTCAAGTCCTTCGAAGAGGCCACGGCCAATCTGATCACCAAGCTCCAGCAGGACCTCGCGGGTCACTGGGACGGTGACGGCGGCGCGGAGGCGTTCTTCAGGGAGCACCAGCAGAAGTGGGACGCCCAGGCCACGCAGATGAGGGGTCAGCTCGACGAGATCCAGCGGGCCATCCAGATCGCCAACGAGAACTACAAGGCGGCCGAGGCGCGGAACAAGGCCATGTGGGTGAACGGCTGACCTGCCGCGACACATGGGGAGCCCGTCCGGTCATCGCCGCCCCGCGGTGACCCGGCAGGCCCCTCCGCGTACGGCTCGGCGACGCGCGTCGCGCGTCCAGGCGGGGGAGGGACATGACCCAGAAGGACGCCGTGGATGGCGGCGGTGGCGACACGTTCCAGGTCGACCCGAAATGGCCGGGCCTCGACGGTGACGTGCCTCTCAAGTACAGCGTCTCCGACATCCGGAAGGTCGCCGAAGACCTGCGGGCGTATCTCGCGGGAACGGAGGGGCCGGCCTACGCCGAGGGCTACACGACCGGCTCGCTGAGCAGCGTCGAGGGCAACTGCCGCATCAACGCGGCGCAGATCGGCACGTGGACCGACGCGCGGGCCCTGGCCGACACGGTCGGCCCCGGCGGCGAGAAGTTCACCGACGCCTATCGACGGTTCCACGAGGCGTATGTGGCTGTCATCGAGGCGATGGAAGTCAGCGCCTCCGTGTACGAGAAGACCAACCCGCCGAACGAGGGCTGACCGGAACGTCGGAGAAGGATCGTTGTGGGTAACGACAGGCAGACCTTCGTGATCAAGGCGACCGCGCCTCCTCCTGGCGAGAAGGTGACCGCGTCCGTCGACGAGATCGCCGAGTGGATGCGGAACACCGATCCGACGGCGGTGGAGAACGCCGCCTTCGCTTACGGGAACGCGGCCGGCACGGTCAAGCTCATGGCCGACGCGATCGAGGCGCGGGCGAAGAGGCTCTCCGAGGCATGGCAGGGCCCGGTCGCCGCCGACGTCCAGAAGGCGATGCAGTACCTCAGCGCGGCCGGCACCGAGCTCTTCGACAAGATGGACGAGATGGCCCGGGCTCTCCGGCTGTACAGCCAGCTCCATCTCCCCGAAGCGAAGGCCAAGATCCAGCAGATCCAGATCGACCTGCAGGCCGAGCTCCCCTGTTGCACTCCGCCGGCGAACCCGTCAGGGACGAGCACGCGTCCGTCCCTGACGGACACCACCGGTCAGTCGAGTCCTCCCGTGGCCCAGTCCCCCTTCGACGGGACCGGCGGCGGCTCGACCGGAATTCCCCGGTCGCTGACCCCGCAGACCGGCATCAAGAACGAGGCCACCTACCAGCTGGCCAAGGCGTACGCGGACGGTGAGGCCCGGAAGGTCCTCAACACGCTGAACGAGCAGATCGTCGAGGTCTACAACCTGCACGTCCCGCAGTACGTGACCTACGAGCTGCCCAAGGTGGAGCCAGAGAAGGGCGGCCCCGCTCCCCAGCAGAAGGTCGACTACGGGGACACGCCCCCGTACACCGGTGGGGCCGGTCCGTCCGGGAGGGACCCCGGCGGCACGACCGCCGCCGCGTCCTGGGGGAATTCCGGCGGCGCCGACGGCTCGGGCAGCGGCTCCGGCTCCGGTGGGTCGGGGGCGGCGGGTACGGGTGGCGACCCCTCTGGCGGTGCCACCGGGAACGACGGGACGGGGGGCGACACCACTCCCGACACCCCCGCCGACAGCGGTGACGGCACGGGTGGTGACAGCGGGAGCGGTCCGGGCGGCACCGCCGCCGGCGGTGACACGGGCGGCTCGAACGGCGGAACGGACGCGGGCGACGGCACCGCTCCACCCGTGATCGGGCAGGACGGCGCGTCGGCGGGAAGCGACTCCCAGAGCACAGAAGTGGCCGGCGTCTCCGACCCGCCGGTCACGACGCCCCTCTCCACGGACCCCGGCAACGGCGGCTCCGTGACTCCGGGCAACGTCATCGGTTCGGTGAAGGGCCCGGGCGCGGTCGCGCCGGGCGTGCCGTCGATCCTGGGCGAACCCGTGTCAGGCACAGGAGTGATCGGGCAGCCGAACCTCACCGTGCCCCGCGGACCGGCGAACGGCTCGATGATGCCCTTCATGCCGATGGGTGGGGCGAGCGGAGCGGGCGACTCCTCGGGCGAGGAGCGAACGACCTGGCTGACCGAGGAACGGGACGCCTGGGACTCCAGCCATCGAGTGATCCCGCCTGTGATCGGTTGACTCCTAACAGACCAGGGAGGCGCGCATGGCGCTTGAGTACGACGCCGACTGGCCCGGCCTGACCGACGAGAACGACGCCGGCGGCTCGGGCAATCCTGAGCTGAACCGCACGGAGATCAAGCGGATCGCCCATGATCTGCGGACAGTGCTGGACACGCTGATCACACCGACGCCCGTTCAGGCCACGCAGGCGGCGTCCAAAAAGGGGAGCACTCCGCCGGAGCTCCCCGGCCCGCCGTCAGGGGCCGGGTCGCTGCCGGACCTGCGACGGGAGTGCAATCTCACCTCCAAGGAACTCGGGGGAGGAGGGTGGCTGACCGCCGAGGAGTTCACGATGTCGATGAAAATGGCGTACGGCAACCTCCTCGGCGAAGGCACGATCACGCGCGGGGGGACCGGGAGCGGCGCCCAGGAGGGCGGAGACGGCCTTAAGGCCGGAAGCGGCACCTACGCGAGCATGGTCATGCAGGCCGACCTCACGATTCAGACACTGCTGAGCATGGTCGAGAGCTATGACGTGGCGGAACAAGCCAACGGGGCCGAAGCCCCGCGTGAAGCCTGACGGAGTCCATGATGGCCGAACCGAAGCAAACGCGTGTCGATCTCAAGCTCGGGGACACTCCGACCACGGAAGTGCCGCTCCCGCTCAACTTCTGGACCTCCCTGGGGCACTCCAACATCGACACGATCAGGAAGTGGATCGACAACACCAACCCGTTCCAGGTGCGACGGGCCGGGCAGTACTACTGCGCCGCCGAGACCCTGCTCAACGACTTCGCCGCGGACGTCAAGCGGGCCGCCACCGCGTTGGCGGAGCAGAACAAGGGGACGGTGGCCGTCGAGACGCAGAAGCAGTTGCGAAGCCTGCACGCGAGCGTGCGCGAGCTCGCCACCAAATGCGGCAAGGTGGGCAGACCGCTGCAGGACTACGCCGCGACGCTCGAATGGGCGCAGCAGAACGTCGTGCTCGGCAGATACCGGGACTCGCGATCCGACAACGACATCGACTGGGCCGACGTCACTCCGTTCTACGGGATCTATCGGGCGGAGAAACGCGCGATGAATCACCTGAAGAAGGTGAACGCGCGGATCGTCGAGCATTACGCCGCGCTCCCGGAGGATGTCCAGCAGGCGCTGCCCAATCCGGACGACATAGGTCTCCCGCCGTTCGAGCCCACGGGGTTCGATCCGGACAAGCTTCCGGGCTTGACGGCCGGGAACCAGAACGGGAAGCTTCCCGGATTCGACGCGCCGGGGGACCTACCGTCCGGCCCGAACGGATCGATTCCGAATCTGGACGGCACGACCGGACAGGGGCTCGACCCCGGCGACCTGGGATACGGCGGACCGGACACTGACGGGCTGTCTCCGTCCGTCGTCGGCGATTCCGGAGCGGATCTCTCGGGCGTCGGAGGGAACGGCGGAACCGTCCCCGGCCTGCCGGGAACGGGTACCGGGACGGGGGCGACCCAGCTGGCCGGATACAACGGCTCGGGGACGCTCACACCTCCGGGAACGTCGCTGACCGGTCCCGCCGGTTACGGCACCTCTGGCATGGGCTCCTCCGGTCCTGGCGGCGTCGGGTCCGGCTCCTCGGGAATCGTCCCGGCCTATGGCGGCATGTCCGGCAGTGGGACGGCGTCCACGCGTACGGGTGCCCGTGGCACGGGGACCGGCCGGCTGGGCGCGAACGGCATGATGATGGGCCCGGCGCGTGGTGGGGAGGGCCGCGAGGAGCAGGAGGATCGTGAGAACACCACCTGGCTCATGGAAGACGACGAGGTCTGGGGCGACAGTGGCGGCACCATCCCCCCGGTTCTCGGCTGACCGCGACGGAGGAACGGCAGTTCTATGACAGGTTCATCCGAGAACGCGAACGCGAACGCGAATGCGAATGCGAACGCGAACGCCTCGGCCCAGACGGGCAATCCCGCGGCGACCGCCTTCCAGATGCCGGATGTCAGCAGCCAGTGGGCGGTCAAGTTCAACAAGGACAAGTTGCACACTCTGGCCAACGAAGTAGGCAACGAGCGGTCGTTGGGAGCGTTGGAGACGCTCGCCTCCCAGACCAGCTCGATCGGTATCGGGTTTCCTGCTTTCAGCGCCATAGGTGTCGGGCTCGTCATCACGCATCAGCGGGCCAGGGACAGTGCGGCGAAGTCCCTGGAAGCCGGCGTGAAGGTGCTCGAATCCTGGAAATCGGCCATCGCCAAGGCGGCCGACAACTACCACGAGGCCGAAAAGGCGTCGACGGTCAAGGAGGAGAAGGAGGAACCGCCAGGCCCCAAGATGCCCTCGCCCAACATTCCGGATCCGAACGCGATTGATCCGAACGCGATTGATCCGAACGCGGTCGATCCGAACGCGATTGATCCGAACGCGATTGATCCGAACGCGGTCGATCCGAACGCGGTCGATCCGAACGCGATTGATCCGAACGCGGTCGATCCGAACGCGATCGATCCGAACGCGGTCGATCCGAACGCGCCCGGTACAGGTCTGCCCGATACGAACATTCCCGGCTCGGACCAACCGGGGCTCGACGGGAACGGCAGTGGGGTGAACCCGTCCTCGCCGGATCTGAGCGGACTCGGCAATCCGACCTCGCCGGTGACCACTCCGACGAACCTCGCCGGCTACACGCCGAGCGGCACACAGGTCCCGAACGCCGGTTCCTGGACGGGGGACGGCCCCGGAGCGGGTTCCTCCGGCGGAAGCGGCACGTACGGGGGAGCCGCCGGATCCGGTGCCGCCGGGGGAAGGTCCGCCGGGATGAACGGCACGGGCGGCATGCCGTTCATGCCGATGGGGGGCGCCGCCGGAGCCGGCCAGGACCGCGACCGTGAGAAATCGACCATGCTGACCGGCGACGAGGGGGACTGGGACGACGACGGTGACGTCGCGCCCTCAGTCATCACCCACACGAGCTGACCGCTTCCGTCATCCGACTTCGAGAGGACCCCTGTCGTGTACGAGAGTGACCGGGCGATGTTCATCGCGGCGGCGAGCGAGGCTGCGGGCGCCGCCGTCATCCTCGGCACCCCGGTCGCCAGGAGGATCGCCCTGCTGATCGGCATGCTGATGGCCAATCCCGGTGGCATGGCGAAAGCGGCGTCGGAGTGGCGTAGTGAGGGGCAGGGGCAGGACCCCAGGACCCTCGAGAATCTCGTGCAACATCTGAAGGACCAGCGGGATTTGATCGTGAAGCAAGAAGGCTGGTCCGGCAGCGCCTTCGACACGTTCAACGAGACCCTGGACGATTTCGTCGAGTCGCTGAACAAGCTCAAGACCTTCCGGGAAGGGGCGGCGGGCTCCCTGGAGCAGACCGCGCAACTCTTCCATTGGGTGGCCGTCTGCCTCTTCTGGCTCGCGCAGATCATGAGTGTGCTGGTCACCTGGCACCTGATCGGCATCGTCTGGGTCAACGCCAGGGTTGCGATCAAGGCAGCGATCGATGTCGCGCTTTTCACCATTTGGGAGGGCCTGAAGGGCATCGTCACCAACAACAAGAAAGTCATCCTCGTGGTCGGTGCGGTGCTCGGCCTGGTGAACGCGTACAGCGCGACGCAGGCGAAGCTGATCCCCGTGCTGCAGGCGATCCCCACGGACGCACCCCACCTGGAGCAGGCGCAACTCCAATACGACTCGAACGCGGGGGTCCGTGCGAAGATCTCGATGGCGGGCATCGACCTGTGAGACACCGCTCCCGCCATGCGGCGGGAGCGGTGTCCTCGTCGCGGGTCACTGGCCGTACTGCAGGGGCTTTCTGGCGGCGGCGGGGTCGAGCGCGGGGCCCTCGGGGATCAGGTGGAGGATCTGCGCGGGCACCGGTGTGACATCCGAGAGCTCGTAGCCGAGGTTGGCGAGCAGGTCGGCGGACTCGACGGCGAACGTGCGCCCCTGGTCGGTGATCAGCGCGTAGCTGTGCACCGCCGACAGTTGCCCGTCACCGGGCAGCAGGCCGGCCACGGCCGCGCCGCCGGGCGGGAGCAGCACCTGGTCGAAGTGCTCCTGGTCGCCGCTCGTCGGGGGGACCGGGATGTCCATCCGGCTGCCGATCGTGAGCCGGGCCCGGGCCGACCCGGTCTGGCTGTCCGCGTAGACGGCGCACAGCGGCGCCGACACGTCGGGTGTCATGATCTTCGGCATCTCGGTGGGCAGGCCGACGACGGCCATGCCGGTCTTCGACACGGGGGCGGTGTTCGCCGTGGCGGCGTCGATCTCGATGGGCTTCACCGGCCGCCTGCCGTACACCTTCTTCTTGCTCTCGGGGTCCTCAAGCAGCAGGCTCGCCTGGAGGATGGAGATCGGAGCGAGTCCGTCGTCTCGAAGGACGTACCACCGGGCGGGGCTCCCGGCCATCGCGGGAACCGTGAAGACCTGGCCGACCACGGCGGCCCCGCCCTCGGGGCCGCGCACCTTGCGTCCGCGGCCGGGGACGTCCGGGCTGCGGAAGTCGGGGCCCTGCGGGATGGCGTTGAGCCACGCGGCCGGCACCTTTCTGGCGGTCTCCCCGATCAGGCCGCGGGCGCCCTCGCCGGTGACCCGCATCCGCTTGTCGCCCCAGATCATCCAGTCCTGCCGGCCGTCCTCGACGATCATGGCGTCGCCGCCGATCTCCCGGCCTCCGACGTCCCTGCCGCCCACCAGGGTCACGTACGACGTGTGTGATCCGGCGGCGTCCGTCACTTCCGTCACGCAGGCGGACCAGGGGCCCTTGACCAGCTTCTCGGGCACGGGGAGGGAGTCGGGCGCTCCGGGGATGCCCACGAGCGGGCCCCGGTTGAACTCCGCGAGCGACGCCGCCGACACGTTGCGCACGGTCACGTCCGCGCTGTCGAGCAACAGCCGCGCCGAGACGTAGTTGGCGACGGGGATCAGCGTGTCGCCGGCCTCGCTGTAGATGTAGGTGGCGCCGCTCTCCTCCTCGACGAGGAGTTGGCCGGGCTCGGTCAGGCTCGTCGCGCCGCCCGGCTTGAGCAGGCCCCAGATCCCGAAGACCGCGAGGACGAGCACCGCGAGCAGGACTCCCGAGAAGGTCGCGACGCTGTGCCTGCGCATCGGTGACTCCGGCACGTCCGGCTCCGCCTGCAGCAGGGCCATGCCCAGGCGCTGCATCATGAGCCGATGCGCCTGGTAGAGATCCTTACGGGTCTGCATCCCAGTCCGTTCTTCCGGTGTGGTGATCAGGCGAGGTCAGGCGGTCGGCGGGCGAGCCGGGCCAGGACGACGCTGAGGCGCGGCGGCCACGATCATCGTGGCCGCCGCGCCTCAGGCGGGATCCTTCGCGCTCACCCCCGACGGGAGATCACCCGCAGTTCGCCCAGTCGCGGCTGGTGCTGCCGGAGTCGCTGCCTCCGGAGATGCGCACGCACTTGCCCTTGCCGGACAGCATCACCGGACCGGCGTAGTACTTGAAGGACCCGCTGTCGGTCGAGGAGCCGCCGCCCTGGACCTCAAGCGTGGCCCAGACCTTGGTGTCCTTACCGACGTCCGCCGTCTTCATGGCGACCACGCAGTTGTACCCCGAGGAGTTGCTGTAGAGCTGGTAGAGCGTCCCCCCGTTGAAACCGGCCGACCGCTGGACGTAGAAGCCCGACCCGTGACCGCCGGAGTTGCAGACCTGCTGCGGCGTGTACGGGTTGTTCACCGGGGCCACCGGCTTGGCCGGTTCGGGGTCCGGCTGCTTGGGAGGCGCCGTCGTCTTGGTCGGCTCGGGCTCCGGCTCGGCCTTCTTGGTCGGGGTCGGAGCCTTCGTCGGTGTCGGGTCCGGCTGCTTGGGAGGCGCCGTCGTCTTGGTCGGCTCGGGCTCCGGCTTCTTGGTGGTCGGGTCGGGCGCCGGTGTCGTGGGGTCCGGAGTCGGCTCCCGGGTCTCGGTGGGCTTCTCGGTGGGCTTCTCGGTGGGCTTCTCCGTGGGAGAGGGGCTCGGGCTGGGCTTCGGCCGGCGGGTGCGCGTCGGCTGCGCGCTCGCCGTGGGCGTCTCCGTCGCCGCGGGCGCCGAGGTGGCCGTCGGCTGCGTGTTCGGAATGGCGGGCGGCGAGATCGGAATGTCCGGAATCGGCGCGGTGGCATCGGGCGTCGGCGTCTCGGACACCCAGTCGGTGGGCAGCGTCAGCGGGAACACGCCCGTCGCCTCCGGGTCGGGACTGTTCGCCCACGGGACGGTCACCTGGGTCTGGGGCTGCTGCCTGCCGGCCGTCCCCGTGGACGGGATGGCGTCTCCCGGGCCCGCGGTGCCGTGCTTGCCTCCGGCCGACCCCTCGGCCGCCGTACGGTCGAACGACTGGGTGCTCGAGTAGTGTCCGGCGGCCCACACGCCGCCGACGGACAGCGCGAGGACGGCGGCCAGGGACGCCGCCAGCCCGATGGAGGGTGTCTTACGCCGCGGCGCGCCCTGGTCGGGGACGCCGGGCCCGCTGACGGCTCCCGGTACGGGCGGGGCCTGGTTGGGCATCGGGGGCGCCGCCCACAGCGGTGCGGTGGGCTGCTGCTGCGGAGGCCCCTGCCAGACCTGGCCGGAAGCCGCCACGGGGTTCGCGTGCGGGCCGGGAGCCGGCGGCACGGCGCCGGGGGGCATCGGGGGCGCTCCCCAGAGCGGTCCGCCGTCGGGCCCGTGGAACTGCTGCGGGCCGTGCTGCTGGGCCGGGAGGACGACACCGGCCACGGGGGCGCCGGGCACGGCGACCTCGGTGGACGGCGTCGCGTCGTCCTCGCCGAGTAGCCGCAGCATCGCGTTCCGCGCGGTGGGCCGGGCGGAGGCGTCGGGGGACAGGCAGGCGAGGAGGATGCGTCGCAGCGGCTGCGGAACGTCATCCAGAGTGGGCGTGCCGGCCGGTCGGTCGCCGCCGGCCGCGTCCGCGCCTTCGGCCGGGTCACCGGCCATGGCGGCGGCGATGTCCCGGACGTTCACGGTCGTCTCGGGCGAGGGGTCGTCCGCGCCCGGAGCGGGAGCGGCGGGGGCGGCTTGCGCGTCGGCCACGGCGGCGGCGATGTCCCGGACGTTCACCGTCGTCTCGGGCGACGGGTCGTCCGCGCCCGGAGCGGGAGCGGTGGGAGCGGCGCCGGTCGGGGCGGACGCGCCGGGGGCCTGTCCGGTCGCGGCGTAGACGATGGACGCCGCCCAGGAGAAGAGGTCCGACCGGGCGTCGCCGGGCTCGCCGCGCACCTGCTCGGGGGCGCGGTAGGCGCCGACGGCCTCTCCCAGGCCGATGTCGGACACGCGCGGGCCGTCCGTGCCGATCAGGATGTTGTCCGGGGTGAGGCCCCGGTGGACCAGGCCCGCGGCGTGGATCGCGGTGAGAGCGGTGAGGGTGCCCAGGGCGACGCGCTCCAGGGCGTCGGCCGCGAGCGGCCCGCCCTCCCGTACGGTCTCCTGAAGGGACGACCCCGCGACGTACCCGCGCACCAGGTACGGCTGGTCGCCCACCCAGCCCGCCTCCACGGGCGGGACGGCGTGGGATCCGGACAGTCCCTTGGCCTCGGTCAGCTCCTGGACGAGCCGGTCCCTTGCCTCCGCGTCGGCGGCCGGCTGGGCGTGCATCACCTTGACGACGGACGCCGCCGCCTCCGGAGAGGGGCGTCCCAGATAGGTGACACCTCGGGGACCTTCACCGAGCCGGCCGAAGAGGGCATATCCGCCTACCTGCTCTGGATCACCAGGAAGCAGGGGGTTCATCTCGCCCATCGAACGTCCTTCCGGGGAGGTATCAGCTCAATAAGAGCGGTCATGATCACGTCACATTCAACCAAAAATGCCCCGACCACATCAGCTGTTTTTGGTGTCTATTTGACAAACGTCAACTGTGAGTGGCGAATCCGCTATGTCGGAGTGTGGCTGCTTTCATCCGCTACGGGGATTCGGACGTGTCGGCATAGCGGAGGACCGTTCGGTGAGGCGCGCGGCCGCGTCGCCGGATGACCTGCTGGGAGGCTCCGGTCGGTCGGCCGCTCGCAACGGGCACCGTGGCGTGTCCGCCGGCTCCGCCGGCTCCGCCGGGCCCCCGGTGCCTTCAGGGCCGCGTGCCCGGGTCAGGAGCCGGTCTCGCCGCCCGGACGCCATCTCCTGCGGCGGCCCAGCGGCACGACCACGGCCAGTGTGACGGCGAGAGCCGCCGCGCCGAGCGCTCCGCCCGCCACGGCCGACGCCACACCGATGGCGTGATCGTCCGGTGGATCGGCCTTGGCGATCGCGGCCTCCGTGAGCGACGCGGGCTGCTGGGGCGCCACCGCGACGACCTCCGAGGGCAGGATCGTCGTCACGGCCAGCCGCGGGTTGACGATGCCCGCGCCGCTTCCCTTGCCCTTCGTGCCGTCGGCGCTCAGTTCCACGCGCCGCCGTACGCGGACGTTGTCCAGCTCGGGATAGCGGGCGCGGACCAGGGCGACCACCCCCGAGACGTACGCGGTCGCGTGGCTCGTGCCCTCCAGATCATTCCGGTACGTTCCGCCGGGCCAGGTGCTGGTGAGGGCTTGGCCGGGGGCGAGGACGGCCACCGGCGTGCTGGTGTTGGAGAACGAGGCGATGGTGTCGTCCGGGGTGGACGCCCCCACCGCGAGGACGCCCGGGTAGGCCGCCGGGTACGCGGGCGAGGACGTGCCGTCCTCCTTGGTCACGTTCCCGGCGGCGGCCACGATCACGGCGTCCTTGGACAGCGCGTATCCCACCGCCCGTCTCAGGTCCATCCGGTCGACGGCCCTGACCGAGACGTTGATCACCTGGGCGCCGAGATCGGCCGCCTTGGCGATCGCCCTGGCGAGTAGCGCGGGATCGCCTCGCTCCGCGTTGGTGTGCTTGATCGAGATCAGCCGGGCGTCCGGTGCGACACCGGCGAAGGGGCTGCCCTTGCGTTCGGTCCCGGCGATGATGCCGGCGACGCTGGTGCCGTGACCGAGGCAGTCCTGGGTGCCCGTTCCGGTGAGGTCGACCGACTGGGCCACCTTGAGTTGCGGATGCTTGGCGTCCACACCGCTGTCGACGACGGCGACCGTGACGCCACGCCCCCGGGTGAGGGGCCACACGGAGGTGAAGCCGAGCCTGCGCTGCGCCCACGGCTCGCTCAGCGTGAGGCGGCCCGGCCGGGACGGGGCGCAGGTGTCCCGCCTGGCGGCGTCCGCGGGCGTGGGTGTCGCGGTGATCAGCACCGGCAGCGCCAGCACGATCGCGGCAAGACCTCGAATGATCATCGGCGAGCCCCCACAGCAGGTGATCCGGCGGGACAGACTAGTGCGGTAGCAGCTTGGGTTTGTCCTGTTTCGTGGTGACACGCCGTTCGAGGTCGCACTGTGACATCCGCCCGACCCTCAAGCCAGAAGGTCGAGCGAGCCTCCGTAGCTTCAAATGGGCTTCAAACCCGGCATAAGTCGCAGACAAGATGCGATCGGCAAGCTCCTCTCAGACACCGAAGCAACCGATCCCCTGAGAGGAATCATGTCTCGAATCAACATGCGACTCGCGCTCGCGACCATCGTGTCCACGGCGGCGCTGGGCGTCTTCGGGGCCGCAACCCCTGCTCAAGCAACAGACGACGAGTATCACACCCTGGTCTTGCACGACGACGCGGGATACGAAGGCTGGGTCGCGGTCCTGCGAAAGCTCGTGTGGCACCCCGAGATTGGAGCACAGGGCCTATGGGTGTGGACCCCGACCTCCGAACCAGACCTCGGCAGCTTCAGTGACAAGACGAGCTCCCTGTCCAATGCCGACTGGATGGCCTGGGTCGTGTACGACGACAAGAACTACCGCGATCGCCACTACTGCATTCGTCCCGGCGAAACGGTGCCCAACCTCAGCTCGTCGCGGTGGAAGTTCAACGACAAGATCTCCTCAGCTCGGCGGCTGGACACCGCCAGCTGCGCCGGATACCCGGCGTTCTACAGCACCAGCTGAGAGGCGGCCGGGGCCGCCCGCCTACTGCTGACTCTCCGGTGGCACTCACGAGTGATCCTGGCCGGCGGCCTGCCGCATCCGGGTCGCGGGGAACCATGCCTCACACAGGTCTGGCTCCCCGCGGCCCTTCGGCCTGTGGACCCGCCGCACCAGGGCCGGTCACCCCGCCGCCGCATCGCCGGTGAGGCCGCGACGCCGACAACCCACGCCTACACCGGATCGTGAAGAGGGCGAACCTGACACGGCACTGGTGAGAACCCCGTCGTCCGGCCGGAAGGAGAACGGCATCCCGTGTGATCCACATCCGTTCGGAATACTCCTGACCGCCTTCATAACCAGTCGGCATAACACCTTTACAAGGACGGTATGTGATCTACGGTGAGGGCGCCCGAACTGTCGACGAAGGAGCCACTGAATGAGTAACAACCTGCTCGGCGGCGACCCCGCGGAGATGCAGAGCATGGCCGCACAGTTCACTCAGCAGGCCGACCAGGTTCGCGCCACGATGGCCAGTCTCGACCGTGAGGCGGCCAAGGTCGGCACCGCCTGGACGGGGCCGGGCGCGCAGCGTTTCAACGAGGCATGGCAGAGCTACCGGTCGGCCTTCCAGCGCATGTCCGAAGAGCTCAACGAGGCGTCCCGGGTGATCAACGCCTACCGCGGCAACATCGAGTCCGCGACCAGGTAACCGATCCGCCGTTTCCCGCGAATCCGCCGATCCTTCGGCCCCGGTCCCGTCCGGACGGTTCGTCCGGACATCTCCGTCCCGGATACGTCCGCACCCGACGTTCGTCCCGGTCCCGATCCTGGGCCCGGTCCCGCTATCCGGGGACCGCGGCCTGGATCGGGGTCGCGGCCCCCGACGTGATCAGCAGTCCCCGCCCCGGCGGGCCCCCGACCGCTCCGCGCGGCAGCCGTACGCTGAAGAGATCGCCGTCCGCGGGGCTCTGCACCGACAGCAGCAGGCCGGTCCTGGACTTGCGGGCCTCGGCGGTGAACCCCCGATAGGCCGTCGCCAGATCCCCCGTGGCCCCCGCGATCAGCAGCCCGTGATCGCCGTCCCGCGCGGTGCGCAGGATCTCCTCCAACGCCAGCCCGAGCGGCGAGTCGGGGGAGATCAGCTCCGCGTCGTCGACGATCACCACATACCCCTCCCTGCCGTCCAGGAGGGCCCGCGGGTCCTGCGCGCCCGGCAGCCCGCCGAACCCGTCGGACTCGCCTCCCGCCACGCCCCTGGCGTTGCCGTCCAGTACGGCCAGCACTCCCGGCGCCCCCGCCATCTCGCGCAGCGGGCTGCGACGGGGGGTGACCACGAGGACCGGCGTCCCCCGCCGCACCAGCGACCATGCCGCAGTGACCAGGCACGACGACCGTCCTGACCGGGCCGGCCCGCCGATCACCGCCGCCGGACCCTGGGCGAGGAGGTCCAGGCCCAGCGGCTCCAGCGCGTCCCCTCCCACGCCGAGCAGCGCCCACAGGGGCGAGGGCGGCTCGAACGACGGGGCCAGGTCCATCGCCTGCTCGGCCGTGACGCGGACGGGGAGCGCGTCCACGCGCAGGGGCGGCGGCGACCGCCACGCCCACGATCCCCTCCGCTCCGGGTCGCCGCCGAACCGGGCGGGAGCCGTACGGGCCAGCGCCTGCAGGGCGGCCACCTGGGCGGGACCGGACGGATCGTCGGCGAGCAGCGCGATCTGGCTCTCCACCAGCCCGTGCTCCCCGACGGACAGCGCCCGCCCGGGAGGCAGGACGGAGGGCAGGTCCTTCACCGGCAGGCCCGCCAGACCGTAGTCCGCGGGGTCGGCCAGGCGCAGGATGAGCCGCTCCTCGAACACCGTCGAGATCTGGCCGAGCAACCCCGACCTGTCGGAGGTGACGACCGCCCGCAGGCCCACGGCCGGGCCCTCGCGCAGCAGTTGCAACAGCAGGTCGAGCAGCCGCCCGTAGTCGTAGTTCTCGAACGCGGCGACGTAGCCCTCCCACCGGTCCAGCAGGAGCACCAGCCACGGGAGCCGCCCGACCGCCGCATCCCCGGCATCCCCGGCGTTCCCGGCTCTTCCGGTGTCTCCCGCTCGCCCGGCTCCGGAGGCGGCGCGGGCCTCCGCCAGGGACGCGTACCCGGCCTCCGCGAGAAGTTGCTGGCGGCGGCCGACCTCCGCGCGGAGCCGGGACAGCAGCCGTTCGACCCGGTCGAGCTGGTCGCGGGTGACGACGGCGCCGCAGTGGGGCAGGCCGACCAGCGGGATCAGCGCCCCGGAACCGCAGTCGACGGCGTGCAGGTGGACGTCCTCAGGGGAAGCCCAGGCGGCGACCGCCCCCGCGATCGTCCGCAGGGCCGTGGAACGCCCGCTCCGCGCCGTTCCGGCGATCAGCAGATGCCCGCCGTGCTCCAGATCCAGGGCGAGCGGTCCCCTCGCCTGGTTCCACGGCAGATCGGTGAGCCCGAAGGGCAACGACGGCCCGCCGCCCGGCACCGGCGGCCTCCCGTCCACACCCCGCTCCGGGGACAGCGTGACCGCGTCGGGGAGCGGCGGCAGCCAGGGACTGGGGCGGCGGGCGATGCCTCTGGCCGCCGCGTCGATCGCGTCCACGAGCAGCGCGAGGTCCGTCCCGGACGCCGCCGCGTCCCCGCCGGACGAGGTGGACGAGGCGGAGGAGGCGGCCAGGGCGTGGCCGAGCGCCCGCCACGGAAGCTCGATCACCCGGGGGTTCCCGCCGGGCCCGCCGGGCCCGCCGACCCCGCCGTCACGGCCGTCCGGGGTGCGCCCGCCGATCCGCGCCGCCTGTACGGCGACCGCCTGGCCGGAGCCGGACCGCACGTAGCAGCGTCCCGGCGTCTTCTTGGAGATGTGCGCGGCCTCGGGGCCGTCGATCACGTCGGCGGACTCCCTGGCGTCCGTCACCCGCAGTGCGATCCGAAGCGACGTGTTCGCCTGGATGTCCGCGGTCACCACGCCGCCGGGCCGCTGGGTGGCGAGCACCAGGTGGATGCCGAGCGAGCGGCCCCGCCTGGCGATGTCGACCAGGCCGTCCATGAAGTCGGGCAACTCGGCCACCATCGCGGCGAACTCGTCGATGACCAGCACCAGCCGGGGCAGCGGCTCCCCGCCGGACGTCCGCGACCCCTGGTAATCCTCGATGTCCTTGGCCCCCGCGGACAGGAGCAGCCGTTCCCTGCGCCGAATCTCGGCCGCGAGCGACGCCAGGGCGCGCTGGGTGAGGTGGCCGTCCAGGTCGGTGACCATCCCCACGGTGTGCGGGAGCCGTACGCACTCCTTGAAGGCCGCGCCGCCCTTGTAGTCGATGAGCACGAACGTCATCTCGTCCGGACGGTTGGCGGCGGCCAGGGAGCAGATCAGCGTCTGGAGGAGCTCCGACTTGCCCGCGCCCGTGGTCCCGGCGATCAGGGCGTGGGGCCCGTCCCGGCTGATGTCGATCTCGAACGGCCCGTCGGGGCTCACGCCGATGACCGCGCGGGTCGAGCGGCCCGAGCGGCTCGATCCGTTCCACCGGCCCGCGATGCCCTCGGGGCTGATCAGGTCGAGGAGCCGGACCGACTCCGGGAGCGCCGACGCCTGGTCGTCCCTGCTCACGTCCCGCAGAGGGGCGAGCGCCCGGCCCAGCCGCTCGGACCACGACGGCGAGACCTGGTCGCCCCGGATCGGCCCGATCGCGTCCAGCCCGCCGCCGCGGAGCCGAAGCGACCCGTCACGCTCGCAGGACGCCACCGTCGCGCACTCCTCCGGCAGGAGGCGCTCGTCGTCGTCGATCGCGATCGTGTAGACCCCGGCCCTGGGTCCCTGCCTGAGCACCTGGGGCATCCCGGGGAGGCCGCGCAGCACCTGGGCGCCGTCGAGGACGACCAGCACGTCACAGGGCCGCTCGTCGTAGGCGGCGAACGCGGGTTCCGCCGCCTCCTCGGGCCGGGCGTTCCCCGGGCGGCCGAGGTCCCCCCAGCCAGCTGGCCCGCCGGACAGCGGGCCGCCGAGCGGCGCCGCGCCGTACGAGGCGGCGCCGGGCAGGGCGGGTTCCGCCGGGTCGAGTCGCTCGCCGATGAGCGCGGCGAGATCGGCGACCCGGTGGGCGGCGGCCTCGGGATCGGTGCCGACGAGGGCGACGGAGCCGGAACCGAGGGCCACGCCTCCCGACGCGCCCTCGGCGGCGCAGTGCGGCAGCCAGCGCACCCACCCCCACTGCTCGGCGGCGTCCGCGTGCGCGGAGAGCACCACGACGGCCAGGTCCCTCGGGCTGTGCAGGGCCGCCGCCTGCCCGACCAGCCAGCGGGCGGTGCCGACCGCGACGGCTCTGGGTCCGGTCACGCCCGCCACGCCCAGCCTGCGCATCGCGAGCGCGACCGGTACGTGCCGCGCGAGGGGCGGCTCGGGTAGCTCCGTGTCGGCGGGCGTGCCTCGCTCCGGCGCGAAGGCGACGCCGGCGGGAAGATCGGCCAGCCCGACACGGAGCCGCAGGGCGTCCGGGTCGTGCAGCCGCCGCTCCCACAGGCGGCGGCGCGGGCCGGTCGCGGTCAGCAGGATCTCCGCCGGGTCGGGGGCCGCGTCCCTGCGGGCCGCCTCGTCCTCGTCGCGCGCCCGCGCCACCTCGGTCTCGAACTCCGCGAACCGCTCCTTGTACGCCTTGACGGCCTGGCGGTGCTTCTTCCTGCCGTGCCTGCGGTCGCTCGCCCACTGCCCAAGCATGATCATCGGGCTCATCAGCGCGATCAGCAGGAAGTACACCTGGCGGAACGCCACGAACATGCCGACACCGAACACCGCGGGCAGCAGCGCGGCCAGCAGCTGGAGCCGGGCACCCTCACCCCGCTTGGGCTCGCCGGGCACCTCGACCCGCCGGTGCCGTTCGGGCGCGCGGAGCCGGGGCGGCCGATTGTAGGCCAGCCCTCCGTCGGGAAGCGCGTCCAGGTGGGCGTCGGGCGGCTCGACGAGGCCGATGGAGAACACCGAGCCGCCGCAGGACAGGAGGACCTGCCGCACGTCCTTGGGCGTTCCCGCGTCCGGGCCGGTCCCCGAGGCCCGGCGGCTTTCGGCGGCCCGCCGGGCCGTGCGGACTCCGCGGAACCCGCGACCCACTCTGCGGCCGGATTTCCCGGATTTCCCGGATTTCCCGGATTTCCCGGACTTCCCGGCGGGCCGCCGCGCCGCGCCTCCGGGTGCCCAGGGTGTCGCCTCGCGTACACGCTCGCCGTCCAGCTCCAGCCCCGCGGCCGGATGCGCCGGCTCGACCGTGACCCCGCCGGGCGCGACCCGGACCGTCGCCGCGTGGGGCGGCATCCGCGGGTCGGGCACGGCGATCGCGCATCCCGGATCCGAGCCCAGCGTGTGGAGGCCCGGGCCGAGCCTGTGGACGGAACCCGCCCCGGGGCCGCCCGCCACCCGGAGTTCGACCACGCCGTCCGGCTCCTCGGCCATCGTCGCCGACGCCGCCTGCCCGTCGAGCGCCACGAGATCGCCGTCGCGGATCAGCCCGAAGACGAGCGCCTCCGGATCGAGGGGCCGCCCGTCCACCCAGAGCTTGGGGCCCGCCGCCCGGCGCCGCCGACCCCTGTCCAGGTCGTACGGCGCCCTGGCGGGCGGCAGCCGTACGACGTTGGAGGGCCGGGCCGGGCCGGCGAGCGCGGCCGCCAGCGCGCCGACCGTGGTGGACTCGTCTCCTTCGACCATCACCTCGCGATGGCCGTGCTCGGCCACCACGGTGAGCATGATCCGCATACCCAGACTCCCAAGGGCCGCCCTCACGGGGAAAGGCGGTTCGCCGTGACCGGAACTCGTGGCGTGAACTCGGTGTGTGAACTCGGTGCGTGCCGATCGGCCGGCCCCCGTGGAACCGGCCCCCCGACCACATTTCGGGGAGTGTCCCTCCGGGACGCGCCCGGCGAAAGGGCTCTCGCCGAGACAAGGTAGCGGGGCTGTCCCCGGTTATCTCCTTGTTCGCGGGAAACGCGGGACCCCTCCGCGCCGTACAGCATGAACGGGCATGAACGGGCATGGACGGGCTGGTGGGGACGATGTGATCTATGCGGACAGAGTGCTTCTTATCACGCAATTCAACCACAGGAAAGTGATAATCGTAAACAAGCATCGATCAATCGGGCATTGACACCGGTATTCCTAACGGATAAGCATGGATGGCCGGTTTCCGGCCACACGGCAGCGGGTGGTTGTCCATAATGGTGTCAATTCTGTAATTCGAACTGACCAATACTGCGGATGAAGGCGCGGCCGTTAATCGGCCCTTCATTTCAGTACCGGAAGCGATCATCCCTGGGAGTCCCCCACCCATGAGGATCAGCGACAAGCCCGCCTCCGACGGACGCGCTCCCGCGAACGAGCGGCCAGGGCTGTCCGGACCGGCGTCGCGCAAGCTTCCCGTGCCGCCACGGGAGCGCAAGCCGGCGCTGGCCGCGCTCGCCGTCCTCCTCATCCTGGGTGGGGCGCTGGCCACCACGCTTCTCGTCCTGCGCAGCGGCGACCGCGTCTCGGCCGTCGGGATCGTCCAGCAGGTCGGCGCGGGCCAGCTCATCACGGCCTCCGCCATCAAGGAGGTCCAGATCGCCGACACCGGCATCGACTACGTTCCCTGGCGGTACCGGAGCGAGGTCGAGACGACCTACGCCGCCGTGACCCTGCTGCCCGGCACGCTGCTGACCAGCGCGATGGTCACCAAGTCGAGCGAGGAGCTCGGCCCCGGCAAGGCCATCGTGGGCCTCGCGCTCAAGGCGGGGCAGGCGCCGGTCGGCATGCGCAAGGGCGACGTCGTCCAGGTGATCTACGTCCCCGCGGGCGGCAAGGGGACGGCCCAGCAGCGGGTGCTCGCGCCCGGCGCCCGCGTCCACAGCGTCGGCGCCCCCGGCAGGTCGGGCAGCGGGCTGGTCTCGGTGGTCGTCGACACGGCCATCTCGCCCACCGTCGCCGCGTACGCCTCCAGCGGCGAGATCGCGCTGGCCGTGCTCCCCGGAGCCGGGTGACGTGGCGCTCATCGTGCTCGCCGCCGACAAGGGGGCGCCCGGCGTGACCACCGCGGCGACCGCCCTCGGGGCGGTGTGGCCGCGTCCGGTGCTGCTGGCCGAGTGCGACCCGTCCGGCGGCGACCTCGCCTACCGGCTGCCCGCTCAGGACGGCGGCGTGCTGAACCCGGGCCGCGGCCTGCTCAGCCTGGGCGCGGTCGCCAGGCGCGGGCTGCACCCCGACCACATCTACGAACACACGCAGAAGCTCGTCGGCGGCCTGGACGTGCTCACCGGCCTGACCCACGGCGAGCAGGCCGGGGGGCTCACCTGGCTGTGGGGGCCCCTCGGCCGGTCGCTGGCCACGCTGCCGCACGCCGACGTGCTGGCCGACTGCGGCCGCCTCGGCGGGCACGCCCAGATCGGCGACCTGATCGCGGAGGCCGCCCAGGTCGTGCTCTTCACCCGCCCGAGCCTCGACCACGTCGCCCACCTGCGCGAGCGGCTGGCCCTGCTGGACAGCCGCCCGGTCGTGGTCGTGATCGCCGACCCCCGGTCCTACCGGGCGTCCGTCGAGGAGGTCCGGCGCATCGTCGCGCCCTGGGACGTCGCGTTCGTGGCCGGGCTCGCGCACGACCCCAAGGGCGCCGAATTGCTGCGCGGCCAGTGGGGCGGGCGGCTCGACCGCAGCCTGCTGATCCGCACCGCGCGCGAGCTGGCCGGGCGGCTGGCCGCCCTGATCTCCCCCGAGGAGCCGGCCGGGCAGCGGGCCGACCGACGCGGAGCGCGACGATGAGCGGGCAGCAGGGCGGCATCGACCACACGCTGGTGAAGCGGTTCCGCCAGGAGGTCGGCGACCGGCTGGCCCACCAGCGGCGGCTGGACCAGGCGAGCGGCATCCCCCCGATGACCGGAGAGGACGAGCGGCAGTTCGCCCGCGCGCTGATCGCGCAGGTCCTGGAGGAGTACGCCAGGGGCGAGATCGGCGTCGGCCGCACCCCGCCCACCGTCGACGAGGAGGAGGCGCTCGCCGCCGGCATCCACGCCGCGCTGTTCGGCGTGGGCCGTCTCCAGCCGTTCCTGGACGACCCCGAGGTCGAGAACATCGACATCAACGGCTGCGACCGGGTCTTCGTGAGCTACGCCGACGGGCAGGAGATCGCGCACGAGCCCGTCGCCGACTCCGACGACGAGCTGATCGAGCTCATCCAGATCCTCGCGGCGTACTCCGGCCTGTCGTCCCGGCCGTTCGACACCGCGAACCCGCAGCTCGACCTGCGTCTGCCCGACGGCTCCCGGTTGTCGGCCGTCATGGACGTCACCGTACGGCCCGCCGTGTCGATCCGCCGGGCCCGCCTGGGCAAGGTGTTCCTCAGCGACCTGGTGGGCAACGGCACACTCGCCCCCGAGCTCGGCCGCTTCCTCGCGGCCGCGGTCGCGGCGCGCAAGAACATCATGATCGCCGGGTCGACCAACGCGGGGAAGACGACGCTGCTGCGGGCGCTGGCCAACGAGATCCCCGTGGCAGAGCGGCTCATCACGGTCGAGCGCGCGCTCGAACTCGGCCTCGACCAGTTCCCCGAGCTGCACCCCAACGTGGTGGCGTTCGAGCAGCGCCTGCCGAACTCCGAGGGGCAGGGCGAGATCACCATGGCCGAGCTGGTCCGGCGCTCCCTGCGGATGAACCCCTCGCGGGTCATCGTCGGCGAGGTCCTGGGCGACGAGATCGTCACCATGCTCAACGCGATGACGCAGGGCAACGACGGCTCGCTCTCCACGATCCACGCCAACTCCTCGATGGAGGTCTTCAACCGCATCGCGACGTACGCCCTGCAGGCCGACGAGCGGCTGCCCATCGAGGCGACCCACATGCTCATCGCGGGCGCGATCGACTTCGTGGTCTTCATCGAGAAGCGCAACGACTACCACCGCGGCGGGACGCTCCGGCGCTTCGTGACCAGCGTGCGCGAGGTCACGGGCTGCGACGGGCGGGTCCTGTCCTCGGAGGTCTTCATCGCCGCGGGCGACCGCGTCGTCCCGCACGCCCCGATCTCCTGCCTGGACGAGCTGGCGGCGCACGGCTACGACCCCGCACAGGAGGTGTGGCGCTGATGCCCGCCGGTTTGTTCGATCCGCTGGTGCTGCTGACCGGCGCGGTGACGGGCGGTGGCCTGTTCCTCCTCGCCCTCGCCCTGTACGGCCTGCGCCCCCGGCCCGCCGGCCCCGACGGGAAGTCCGGTCGGCGCGAGCTGCTCAGGACGCTGTCCACCCGGACCGCGATCGGAGTGATCACCGGGTTCGTCGTCCTGCTGGTGACGGGATGGCCGGTGATGGCGGTCGGCGCCGTCCTCCTCGTCCTGGCCTGGCGCGGCCTGGCCGGCGGCGCGTCAGAGGAGCGCGCGGCCATGCGGCGCCTGGAGGGGCTGGCCGCGTGGACCGAGTCGCTGCGGGACACGATCGCCGGCGCCGCCGGGCTCGAACAGGCCATTCCCTCGTCCATCCGGGCGGCCGCGCCCATGCTCCGGCCCCACCTGCTCGCGCTTGTGGACCGGTTGCACTCCCGCATGCCCCTGGCCGACGGGCTGAGGATGTTCGCCGACGAGCTCGACGACCCCTCCGCCGACCTCGTCGTCGCGGCGTTGATCCTCAACTCGCGGCTGCGCGGTCCCGGCCTGCGTGACGTGCTGTCCGCGCTGGCCGTCTCCGCCCGCGAGGAGCTCGACATGCGGCGAAGGGTCGAGGCCGAGCGCCGATCCACCCGCAAGAGCGTGCAGATCGTGGTCGGCACGGCACTGGCCTTCGCGGCCATCCTGGTGATCTTCAACCGTTCGTACGTGGAGGAGTACGGCTCGGTGCTCGGCCAGGCCGTCCTCGTCGTGGTCGCGGGGTTGTTCGGCGCCGGATTCGCGTGGATGCGCCGGCTGGCCCGCTTCGACAAGCCCGCCCGGATCCTCGCGCCGTACGCGGGCGCGGGCGGGCCGGTGGCGAGGGGCGGCGAGCCGCGCGACGACGCCGCGGACGAGTCCGCGCTCCGGGCGGGAGGGACACGATGACAGAGCCGGCGCTCGCGGGAGCCGTACTCGGCCTGGGCCTCTTCCTGCTCTTCCGCGCGCTGTTCCCACCGAGGCCCGGCCTGTTCGCCCGGCTGACGGCGCTCGACCTGGCGCGTGAGGGCGCCGACCTGCCGAGGGCGCCGCTCATCGCCCCCGACGAGCAGGTCAGCGCGTTCCGCCGCGACCTCGGCGTACGGCTCGCGCGGTTCTACGCGGCCAGAGGATGGGAGGCCCGGTCCATCCGGGCCGACCTGGCGCTGCTCGGCAAGTCCTTCGAGGGGTTCCTCGCCACGAAGGTCCTGCTCGCGGCGTGCGGGCTGCTGGTCTTCCCCCTCCTGGTCGGCTGGCTGGCGCTGATGGGCTGGGACATGTCGGTGAACATCCCGCTCTGGTCCGCGCTGGCGGTCTCCGCGGTCTTCTTCCTCCTCCCCGACATGCAGATCCGGCGCGACGCGGCAGTCCGCCGCCGCGACTTCCGGCACGCGGTCGGCGCGTTCCTCGACCTCGTCGCCATGAACCTCGCGGGCGGACGCGGCGTCCCGGAGGCGCTGATGATGGCGGTCGCCGTCGGCAGCCCCACCGGGAGCTCCGGTGCGGGCGCCAACTGGGCGATGGAACGCATCCGCGAGGCGCTCGGCAACGCCCGCATCGTCGGCATCACCCCCTGGCAGGCCCTCGGGCAGCTCGGCGACGAGATCAACGTGGACGAGCTGCGCGACCTGTCCGCCGCGCTCGGCCTGGTCGCCGACGACGGCGCCAAGGTCCGCTCCTCGCTCACCGCGCGTGCCGCGACCCTCCGGCGGAGGGAGCTCGCCGAGGTCGAGGGCAAGGCGGGGGAGCGATCCCAATCGATGCTCGTCGCCCAGCTCCTGCTGTGCGCCGGCTTCGTGATCTTTCTCAGTTTCCCGGCGGCCATGAAGATGTTGGGGGCGTAGATGCTCACCTATTTGATCGCGATGCTCCATGTGCGGATCGACCGCGCGCGTAACGCGCCGAGCAAGGGGGCCTCGGCCGTCGAGTGGGTGATCATCACGGCGATCATCGCCGGAGTCGCGCTCGGCCTGGCCACCCTCATCAAGAACCTGGTCACGCAGAAGGAAGCCGACATCACCTCCAACTTCGGCGGCGGTGGCGGCACCGGCGGCGGGGGAGGCGGGGGAGGTCAGTTCGACGGCGGCCCAGAGTGACCCGGTCGGCAGGGATCCGGCTCCGAGCGACCCGGTCCACGGTGCCGCGGACCGCGCGCGACCGCGGAGCGACCGTGATCGAGCTCGCCATGCTCATGCCGATCGTCCTGGCCGTGGTGCTGCTGGTCGTCCAGCTCACGCTCTGGTTCCACGGCAGGCAGGTCGCCGACGCCGCCGCCAGGGAAGGCGCGAGGCTCGCCCGCGCGGCCGGGACCTCGGAGAGCTGGCAGGGCGACGCCGAGGCGAAGGCCGAGCAGATCGTGCGGGCGGTCGGGCCCGAGATCCTCAGGAACGCCACGGCTCGGGCCTGGGAACGCGGTGACCAGCGCGGCGTCGACGTGACCGGCAGCGCCGTCCAGGTGGTGCCGCTGCTTCCCGAGATGACGTTCACCATCACCGCCAGTTTCGGCGGCCCCATCGAGTGTTTCCGCCCCGACGACGGTTCGGACGGATGCCAATGAGACCGATGCCGCGAAGACCTGTGCCGGTGACCCGTCCCGTACGGCGTCCGCCTCCCGAGGCGTCCCGCCCCCGGTCGCGGGACGGCGGGTCGATGACGGCCGAGACCGTGATGCTCGCGCCCGTCTTCCTGCTCTTCCTCATGTTCCTCGTCGGGGCGGGCCGGGTCGTCGAGGCCCAGGGGGAGGTCAACGGCGCGGCCAGGGACGCGGCCCGCGCGGCGTCGGTCCAGCGGACCCGGTCGGAGGCCGAGTCGGCGGCGGCGGAGACGGCCGAGGCCGCGCTCTCCGGCGACTGCGCTCCCGAGGTCGGCCTGTCGGGCACCGAATGGAAGGAAGGCGGCGTCGTCCAGGTCGCCGTGACCTGCGAGCTGAACCTGGACTTCCTCGGCTTCGGCACGACACGGCGCATGAAGGGGACCTCCGTCGTCCCGCTGGAGCAGTTCCGGAGGGTGGATTGACCGAACCGCACGGGCGGCGCGGCCGTACGCGCCGGTCAGGCCGCCAAAGACGCATCGCGGGATCGCGGGCGTGGGGTGAGCGGGGATCGATGTCGGTCTTCGTGGTCATCTTCTCCGTGGCGGTCTTCCTGCTCGCCGGGCTGCTCGTCGACGGCGGGGCGGCCATCAACGCCCGGCTTCGGGCCGCCGACGTCGCGGAACAGGGCGCCCGCGCCGCGGCCGACCAGATCGACGTGGAGGCGCTGCGCGCCAACGGCCAGGTACGGCTGCTCGCCGACGAGGGCGCCGTGTGCGGCCGGGCGGGGGAGATCGTGGCGGCCCACGACGACCAGGACGTACAGATGAAGCGCTGTGAGATCGGCGGAGGCCAGGCGGAGGTGACCGTCGAGGTCGGCGTCCGCTGGAACGCCGTGTTCCTGTCGGTGCTCGGATTCGGCGGCTCGGAGATGGCGGCCACCGCCACGGCCGGGCCGGACGCGGGGGACGCATGACCGGTGAAGGGAACTCGTGGCCGCGCGGTTCGAGCTCGCCGCGGCGCCCCCGCGGCGCGGGCCGCCCTCCCGGTGGTGGCCGTCCACCCGGCGGTGGTCGCCCTCCCGGCCAACGGGCACCGCTGCCACCGGCGCTGCCGCCTTCCCGCGATCCCACGCCGCCGTCCGAGGGACGCTCCACCCGGCCGCCGGTCGCCGACCGTGACCAGCCGTCCTTCTCGACCTTCCAGCAGACCGCCGCGCACCAGCACCGCCGGCAGGGCCGCCGGGCCGTCCGGCGTCCGGTGCGCATCCCGCCGAAGCGGACGCCGCGCGACGTCCTCGCCGGGGTCGCGGCCCTGCTGGCGCTGGTCGCCCTCGTGGGCGGCGTGCCGTACGCGCTGATCAGGCTGGCCGGGCCGCCGCTGCGGCCCGAGCTGCGGGACATGGACGTGCTCACGAGCAACGTCGGCCCGGAGACGGTCATCGCGATCCTCATCCTGCTGGTGTGGCTGGCCTGGTTGCAGCTGCTCGTCTGCGTGATCGTGGAGGTGTACGCCGGGATCCGCCGGGTGGGCATGCCGGCGCGGGTCCCCCTGTCCGGCGGCACGCAGGCGCTCGCCAACCGGCTCGTCTCGGCCGTGCTGCTGCTGTTCGCCGCAGCGGCGGTGGCCGTTCCGGTGATCGGGCCGGTCACCGGGGCCGGCACCGGCCCGTCGATCCGTCCCCAGGCGGCGACGCTGTCCGCGCCCGTGGTCACGACCGAGGACCGCCCGCCGCTCCAGGCCCGCGAGGTGAAGAAGGTCTACGTCGTGCAGCCGCCGCACGGGCGCCACCACGAGAGCCTGTGGGAGATCGCCGACAAGTGTCTCGGCGACGGCCGCCGCTATCCCGAGATCTACCGGCTCAACCAGCACAAGGAGCAGCCCGACGGCAGCCGGTTGCGGATGGCCGACCTGATCAGGCCGGGCTGGGTCCTCGACATGCCGGACGACGCGAGGAACGTCCTGATCGTCCCGGTGGAGGAGGACCGGCCCACCACGCTGGACCAGCATCCCCGGATGCCGACGGACAGCAGTGGCGACCTGGACGACGACCTCGGCAACGAAGGCGACACCGGCCGGGACACCGGGCGCGACGCCGGGCGGGGCGAGAACCGCGATCCGGTGTCGGGAAACGACGATTTCCAGATGCCGCCGCCCGCCCTGCCCGAGCGCCCCCACCGCGAGACCGCCGGGGCCGAGCCGTCGCCGGTCCCCTCGGCGCAGGACACGACCGCCAGGGGCGACAGGACGGCGGCGCAGCACGGCGAACCCTCGCTGGCCGGGCCCCACGGGCAGCGGGAGGACGGCGGCCCGGACCTGGCCGACTACCTCGCGGCGGCGTCACTGGCGGCGGCCGGGCTGCTCGCCATTCTGGGGCGGCGGCGCAGGGAGCAGCTCTGGCGGCGCGCGTTCGGCCGGCGGGTGGTCCGGCCGAGAGGGGACGCCGCCGGGGCCGAGGTGGCGATCCGCCTCGGGGCCGACGCGCCGGGCAGCCGCATGCTCGACCTGGGGCTGCGCCTGCTGGGCAGGCTGCTCGCCGACCAGGACAGGCGCCCGCCGACGATCTACGCGGTCCACCTGTCCAGCAGGGGCCTGGACCTGTGGATCCACCCCGCGGACCTGGACGCGCCCGAGCCCTGGGAGGCGTGCGACGGCGGGCAGGTGTGGCGGCTCCACGCCCACGAAGGGCGCCGGATCGACGAGCGGG
Source organism: Microtetraspora glauca (assembly GCF_040656155.1). Lineage (NCBI taxonomy): Bacteria > Bacillati > Actinomycetota > Actinomycetes > Streptosporangiales > Streptosporangiaceae > Microtetraspora > Microtetraspora glauca. Next base: position 355,160 of record NZ_JBFALK010000001.1, read on the forward strand.
ACCTCGCCGGCGTGCCCGCTCCGTACCCGGGCCTCGTCTCCCTGGGGACCGCGGACGGCGGCAGGGTGCTCGTCGACCTGGAGGCCGCGCAGGGGATCGTCGCCATGGAGGGCACCAACACCGTCGCCGCCATGTCCGCGCTCGCCGTCGAGCTGGCGACCAACCGCTGGTCGGACCACATGACGCTCACCCTCGTCGGGTTCGGCGAGGAGCTGACGCTGATCGCGCCCGACCGGATCCGGGTCGCGGGCAGCCTCGCCGAGGTCCTGCCCGAGCTGGAGGAACGCGCGGCCCGCGAGACCGGCGACGTCCTCACCGGACGGATCCACTCCAGGGTGGCCGATCCCGCCTGGACGCCCCACTACCTGCTCTCGGCGATCCGCCCGGACGAGGACGAGGCGCGCCGCCTCGCGGTGCTCGGCAAGGCGACGCGCACGGCCACCGGATACGTCGTGTCGGGCGGGATGCCGCACGCGACCTGGACCTGGGAGATCACCGACGGAGGCCGGGCCAGGATCGACGCCCTGGGGTTCGAGGTCGACGCCCAGCTCCTGCCGCGCCGCCACTACACCGCTGTCATCGACCTGTTCCGTACGGCACAGCGCGCAGACGGCGAGCCGCTGCCCGAACCCGAGGTGCGGGTGCCGGACGAGCCCCCCTCGATCGAGGTCCGCATCCTCGGCCCGGTCGAGATCAGCCCGGTGAACCGGCTGGAAGAGGGCCGGGCCGCGCTCGCCCACGAGATGGTCGTCTACCTGGCGGCGCATCCGTCGGGGGTGCATCCGGTCGTCCTCGGCGGCGTGCTGTGGCCGCGCGGCGTGCAGGCGGTGGTCCGCGACGCGACCATCGCGCGTGTGGTGGAGTGGCTCGGCGCCGACGCGGAAGGCCGCCCGCATGTCCACGCGGACGAGTCGGGGCGGCTGCGGCTCGGCCCCGAGATCAGAAGCGACTGGCATCTCTTCCAGGAGCTGGTCCGCAGATCCCGTGACCAGCACCCCGAGGCGGAGACCCTCCTGCTGGAGAAGGCCGTCGGGCTGGTGCGCGGGCCGTTGCTGAGCGGCAGGCCGACGGGCCGGTACGCCTGGCTCGCCGCTGACTCGCTCGAGTACGACGTGACGGCGAGCGTGGCGGACGCCGCCCACCGCCTCTGCGAGCTGCGGCTGGCGCGGGGCGAGCCGATGGCCGCGGTCGCGGCGGCACGGGCGGGCCTGCTCCTCGCGGCGGACGACGAGGGGCTCTGGCGCGACCTGCTGCGGGCCGCGCACGCCACCGGCGATCCCGCGCGGCTGCGCGCGGTGGTCGACGGCCTGCACCGAAGGGCCGCGTCCCATCCCCACGGAGGCGGCATGGCTCCCGAGACGGAGGCGCTGATCGATGAACTGCTCCCGGACTGGCGCCGGGGCGCCCCCCCGGGCCTCGGCACCCCGCGTCTCGCGTGACCGGCCACCGGCGACGGCGGGCGCCCCGCGAGGGGCGAGAACCCTGTCACCGGCGAGAGCCCCTTCACCGGCGAGAACCATGCGAGCGGCGAGAACCATGCGAGCGGCGAGAACCGTGCGGGGCGCCGCGGTGCTGAGGGGCGGCGTCCTGTGCGCCCTGCTGTGCGCCCTGCTGTGCGGTCTCCTCGCGGCGGGATGCGGATCCTCCGGGAGAGAACCGGTCTTCGCCCCCGGAGGCACGGGCACGCTCGCGGGCGGGTCCACCGGCCGGGGCACCGCCGACGCCGTACGGGGGACGCCGTCCGCCACCCCCCTCCCCGCGGGGTCGCCGATCACTCCGGGGACCGAAGAGGCCTCGGCCGGGGACGGGCTGCGGGTCGAGATCGAATGGCCCTCGGGGGTGAACCCCGGCGTGGCCGGAGCGCTGCGCATGTACGCCGAGAGCTACACCGCCCTGTGGCGGGCCGTCGCCAGCGGCGGGCAGGACGCCTCCTACCTCGCGAAGGTGGAGCCGACGGCCATCCGCGACATCGTGACCCGCCTGCGCGGGTTCTCCGACCGGAACCTGTCGGCGCGCGGCGTGGCCCGGCTGTACGCGCTGCGAGTCGATTCCGAGGTCACGATCGGCGACCGGATGGGCGTACGGGTGCTCGGCTGCGTGGACGAGTCGGGGATCCGGATGACCGACTCGGTGGGGAAGCCCGTCGCGAACCAGCCGGACTGGACCCGGCCGCCGTTGTCCGTCTACCTGTGGGTCGGTGTGGTCGGCCGGGACGAAGGCGGTGTCTGGCGGATCAACACGTTCCGCATCGCCACCTACCCTGCCGCGCCCGCGAAGGAGTGTGCCCGATGAGACCGATCGCCGCCCTGCTCACACCTCTGCTCGGGCCACTGCTCGCGCCTCTGCTCGCGTCCCTGGTCATGGCGCCGACGCCGGGTCCGGGCCGGCCGACCGCGGAGGGATTCCAGGAGGGCAAGACCGCCGGGGTACGGCTGATGAACTCCTCCATCGTGCTCTCCGGCAACGGCCTCGGCGGCAAGGGCGCGAAGGGCGACGGTTACCGGATTCCGCGCCCCTGCTGGTACGAGCCGTACAAGAACGCCGAGGAGATGCTGCGTGAGGAGGACGCGACGTTGCGCCACGCGTTCCGCGCCGACCCCGACCTCGCCGACTCCAGCGCGAACAGCCAGCAGTACACGAATGACCTCCTCCAGAAATATCGCGACAAAATGGGGCAACCGGGCCGCTGGTGGCGTGCCGCGTACAACGCCGGCGATCAGAACGGGGTGGTCTGCTCGGCCGCGCTGGCCGCCGCCGTCTGGGTGCCGGACGGGGCCGCCCCACCCCCGGGCGGGATCACCGCCGACGAGCTCCGGCAGATCGCCAGGGCCGCGCTGACCGTGCCCGATCCGCAGGTCAAGCTCAGCCCGGACGCCAGGAGCTTCGTCAACCTGCCCACCTGGATCTGGTTGGAGGGCGGAACGCAGGAGCCGCGCTCGGTGACCGCGACCCTGCCGGGGTTCATGAGCGTCACGGTCACCGCCACTCCCAAGGACGTGGAGATCGACCCGGGCACCACGTCGGACCGCGCCGAGGTGCGCGAGAACTGCGGAGCCGCCGGGCGTCCCTACACCAAGGGTGGGACCTTCACCTGCGGCGTCCGCTACCTCAGGGCCTCGATCGACCAGTCGCGCGACGTCTACACGCTCACCGTCACCTCCGTGTGGCAGGTCGTCAGCACCGACGACCAGGGAGGCCAGCCGTTCCCGTTCGACCCGATCCGGGCCACCGTCACCCGAGACGTCCCCGTCGGAGAGGTGCAGTCCGTCGTCACGGGGTGACAGGGGCCGGGCGGCGCCCTTCGTGGGCGAGCAGCCACTCCTTCACCGGGACGCCGTAGTAGTAGCCGCCGAACCCGCCCGTCGTGGGTAGAACGCGGTGACACGGGACGAACGGCGCGATCAGGTTCTGCGCGCACGCCGACCCCGCCGCCCGGGCCGCCGTCCTGGGCAGCCCCGCCATCTCCGCCAGCCTGCCGTACGACACCGTGGTCCCGGCACGCACGCCGCGCAGCGCCGTGTACAGCCGCTGCCGGGTCTCCGTTCCCGGTTGCTCCACGGGGACGCGGTCCAGTGCGTCGAGGTCGCCGTCCAGATAGTCCCGTACGGCCTGCGCGATGTCGCCGAGGTCGCCCTCGACCAGCGGCAGCGCCCGGAGTGCGGCGGGAAGCCGGACGAACTGCTCCTGCGGGTCCGCGCTGAATCCGGCGGCCACGACGACCCCGTCATGGGCGAGGACGCTCACCGGGCCCACCGGAGTGGGCAGGATCTGGGTAGTGATCATGGTGATCGCGGCCGCCACATGGGCTCGCCGCTCCCTCCTATCAGGCGTTGTGTCCGGTCTTTCCAGGGGCGGCGTTCCACAGGTGCAGCGCGGCGTAGGCCCGCCAGGGCCGCCACCGCTCGACATGCTCGGCAGGGATGCCCAGGCACTGCATGGTCTTCTTCAGTACCAGGTCGCCGCCGGGCCACGCGTCGGGGTCGCCGAGGGCGCGCAGCGCGATGTAGCTCGTGGTCCACGGTCCGATGCCCGGGATCCGGAGCAGCTTGGCCACCGTCTCCGGGACGTCCTCGGCTCCGTCCAGGTCGATCAGCCCGCCGGCGACCGCCTCGGCGACCGCGCGCAGCGTCTCGACGCGGCGGTTGGTCAGCCCGAGCCCGGTCAGGTCGGCCCCGGCGAGTTGGTCCGCCGTGGGGAAGAGCAGGGTGACCGGTGCGGCCTCGCCGTCGGGCACCGTGACGGCCGTGCCGGCTCTGGCGGCGATGCGGCCGAGGAGCGTCCGGGCTCCGGCGACCGAGATCTGCTGCCCCACGACCGCGCGTACGGCCAGCTCGAACCCGTCGAACGCGCCGGGCACGCGCAGCCCGGGACGCGCCGCGACGAGCGGCTCGAGCGACGTCGCGCCGAGGACCGAGGCGATGGCCTCGGGGTCGGCGTCCAGGTCGAGCAGGCGTCGGCATCGCGCCACGATCCTGGCCAGCTGCCGGGTGTCCCCGGTACGCACGGTGAGCCGGACGTGGTCCCCCGCGGGCGCCAGCGTGAACCACCCGCCGGGGATCGCCCTGCTGTAGGTGGCGTCCTCGATCGCGTCGGCCGTGACGAACTCGGTGCCGGGGATCGCGCGGGCGGAGAGGAAGCGGAGCAGCGCCGCAGCGTCGTAGGGCCCGCGGTAGTGCAGCCGCAGGGTCAGGCCGTGCGCGGCGAGGAGCGGCCCGCCGGCGCCGCCCATCGGCGCGGCGGCCTTCCTGAGGTCTCCGGGCGCGAAGCCGTACGACTCCTTCATGGCGGCGTTGAACTGGCGCACGCTGCCGAACCCCGCGGCGAACGCGACATCGGCGATCGGCAGGTGGGTCTCGGTGAGGAGCTGCTTGGCCAGCAGCAGCCGCCTGGTCCTGGCGACGGCGAGCGGCCCGGTCCCCAACTCGGCGACGAACAGCCGGTGGAGGTGACGTTCTGTCACGTTGAGCCGCCGCGCGAGGCCGCTGACGCCGTGGTCGTCGGCCTCACCGTCCCCGATCAGGCGCAGCGCCCGCCCGACGAGGTCCGCGCGTACGTCCCAGCCGGGGGCGCCGGGGCTCAGCTCCGGGCGGCACCGGCGGCAGGGCCGGAATCCGGCGGCCTCGGCACTGGCCGCGTGCCGGTAGAAACGGACGTTCTTCCGGGCCGGAGTGCGCGCCGGGCACACCGGGCGGCAGTAGATGCCCGTGGAGGTGACCGCCGTGTAGAAGCGCCCGTCGAACCGGGAGTCGCGGGCGGACACCGCCACGTAGCACGAGTTGAAGTCCAGCTCTCGCGTGCTCACGTGTTCGACGTTATGCCCTGCCCGGACCCTCCTGCTGGCGGGAATCGGACCTCACCACCCCGGCCGGCCCTCACTTGCTGGAGATGCCGACCCCGAGGTCGAACTCGCGGTAAACCCTGGCCCAGAAGCCGTCGCGCAGCCACACCCTCGCCTCCGGATAGGGGCGCAGCGAGTGGCCCAGCTCCTTCTCCGCCTCGATCAGCAGTTCGGTGTCGATGACGGTCGGCAGGATGGGCCCGGGAAGTAGATCCCTGATGTTGTCGCGGCCGCGGGTCAGTATCCACTTCTGCGCGACATGTTCGCCGACCTCCTCGACGTGCGGCCGTCCGGGGCCCAGCTTGGTGATCTGCCCGACGGGTGCCTTCGGCGGCACCGGCTTGACGGTGCGGCCGGCGAAGACCTGCGCCGGGGACGGCGCGGGCGTGACGGGAACCGGGACGGGCGCTCGGTTGAAATAGGGACGCAGGAAATCGGCGCTCAGAATCTCGACAGTGTCCGACTCCCACACCAGCCGCTCCGCCTGGTTGGTGCCGAACGGCGGCTCCACCCCCCAAAGATGCACACGAACGCCGTACGCCTGCGCGGCCTCCACAGCGGGAACCATGTCCTCGTCACCCGCGATCAGCACGGTGTCGCTGACGGCGTGATGCCGGGCGAGGGCTTCCAGGTCGCTGCGGATCTGGGCGTCCACGCCTTTCTGCTGGCCGCGAGCGTTCAGGTTGCCAAGCCGTACCTTCACCCAGGGAAGCTGGGCGATCACGCGCTGGTCGACCGTCGGAACCCGGTCGCGTGCGGCGTCGTACCAATAAACGCGGAGCAACTCGCCGGGAATGCGTTCCATCGCGTGCTTCTGCAGCGACTGGATGAGCTCGTCCGCGGCGACGCGGTACTCCTTGCGTTCCTTCGCCCCCAGCAGGACTTCGCCGGCCGCGGCGTAAAGGTAGCCGACGTCCACGAGGACCGCGTACTTGGCAGCCATGCTGTGTGCGGTGAGGTCCGGGATGGCCATGTCGTCCTCCAGGACTCGTCACTAGATGATCGGCTGACTATATCTCCCCCTTTTCTAGATACTCCCAACTCTTGAGCCTGTTGACACCCTGTTCCGCTGATCTAATGCCGAAGCATGGGCGAACGCCATGCCCCAGGACCGTGCGCGAGTCCCCTCCGCATCCCATGTGCGGGGTTTGCCCATTTCTTACGTACGGGTTCGGCGGAAGGCCCGGGAACGCCTCCTCCGGAGACGGACTCGTGGGCGCGCGCGGCGAGGAGGACGGCCACCAGCGCGGCGACCTCCTCCGGGGTCGGGTCGCCGCGGACGATCTCGACGCGGGGCTTCTGCGGCGCCGTCACAGGGGGATGTTCCCGTGCTTCTTGGGCGGCAGCGTCGCCCGCTTGTTGCGGAGGGCGCGCAGCGCTCTGATGATCTGGATCCGGGTTTCGGACGGCCTGATCACCGCGTCCACGTAGCCGCGTTCCGCCGCCAGATAGGGGTTGGCCAGCATGTCCTCGTACTCGCTGACGAACGTGGCGCGCGCCGCCTCGGCGTCCTCGGCGGCGGCCAGTTCGCGCCGGTAGAGGATGTTGACCGCCCCCTGGGCGCCCATCACCGCGATCTGTGCCGTGGGCCAGGCGAGGTTGACGTCCGCGCCGAGATGCTTGGATCCCATGACGTCGTACGCCCCGCCGTACGCCTTGCGGGTGATGACCGTGACCAGCGGCACCGTGGCCTCCGCGTACGCGTAGAGGAGTTTCGCCCCGCGCCTGATGATTCCGTTCCATTCCTGGTCGGTACCTGGCAGGAATCCCGGAACATCAACAAATGTCAGGACTGGAATATTGAAGGCATCACAAGTCCGGACAAAACGTGCGGCTTTCTCGGATGCCGCGATGTCCAGCGTTCCGGCGAAACTCATCGGCTGGTTCGCGACCACGCCGACCGAACGCCCTTCGGCCCGTCCGAAACCCACCACGATGTTCGGCGCGAAGCCCGCGTGGACCTCCAGGAACTCGCCGTCGTCCAGGATGTGCTCGACCACCGAGCGCATGTCGTACGGCTGGTTCGCCGAGTCGGGGATGACGGTGTCGAGTTCGACGTCCTCGGGGGTGACCTCCATCGGAGCGGCGGCGTCGTGGACCGGGGCGTCGTCCATGTTGTTGGACGGCAGGTAGGACAGCAGCGCCCGGGCGAAATCCAGGCAGTCCTCCTCGTCCGCGGCCTCGTAGTGGGCGACACCGGACTTCGACCCGTGCGCGTGCGCGCCGCCGAGTTCCTCGAACGTCACCTCCTCGCCGGTCACGGTCCTGATGACGTCCGGGCCGGTGATGAACATGTGCGACTTCTCTCGCACCATCAGGACGAAGTCCGTCAGGGCGGGGGAGTAGACCGCGCCACCCGCGCACGGGCCCATGATCAGGGAGATCTGCGGGATCACACCCGACGCGTGCACGTTGCGCTTGAAGATCTCGGCGTACAGGCCGAGGGAGACGACGCCCTCCTGGATCCGCGCGCCGCCCGAGTCGTTGATGCCGACCACCGGACAGCCGGTCTTGAGCGCGTGGTCCATGACCTTGACGATCTTCTCGCCGAAGACCTCGCCCAGGGAGCCGCCGAACACCGTGAAGTCCTGCGCGAACACCGCCACGGGGCGGCCGTCGACGGTTCCGTGGCCGGTGACCACGCCGTCGCCGTACGGCCGCTCGCGGTCGAGGCCGAAGCTCGTCGACCGGTGCCTGGCCATGGTGTCGAACTCGACGAACGAGTCCTCGTCGAGCAGGGCGCGCACCCGCTCCCTGGCGGTCATCTTGCCCTTGGCGTGTTGTCTCTCGACCGCCCTGGCCGAACCGGCGTGGGCGGCCTCGTGCCGGCGACGCTCCAGGTCGGCGATCTTGCCTGCGGTCGTGTGGATATCGATCTCGGGTACCCGTTCCGCGGTCATGTTCTGCAGGGTAACCAGGCGCCGGGGGAGGCCCGCGACTCTGGGCCGTCTGGCAGAGTTGACGGCATGGTTGAGGGAAAGCCCGAGGCGGTGCGCACCCAAGGGTTGTTCAAGAGATTCGGTCAGCAGATCGCCGTCGCCGGCGTCGACCTCATCGTGCCGAGGGGCAGCTTCGCCGGGCTGGTCGGGCCCAACGGCGCGGGTAAGACCACCACTCTCAGCATGGTCACCGGCCTGCTGCGGCCGGACGCCGGCGTGATCGAGATCAACGGCCACGGCGTGTGGAGCGATCCGGTGAAGGTCAAGTCGCGCATCGGCGTGCTCCCCGAGGGGCTGCGCCTGTTCGAGCGACTCTCCGGCCGGGAGCTCCTGCTGTACAACGGCCAGCTCAGGGGCATCCCGCGAGACGAGGTCGAGCGCCGGGCCGACGAGCTGCTCCGGGTCATGGATCTGGTCGAGGCACAGGACAAGCTGGTCGTCGACTACTCCACCGGCATGCGCAAGAAGATCGGCCTGGCCGCCGCGCTGCTGCACAACCCCGACGTGCTCTTCCTCGACGAGCCGTTCGAGGGCGTCGACCCGGTCTCGGCCAACACACTGGTCGAGGTCCTCCAGCGATACACCGCATCCGGCTCCACTGTCGTCTTCTCCAGCCACGTCATGGACCTCGTCGAGCGGCTCTGCGACTGGGTCTCCGTGATGAGCCGGGGCAACATCGTGGCCCAGGGCCCCATCGACTCCATCCGGCGCGGCCGTACTCTCAACGAGGCGTTCCTCGACCTGGTCGGCGTGCGCGGCGGAGGGGAGGAGGGGCTGTCGTGGTTGGGCTCTTCGTCCGTCTGAAGCTGCGGCTGATCCGGGGCAACCTGCACGGCGACACGATCAAGCAGCTCGGCTTCGTCTTCACGAGCCTGGCCGCCCTCGCCTGCGCCATCGTGGGGTTCACCCTTTTCGCCCTGCTGCGGCTGGCTGACCCCGGCATCGCGGCGGACATCGGGATCGTGGCGTTCACGGTGTTCACCATCGCGTGGATCTTCGTCCCGTTGCTGGCCTTCGGCCTGGACGAGACGCTCGACCCGTCGCGGCTGGCGCTGTTCCCGCTCACCACCCGGCAGATGGCGACCGGCCTGTTCGCCGCGTCCGCGGCCGGTCCGTGGCCGCTCGCCTCGCTGATCGTGCTCGCGGGCGCGGTCGCCGGCCTCGCCTCCGGGCCGGGCGGCGTGCTGATCGGCGTCATCGCCGTCGTGCTGCAGTTCTCCCTGTGCCTGGTCGCCTCCCGCGCCGTCACCACCGCGCTGTCCGCCTCGCTGCGCAGCCGCCGCGGGCGGGACGCGCTCGCCGTGGGCGCCGTGCTCGTCATCCTCCTGTTCCAGCTCCCCGGGCTGCTCGCCAACCAGGGCTTCTCCGGCGACCCCGCGGAGATGGTGGACGCCGCCGCCTCGGTGCTGCGCTGGGCACCGCCCGGGATGGCGGCCCACGCGATCGTCGACGGCGGGATCGCCGGTCTCGGCGAGCTCGTGATCGTCGCGCTGACGGTCGCCATGCTCGCCTGGCTGTGGATCGTCGCGCTGCGCAGGGCCCTCGTCACGCCCGACTCCTCCAGCCAGAGCGGCGGCTCGGTACGCCGTTCGCGCCTCGGCGGACTCCTGCCGCGGGGGATGCTCGGCGCGGTCGTCGCCAAGGAGCTCAAGTACGCGCGGCGGGAGCCACGCGGCCGGGTCGTCTGGTTCACATCGGTCGCGGTGACCGGCGTCCTCATGCTCTCGCTCCGCGGGCCGGACGGCTGGAGCGGACCCGCGTTCGTGATCGGCCCGGCGTGCCTGGCCGCGATGATGATCGGGATGCAGGCGGCCAACGCCTACGGCATCGACGGCCGTTCCCTCTGGATGAACGCGGTCGCGTTCGCGACGGAGCGTGACGTGCGCACCGACCTCGCCGGCCGGCACCTGGCGGTCGCCATCATCGCGGTGCCGCTGCTGCTGGTGCTCTCCGTCGTCTCGTCCGTCGTCGCGGGCGAGCCGGTCTGGGCCGTGCCCGCCGTGCTCAGCGCGTGGGGCGTCCTCGGGGTCGGCCTCGGTGTGGGCGCGGTGACCAGCGTGATCCTCCCCTACACCTTCCCCGACCGGCTCAACGCCTTCAGCGGGGCGGCCCCGGGACAGGGCGGCGAGGCGTTCCTCGGCTCGTTCGGGGCGATGCTGGGCACCAGCGTGATCGCGCTTCCGGTGTTCCTGCCGGTCCTGTTCGGCCTCACGTGGGCGAGCGCGCTGGCCGTGCCGTACGGGTTCCTGGCCGCGTGGGGCGGCCGCAGGCTCGGCGGCATGATCGGCAACAACCGCCTCCCGGACATCCTCGCGGCGGTGTCCCGCCCGACCTGACAAGTGGGGCCGCATAAGGCCTGGTGAAAGGTCCGATGAGCGGTCCAGACAAGTGGTCTAGTCCAATTGGTGAGACCGATATCCGACGCTGTGACCCAAGTCGCTAGTCTTCGAAACATGGCCGCCATCGCTCCTGCTGAACGACACAGTGCCGTCACGGAGATGCCTGATGAGCTCCGTGCGGACGTCCGTCTCCTGGGTGGACTCCTGGGTCAGGTGATCGCCGAACACGGCGGTCCCGACCTCCTCGCCGACGTCGAACGCCTGCGCAAAGCGGTGATCGGCGCGCGGCGCGGCGACACGACGGCCGACAAGGTCGCCGCCCTCGTCGCCGAGTGGCCCATCGACCGCGCGGTGCAGATCGCGCGGGCGTTCACCTGTTACTTCCACCTGGCCAACCTCGCCGAGGAGCACTACCGCATCCGCATCCTCCGGCAGCGGGACCGGGACGACGTCCCCCTCAGGGAGTCGCTCGCGGAGGCCGTGCAGGAACTGCGCGGTGACGAGCGGCCCGCCGACCTGGTCGGCGGGCTGGAATACCGTCCCGTGCTCACCGCCCACCCGACCGAGGCGCGGCGGCGGGCCGTCGTCACCGCGATCCAGCGGATCAGCGGCCAGCTCGACGCGTACAACGCCCCCGGCAGGGGAGCGGGCGAGCGCGAGGAGGCCCACCGGCGGCTGCTGGAGGAGATCGACCTGCTCTGGCGGACCGCGCAGCTCCGCTCGACGAAGCTGGACCCGCTCGACGAGGTCCGCACCGCCATGGCGGCCTTCGACGAGACGCTCTTCCGCACCGTGCCGCTGATCTACCGTTCGCTGGACGCGGCGCTCGAACCGGGCACCGGTACGCGCCAGCCACTGGCCAAGGCGTACATCCGGTACGGAAGCTGGATCGGCGGCGACCGCGACGGCAACCCGAACGTGACGTCCAAGGTGACCCGCGAGGCCGTCCTGATCCAGTCCGAGCACGTGCTCACCGCGCTGGAGAACGCCACCACCCGGATCGGCCGCACGATGACCGCGGGCGCCATGGACACGCCGCCGTCGGCCGAACTGCGGGCCGCTCTCGCCCGCGCCACCGGCGACTTCCCGGACATGGTGTCGGAGATGGCCACCCGCTCACCGCAGGAGCCGCACCGCCAGTGGCTGCTCTACGTCGCCACGCGCATCGCGGCCACGCGGCGCCGTGACCTGGACCTGGCCTACCGCTCGCCGGCCGAACTGCTCGACGACCTGCGGCTCGTACAGGAGTCCCTGCGCGGGGCCGGCGCCGTACGGCAGGCGTACGGCGAGCTGCAGCACCTGATCTGGCAGGTGGAGACCTTCGGGTTCCACCTGGCCGAGCTGGAGGTGCGCCAGCACTCGCAGGTCCACGCGGCGACCCTGGAGGAGATCGCCTCGGGCACGCTCTCCGAGCGCGGCGAGGAGGTCCTCGCCACGATCCGGACGATCGCCTGGATCCAGGAGCGGTTCGGCGTGACCGCCTGCTCCCGCTACGTCGTGTCGTTCACCCGGTCGGCCGACGACATCGCGGCCGTCTACGAGCTGGCCAGGCACGCGCTCGGCGACCGGGCCCCGGTCCTGGACGTCGTGCCGCTGTTCGAGTCGGGTGAGGACCTGGACAACTCGTCCGACGTGCTCACGGGCATGGTCGAGCTCGAACCGGTACGCCGGAGGCTCGCCGACAACGGCCGCAGGCTGGAGGTCATGCTCGGATACTCCGACTCGGCCAAGGAACTCGGCCCGGCCGCCGCGACGCTGCGCCTGTACGACGCGCAGGCCGCGCTGACCGCGTGGGCCGAGGCCAACGACGTCCGCCTCACGCTCTTCCACGGCCGGGGCGGCGCCCTCGGCCGGGGCGGCGGCCCGGCCAACCGGGCGGTGCTCGCCCAGGCTCCGGGTTCGGTCGCGGGCCGGTTCAAGGTCACCGAGCAGGGCGAGGTCATCTTCGCCCGCTATGGGCACTCCGCCATCGCCCGCCGCCACATCGAGCAGGTCACCAACGCCGTCCTGCTCGCCTCCACGCCCATGGTCGAGTCGCGTACGGCCGCCGCGGCGGCGAAGTTCCGCACGCTGGCCGAGCAGGTGGCGTCGGCGTCGGAGAGTGCCTATCGCGCGCTGACCGAGGCGCCGGGCTTCCCCGAGTGGTTCGCACTGGTCAGCCCTCTTGAGGAGATCGGCTCGCTGCGGCTCGGGTCGCGTCCGGCCCGCCGCGGGCTCGGCGCGCCCCGGTCCCTGGACGACCTGCGGGCCATCCCGTGGGTGTTCGCCTGGGCCCAGACCCGGGTCAACCTCCCCGGCTGGTACGGCCTGGGCAGCGGGCTGGCCGCGGTCGTCTCCGGCGGCGGACTGGCCGAGCTGCGATCGGCCTACCGGGAGTGGCCGCTGTTCGCCTCGCTGCTGGACAACGTGGAGATGTCGCTGGCAAAGACCGACCGGGCGATCGCCTCGCGCTACCTCGCGCTGGGCGGCAGGGAGGACTTCGTCGAGCAGGTGCTCACGGAGTACGACCTCACCAGGAAGCTCGTCCTTGAGATCACCGGGCATTCCCGGCTGCTGGAGAACCGCCGGGTCCTGTCCCGGGCGGTGCAGCTGCGCGACCCCTACGTGGACGCGCTCAGCCACCTCCAGCTCCGCGCGCTGGCGGCGCTGCGCGCGGACGGCGACCTGTCCGAGGGGGAGCGGGACCGCCTCTCCACGCTGCTGCTGCTCTCCGTGAACGGCGTGGCGGCCGGCCTGCAGAACACCGGCTGACCGTCAGCCCGGAGCCCTCGCCCCGGATCACCGCCCCGGCCGTACGGGCTAGGTGGTGATCCGGTCGGCGCCGGAGTAGACGTTGAACCGCTCGTCGCGCAGGAAGCCGACGAGGGTCATGCCGAACTCGCGGGCCAGGTCGACGGCGAGCGACGAGGGCGCGGAGACCGCGCAGACGACCTGGACGCCCGCGGTCAGGGCCTTCTGCATGATCTCGTAGCTCGAGCGCCCGCTGACCAGCAGGACGTGCTCGCCCAGCGGCAGCCGGCGGTCCAGCAGCGCCCAGCCGACCAGCTTGTCCACGGCGTTGTGCCGTCCCACGTCCTCACGGGCCGCGACCAGGGTGCCGTCGGGTGTGAACAGGCCCGCCGCGTGCAGCCCGCCGGTGCGCCCGAACACGCCCTGCGCCTTCCTGAGCCGGGACGGCAGGCCGTACAGGACCTCGGCGGAGACGGTGAGGTCCGGGGAGGCGGCGAGAGGCGCGCAACGGCCGCGGAGCGCGTCGAGGCTCGCCGTACCGCAGACCCCGCAGGCGCTCGACGTCATGAAATGCCGCTCAAGCTGAGATATGTCCGGCAGGGTCTGGGCGGCCAGCCGGACGGTCACGGTGTTGTAGCGGGCCTCCGGTTCGATGTCCTCGTCGGTGCAGTAGCCGATGGCCGCGATGTCCCCGGTCTGGACGACGCCCTCGCCGTGCAGGAACCCGGCGGCCAGCTCGAAGTCCGCGCCCGGCGTCCGCATCGTGATCGCGATGGTGCGGCTCTCGCCTCCGGCGGTCAGCCGGATCTCCAGTGGCTCCTCGGTGGCGAGGTCGTCCCGCCGGTCCCGTACGCCGGAGCCGGACACGTGGCGGACCCGGGTCCTGGTGACCGGCCCGGGGCGGGTCGTACGGCTGTCGCCCGATTGCAAGGTCACGATCTCATTTTCACTGGTCGGAGGGGACGGGCGGAAACCGCGATCGTGCGGAAGGGCTCGCGTTCCAATGCCCGGGTGCGTGTTCAGGGTACGCCCGGCCGGCCTCCGGGGACCCCGCGGCGGCGGGAGAGGCGAGACCGATAGCCTGAAGAGATGCCGGACTCGCCCTTCACCGACCTCGATCGGCCGCCGCTGTCCGAGAAGGCGCTGCGAAAGGCCCTGATCCGTCCCGGATCGCTCTGGTCCGAGATCACGGTGGTCGAGGAGACGGGGTCCACGAACGCCGACCTCGCCGAGGAGGCCTGCGGCGGCGCTCCCGAGGGCGCTGTCCTCGTCGCCGAGTCCCAGGTCGCGGGCAGGGGACGGCTCGGCCGCGTGTGGTCGGCCCCGCCGCGTTCGGGGCTGGCCGTCTCGATGTTGTTCCGGCCCGGAGCCGCGGCGGCTCGCCCGGCCCGGCTGGGCTGGCTGCCGCTGCTGGTCGGTGTCGCCGCCGCGTCGGCGGTACGGCGCGTGGCGGAGGTGGACGTCCGGCTGAAGTGGCCCAACGACATGCTCGTCGGCGAGCGCAAGCTGGCCGGGATCCTCGCGGAGCGGGTGGAGGGCGGCATCGTCGTGGGCATGGGGCTCAACGTCTCCTTGCGGCCGGACGAGCTGCCCGTCGAGCGGGCGACTTCGCTGGTCGTGGAGAAGGCCGCGTGCGTCGACCGCGACCCGCTGCTCCGCGCTGTGCTCCGGGAGATCGAGACGCACTACCGCGAGTGGGTCTCCGCTGGCGGTGATCCGGACGCCTGCGGCCTGCGCGCCGCGTACCTCGCCTCGTGCGCGACGGTCGGGCAGGAGGTCAGGGTGGAGCTGCCGGGAGACCGGACGCTGACCGGGGTCGCCACCGGCGTGGACGCGTCCGGCTGCCTGCTCGTGCGCTCGGGTCGCGAGGAGCACACGCTGAGCGCGGGTGACGTGGTCCACGTACGGCCGGCCGTGTGACACCTTGGCGGTGACCGTCGCGCGGCGGGGTGCGAACGTGCCACGATTTGCCGCATGGGTCTCCCTGAACACCATTTGACTGAGGGCGAGCGCATCGTGCACTCGTTTCACCCTCACTGGAAGCGGCTCATCATTCCCTTCCTCGCGTTCGTCCTCGTCGTGGCCGCCTCCAGCGCCGCGATCTACTTCATTCCCAACGACTACACCTATTCCGGGTACGCCAGGATCGCGGTGGCCGTGGTCGCCGTCGTCGCCCTGACATTGTGGACGTTTATCCCCTACCTGCGGTGGAAGACCACGTCGTACACCTTGACGTCGCACCGTTTCGCCATCAGCACCGGCATCCTGAACAAGTCGGACGACGACATCCCGTTGGCGAAGGTCAACAGTGTCAGCTCGGACCAGAAGTTCATCGAGCGGATCCTCGGATGCGGGACGCTCCGGGTCGAGTCGGCCTCGGAGAAGGGCGAGATCGACTATCTGGACATCCCGAAGATCCAGCTGGTCCGCCAGGAGCTGTTCCGCCTGGTGGAGGATGCCTCCGACGGGAACATCGACGGCAAGTAGGCCGGCAGGAGGGGAAGGTGGCCACACGGCGTCCCACCGCTGAGGACATCCGGCGACTGTTCCTCGGCTCGCCGCCCCGCTACACCCGTCGCGAGGTGGCCGCCGCGGCGGGCCTCCCGCAGGACGTCACCGGCCGGATCTGGCGCGCGCTGGGCTTCGCCACGCTCGCCGACGACGCGGTGGCGTTCAACGACGGCGACGTCGACGCGCTGCGCCGGATCAAGGCCATGCTGGAGACCGGCCTTCTGGACGAGCGGGCGATCGTCCGGATGGCGCGGGCGCTCGGCCGTACGACGTCGCGGCTCGCCGAGTGGCAGGCGGAGATCATGATCGGCGCGGTCCTCGACCCGCAGACGCGGCCGAGCGACGAGGACCTCGCCCGATCGATGACCATCGCGGCCGAGTTCCTGCCGGACTTCGAGCAGACGCTGGTCCACGTGTGGCGGGCGCAGCTCGCCGCCACCGCGAGCCGCCTGCTCGCCCTCGCCGAACTCGCGGACGAGCGGCCGGCGGCGTCGCGCATGTCGCTGGCCGTGGGGTTCGCCGACCTGGTGTCGTTCACGGCGTTCTCCCGGCAGCTGGACGAGTTCGCCCTGGCCGATCTGGTGGAGGGGTTCGAGGCGCGCACCTCCGACGTCATCGCGTCGCACGGCGGGCGGCTCGTCAAGACCCTCGGCGACGAGGTGCTGTTCACCGCGCCGGTCCCGGCGACTGCGGCGCGGATCGCGCTCGACCTGGTCGACGAGCTCAAGCGGTCGATCGGGCGGGGCGCGGAGGGGCCCGATGTACGGATCGGCCTCTCCTACGGCCCGGTGCTTCCGGTGATGGGCGACGTGTTCGGCACCACGGTCAACCTCGCGGCCCGGTTGACCGCCATCGCGCGGCCGGGGGCGATCCTCGCCGACAGCGAGATGGCCCAGGGGCTGGAGGGCGCGGCGGGGGTCGAGGTGATGCGGATCCGCCGCCGACCGGCTCGTGGCCTGGGGCTCGTCCAGCCGTACGTCGTTCGCCGTAGCTCTTCCGCCACGGGGACGGGCGCTTGACGCGCCCGGCTGTCATGAAAAACTCTAACCTTCCCGTTTATCTGAGATGAGGGGCGAATATGCCGTACGAGGTCCAGGGTGTGATCGCAAGGGGCAAGGGCGAGCCGGTGACGCTGGAGACCGTCCACGTCCCCGATCCCGGTCCGGGAGAGGCCGTGGTGAACGTCCAGGCCTGCGGCGTCTGCCACACCGACCTGCACTACCGCGAGGGCGGGATCAACGACGACTTCCCGTTCCTGCTGGGACACGAGGCGGCCGGTGTGGTCGAGGCGGTCGGCCCCGGCGTGACCGACGTCGCCCCCGGTGACTACGTCATCCTCAACTGGCGTGCCGTGTGCGGCCAGTGCCGGGCCTGCCTGCGCGGACGTCCGTGGTACTGCTTCAACACGCACAACGCCGCGCAGAAGATGACCCTCGCCGATGGAACGGTCCTGAGCCCGGCGCTCGGCATCGGCGCGTTCGCGGAGAAGACACTGGTCGCCGCCGGGCAGTGCACCAAGGTGAACCCCGAGGCCAAGCCGGCGGTGGCCGGCCTGCTCGGGTGCGGCGTGATGGCCGGGCTGGGGGCCGCGATCAACACGGGCGGTGTGACCCGCGGTGACTCCGTGGCCGTCATCGGCTGCGGCGGTGTGGGGAACGCGGCCGTCCTCGGAGCGGGCCTCGCCGGAGCGGGCAAGATCATCGCGGTGGACGTGGACGACCGCAAGCTCGCCTGGGCTCGCGACTTCGGGGCCACGCACACGGTCAACTCCCGCGAGACCGACGCCGTCGAGGCGATCCGCGAGCTGACCGGCGGCCACGGCGCGGACGTCGTGATCGACGCGGTCGGCCGGCCCGAGACCTACGAGCAGGCGTTCTACGCCCGCGACCTCGCCGGGACCGTCGTCCTGGTCGGCGTGCCGACCCCCGAGATGCGGCTCGACCTGCCGCTGCTCGACGTGTTCGGCCGTGGCGGCTCGCTCAAGTCCTCCTGGTACGGCGACTGCCTGCCGAGCCGGGACTTCCCCATGCTGATCGATCTCTACCTGCAGGGGCGACTCAACCTGGACGGGTTCGTCTCTGAGACGATCGGGCTGGACCAGGTCGAGGAGGCGTTCGCCAAGATGCACCGCGGAGAGGTGCTGCGCTCGGTCGTGCTCCTCTGACGGAGCCGGTGACCGAGCGGGCGAACCCGGCGAGTCCTGCGAGCCCTGCGAAATCAGGGAAATCTGCGAAATCCGCTACGCGAGAAGAGATCCATCGATGAGCACTGTCTCCCGCCTGATCACATCGGGCACGTTCTCCCTGGACGGCGGGACGTGGGAGGTCGACAACAACGTCTGGCTGGTCGGCTCCGACGACGAGGTGGTGGTGATCGACGCGGCCCATGACGCCGCCGCCATCGCCGAGGCCGTCGGGTCGCGCCGGCTGCGGGCGATCGTCTGCACCCACGCGCACAACGACCACATCAACGCCGCGGCCGAGCTCTCCGAGCGCACCGGGGCGCCGATCCTGCTCCACCCCGCCGACCAGGTCCTCTGGGAGATGGAGTACGGCTCGGCGGTGCCGTACCAGCCGCTTGAGGACGGCCAGGTCATCGAGACCGGCGGTCCGGAGCTGCGGGTGCTGCACACGCCCGGTCACGCGCCCGGCGCGGTCTGCCTGTACGCCCCCGAGCTGGGGGTGGTCTTCACTGGGGACACGCTCTTCCAGGGCGGCCCGGGTGCCACCGGCCGGTCGTTCTCGTCGCACGACACCATCGTCGAGTCGATCAGGAAGAAGCTGCTGACGCTGCCGGAGGAGACCGTCGTGAACACCGGTCACGGTGAGTCGACCACGATCGGAGCCGAGGCGCCGAACATCGGCTAGAGCGTCCTGTGGCCGCCGCGCGTCGCCGCGACGCGCCGAGGCGCCCCGCACGGGCGGATGTGGGGCGCCTCACCTAGGCAAGCCTTACCTTGGTGGGTTATCTTAGGTGTGCCTTACCTTAATCCCCTCCGAGAGGCCGCCATGTATGTCTGCATCTGTCGTGCGGTGACCGAGAGCGAAGTGCACGACTGCATCGCGGACGGCGCCAAGAGTGCTCGCCAGGTGCGCGACATGACGGGCGCCGGAGGGGACTGCGCTCTCTGCGTGCGGAAGATCTGTGCCATGCTGAAGAGATCAGACGACCTCGTCACCAGCGCATAGATCGAGAGGCCCCTGATGCAGGGCGACAAAGAAATCATCGCGCTGCTCAATGAGCAGCTCACCTCCGAGCTCACCGCGATCAACCAGTACTTCCTGCACGCCAAGATGCAGGAGAACTGGGGATACACCAAGCTCGCCGAGTACACCCGGCACGAGTCCTTCGACGAGATGAAGCACGCCGAGCGGCTCACCGACCGGATCCTCTTCCTGGAGGGGCTGCCCAACTACCAGAAGCTGAACACGCTGCACATCGGGCAGACCGTCAAGGAGCAGTTGCAGGCGGACCTGGCGCTGGAGTACGGCGTGGTGAAGCGTCTGAAGTCGGGCATCGCGTTCATGCGTGAGCGTGGCGACATCACCTCGGCCAACATCTTCGAGGACATCCTCGAGGACGAGGAGAAGCACATCGACTACCTGGAGACCGAGCTCGGGCTCTTCGAGAGCCTTGGGGAGAAGCTGTATCTGCAGAGGTACGCCGAACCTCCGTCGTCCTCCTGAAATTTCCGGACATTTGACGCCCGCCGTTTTCGGCGGGCGTTCTTTTTTGCCTCCCTTTCCCATGCGATGAAGGAGTGGCCGCCGCGTGTCGCCATTCGCCGTTCGGGGTACAGGCGGTGGAGCGGTACGGCGAAAAGCTGGAACCCTTGCGTGCGGACTATTGGCCATTTATCAGTGTTTGCCCAGGTCAATTGATGGGTCAACGACAAGTCAAACCGCGCGCTGTGGCCGGGAAACAACCCCTTAAGGTCCTACGATCGCTTCATGACCTGCGTACTTCTCGCCGAGGATGACACCTCGATTTCCGAGCCGCTCGCGCGCGCATTGCGCCGGGAGGGCTATCAGGTAGAGGTGAGCCCTGATGGCCCGCAGGCCCTGGAGAGGGCTCTGTCGGGAGGTGTCGACCTCATAGTTCTCGACCTTGGCCTGCCCGAGATGGACGGCCTCGAGGTCGCGCGCCGGATCCGCGCCGAAGGGCACGGCACACCGGTGCTGATTCTCACCGCACGCGTCGACGAAGTCGACACCGTCGTGGGCCTCGACGCCGGGGCCGACGACTATGTGACCAAACCGTTCCGCCTCGCCGAGCTGCTCGCCCGTGTACGGGCGCTGCTGCGGCGCGGCACCTCCGAGACCCCGGTGGTCCAGGGCGTCAGGATCGACGCCGACTCCCGCCGCGCCTGGATGGGGGACAAGGAGCTTCACCTGACCACAAAGGAGTTCGACCTGCTGCGCGTGCTCGTGCGCGACGCGGGCAAGGTGGTGACCCGCGAGCAGATCATGCGGGAGGTGTGGGACACCAACTGGTGGGGTTCCACCAAGACCCTGGACATGCACATCTCCTGGCTTCGCAGGAAGCTCGGGGACGACGCCGCCAAGCCGCGTTACATCACGACCGTCAGGGGAGTGGGCTTCCGATTCGAGCGCGAGTAGGCCCGTATGGGCGAAAGGACTAGCACGTGCGTCGGCGCCTGCTCTCCTCGATGCTGCTCGTCGCGGTCATCGCGGTACTGCTGCTCGGGGTCCCCCTGGGCGTGGTCGTCGTCCGCCTGATCCACGACGAGGCCTCGCAGGAGCTGCATTCCGAGGCCACCCGGCTGCTTATCGGGGTCGAGTACTCCATAAGCCAGGAGCAATCCATCGACCCCAAGCAGCTGGAGAAGAACTATCCCGACCGGTACATCCAGGTGTTCGTGCAGGGGACCGCGCCGATCGCGGCGGGCACGGCACCTCCGGCGCACCGGCAACTGACCGCGGAAGCGCGGTCGGAGAACGGCTACGTCCGGATCAGCCGGGACGCCGCGCAGGTCCAGCAGGGCGTCCGGGCGCGACTGGTGCTCATCGTCGCGCTCGTCCTCGCGGCGCTCGGCGTGGCGGTCGGGCTCGCCATCGTGACCTCGTTACGCCTGACGCTGCCGCTCCAGGATCTCGCCAGGATCGCGGAGCGGCTCGGCTCAGGGGACGCCCGGCCCAGCCGGCACAGATACGGCATCCCCGAGTTGAACCGGGTCGCCGAGGTGCTGGACCGCAGTGCCGTACGCATCGCGGAGCTGCTCGGCAGGGAACGCGAGTTCGCGACGGACGCGTCGCATCAGCTGCGCACACCGCTCACCGGCCTGAACATGCGGCTGGAGGAGATCGTCGCCGCGGCGGGCGAGCCCGCGATCGTCCGCGAGGAGGGCGAGGCCGCGATCGTGCAGGTCGAGCGGCTGACCGCGGTGATCGACGAGCTGCTCGCCGCCGCGCGGCGGCAGCGGCACTCCCAGGCCGAGCCGATCGACGTGGATCAGATCCTGGACCAGCAGGTCACCGAGTGGGAGCCCTCCTTCCGGCGGGCGCAGCGCTCGCTCAAGCTGGTGGGCAGCCGCGGCCTGCGGGCGCTCGCCACCACGGGCGGGCTGAGCCAGGCCATCTCGACCCTCCTGGAGAACTCTCTCCAGCACGGCGGCGGCACGCTCACCATTACCACGACGAGCACGGAGAAATCGGTCGTCATCGAGGTGGCGGACCAGGGACCGGGCATCCCCGAGGAGCTCGGCACCAGGGTCTTCGAACGCAACGTGAGCGGAGCGGGAGGCACCGGGCTCGGGCTGACGCTCGCCCGGTCGATCGTCGCCGCGGACGGCGGGCGGCTGGAGCTGATCAAACGACGGCCGGCGATCTTCGCGATCTTCCTGCGGCACGTCGAGGACGACGGGCGTTACCGCGTGGTGAGCGGCCCGGCCTGAGTATCCACCACCGAGGCGGGGGTGTCGGGCACGGCGAGGAACACCCACTTCTTGTAGGACCAGAAGCGGAACAGCGTGCCCAGCACCAGCCCGATGATCTGCGCAATGACGAAGCTCAGGGCGTCGTGCCGCCCCAGAACGTAGGTCACGAAGCCGATCACGGCCAGCGAGATCGCCAGGCCGACGGCGTTGAGCAGGAAGAACAGGATGTACTCGCGGGCGACGCCGCTCTGCTCGCGATGCCGGAACGTCCAGAAGCGGTTGCCGAAGTAGGCGAAGGTGGCCGCCACGACGGTCGCGATGGTCTTGGAGGTCAGCGGCCCCAGCTCGATCACGAAGCGGAGCAGGTTGGTCCCGCCGAAGTCGATGACGAACGCGAGCGCGCCGATCAGCCCGAACTTGATCAGTTCATGGAGGATGGCGGCGAACCGCTCGTAGACGCCTCGGAGAAGCTGCACGACTCGCTCGATCCTTCCCGGCCTGCACTGCGTTCTCCCCAGGCTACCGGTCCCGGGGGTTCCGATGGTCACAGTCCTCCCGGTCCCTCTCCACTACCTGGGAAGGAGGGCCGGTCTTCCCAGAAACGGAAGAAAGTTTCATGAAATATCCGGCTATCTCGGGTTAAGGCGAGTGAGACCCACTACTCTCCCGACTGGTTCGGGGATCGTGAGCGCGTACTGGCGCGTGACTGGAAAGCGTGACCGGAAAGCGTGACCGGAAGCGTGACTGGAAAGGTGGCTCCGCCGTGCCGCGCCGACCCTTGATGCGACCACCCGCCGTCGTGTCCGTCGTCGCCCTCGGATCCGTACTGCTGGCGGGATGCGGCGACCGGAGCCCGGCCACGGCCGGCGAGCGGCCCGGCGAAACCGTCTCACGACCGGCGGCGGCCACGCGCGAGGACGCCACCGCCGCCTTCGCGGGGCTCTCCGACCTCAGGGACGCCTGGAAGCACCAGGACTGCGCGAAGATCGAGTTCCTGACGGCGTGGACGGAGAGCGTGCTGTCCGGCCGGGCCTGCCAGGCCGCCAGGAAGGGCCAGCCGGTCCCCGCCGCGGACGCCTACACGGACGTCGAGTTCTACCTGCCGGAGGATCCCGGGGAGCGGCCCTGGTTCGCGGCCCTCGCCCGGGCGCCGCGGCCCGCCTACTTCGTGTTCGTACGGTCCGACGGGCGCTGGCGGCTCGGCGCCGGCCCCATCCCGGTCGTCGGCGAGGTCCCCGAGCTGGAGGAGGGGCCGGTCGCCGCGGGAGCCGACCGGGACACGCAGGTCCGGGCCAGTCTGGTGCCCACCCGGCTGCTCGCGTTCCTCACCGACCCGGCGGGGGTGAGCGGGGTCCGGCTCCCGTCCGGTGATCCCATGCGTGACCTGCTGCGCGAGTTGGCGGCGAGGCCCGCGCCAGCCCGGCGGGACCGGCTGTCCGCCGACGTCCGGTTGGAAGGGCCCGCGTACGCGTTGCCGCTGCCCGACGGAGGCGCGCTGGTCTTCCACACGCTGCGGCTCGTCCTCACCCAGAAGCCCGGCGCGGGGCGCTCGTCCCTCGCCCATCCCCGGTACGGCGCGGCCGCCGTACGCGCGTTCACCGGGCAGGGGCCCACCGGCAGCGTCACCGGCGGCGAGCTGCTCTTCCTGGCCACCCGGGTGTCGGCGAGCGGCGGGCTGTCCACGGTCGGGCTGCGCCGGGTTCTCGCGGACATCACCACATCCTGACCTCGCTCCGCGGCGGAACGCGGCCTACGTCCCGGGCGGAGGGCATGGCAGGGGAATCCCGGTCCGGCGGGATCGGTAGGCTGGCATGTCGTGAACAGCCCAAACGTGCCCCAAACCCCCGGCCCGGTCGTCGGCCCGGTTGTCGGCGTCGTGGGAGCGGGACAGCTCGCCAGGATGATGCAGCAGGCGGCGATCGCGCTCGGCGTCGAGCTGCGGGTCCTCGCGAACTCCCGGGACGAGAGCGCCGCCCGCGTGATCGTCGACACCCGCATCGGTGACTACCGTGACCTGGGAGACCTGAGCGACTTCGCCAAAGGTTGCGACGCGGTCACCTTCGACCACGAGCACGTGCCGACCGCGCACATCCGGGCCCTCGTCGACGACGGCCTCTCCGTACATCCGGGGGCGGAGGCGCTGGTCCACGCGCAGGACAAGGCGGTCATGCGGGAGCGGCTGACGGAGATCGGCGCCCCCTGCCCGGCCTGGGCGCGCGTATCCGAGCTCTCCGATGTCGAGGCGTTCGGCGAGGAGCACGGCTGGCCGGTCGTGTTGAAGGCCGTGCGGGGCGGCTACGACGGCCGGGGCGTCTGGGTCTGCGCGTCGGCGGACGAGGCGCGCGAGGTCGTCGACTCCGGTGTGCCGCTGCTCGCGGAGGCGTTCGTACCGTTCGAGCGGGAGCTGGCCGTGCTGGTCGCCAGGTCGCCGCACGGGCAGGGCGTCAGCTATCCCGTCGTCGAAACCGTGCAGAAGGACGGCATCTGCGTCGAGGTGATCGCCCCGGCCCCCGGCCTGGCCGCGGAGGACGCCGCCGCGGCGCAGCGCGTCGCCCTCCGCATCGCGCAGCAGCTCGGCGTGACCGGCCTGCTCGCCGTCGAGATGTTCGCCACCACGTCCGGACTGGTCGTCAACGAGCTGGCGATGCGCCCGCACAACAGCGGTCACTGGACCATCGAGGGCGCCAGGACCTCCCAGTTCGAGCAGCACCTGCGGGCCGTCCTCGACCTGCCGCTCGGCTCGCCGTCGCCCACCGCGCCCGTCGTCGTCATGGTCAACCTGCTGGGCGGGCCCGATCCCGACGTCTTCGCCCGGTACGAGCACGTCATGGCGAACGACCCCGGCATCAAGATCCATTTTTACGGCAAGGACGTACGGCCCGGCCGGAAGATCGGGCACGTCACCGCGCTCGGCACCGACCTCGACGAGGTACGCGCCCGCGCCTGGCACGCCGCCGACTGTCTGAGGGGACCGATCGATGTCTGAGATGGGGGCCCCCGTCGGGATCGTGATGGGAAGCGACTCGGACTGGCCGGTCATGCGGCAGGCCGCCGAGGCGCTCCAGGAGTTCGGCGTGCCGTTCGAGGCCGACGTCGTCTCCGCGCACCGGATGCCCGCCGAGATGATCGAGTACGGCACCCATGCGGCCTCCCGCGGCCTGCAGGTGATCATCGCGGGAGCCGGCGGCGCGGCGCACCTGCCGGGGATGCTCGCGTCGGTCACACCGCTGCCGGTGATCGGCGTCCCGGTGCCGCTGAAGTACCTCGACGGCATGGACTCGCTGCTGTCGATCGTCCAGATGCCGGCCGGGGTTCCGGTCGCCACCGTGGCCGTCGGCGGCGCGCGCAACGCCGGGCTGCTGGCCGTACGCATCCTCGCCGCCGCCGATCCCGCCCTGCGGGAGCGGATGGAGGAGTTCCAGGCCAACCTCAAGGCCCAGGCGTACGCCAAGGGGGAGCGGCTCCGCGCCGAGGCGAGAGAGCTGGGCTCCCTCTCCTGAGGCGCCGACCGCGCCGGCCGAGCCCAGCCCTCGGCCGGCGCGGCGCATGGAGTGGTGTGCCGGAGGGACGCCGGGGCGCCTTCTCCGCACTTGTCAAGCGAGCGGCTGTGAATCCATGGATCTTGCTGGCCATGCGTGACCGCCTTCGCGGCGGGCCCCGGAGCCTGCCTTTAGGCGAGTGGCTCCGTGGCGTCCGGCCACGGAGCCTCGGCAAAAACCCGTTGGCGGACCACGGCGACCACTGCTACCTTTCCGGAGGCCGTGCCAGAGAACGAGGAGGTGGTACCCGTGAACGCAGTATCGACATGGGTGCTCCCCTCCGGGGTCACGGTCGGGCGATAGGTCGTCCGGGAGTGCCGTTCAAGAGCACTCCCGAAAGGCACGACCATGCGATTCACCTCCGAACAGCGCCTCGATGACGGCGTCCTCGAACGCGAATTCACCCTCGGCGAGATCCCCGGCATCCTGTGGACGCCCGCGTCCGCGTCCGCATCCGCACCGGCCCCGCTGATCCTGGTCGGCCACCCCGGCGGACTGCACAAGATGCGCCCCCGACTGGCGGCCCGGGCCCGGCGCTCCGGGGCGGACGGCTTCGCCGCAGCCACCATCGAGCTCCCCGGGGGCGGTGACCGGCCCCGTTTCGCCGTCGCCGAGCAGGCCCGCGCCGACCTCCGCCGGGCGCTGGAGGCCGGCGAGCCGGTCGACGAG
The DNA here is from genome assembly GCF_040656155.1 of Microtetraspora glauca. Classification (NCBI taxonomy): domain Bacteria; kingdom Bacillati; phylum Actinomycetota; class Actinomycetes; order Streptosporangiales; family Streptosporangiaceae; genus Microtetraspora; species Microtetraspora glauca. The sequence goes on from NZ_JBFALK010000001.1 coordinate 381,121, forward strand.
GAGATCGTCGACCGGCTCGTCCTCCCGCTGGTCGAAAAGGCGGTCCCGGAATGGCAGACCACCCTGGACGCCCTCCTTTCGCTGCCCGAGATCGGTGGCCCGGTCGGGTACTCGGGGGGAGTGATCGCCATCGGCGTCCGGCTGGCGGTGGTCGAGCCGCGCATCTCGGCCGCCGTTCTGTTCGCCGGGAGTTTCGTGCCCCGCACCCTGTTCGAGGAGGCCCGGCAGGTCACCATTCCGCTGCACGTCCTGCTGCAGTGGGACGACGAAGGGAACGACCGGCAGTCGGCCCTGGACCTGTTCGACGCCTTCGGCTCCAAGGAGAAGACGCTGCACGCCAATATGGGCGGGCACACCGGCGTCCCGGAGTTCGCGGGGGACGCCGCGGCCCGGTTCTTCACCCGGCATCTGAGCTAGCCGCCGGCCGGCCCCGCCGTCAGGGCAGCAGCAGACGGTAGGCGGTGCCGGCCAGGACGCCGCTCATCGAGGACAGGTCCCGGCCCTCCTCGATGGCGGTGGCCAGCAGACGCACGACCGCCCCGATCGCGGCGGTACCGGCCATCGGCGGTACCGGCCGGTCGGGGCGGCGCGAAGTGGGCTACGGGCGGCCGAGTGCGCGGTAGTTCCATCCGGCCGCCCGCCAGGTCTCGGCGTCGAGCGCGTTGCGGCCGTCCACGATGTTCCGGGTACGCACCGCCGTACCGAGCTCCTCGGGGTCGAGCACCACGAACTCCCGCCATTCGGTCAGCAGCAGCACGACGTCGGCGCCGCTGACCGCGCCGGTGGCGCTCTCCGCGTAGCCGAGCCCGGGGTGCGCCCGGCGCGCGTTTTCGAGCGCGACAGGGTCGTACACCGTCACCCGCCCGCCCGCCTGGCTGATCGTCACCGCCACGTCCAGAGCGGGGGAGTCCCGGATGTCGTCGGAGTTGGGCTTGAACGCCGCGCCGAGAACGCCCACCGTGCAGCCGTGGAACGAGCCGCCGACGAGGCCGCGCGCGAGGTCCACCATGCGGGCCCGCCTGCGCATGTTGATGGCGTCGACCTCGCGCAGGAAGGTCAGCGCCTGGTCGGCGCCGAGCTCCCCCGCGCGCGCCATGAACGCCCGGATGTCCTTCGGCAGGCACCCGCCGCCGAAGCCGAGGCCGGGGTTGAGGAACTTCCCGCCGATCCGCTCGTCGAACGACAGGGCCAGGGAGAGCTGCTTGACGTCCGCGTGGGACGCCTCGCACACCTCGGCCATCGCGTTGATGAAAGAGATCTTGGTGGCGAGGAAGGCGTTCGCCGCCGACTTGACCAGCTCGGCCGTCGGGTAGTCGGTCACGACCACCGGGATGTCGCCGAGCGGCGTGTAGACGTCCCGCAGCACCTTCTCGGCGCGCTCGGAGGCCACGCCCATCACGATCCGGTCGGGCTTGAGGGTGTCCTGCACGGCGAAGCCCTCACGCAGGAACTCGGGGTTCCACGCCAGCTCGACCTGCGACCCGGCGGGCGAGAGCCGTACCAGCTTCTCGGCGAGCCGCTCGGCGGTGCCGACGGGGACGGTGGACTTGCCCACGACCAGGCACTCGCGGTCGAGAAAAGGGGCGAGGGACTCCACGACGGCGTCGAGGTAGGACACGTCCGCGGCGTACTCGCCCTTCTTCTGCGGCGTGCCGACGCAGACGAAGTGGACGTCACCGAACTCGGCCGCCTCCTGGTAGGAGGTCGTGAACCTGAGCCGGCCGGCGGCGAGGTTGCGCTGGAGCAGCTCCTCAAGGCCGGGTTCGTGGATGGGCAGTTCGCCGCGCTGGAGGCGCTCGATCTTGCCGGGATCGACGTCGAGGCCGAGCACCTCGAAGCCCAGCTCGGCCATGCACGCCGCATGGGTGGCTCCCAGGTATCCGGTCCCGAGCACTGTCAGGCGGTACGGCACGGCCATGCTCCCATCTACCTGTTTGTACGGGGTGTGCGCATGGTATCGGGCCAGTCAACTGCCCCAGTCAGCACCTCACCAAACAACGGTCGGACCGCTGGTAGGCGCACCTGATGTCCACAATCCCTTTCCTGTAAGGACATCTGGAGGTCACCTGGCGGACTCGATCTCCTGGGCGATCTTCCACAGGGGCGTGCGGCGGCGGGTCACCACGATCAGCACCTCGTCCTGGTTGTCCGCGGGTCGATCGTGATCGTCCAGCCAGGGTTCCAGGCCTGCCAGGACGCCGGACAGCGCCTCGGCGGTCCGGGTTCGCACGTCGCCCGTCCCGCCGCCGCGAAGCCAGCCGCGCAGCACGTGGTTGTGGGTGGTCACGATGGCCGCCGCGATCACCTCGTGGCGCAGCCGCCGGGGCTCCTCGGCGCCGTCGCGCTCGTTGAGGAAGGCCGCGAAGGCCCGCTGGTAGCGGCTGGTCGCCGCGATCTCGTGTTCCCTCAGGGACGAGACGCGCCGGGTCAGCTCGTAGCGCTTGACCGACGTCTCCGGATCCTCGGCGTAGGTGTCGACGACCATCAGCGCCGCCTCCGTGACGGTCGTCAGCGGTGGGACCAGCGGGGACGCCGCCTCCAGATGCGCGACGATCTCCCGCAGCATGGCGTCGTGGTCGGGGAAGATGGCGTCTTCCTTCACCCGGAAGTGCCGGAAGAAGGTGCGCCTCGCCACACCCGCGGCCTCGGCGATCTGGTCCACCGTCGTCTCGTCGAAGCCCTGGGCGAGGAACAGGTCGAGGGCGGCGGCGGTCAAGCTTCGCCGTACGTCACGTCGAACCGGCACGCGTGACCCGTCCTTTCGGGTAAGAGCGCCTTCTCGGTTGGCACTCAGTGTCTTATAGTGATGCACAAGATGCCACAAAGGAGGATAAACCGTGGACGCGGAGCTGTACCAGCCATCTGAGGAGCACCAGATGCTCCGCGAGGCCATCCGGGCCCTCGCCGACGAGAAGATCGCGCCGCGTGCCGCGGAGGCGGACGAGAACGAGGAGTTCCCGTGGGAGGTCTACAAGGACCTCGTCGCCGCCGAATTCCATGCCGTGCACGTTCCCGAGGAGTACGGCGGGGCCGGGGCCGACGCGCTCGCCGCCGTCATCGTGATCGAGGAGGTGGCGCGCGCCTGTGCCTCGTCCTCGCTCATCCCCGCCGTCAACAAGCTGGGCACGGTCCCGCTGCTGCTGTCCGCGTCCGACGAGCTCAAGCGGCGTTACCTCCCGCCCGTCGCCCGCGGCGAGGCGATGTTCTCGTACGCGCTGAGCGAGCCCGAGGCCGGCTCCGACGCGGCCGCCATGAAGACCCGCGCGGTCAAGGACGGCGACCACTACGTGCTCAACGGCACCAAGATGTGGATCACCAACGCCGGGGTGTCGGAGTACTACACGGTCATGGCCGTGACGGACCCGTCGGCCGGCGCGCGCGGCATCTCCGCGTTCGTGGTCGAGAAGGCCGACGAGGGGGTGTCCTTCGGCGCCAAGGAGAAGAAACTCGGCATCAAGGGCTCGCCCACCCGGCAGGTCATCCTGGAGAACGTGCGGATCCCCGAGTCCCGCATGATCGGCGCGCCCGGCACCGGTTTCAAGACCGCGCTCGCCACCCTCGACCACACCCGCGTCACGATCGCCGCCCAGGCGCTCGGCATCGCGCAGGGCGCGCTCGACTACGCCATCGGGTACGTCAAGGAGCGCAAGCAGTTCGGCAAGCCGATCGCCGAGTTCCAGGGGCTCCAGTTCATGATCGCCGACATGGCGATGAAGCTGGAGGCCGCCAGGCAGCTCACCTACGCCGCCGCCGCGAAGTCCGAGCTCGCCATGCACGGCACGCCGGTCAAGGACCTGACGTTCTTCTCCAGCGCGGCCAAGTGCGCCGCCTCCGACGCCGCCATGGAGATCACCACTGACGCCGTCCAGCTTCTCGGCGGCTACGGCTACACGCGCGAGTACCCGGTCGAGCGCATGATGCGCGACGCCAAGATCACCCAGATCTACGAGGGCACCAACCAGATCCAGCGCATGGTCATGGCCCGCCAGCTCTTGAAGTAACCCCTGACGTGCAGAAACCCCGTCTCCTGTGGTGAAGGAGGCGGGGTTCGCTGTCTCTGGGAGGGAGCCCTAAACGATCACTGTTCCGTCCCTGTTCCGTGAGACACGCCGCGCGGCCGGAACAGACGGTCATCGATGGCCTTCCGGGCGCGGTCGTGGGAGCCGGACATCATGTGGAGGCGCAACGTGTTATGGGCTCCCCGTTATCGTCAGCGTTGGCTGGCCCGGTCGACGCCCTTATGCACCCGCACCGTGCGGTCGATGAGCTCGCGCAGCGCGCTCTCGTCGACCTCGTCGAGCCGTTTCAGGTAGAGGCATCCCTTTCCGGTTTTGTGTGGACCGAGCCGGGCGAGCACCGATGCGTGCCGCTCCTCGAACCCGCCCACCAGGTAGACGACGAGCTGCTGCTTGCGCGGCGAGAAGGCAGCCAGGGGCCAGTCGCCCGTGTGCCCGCTCTCGTAGGTGTAGCGGTAGCTGCCGAAGCCGACGATGCTCGGGCCCCACATCACCGCGGGCTCGCCGGTCACCTCGCGCAGAATCGTGCAGAGGCGCTCCGCGTCGGCCCGCCGGCGTTCGTCGGGGACTGCGGCCAGGAAGTCGTCGACGCTGGCGTCCGTCGGGACCGTCACCGGCTGTTTCGATGTCGCCATGAAGTCATGCTCCCACGTCAGTACGACGAAGTTCGTGGGGCGCATAGGGGCCGCGCAGGCCGGGGTTCTCCTCGGGCGGGTTGATCGTGGTGTTTGTCATGATCACGTCTCCTTTCGTCGCGGCGGTGCTGCGTTGTGACACCGAGATTGCGGCGAAAGGGCGCAGGACGAGATCACTACACGACGGGACATGTTCAAGACGTCCCGTCTACGATTGCCAGGTCCCTGGACGTCCTCGAACGTGGCAGGTGAGATGGCGAACGAGCGGTTACGCGCGGCACTTCTGGAACGTGGGGTGAGTATCGCCGATCTGGCGACCGCCATCGAAGTGGATCCCAAGACGGTCGAGCGGTGGATCGCCAAAGGCCGCGCACCGTACCGAAAGCACAGGTAAGCCGTCGCCGTACACCTGGGAATGGATGAGAGCTACCTCTGGCCCGAGGCGCTACGCGCGAGCAGGTCGCCTCAGCATCCGAGAGCGAGATCGTCACCGTCTACCCCCACCGCTGGGCCGTACCCAGGGACGCATGGGGGACGTCTGTTCGCCCAAGCGAAGAATGACATCGGCGTGCTCGTCTACAGCGGGTTGTTCCTCGCCGACGACGCGGGCGTCGGCCCCCAGTCCTGGCCCCACTTCTCGTCGGCCCCTTCTCCCTTCACGTGCAACCAGCAAAAGGAACGATCTAAGATTCGGGCCACGACACTTCAGAGGTCGAGTGCGTACGGGAAGGTCTGCACCGTCACCGCGACCCGCCAGACATGGGGAGTTACGACGGGCTCGATTCGATCTGGGTTCTATGGGTTCCCGAACACCTAAGTGTGTGGTCCAAGCGGCTGGACAGGTGGACTGACATGATTTTCGCCGCGGCAAATCAAGATGAGGATCTCGAGCCGTACCTGTCTGTGCTGCAAGATGCCGAGGCTGTGTTTCTTGAAGCCATCGACTACCCCAAAGGATCGCCCTACTATTTCGGGTTCAACGCATAGGCCGATAAGTCAGCGTCCTCTACATGCGGATTTCATGGAAGTCGATGCCGTTGTCGGCGCTGCCAGCTACCAGCAGCACACCGCGATTCCAATGACGGATGCGCGAACCGGAGCGCCAGCCAGTCCCACCGCGAACGTCATCAGGCCCAGCTTCCCCTAGCAGTACGTAGGGCCTTATGGCGAATGCGCCAGCGGAATAAGGTGCCATTGACGGTGATGAGCCGCGAATATTTCTTCGGGATCGTCATGACCAGCCTCCTGCGCTGTTCCGTTGCTGTTCCGTGGGATGGCCGAGAACAGCGAGAAGCGACGAGAGCCAGTCGCAACAGTAATCCCTGCTCAGGCTCCTGATCGACGGGTTTCCGCAGGTGGCCACCGAGCGTATCGGAGATCACCCAGATCTACGAGGGCACCACCCAGATCCAGCGCATGGTCATGGCCCGCCAGCTCCTCAAGTAGGCATTGACGTGCAGAAACCCCGCTTCCCGTATTCGGGAGGCGGGGTCCGCCGGGGCTGAATGGAGCTCTAAACGATCATTGTTCTGTGTGGGCCGCCTCTGGTAGCTCGACTCGCCCATCGGCGAAGAACCTGATCTGCGTCCGCTCCGACGTGATTGCCAGCGCATCGAACAAATCGACTCCCTGCCATCCGCGCGGTGGAGCAAGGTAGATCGCGAATAGCTCCCTGGCCAACTCGATACTGTCAGGCTCGATGACAGAGGCGATGCGAGCGGCGAGGCTCGCGAGGTCCTCGCCCGCAGCGTCCGGGAATCCGAGTGGTGACAGTCTGCGTAACGTCTCCAAGGCCAGCGAGCTGGGCATCACCCGGGAGAGGTCCCAGATCATGCTGAGCACGGGCCATTCGCCATCTAGTGGTGTTGTCTCGAGAAGTGCGAGCAACTGGCGAGAGATCCCCTCAGAGCCGCGGGGCGACGCCCTGTCGATCAGCTTTCGCGCCGACGCGGACACCTCGAGTGGTGAATCATCACCGTCTCCCGTGGCCTTCCTGGCGAACTCCGCGCTGAGCTGTTCGTCCATTTCTAGGAGGACCTCGGATTCCTCTGCGAACTCGGCAAATGCTTGGTCGATCAACCAATCGGGGTCGCCGGCGTACCGCAGATAGCCGAATCGTGAGCGGGAAACTCGGAAATCGAGGAGAACGGCCTCGTCGTTCATCGATCGGCGAAGCCGATCGAAGGCCTCCCTGTCTCCCCAGCAGGCCAGCAGCGCGGTGGCGGCGAGCCGAACGCGCCAGTCGACTTTGAGATCCACATGGAGTTCTCTGATCTGGCGTTCCGAGGTCTCTCTCGAGTTTCGGAGCACCGTCAGGACATGCCACCGGACGGGCCAATCAAATCGTTCGTCGCGGGCCGCTTCAATCATCACCTCGACGGGTAGGCCCCCCGGTTTCTCCCGTAGATGGTGAGCGATGTTATCGACGATGTCGGAGCGCGTTCGGGGATCGAGCATTGCCGCCACCAGCAGGGACACCGAGCCCTGCTCGTTCAGTTCGGCGATCGCGTCGACGATGGTGGAGTCCAGGAGTTTGGATTCCTCGCGGAGCAGGGGAACCACCTCATCAAGGCGCACGTCGCCGAGTGCGACGAGAGCTTCGAAGAGCGGTGCGGACGCCGCGTTGTAGTACTCGTCGGCTAGTGCCGCGTCCAGCGCCTCGCGAAGCTCAGGAATGGCGGCGGTGTCTCCCGCCTTGCGCAGGGCGTCGGCGATGGCCCTAATCCCATAGCCGACGCTATCGATGGACGCGGTCATCTTTCTCAGCCGAGCCAGAAGGATGGGCACCGCATTCGCGCTGTCCTGACCGGCGAGGTGATCCACGACAGTGGTGACCAACTCGTCGTCGCCCTCATCGAGTTGAGGCAGGAGATCTGACAGCACTTTGACGTCCGCGAAACTCGACGACGTCACCGCCTGGAGCAGGGTAATCCGCCGCTCCGAATCGAGAGAGGCGTCGGTCATGAGAAGCGTCAATTCGCCGAGCATCGCATCGCCGCCGATCTCGACGAGCAGATTGGCGGCCTCGCGGTACACCGTCTGGTACGGGGAGGAAACGTACAGCTCGCGCAGCTCGACGATAATGCGCTCGCGCAGTCCGGCCAGCCGTACCCGAGGGTTGCCGATCAGGCAATGACCTGACGCGAACACGTCGCCGTGGAGCAGGTCGTCGTCGGCGGCCAGGGGTTGGCCCACCGGGGGCAGGGTTTCAGTGGCACCGCGGCCGAGGATGGCGAGCAGGAGTGGGGAGGCATCCCTCAGCCTGCCGGCGAGGAGAAGGATGACCTCCTCCCACCACGGGTCATGGCGGCGGGTGGCGACCTCCTGAAGAGTGGAAGGCCCGGCCTCGGCGATGGCCTCGGCGGCGAAGAACTCCTGGAGTGTGAGATGCAGAAACCCGTACACGTCGTGGGCTTGCTCTCTGAGCAGGCCGTACTGGGTGACGATCTCTTCCAGGATGCCCTTGGCGTCATCCCGGCGCAGGCCGATCGATGGCAGGAAGTCCGCTATGACCTCGAGTAGCTCATCCTTGGCGAAGTAAGCGAGACCGCGTTGATGGAAGTACCACGCGACCTCGGTCAGCAGGTCACGCTTCCGATCGCTGGTGAAGCGGGAGAAGCGTTTGATACCGCGGCGGCTGTCCCACTCGTTGAGAAGCACGGATACCGTGCGCTTGTAGAGCTCGGCGCGCCTCTCGGGAAGCTCCAGCTCGCTGGCATAGACGATCGCGATGAGGGACAACAGGAGCGGATTGGCGCTGAGCGTGAGGATGCGGGTGTTGACGGCCAGCGCCGCGCGCAGTCCCTCGGCCCGCTGCTCGTCGCTGTCGAACCAGTTGCCGATGAACTCGTCAATCTGTTCGAAGTTGAAGTCCAGGACGTCTAGCGTGCGGAACCTGGCCAACTGCCCGCGCCAGCTCGCCTTGCGGCAGGTGACGGCGATGAGCGCTTCGGGATAGCGGCTGGCAAGCCTGTCGATCTCGGTCACGATGCGATCGTGGCCTTGTTGGGCTGTCTCGGCGTCGGGCCCGCTCTGCACCTCGTCGAGGCCGTCGAGCAGAAGGATCCCGCGCCCGGCGGCCAGTTCGGCGTCGAGGAACTCGGCCGCGTTGGCGAAGTCGTACTGGTCATGCCAGAGCTTGGCTGCGTAGGAGAGAATGTTGGGTTCGGCCGTCCCCGCGGCGTGCCGGAGTTCCACGAAGATTGGCAGGCTGTCCTCGATCCTGAGGTCTTCGCGAGCGGCCAGCAGCGCCAGATGGCGGAGCATCGTCGTTTTCCCCGCTCCCGGGTCGCCGAGCACCACAACACGGCGGTACTTGTCAAGCGCCTCCTCGGGGGACATGACCTCGCCGGAACGCTGTTGGCGGCGTGCCATGGTGAGACGCATGAGATCCGCTGGATCGCCCTTGGCGGCCTTGTTGAGTTCGTCATCCCGCTCGTAGCGCAGCGCTTCCTGCTCGTGCACGCGGACCTGGATATAGATCTTCTCCAGCTTCAGCGGCTTCGATATCGTCAGGATTCTGAAGCTGCCGAGGTCGTCGATAATGCGCTTGCGCAATCCGTCTACCCGGCCGCGAGCGGCCCGCAGTCGCTTGGCGCGTCCTGGCGGAACGACCCTGGCAGCCGCAGGGGTATTGAGCGCCAGCTTCTCCCGCTCCAGCTTGTAGCTCCTGCGCGTTGAGAGAAGGCCGATTCCAGCGGCGGCCAGTGTGCCGAATAACGCGATCAACGCAATGACGATCTCTTTCACAGAGCCTCGCAGGGGGATCGGGTTACCACAGTCTGACACACGGAATGACCATGGAGACAGGGCAGACGAAGCGGCTGGCGATCTGGCCGGGTGATCTAGGATCATCGCCTTGAGAGCTGGTGCCGGACGGCCAACTGTCCGTCGGCGACCAGAAGAGATGCCAGGCCGGTCGCCCAATGTCAAGCGGTCGGGTGCGGGCGCGCGGTAAGCCACATCACTCACAGTGATGAGGCGAGAACCCTTGCTGGGCAGCGTCGCCGGACACCTCCTGGTCTTGGACTGTTCCGTGGGAGCATCAAAACCGGCGGCAACCGATGGAAGGTCCCGGCAAGCGTATGCCCTGGTCAACGGCACGATCCAGCAGCTATCGCAGGTGGCCCAAGAGCGCATCGGAGAACACCCAGATCTATGAGGGCACCAACCAGATCCAGCGCATGGTCATGGCCCGCCAGCTCTTGAAGTAACCCCTTGAAGTGCGGAAACCCCGCCTCTCACTCTTGGGAGGCGGGGTTCGCTGTTTCCTGATCCGACGCTAAACGATCACTGTTCCGTCGCTTGTAGGCCTTGCGGCCGTGGCGCCCCGGGACCCTCGCCCTGAACGCGCCGCCTGCGGCCTGGTCGCACCCTCGGCGATGCCGACCACGACCGTTTCCAGCATCCGCTCGAACTCGGCCTCACCACCGAACCCCGCTTGCAGGGGAGCCAGGGCGGACAGGGTCGGATACAGGGTCGGATCGAACGCCGGTGGGGCCGCGCCCGTTGCGGGGTCACCGGTCCCACCGGGATCCGCGCTCACGGTGGCGAGCAGGTACCCGTTGAGGAATCCAAAGAGAACCAGGGGGGTGTCCGCGATCGTCTGGTCGGGGATCCCGGCGCGACGCATCGCCGCAGTCAGCCGCTCGAGCGTCTCCAGGGCCACCGCTGAGGTCTGCGCTCGGGTCGCCAGCAACGGAAAGATTCGGGGATGGCGCATCGCCATGTCCCGATATCCACGGGCCATCGTGCGCGCGATGGCCGTCCAGTCGTCCGGCCACTGCGCGGAGGTGGCCGAGACCTCTGTCAGGACGGCTTCGGAGACGGCGTCCAGCAGTGCGGCCTTGCCCTTGATGTGGTTGTAGATCGACATCGGATCGACGCCGAGCTCGGACGCCAGGCGCCGCACCCCGAATGATTCCAGACCCTGGCGATCGACGAGATCCACTGCCGCGGCGGCAATCCGCTGGCGGCTCAGTCCGACCGGTTTGCCCTGCGTACGTTTCGCCACTCGTCACCCTCTCCGCGCCTTGCTCAACCTACATCGTAGGTCTATATTCTCCACCGTAGGTAATACTTACGGTGTAGGTATCACATCAACGATCCTGCGCCTGACCAGTCCACCGTCACGGGCAGAGCGACGGCGCGAGCACCTGATTTCGCGAGATTCGCCCGGCATATGCGGTCGACTTCGAAGGAGACAGTTCGATGACAAAGACCCGACATGCGCAATCAGCCATCGGCGCGATGTACGCGGGCCTCGGGCTCACCGTCGTCGCGATGATCGTCCCGTGGATCGACCTCGCCACCGGCAACGTGCTGGCCGGCCACATCCGGGCCGGCTATCCCACCTTCCCGCAGGGGCGCATCGACACCGCCGTCATGACGTGGCTTGTCTGCCTGTCAGTTGTCGGGGCACTCGGCATCATTTGTTGGTTCTGCGCCATCTGGGCGGCCAGGACGGGCAAGCGGTGGGCCCGCGGCGTCGTGACCCTCGTGTTCGCGCTCGGCCTGGGCATCGCCCTGTTCGACCTGCTCGTGAGGGACACCTCTGGGGACACCGGCCTGCCGCCATTGCTCGGTTGGGTCGGGATGCTGCCGTGCCTGGCAGGACTCCTGGCGGTCGCGCTGCTGTGGAGGAGATCGCAGCCGACATCGCAGGCGTGACCGAATGCGTGACCTCAGGCCCACCCGCGAACGGCGCTCGCAGAAACCCGGAGTCATGACCCTTCCGAGATATCGGCTGTTGTGCCGGCTGAACCGGCAGCCCGTCGCCGTCAAAGCAAGAGACGGGCGACCGCCGCATGCGGTGGATCGTCGGCTGAACCAGGACGTCATCGCAAGGGAATCGCTCACCGCGACCGCTCCCCGAGGGTCGCAATGAACCGGATCATCCAGTCGTTGGCCGGGTACTTCGGTGGGCTCAAGCGCAAGCTGTACGAAGGTGGTCGGCCGGGGGCGTTCATGCGGGCGATGAACCGCGTTGACGCGCTGCTGTACGCATCGGGAGTCTTCTTCCCGCGAAACGCGGTCACCTTGGAGGTGGCCGGGAGGAGCACAGGACGGCCGATATCGGTGCCGGTCGCCGTCGCGGACCATAACGGGGAGCGCTTCCTGGTGTCGATGCTCGGACCGAATGCGAACTGGGTGCGCAACGTCCGCGCCGCAGATGGACACGCCATCCTGCACCGGCGTGGCCGCGAGGAGGTCACGCTGGAAGAGATTCCGGTGGAGCGACGAGCCCCCGTGCTCCGTCGCTATCTCGCCGTCGCTCCTGGCGCGCGGCCCCACATCCCCGTCGACCGGCGGGCACCGCTGTCGGAGTTCGAGGAGATCGCGCGCCGGTATCCGGTCTTCCGGATCCACAGCCGACGATGAGCGCATCGCTGGCTGCTTTGGCAGAACCGCTTAGCGCTCACGAACCTGCAATCAGAAGGCGAGAACCGGCCACGCCCGGGTGAGGGCGTGGCCGGAGCGATCACGGAGGTGCTCGTGCCGGCACTGCGGCGTCGACCGGTCACCCCCGCTACTGCGGAATTCCTGCCGGCAGGCCGCCCCCCGTGCCCGCCGCAGCGCCGACCAGGCCGCCGGACACGTGGCGTGGTTTGCGTGTGGCCGCCTGGCCCTGTGACGTCGACCCGCGTGCGCCGGTGCGCCGCCGAGCGATCAGTACCGGTACACGTGGTCCGCCGCGTTGGAAGGGCTCACATGGGAAATCTGACTTCCAGCCGAAACCCCGAAGATGTTGTAGTCATAGCTGTGACCGTTCGCGGGATCGCCGTAGTCCAAGTGCTGGATGAATTGCACCAATGTGTTTGTGTTGTTGTGGACCGAATTTATACGGTCGCTCCAGCCATATGTAGCGAGGTCCTGCCAGCCGCGGTCACTGAGTTTCCCTCGGGGATATACGTAGTTGTCCCCGTCGTAGAAGCAGAACCAGCCGGACGGACAGTCGGCCACGGCCGCTGCTGATAGCGGACTCACCGTCGAGGCATCTTGCTGGGGAAGGGCGTAGGTGACGACGAACGTTCCATCGCCATATGTAACCTCATTGCGAGCGGTTTGCCGGCCCCCGGGGGCGATCTTCAGCTGCAGCGCGATCTGCCTGCGCAATTCTTCGTCCGAGCGGGCGGGCCGGTGGAGCAACGCCTCATCCGCTGCGTCAAGGCCGTGCGAGGAGACCGGCTCCTGTCCCGGGGCGGACGTGGCCATCGCCTGGCCCGTGCCGGTGGCAGCGACGACCACGGTGACGACGCCGGCCAGCAGACCAGCCATGACTCTCGACCTGGACATGAATCTCCTCGTTCTCGATGGTGTACGCGACTTCGTAATCGGGCGATGTGGCCCTGGGGAACGGTTTCGCCGGTGTTCGCAGAGGCGGGTACGGGCGAAAGGGCCGTTGGAAGTACGGCGGGAAAACCGCGATGACGAAAGTGGCGAGTTCGCTGAGCAATATTCTCCTTCCCCGACTTGATTCCGTTGGTAAACCCGTCATCGGGTGCCCTGTCGGAACAATCTCACGCCCTTACGAAAGGTGCCAGAATTCCGGCCATAAGTAAGATGGTGAGATCGATAAGCTATTCGTTATGAATGCAAATGTTGGCGCGGGAGTGCGGCACCCGAGGAAACGTGCCCACGTGCATCCTCGCTGGCCACCATGCCGTCGGGGTGATGTTGAAGCCGCTGAGCGCCGAGCAGCGCCACCGCCCGAGACGACCCAGGGGAGCCAACGGTGTTTCGTCAGGAGCCGCCTTCGGCCGCATGTGTGACGTCGAGGTCTTTCAGTCGCGCTGTATCGCGGCGCGTGCCGCTTGAAGCAGAGCGGCGACAGGGGGGTGGTCATGGTCGGTGAGCCAGACCAGGGCCGACGTGGAGAGGGGCAGATCCGTGACATCGACGTACGCGACACCACGGCGGCTGTAGTCGTGGCGAGCCTCGGCGGGCAGGAAGGCGATGGCTTGACCGCGGGCGACGGCCGACAGCAGCGCGTCCATGTCCCCGGCCACGGGGCCGTAGCGTACGGGCCTGCCGTCGGGGCGGGGGTTGACCGTCCAGTAGTCCCACCACTCCCGCAATTCCGGGATCGGGACATCGACCACCACGTGGTCGGACAACTGGGCCAAGGTCAACGGCGCCTGAGCCACCAGCGGGTCGTCGGCGGGCAGACAGGCGACGCGGGGCCCTGTCGCCAGGTGCAGGCTCCGCACCCCGGGCGGCAGAGGGGGCCGGAGGAACGCGGCGTCGACCTCTCTGTGGTGCAGGACGTAGGTTTGCTCGACGAAGTCCAGGGAGCGGATCTCCACGGTGATACCAGGGTGCCGGGCGGAGAGTTCGGTGAGGATGGCGTTCACGTAAGGCATGAATGCCTCACCGCCTATGGCGCCGATCCTCAGGTGGCCCCGCACTTGCCGAGCGCGGGTGGCGGCCATCTTTCGAAAGCGGTCCATGGCCGCCACGACGCCACGCGCTTCGGATACCAGAGCCCGGCCGGCGGCGGTGAGATCCACACGACGGGAGGAGCGCTGCACCAGGCTGATATCCAGCCGGTCCTCCAGTGCCCGGATCTGTTGGCTCAGCGCCGGCTGTGTCAGAAACAGACGCTGGGCCGCACGGCCGAAATGGAGTTCTTCGGCCAGTACCAAAAACAACCGCAGTTGGTGAAGGCTGGGTTCGCGGGAAAGTGCCCCGTCTCGAGAGCGCCGCCCCCGGCTGGCGCCACTGCGATCCATAAGGCGAAGTATAAGTACTAAGCTACGACTTTCGTGGTGAATTGACGCCACTTGATCGTTTACGTGAGAAAAGTGCGACTCTACGGCGCCGACGCTCTGGACAGTCCGTTTGGGAACACATATCTCGATCTCAGCTCGATGTATGAGCCGATCGTGCGCTCGCGGAGGGAAGTCAACCGGGTCGAGCGGCGTACCTGCGCGAGGAAAGGCACTCGACAGCCCGCAACGCCCTCTACGTCGGCGGAGCCGACCGCGGCCTGGCAGAAGCCGAGGGCGTCGACGTGAGGTCCGACCGGGTGAGCCAACCGGGGCCGGCGAGGGCCGCGATCGGCGCGGCCAGTACGGGAAGTCCGGCGACCAGAGCGGCGATCGACGCCCACGGAGTCTCGAAGGGAACTCGTGGGGCCGGGTCCCAGTCGATCGAGGTGGTCATGGGCCACACCAGGAGCAGGCCGATGACACACCCGGCAAATGCGCCCGTCGCCGTTCCGCAGGCCGCGCTGAAGGCCGCTCGGCAGGCGACGAAGAACCGTAGGGTCGCGGTCGATCCGCCGCCGACCCGCAGCAGGACACGCCCCGAACCGGCTGAGCGGATCGTGGTCAGTGCGCCGGCGAGGGCGATGAGGACCATCACCGCGACGAAGTACAGCCAGCCTGGCGGAGCCTGGAATCCCCGCTCAAGGTAGGTGACGGCGGTGTCGCCCAGCCGGCGGTCGAGCCGCTCCTGCTCGATCGCCGAGGTTCGATGAAACGAAGGGTCAATGATCAACTGCGTCGGCTCCAGGTGGAATCCGAGATCCTGCACGACCTTCGCGGGGATGAAGACTCCGCCCACCCGCGGATCGGTGGGTCTGACGGTGATCGCCGGGATGGTTTTGACGGATGGCGAGGGATCGGTTCCGGCGAAGCTGTACGTGATCCGCGCCGAGTCGGCTTCTTCGTCATCTGCTGTGACCACCACGGCTGTGCCCTCGTCGTAGGGAGTCGACGGATCTCCGGTGAGGTAGCGGAGCAGTGCCTGGTCGCCGATGTGGGCCTCCATCCACATGGCATATTCGGAAGTCCCCACATCGAGGTAGCCGGGCTCACGTTGACCATTGTTCTGTGCGATGGACGCACCGGATAAGCCGGATAATTCGTGCTGGATGGCCGCCCGCACAGCGGCCGCCTGGTCTGCGGAGAACCCCTCCACGACGAGCGCGCCGTACCGGGCCTCGGGTTGATAGTTCGCCCTGTTCTGCGCCGCCACGGCAACCGAGGTGATCATCACCGCGATTGCGACGGCGGTCGTACTCATTGTCGTCGCCACTGCAGGTGCGGTTCGGGCGCGTTTGTCGGCCATATGACGGGCTGCCAGCCGAAATGCTGACGGCAGTCGTACGGTGTTTCGACCGAGCACTCCCAGCAGCCATGGGGTTAAGGGGCCTGATCCGAGGATCAACAGCGCTCCGCCCATCATGCCTGCCAGAAGGGTCATCGCTGACCCGAAGTCGTCATAGTGCTGGTCTTCATGCGTGGACCACGCCGTGAGCGCCGTCACCAGGATGCCGGCCGCTGACAGGGCCGCCCCCAAGACCAGGTGATGTCCACGCATGTGGCCGTATCGGCCACGAGGGGCTGAGCTCGCCGCGAAAAATACGGAACCGCACACGAACGCCGCGGGTACGCCCAGTACCACTGCAAAAATCACGATTTCTGCAAGCATAGGAAAATGGTACGCAGTAGTGCGCGATGTCGTATTGAGACGGAAGAACCTGGCCGGTGACCCAATCGTGGAAGGAGAGGATTGACGTTCAAGGAGATGGTGCGCGGCGATCTAGACGCCGGCCCACTCCCTTCCATTTCCCTCAGTTCAATACAAAGGGGATGAAGTGGCCGTCAGTGGCATTGTGCCCGCTATAGGGGAGTACGTCGAAGACCCCCTTGCCCTGGCGAGTCCGGACCTGCTCACGACGACGGCATGGAGCGTCCGGCTATGAGCCAGGATGCGCATTGTCGGTGGCATCCCCAAGGGGGACGCCACGCAGGCTGAGCAGCACGAGCAGGACGCAACTCCCGGTGAGAGCGATATCGGCGACGTTGCCGATGAACAGGCCGCCGTAGTCGATGAAGTCGACGACATGCCCCTGGGCGAAGCCGGGTGCGCGAAAGAGGCGGTCAAGCAGGTGGGACGTGGCGCCACCCAGCAGCGCGCCCAGCACGACGGTCCAGGCGGGCGAGCGCAGCCGCCGCCCGACGTACAGCAAACCGACGACCGCGACAGCCGCCGCCAGGGCGAACACCCACGTCGCGCCCACGCCGATCGAGAACGCGGCACCGGGGTTGTACAGCAGTTGCAGCCGGATCAGGTTCGGGATGACCGTGATCCGCTCGCCGTCCGAGAGCGCCGAGGTCGCCCAGAACTTGGAGGACTGATCCGCGAGAAGGACCACCGCCGCCAGCACGAGCATCCACCCGTACAGCCGTAGGTCTCGCCTCGGCCTCTGCGAACTCTGTCCGACCGACACTCTTACCTCGCAATCTGAAGCTTTCTCGCATCGTAACGACAAAGAGACGGATCGTGCGGTGTCGTCCCTGATGGATCGAGCGTGACGGTTCGAGAGGCCAGCGCCAGGCCCGGCGTAGGGGGTGTGACGAGAAGTCATGAGGGCCCGGCCGCCGGCGGTCTACCGGGACGCCGCCAACCGCTGGAGCGGCTCCATCGCCTAGACGGTCTCCGTCCCCGCCGCGTCCGGCCAGAGGGGCGGACGCGGTGTCATGGTTTCGTAAGAAGCCGGTTCTGGCCGCTGACTTACAACGAGGAACACGAGCGGCGTTATGTATTTTCGGTAAGCCCGTATCGCAATAATGCGGCGTCTCGCTCCGGGGCTTCGCCCAGACGGAGCCGCTGCTGAACGAACCGGGAACTTCCTCTGACTTGTACCCGTTCCGTACGTGAGCGAAGCATATTGCGGAGATTCGCGGAGGGCAGGGAGTGGGTAATCGGGAAGCGGTTCGCCGTCGCCGGAGATGGTTGCCCACCGCGACCACCCTGAGCGTGATAATCGGCGTGTTGGCGCTGTTCAACGACGTCTTCGGAATCCGCACGATGGCGGTCGATGTCTACTGCCGTGTCGTCGACGAGTGTGCCGGTGGCAAAGGGCGGCCTTCCGGGGAGGGAGCGGATACTCCTTCCGCCGCTCCGGGGAATCCGAAACCGGGCACCCCGACGGCATGCCGAGGCAGGGACAACCTTTTGATCGAAGGGGCGCTCGTGAACCCCTGCATTCGCAGGGAAGGCGACAGCCTCGAGATCTATGTCGACGTCGAACCGGGTAGTCCGGATGATCCCAATGAAGTCGTCGTGTGGGCGTGGTGGAGGGACGCGGAGAACGCGAAGGGGGAGCCGCACAAGTGCCTCATCAAGCTCGGCGACGGATATCAGAGATGCGGGCCGTTCGCGGAGAATCCGCCTCGGGCGGGCTACTACTCGGCGGCCACCATCGTAACGAGCAGTGGTGAAGTTCCTGCCAAATGGGCGGACAAGAATTCGACCGGACAGGTCAGTGCGCGCATATATTGGCCGGGAAAACAATGACGGCGGCGACGGGTGCGTCAACCTCCGTTGAGGTGGATGGCAGCGTCTGGCATTCTTGCGTCATGAACGAGACGCCCGAAACGGGTTGGTATGCGGTCCGCTGCATCTTCAGGTGGCGTCAGCCGTACGATACCTACGAGGAACGCCTCACCCTGTGGAGGGCCGATTCGTTCGACGAGGCCATGGCCATGGCGGAGCGTGAGGCCGAAGAATATGTCGACGACCGTCCGTTCGAATATCTTGGCCTGGCGCAGGCGTATTACCTGGACAATGAAACGATCGGCTCGGGAACGGAAATCTTCTCCCTCCTGCGAGACAGTGATCTCGACCCGGAGGAGTATCTCGACACCTTTTTCGACACGGGGCGCGAGCGTCATGGTCACATCTCGTAACCTGCGACGTATCGGCGGGTGGCGATCAGTTCGTTCTTCTCGGCGAACGCGAGACCCGAGAACGCCACCGGGTCATTCCGGCTCCCGTTCTCATCGAGAGCCGTTCGTACGCTCGCGGCCCACGAGTGATGGACGCGTCGCCGTCCTCACGTCGTCCGGACACCATAACGGGCCGCCGGTGTGCCTGACGTGCACGCGTCAGCCGGGCGACGGTGTGGAAGTCACCGTGGGTCCTTGTCCGGGCTTCGCGTGACTCGTGCATTTGGCGTCCCACTCCGGGACGCGCAGCAGCGCTGGATTGGCGACACCGTTCTCACCGCGTATCCCGCTCGACGTGCTGGCGAAGGCCACGCCTTCGATGCAGATGCGAGCGATGTTGGGGAAATTGTCGACGTTGCGGAAGACCTCGACGTAGTCGACGTCGCTGATCTTGTCAGGAGCCGCTTCCTCCTGCCCGCCACGATCGCCCAACTGAGGTGACGAACAACCGCTCACCAGGAGAACGGCGAGAACTGCTCCCGACCAACGGGCGGCCACCGAGAGTGCCATCAGTCGCTCCTTGTGGCCGGCGAAGGGGGGAAAGAATGCCAGGCGCCGACCTTCCCGACGCGGCCAGCATATCCGCACGAATTCGTCGACGATCAGCTGGGGAATCTCCGGTCGGATCGGTGTGGCAGGCCTCGGTAATGCCGGTTCTTCTGCTCCGGTCAGTCGGTCTTGTGTTCACCGGCCTGGCTCTTGGGATCCAACTTCGGGGGAGCGCCGGAGGTACTCAAAATGCTGCGGGCTGTTTCGATCTTCTCTCGGAGAGCGGGATCGAGCGCGAGCAGAAGATAGAGGGCCGCCCAGGCGATGGTCACCCAAAGAGCGGTGCGGTACGCGTCCCCGGTCAGGCCCATGAAGGGGTGGAGGGCGACGACAACCAGAACCGGCAGGCCCATCACGACGACGGCGCGGGAGACGGGCAGGACGTAGTCCCGCCACCCACGCCGCCCCGGCTTCGGCGGAGGCGGCATCCGGCGCAGTCTCCCGTACTCGCCCGAGGCGACGGCGACCGCGGCCGCACCCAACTCGGTCCTCACGTGTTCTGCCGACCCTTGGCCGCTGAGCAGCCGACGCTTCAGGACACGCAGGGCGTAGGCGGCCTCCCTGGTCACGCGCGCCTGCCATTCCGCGGTGATCGGATCGCCGGTGGGCAACGTCCTGGCGAGGGCGCTCTCCAGTTTGATCGCGGCCATGTCGATTCCGCCCGCGCATCGCCACCGTTCCTCGTAGCCGTGTCCGGCGCGCATCGTGTTGAGGGCGTACAGGAGTTGGGCGAGGATCTCCGCGCGGGGATTGCGGCGGCGGGTTCTGCTCATGAGCAGATTGCGCCCGAGTCTCAGGGCGAGGACGGCTCCAGCACGGGCGAGGAGGATCACCTCGGCCGCCAGCAACGACAAACCCAGTAGGGACGTCGCCGGACCGAGCGTCGAATACAGCAGAAGCGCGGCGGGGGCGAGCACCGCGACACTCTCCACGGCCCCGGTGTACATGACACCGCGCGCGATCCGGTTCGTGAGGCGGCGAATCGGGATGTGGGCGGCGAAGCCCGCGACCACCACGATCGTCACCAGCGCGACCGCGTCGCCCGGCCACGACCACGGCCACATCGCCGGAGTGCCGGACCTTATGGCCAGCCACGCCGCGACGGCACCGAGTATCGCGGCGCCCCGGCGCACGAAGGTCTCCGCGCGCTCGGTGAGCGCCACCTGCCAGGCCAGGGCGAGAACGTGGGGCTCGACGAGACCCCGTGCCACGGTGTGCGCGAACCCCGTCATCCCGTCGAGAGCGTGGGAGGCCTCCTCGACCCCGTATCCGAACGAGAGCAGGACATCGGCCTCGATCGCCCGCCGGGCCCTGCGCACCGGCGCGAGCGGATGCCACGAGGGAGCGGGGTCCCGCAGCTCGCGCGCGAGTTCCCTCAGGTCCATGCGTACGAGGAGGTCGGCGATCTCTTCGTACGCATGGACCGAGGTCCGGTCGCTCAGGAGCCGGCGCGCCTCCACGTACGCTCCCAGGGAGCCGAGCAGGCGCGCCATCGCGATGATCGCCTCGTGGTCGCCGGCATCAAGGGCGAGTGCGCGGGTCAGGCACTCGTACGCGCGTACGTCACTGGTCAGCTCACCCGACATCGCGGTCAGGACCTCGACGTGCCGCTCGGCAGGGAACGCGGACAGCGCGTCCTCGATCACCTCTGCGGCTTCGGCGTCCGGGACCGACTGGAGTAACTGGCCCCACAAATCGACGCTCTCCGGCGCCGCCATGATGGCGGCACGGGACGCTTCCAGGGCCTCGTCCGGCCGGTGCGCCCAGATCAGGTAGCGGATGAGAGCCCGGTGCGCCGCAGGATACGACGGATCCAGGGCGACGGCCTCCCTGGCGTAGCGGGCGGCGAGGTCGTCGTTGTCCCAGCCGGACACCGCGGAGGCCGCGGTGAGCAGGGCTTCGGGGTCGCCGGGCGACTCGGCGACCAGTGCGGAGACCACCCTTTCCGCCTCGCCGTGCCGGGTGAGCCTGCCCAGGACCTGGACACGCCTCTTGGTCAGGTCCGGCGGCTCGGGCACGAACCGAGGCATCCTCGCGAGCACGCGTATCGCGGCCGCCTCGTTTCGGCTCGTGAACGCGTCCGCCACGTCGAGTAGCAGACCGGGGTGGCTGGCGAGATACGCGGCCCGTAGCGCGCGACGGCGCAACCGCAGCCGCAGCAGCGCGGAGACCTGGACCTCGCGGGCGTCCGCGTTGTCGGGGTCCGCCCGGAGGACACACCACGCGGCGACCAGCTGGAAGATCGGAGTATGAGCTCGCCACAGGCCGGCGCTCCGCCTGGCCGGACTGCCGGACCACCGGTCAGACCAGCGGGAGAGTAATCGGCGGATTCTTCCGTCTCCCGCTCGGATCTCCGGTGGAGGCGAGGGGGATGCCGGGCTCACGAACCGGTCCCAGCCGTCGGCCGGCGGAGCGGTGGTCCGGCCGAGCTTCTGCAACGCGGCATCGCGTACCGAGAGCGCCTCCTCGTTCTCCGGGTGCACGGTGAGGATGCGGTGCGCCTCACTCAGCGCCTCCTCGTCCATGTCGCACCACGTCAGCACGTCGATCAGCACGAGGCGCAGATCGGGGTCGGCCGGGTCGCGGTCGGCGGCGGCCCGTGCCTCCTTCACGGCTTCGGTCCTGCGACCCTCCGAGGAAAGGATCTTCGTTCGGGCGCGTACGGAGGCGACGTCCTCCGCCTCTCCGAGGATCGCCAGCGCCTGTGCGGGATACAGGTAGCTGTCGTAGATCTCGGCGAGTTCGTGGCTCGGCTGCGCCGATGTGACGCGGGCGGCCGCATCGATCCGGCGCAGGTCGAGTAGGTTCACGAGCTTGCGCTGCCGCAGATCCTGGTCGTCGGGGGCCAACTCCAGCCCGCGTTCGGCGGCGGCCAGTGCATCGGTACGCAGCCCGAGCGCTTCCGCGCAACGCGCCTGGAGAAGGTGGAACCGCGCGTCGTCCGGCCTGCGGCGCGCGGCGTCACGCGCGGCGGCGTAGGCGCTGTACGGGCGGGAGGCAGCGGCCAGGTAGTCGATCCGTAACGCCAGCGCTTTCGCGTGCGCCGGGTCCGCTCCGAGCAGCCGGTCGAGTACGCGCAGAGCCCGGGTGTGGTCGCCCTCGGCGGCGAACAGCGCGGCCACGGACAGGCAGGCTTCCGCGGGGGCCCGGTCGAGATATCGGCGGAAACCTCGTTCGGCGCCGCGGTTGCGGCCACGCGTCAGCTTCGCGGCCGCCTGGGAGAACTCGGGAACCTCGTTCGGCGACACCTCCGCGACAGGGGTGCCGTTGTCCGCGACGCCGGTAGTCACGTCTTGGTTCTATCGGCAAAGCACTGCATTGTCTGTGATTCGCCGTTAATCAGACGCGGTCATCGGACCTGTCCGTCGACCGCTTCTGTGTTCAGTGTTCGGGGTGGAGGGCGCCGCCGATGTACATGGCGGTGAGCATGGTGAACAGGAACGCCTGGAGGAACTGCAGGAACATCTCGAACCCGGTCATGGCGACCGCGACGGCCACGCTCAGCAGCCCCACCGGCGCCCCGGCCACGGTCGGATGCTCGTACAGGAGCCAGAAACCGGCCGCGCTGAAGAACGCCAGGAGCAGGTGCCCGGCGAACATGTTGGCGAACAGCCGTACGGCGTGGGTGAACGGCGCCGTGACGAAGGTGTAGAGCAGTTCGAGCGGCGCGTACAGCACGAGCGCCAGCGCCTTGGGCAGCCCCGGCGGGAACATCAGGTTCCTGAAGTAGCCGACGAGGCCCTGGTGCCTGATGCCGAGATAGATCTTGATCACGTAGGCGGCGAGCGCGAACACGATCGGGAACGCGATGTGGGAGTTGATCGGGAACTGTATCCCGGGAATCACTCCCATGAAGTTCCACAGCAGGATCAGGCAGAACAGGCTGAGCAGCAACGGCATCCAGCGGTCGGCGTCCTTGCCGAGGAACGGCCGCGCCACCTGGTCGCGGATGAAGAGATAGACGATCTCTCCGGCGTTCTGCATGCCCCGTGGCACCAGCGTGGGCTTGGCGAAGGCAGCCCAGGCGAGCGCGCACAGCAGGAACGCCCCGGTCACGGCCATCACGACCGGTTTGGTCAGCCAGAACGGGGCGCCGGACCACAGCGGCGGAAAGTCGAAGAGCTCCAATCCGGGAGCCCGGAACACGTCGTCTGCCAGGCGAATCGCCACGGGCGCTCCTCGCGGTCCACAAAACTGGGTACGACGTACTCACTTACTTTTCGACCATACTCAACCAGGTACGGCGTACGCAATGGGGGACGATGGAACGTGCCGGAGAATCTGTGGATGCGCCCCGAGCGCCCCTCCCGGGGTCCGCAGCCGAGCTTCAGCCGGGCGGCGCTGACCGAGGCGGCGATCCGGGTCGCGGACGCGGAGGGGCTGGAGGCGATCTCGATGCGGCGGCTGGCCGCGGAGATCGGCGCGGGCACCATGTCGCTGTACCGCTACGTCTCCGGCAAGGACGACGTGATCGAGCTGATGGTCGACGCCGTGGTGGCTGACTACCTCCCGGAGGGGACCGCACTCTCCGGTGACTGGCGGGCCGATCTCGGCGCGATGGCACGGCAGGCCCGGCGGACCGTCCTGCGCCATCCGTGGCTGGCGCCCCTGGCCGCGAGCCGCCAGGGGGCGAGCCCCAACCGGTTGCGGCTGCTGGAGGCGTCCCTTCGCATGGTGGACGGCCTGGGCCTCGGCGTCGACGAGATGCTGACGCTCATCGGGGCGGTCTTCGCCTATGTCAACGGGTTCGTGCAGAGCGAGCTGGCCGAGGCCGAGGCGCTGCGCCGCACGGGCCTCGACCTGAAGGGGTGGACGGCCCTCCAGGCGCCGTTCATGATGGCCGCCATCGCGAGCGGCGACTTTCCCATGGTCGCCAGGATGGCGACCGAGGGCGGCCGCGCGTACGCCGACATCGAGGAGCGGTTCGAGTACGGACTGGAACGCCTGCTCAACGGCCTCGCGACCGACCTCCCGCGATCGGCGGGCTAATCATGCGGCAACGTTCGCTTGGCTCGGGGGATGCTCCGGCAATTCCCCCCGGTCGGTGAGAACGAGATTTCTATCCAATACCTCGTCGTGGACGGACTCTTTCAACGTGATCACTTCTTGCAGATGTTCTCCGTCGCGGTCTTGGCGGACGGCGTGGGCGTGGGTGCCGCGGAGGGGGTGACGGTGACCTTCACCTTCTTGACCGTGTTGTGGTTCTGGCCCACGACGACCTCGATGCCCTGGACGTCCGCCTCGCGCAGCTCCGAGCCGGGAATCGCGGCGGCGACCGTGCGGGCCGAGTCCTCGCGGCCCTTGGCGTACCGGACCACGGTGGTGGTGAAGTCGCGGTTGGCGGTGTCGCCCGGAGCGGCGGGCACCATGAAACCGGCCCCGATCAGCGCGGTCTTGGTCCTGGCGCCGAGGCCGGTGATCAGCGTGCCGTTCAGCACGCGGATCGCGATCCGCTCCGGCGGCACGGTCAGCGCGGCGGAGGCGGAGGGGCTGGGTTTGGGGGAGGCGGCAGCCTTCCCGGAGGCGGCGGGGGAGGCCGCGGCCGTCGGCCCGCTCAGCGGCTGGTCGGAGTCGATCCGCTGGAACAGCTCGCGGGCGGCCTTCTTGTCCCACAGCACGGCGGACTCGTTGGTCGGCGTCGTGAAGTTCACGTCGGCGAGGGGGACGGTCACGAACGTCACGTCGTCCGTCGAGACGTCCTTGAGCTGGCCGGCCAGGCCGACGAGGTCCTTGGCGAGGGCGTCGTCCACGGTGAGCGTCTTGAGAGTGGAGTTGACCAGGCCGGTGAGCTTGGCCGGGTTGGTCAGCGTGCCCCCGCTCATGGCCTTCTGCATGAGCGCCGAGATCACCTGCTGCTGGCGGTCGATGCGGTCGAGGTCGGAGCGCGCCGTGGCGCGGGTGCGGGCGTAGGCGAGCGCGTCGCCGCCGTTCAGCTCGTGCGTTCCCGGCTGGAGGTTCAGCTTGGTCTTCGAGTCGTTGATCGGCACCGGCGTGCAGACGGTGACCCCGCCCAGCGACTCCACGACGTCGATGAACCCCAGGACGTTGACCTCGACATAGTGGTTGATCTTTAGCCCGGTGGTCTGCTGGACCGCGCGCACCGCGAGCTTCGCCCCGCCGTACTGGTACGCGGAGTTGATCTTGTGCATGCCCTGGCCGGGGATCTCGGTCCAGGTGTCCCGGGGAAGGCTGACGACCGTGACCTTCCTGTGGTCCTCCGAGAGGTGGATCACCATCATCGTGTCGGTGCGCTGGCCCTCTTCGCGGCCCAGGTGGAGCTGGTTCTGCTGCTGCCGGGTGAGGTCGTCGCGCTTGTCCAGCCCGACCAGGAGGATGTTCATCGCGCCCTGGGGCACCGACGCGTCGATGCCCGCGTCGACCGACCTGATCTGGCTGGCGGCGTAGTTGGGAATCGCCCACAGCGCGCCGGAGCCGAGCAGCACCGCTCCCGAGAGCGAACCGGAGATGATCAGCGACCGGAGGCTGGTGCGCCCGCGTCTGGCCCGCTGCGCCGCGAGCCTGACTCCGCCGTTGCCGTCGCCCCCTACGTGGACGCCGGAGTCCTCCTCGTGGTCGCCACGCATCCGCGGGTCACCTTTCGGTTGCCGTCTTCGCCCCCACGTACAGTAGCGTGAGCCAGGCCATGAAGCCCTTCCCCGACTCGCCACAAAAGAGCCCGTCGCCCGCGCGCGACTGGCCGCCGATTTCGGTGATCATGCCGGTGCTCAATGAGGAGCGGCACCTGGCGGAAGCCGTACGGCAGGTCCTCGCCCAGCAGTATGAGGGCCCCATCGAGGTCGTCCTCAGCATCGGCCCGTCACGCGACCGCACGCAGGAGGTCGCCGACGCGATCGCCGCGGCGGATCCGCGCGTCGTCGTCGTGCCGAACCCCACGGGTCGCACCCCCAACGCCCTGAACGCGGCCATCGCCGCGTCCCGTAATCCGATCATCGCCAGGGTGGACGGGCACGCGATGCTCCCGCCCGACTACCTCGCCACCGCCGTCGAGACGCTCGAGCAGACGGGTGCCGACAACGTCGGCGGCGTCATGGCCGCCGAGGGCGTCACCCCGTTCGAGCAGGCCGTCGCGTGCGCGATGACCTCCAAGATCGGCGTCGGCAACGCCCGGTTCCACACCGGCGGCCAGGCGGGTCCCGCGGACACCGTCTACCTCGGCGTCTTCCGCCGTGAGGCGCTGGAGCGGGTCGGCGGCTACGACGAGCACTTCCAGCGCGCCCAGGACTGGGAGATGAACCACCGCATCCGCGAGACCGGCGGCCTGGTCTTCTTCCAGCCGCGCATGCGGGTGTCCTACCGTCCCCGGCCGAACGCGCGGGCGCTGGCCAAGCAGTACTTCCACTATGGTCGCTGGCGGCGCGTGGTCTCCCGGACCCACCAGGGGACGATCAACCTGCGCTACCTCGCGCCGCCGGCGGCGGTGCTGGCCATGCTCCTCGGCATCGTCGTCTCGCCGTTCTTCTGGCCCGGCCTGCTCGTTCCCGGGGTCTATCTCGCGGCGATCCTGGCGGGTTCCGTGCTCACCGGCCGCGGGTTGTCCGCCGCCGCGTTGCTCAGGCTCCCGCTGGTTTACGTCACGATGCACGTCTCCTGGGGCACCGGCTTCCTGACCAGTCCGCCGAGCCTCAGCAAGCCCCGCCCGGCGCGGCAGACGGCCCTGTCGCAGAACCTCCGCGGAGACTAGGCGACCTCGTCCCCGGTCGTCGCGAGGCTCTTCCCCGCGTCGCCCCTGTCGCCCGCGCCCGCGCCGGCTCCGGCGCGGGCGCCGGCGGCGGTGACGGCGTCGTCGAACCGGGTGAGCGCGTCCGGGTGGTCGGGGCCGAGCAGGTACGCCCTCAGCTCGCGCCTCGCTCCCGCCAGGACGTCCTCCTCCGGGCGGATCCGTGACACGACGCCGGGCAGCTCACCGCAGTCCGGGCCGATCAGGTACGCCGCCGCGGCGGTCGGATAGCGCTCCCGGAACTCGTGCGCGGGCAGCCCGGCGACGTTCGTGACCGCGTACGGCTTGCCGCCGGCGAGGAAGTCGGCGATCACGCTGGAGATGTCGCTGATCAGCAGGTCGGCCTGGTTGAAGCATTCGTACAGGTGCGGCTCGTCCCCCGTCACCGCAAGGTGCGGCGGGGCCGCCGCCCCCTGCTCGGCCTCGCGCAGCAGCCGCATGATCGCGGCGTGCGCCTCGCGCGCGAGCGCGGAACGGTGGCCGGTGAGCGGGTGCGGCTTGTAGATCACCCGCACTCCGAGGGCGAGCAGCTTCCGGACCAGGGTGGGGCCCATCGCGACGACCGAGGTGTGGAACAGATCGTCCGTCCACCCCTCCCAGGTCGGTGCGTACAGGACGCTCGGGTAGGGCAGGCCGGGACCGCTCGCCCGCACCCCGTGGAGCTGGGGCCGGCCGACCTCCACGACGACCTCGTCCCGCACCCCCACCTGCGCGCGGCGATAGCGGTCCCGCCCGGCGGGACCGGCGACCCAGACCTCGTCGTACACCTTCGTGAACGGGTTGAAGGACGCCTCCTTGTCGCTGTCGCCGTGCCCGATGAAGACGCTGGTGACGCCGGGCATCCGGAGCATGTGGATGTTGTTGCCGACGTTGGACGCGAACAGGGCGACCCGCGCGGTGTCCAGGCCGCGGAAGTTCATCATGTCGACGGCCGAGGGGATGCACAGCACCGGAAGGGTCGTGCGGCCCAGCGCGGTCAGTAGGTCGCGCTCCCGCAGCACGATCAGCACCCGGCTGCCGATCCGCTCCAGCGTGCCCAGCCACATGGTCGCCTGGTACGCCGAGTCGGCCGGGCCGGAGAAGTAGAGCAGCACCTCGGGGCGGTAGGCGCGTACCTCGTCGTCCACCGTCGCGATGACCCGCCGCCGGTCGGCCAGCGGGGCGGCGCGCACCACGTGGAGATACAAGGCGAACAGGGCGGCGGTCTCCAGTCCGAGCGCCGCCCCCACACCGGCCGCGCCGAGCCAGTCCATGCCGGCCAGGGCGCCGAACGCGGCCGTCGCCACGGGCAGCACGTCCAGGTAGAGCAGGCGCGCGCCGCGCCAGTTGACGAGCGTCTCAGGCGGCGCGGGAGGGAACGTGACGTCGATGTTCCTGGTGTCGACCGGCTTCAGGTTGTGGCACCGGTTCAGATAGGTGGCCAGCGCGCTCTGGACGGCACGCAGCCAGTGGAACAGGAACAGGCCGCCCGCGAGGAGGGCGAACCACGGCGACTCGGCTCCCGCGGTCCTGGCGAGCAGCAGCACGGCCGCCATCTCGCGCATCAGGAAGCGCGGCGTGGCCGCGAGCTGGAGCCGGCCGAGCCGTTCGGCCGCCCGCCGCGGCAGGGCCAGCTCCGCGGCGTACGACACCGGCACCAGGACCACGAACACCCACGGAAGGGGGTACAGCGCGGCCCCCACCATTGCCGGATACGACGCGAGCACGACCCCGATGAGCAGGGCGTTTCTCCCCCTGAACGATCCCCCCATGCATGGCTGCCTACCCACTCACCTGGTCAGCCGCACGTCCACGACGTGTCCGGTGAGGCGGGAGATGAGCACGTCGATGCTGGTACGGGCGACGGCGGCCGAAGAGAGCAGCGTTCCCGCCGGTTCGTCACCGAAGGCCCGCAGCCGCATCGGCGTGGCGGTGCGCTCCGGGTTGACGCAGTTCACCCGTACGCCCTGGTCCGCCCACTCGTCGGCGAGCGCCTGGGTGAGGTTGACGACCGCCGCCTTGGTCGAGGAGTAGAGGCTGTAGTCCGCTCGGCCCCGCGTGTACGACGAGGAGGTGTAGAGGAGGAGCTGCCCCCTGGTCTCCGCCAGGTACTTGAGCGACGCGCGGGCGATGTTGACCGGACCGAGATAGTTGACGCCGACGGTCTCCTCGATGGTGGTGTGGTCGGCCTCGCCGAGCTTGCCCATGTGCAGGACGGCCGCCGTGTTCACCACGTAGTCGATGCGGCCGGTCTCCGCGTACACCCCGGCGAGCGCGTCCTCGACGGCGGAGGCGTCCTGCACGCGTACGCCGCCCGCGGTCCGGGAGAAGGAGTGCACGGTCGCGCCGTAGCCCCGGGCGAGCTTCACGATGTCGGCGCCGATGCCGTAGCTGCCGCCGAAGACCACGAGGCTCCTCCCGCGCAGCGCCTCGTGGTAGCCGTCCTCGGTCAGCGCGGGCGCGGTGCTCTCGGCGAGCTGGAACAGCTTGTCCGCGATGAACACGTCGACGGGGTGGGTGACCTTCATGTTGTGCTCGCTGCCCGGCACCAGGTAGATCGGCACGTCGGGGAGGTAGCGCAGGACGACCCCGCAGTCGTCCGTCGCGGGAAGCTTGTCGAAGTCGGGGTCGGCGAAGGCCCGCCGGTACGCCGCCCGGATGACCGACAGCCGGAAACACTGCGGGGTCTGGCCGCGCCGGAGCCGCGAACGGTCCGGGATGTCGCGGATGATCTCGCCGCGCGGCCCGGGGACGGCCACGACGACGGTGTCCGACGAGGGGATGGCCACGTCCACCGCTTCGTAGCGGCTGAGCGCGGCGACGCAGTCGCTGATGATGCGCGGCTCCACGAGGGGCCGGACCGCGTCGTGCAGCAGCACGTCGCACTCCTCGTCGCCCAGCGCCTGGAGGGCGCGCCACGTGGTCTCGGTGCGGCTGGCGCCGCCTTCGAGGATCTGGGTGACCTTGGTGTAGCCGTTCCGCTCGACCAGGGAGGCGACCTCGTCGGTGAAACCGGGGGTCATCAGCACGATGACCTCGTCGATCTCCGGATGGCCGTCGAACACGCCGAGCGTGTGCTCCAGAATGGTCCTGCCAGCGATCTTCAGCAGTTGCTTGGGGGTGTTCAGTCCCACCCGCTGGCCGACTCCGCCGGCCAGTACGACGCCGACCGTGCGCAGACGCGATTTCGCGATCATGATGCCTCCCCGCACTGACCATACCCGCAGGCCGTTCACGAACCGCTGCCGAATGGCATTGCCACCTAGTGATCGCTCAGTTACGTTGCGGTGTGGACACGGCAGTGATCGAAGTGGAGCGGGAGACCATGGGGGCAGAAGCGGCCCGGGGGACCCCGGGCACCACACCCGGCGCCGTCGCCGTGGTCTTCGCGACGACACCCGCGGCCGGTCTGGTCTGCGGCAGGACGAGCCTCCTCGAACGTGTCACCGGCCAGCTCCGGACGCTGTCCGTCCGTGACGTCCAGGTCGTGATCCGGGCCGAGGACACCGGTGGCGGGCTCGCCGACGACCTGCGTGCCGTCGCCAAGGTGGCCCGCGCCTCCACCTGCCCCGTGGCCGTGCTCCACGGCGATCTCGTGGCCCACACCGAGGCCCTGGCCGTACTGCTCGACCATCCCTCGCGCGGTTCCGGCGCGCTGGTCGCGCCCGGCGCCGCCACCCCGCTGCTCCCTCCGGTGCGGACCGAGCGCGGACAGATCGCGGCGGCGGGCAACTCCTTCCATCGGGTCGAGTCGCCGGACGCCACCTTCCGCGGCGTCCTCCAGGTGGGCGAGGCCCATCTGGCGAGCCTCGCCGACGTGGCCGAGGAGCTCGCCGACCTCGCCCAGAACCGCAGGCTCGGGCGCGTGAGCGACACCGAGGTGGCCGGCCTGCTGCTCGCCGGCCTGGTCCGCGCGGGGGTGCCCGTACGCGCCGCCCCGCTCGGCGGGCTGCGCTGCGAGCGGGTCGGGAGCCGGCCCGCGGCCGAGGAGGCGATACGCCGGCTGGCCGACGTGGACGAGACCGGGGCGAGATTGCGGGCCGCGGTCAAGTCCGACGACGGCCTGTTCGCCACCTTCTGCGTGAGCACGTGGTCCCCCCATCTCGTACGGCTGGCCGCGCGGCTGCGCATGACGCCCAACGCGGTCACCGGCGTCTCGGTCGGCCTGGCCGTCATCGCCGCGATCTGGTTCTCGGCGGGGGAGCGGACCGCCCAGATCGCCGGCGCCGTGGCGCTCTACCTGTCGTTCGCGCTGGACTGCGTGGACGGCCAGCTCGCCCGCTACACCCGCGGCTTCTCGCCGCTCGGCGCCTGGCTCGACGCCACCTTCGACAGGGTGAAGGAATACCTCGTGTACGCCGGCCTCGCCATCGGCTACGCCGGGACCACGCAGGGCGGGGCGACCGGGCCGGGCGGCATCTGGGCGCTCGCGGTCGCCGCCATGTTGCTGCAGGCCATCCGGCATATGATCGACTTCTCGTACGCGGGCGCCGTGGCGGACGCCGCGAAGGACGGCGCCGCCGGGAACCGCCCGCCGCTCCCGCTCTCCGTCGCCTCGGAGTTGCCCCGCCTGGACGACGCGACGAGTGGCCCGTTCAAGGGCGGCTTCGCGGGCGGTCGCGGCGGCGAGTTCGGCGCCCCCGGCGGCACCGGCGGCACGGTCGCGAGCCGGATGGTCGGCCTGTCCCGGCGGCTCGACCTCGGCGCCGTGACCCGGTGGGCGAAGAAGGTCATCGTGCTGCCGATCGGTGAGCGGATGGCCCTCATCGCGGTCACCGCCGCCGTGTTCAACGCCAGGGTGACCTTCCTCGCCCTGCTCGCCTGGGGCGCGGCCGCGCTCACCTACACCCTCGCCGGGCGGATCGGCAGGTCTCTCACATGACGGAGGGCGCGGGCATGATCTCCGTGCACATGACGCCGGTGCCGCGCAGCTCGGTCGTCGCGTACCGGGACGACGGGGCCCTGTCCCGCGCGATGGGCATGCTGGTGGCGGGACAGCTCCCGCCGCTGCCGCCCGCCGTCGCGGGGGCCTTCGTCACCGGGGTGCTGCTCCTCGTCGGCGTCGCGGGCAGCGACGGCCTGGCGGTCTTCGGTCCGGCGGTGGCCCTGCTGCTCGCCGGGCCGGGCAGCTCGCACCGGCACGACGGGCGGCTCGACTGGATGGTCCCGCCGATCCTGCGGCTCACCGAGTACGGCCTCATCGCCTGCGTGGGCTTCGCGCACGGCGTCCCACCTCTGCTGATCTTCGCGCTGCTCGGCGCGATCGTGTTCCACCACTACGACACGGTCTACCGGGTGCGGCAGCACGTCTACCCGCCCTCGTGGTTGCCGGTGGCCGGGCTGGGCTGGGACGGGCGGATGCTGGCCGTGGCGATCGGCGGCGCCGTCGACCTGGTCACCGCGATGTTCGCGCTGCTCGGCCTTTACCTGTGGGGCCTGTTCTGCTGGGAGAGCCTGACCTGCTGGCTGGCGGCGCCGCGTTCCGGCGTCGAGGCCGCCGATCTCGGCGCCGGAGACTGACCCCCGAGTGACCGCGCCGGCCCGTGATGAACCCCCGACCACGTACGGATTACACGATCACGGCACAAAGGCAACTAATCTTTGGGGTTACTGTCAGTCGATCGACCTCTAGGAGTGCACGTTGCTGGGAATGGTGCTGGCCGCCGGAGCCGGACGCCGCCTGCGGCCGTACACCGACACGCTGCCCAAGGCGCTCGTGCCGGTCGACGGCGAGACCACGATCCTCGACATTGCGCTGCGCAATCTCGCCGCGGTGGACCTGCGTGACGTCGTCGTCATCGTCGGATACCAGGCGCAGGCCGTACACGAGCGTCAGGCGGACCTGGAGCGCCGTTACGGCGTGAAGCTGACGCTCGTGCACAACGACAAGGCGGAGGAGTGGAACAACGCCTACTCGCTGTGGTGCGCGCGCGACCACTTCGCCCAGGGCGCGCTGCTGGTGAACGGCGACACCGTGCACCCTGTCTCGGTCGAGGAGACCCTGCTGTCCGCCGACGACACCAGTGACGTCCTCCTCGCGGTGGACGACGTGAAGTCGCTGGCCGACGAGGAGATGAAGGTCACCCTCGACGGCGGCAGCCTCAAGCGCATCACCAAGCTGATGGACCCGGCCGAGGCGTACGGCGAGTACATCGGCGCCACGCTGATCCGTCCGGGCGCCGCCGAGCGGCTCGCCGACGCGCTGCGCGCGACGTTCGAGCGCGACCCGCAGCTCTACTACGAGGACGGCTACCAGGAGATGGTCAACCGGGGCGAGAAGATCTCCGTCGCTCCGATCGGCAAGGTCGACTGGGTCGAGGTGGACAACCACGACGATCTGTCCAAGGCTCGCGAGATCGCGTGCCGCTACTAGTGTCCCTCCGGTCGATCCCCGCCCCATGGCGTCGCCCGGAGCGGCACCCCGCCGCCTCGCGATGCACCCCCCCTGGACGCCGCTCCCTCCGCGCAGATCCCGCCGGTCGGGGCACTGGCCCTCGCCTCCTAAGGAGACCCTCTTGCCGATTCTGGCCAGGATGCTCCCCGCCCCCCTCACGATGGAGGTACGGCGGGGCGCGATCGCGCAACTCGGTGTGCTGCTGTCCGACAGCCGGGTCGCCACCTCGGGCCGGGTGGCGGTGGCGGTCGGGGTGAGCCAGGGCGACAAGATCGCCGAGGTGATCGCGCCGTCCCTGGGAGAAGCCCGGGTCTTCCGGGTGCCCGACGGCTCGGTCGACGCGGCCGTCTCGCTCGGCGCCGACCTGCGCAAGGGCGCGTACGAGGCGGTCATCGGCATCGGCGGGGGAAAGACCATCGACGCGACCAAGTACGCCGCGTCACTCGCCGGCATCCCGATGGTCGCGGTCGCCACCAACCTCTCGCACGACGGGATCTGCTCGCCCGTCGCCTCCCTCGTCCACGACGGCGGCAAGGGCTCCTTCGGGGTGCCCATGCCGCTGGCGATCATGGTGGACCTCGACTTCGTGCACGACGCGCCCGAGGCTCTGGTCCGATCCGGGGTCGGCGACGTCATGAGCAACCTGTCCGCGATCGAGGACTGGCAGCTCGGCAACGCCGAGCGCGGTGAGCCGATCGACGGCCTCGCCATCTCCATGGCGCGCACCGCCGCGGAGGCGGTGATCGGGCGGTCCGACTCCATCGAGTCCGACGCTTTCCTCACCGTCCTGGCCGAATCTCTGATCCTTTCCGGCATGTCGATGGTCATCGCGGGGTCGAGCCGTCCTTCGAGCGGTGGTGACCATGAGATCCTTCATGCCGTGGATCAGCTCTTT
The DNA here is from genome assembly GCF_040656155.1 of Microtetraspora glauca. Taxonomy (NCBI): domain Bacteria; kingdom Bacillati; phylum Actinomycetota; class Actinomycetes; order Streptosporangiales; family Streptosporangiaceae; genus Microtetraspora; species Microtetraspora glauca. Next base: position 415,066 of record NZ_JBFALK010000001.1, read on the forward strand.
CCCGGAACGTCCAATCACGGCGAGCTCGCCGGCATCGGCACGGCGTTCTGCTTCTTCCTGAGAGAGGACTCGCGCCGCCTCGATCAGGTCACCGACTGCCTGAGGCGGCACGCGCTGCCCGTCACTCCCGGAGACGTCGGCCTGACGGCCGAGCAGTTCACCGCCGCCGTGATGCTGGCACCGTCGACGAGGCCCGGCAGGTATACCATCCTCGAACACCTCCGTCTGTCGGAGACCGAGGTCAGGACGAGGGTGGAGGACTATGTCCGCGCCGTCGGTCGCTGAGCTGCGCGCGGTCGCGCAGCCGCAGACCACGATGGACCGCCGCAGCGGCGAGCACTGGGCCGGCCTGCTCTACATGCGGAAACTGTCCATCTACGCGACATGGGTGCTGGCCAAGACGCCCATCACGCCGAACCAGGTCACCGGCCTGATGATCCTGTGCGGCGTGCTGGCGGGAGCCGTGCTCGCGCTCCCCGGGCTCTGGGCCGCCGTCGGCGCCGCGGTGCTGATCCAGGTCTACCTGCTGCTCGACTGCTCCGACGGCGAGCTGGCCCGGTGGACCGGACGCACCTCCATCACGGGCGTCTACCTCGACCGTGTGGGCCACTACCTCGCCGAGGCGGCGCTGCTCATCGGCCTGGGCTTCCGCGCCTCGGAGGTGCTTCCCGACTGGTACACCGTGCTCGGCGTCGTGGCCGCGCTCGGCGCGATCCTGATCAAGGCGGAGACCGACCTGGTCGACGTGGCCAGGGCGAGGTCCGGCCTGATCGCCGCCACCGAGGCGTCCGCGGGTCAGTTCCAGTCGCGCCGCCTCGGCGCGGCCAGGAAGGTGGCCGCCGCGCTGCGCTTCCACCGCGTGATCCAGGCCGTCGAGCTGTCCCTGATCGTGGTGGTCGCCGCGGTGCTCGACTTCTGGTTCCCGGCGACGCGGATCCTGACCGTCGCCTGTGCGGTGATCGCTCTGCTCCAGCTCGTCCTGCACCTCGTCAGCATCCTGGCGTCGCGGCGGCTGTCGTGAACGGACGGCGGGCGAGGTTTGCCGACGACGAATCGGGGAACCACGGGGCGGCTTCCCGCGTCGGAGTGTTTGGTGGGGGTTCGGCGGCTGTTCCGATACCCTTGATTCGCAGTAAACCAGACAGGTCCGGGATGGTTCAGCCGTACAGACTCGGTGATCATGAAATCGTGTGCCCTCTGCCACGCGTCGAGGCGATGACGCGGTGAAGATTTCTTGCGTCATCCTCACCATGGGCAACCGGGTCGCCGAGCTGGACCGGGCGGTCGAGTCCGCGCTGACGCAGACCGACGGCGACGTCGAAGTGGTGATCGTCGGAAACGGCGCGGACGTGCCGCAGCTGAGCGTGCGGCCACGTCCCGGCTCCGCCGCGACGATCAGGACCGTACGGATCGGCCACAACGCGGGCATCCCCATGGGGCGCAACCGCGGTGTCCAGGAGTGCTCGGGCGACGTCGTGCTGTTCCTCGACGACGACGGGTGGTACGCCGACTCCAAGCTGGTCGCGCACATCCGTGAGCGGTTCGCCTCCGAGCCCGACCTGGCGGTGATCTCCTTCCGGGTCATGGATCCCGACGGCGGCTCGGTGCAGCGTCGGCACGTCCCCCGGCTCCGTGCCGGAGACCCCGAGCGCTCCTCGCCGGTGACCACCTTCCTCGGCGGCGCCTGCGCCATCAGGAGGTCGGCGTTCCTCCAGGTCGGCGGGTTGCCCGAGCGCTTCTTCTACGCGCACGAGGAGACCGACCTGGCCTGGCGGCTGCTGGGCGAGGGCTACCGGATCGAGTACGACGCCCAGACCGTCATGTACCACCCGCTGGTGCTGCCGACCCGGCACTCCGACTTCTTCCGGTTGAACGCCCGCAACCGGGTGTGGCTGGCGCGCAGGAACCTGCCCTGGCCGCTCGCCGTCCTCTATCTGGGCAACTGGATCGCCCTCACCCTGCTCAGGGAGCGGTCCGGCCCGTCCCTCAAAGCGTGGTTCCAGGGCTTCCGCGAAGGTCTGCGCGAGCCCGCCGGTGAGCGCCGCCCGATGGCCTGGCGTACGGCGTGGCGGATGCTGCGCCTCGGCCGCCCGCCCATCGTCTGACGGCCGCGCGCCGACGCGGGGCGCCCGGCGCTCCGGTCACCGGTTCACATGGGCACCGGTTCACATGGGCACCGGTTCACATAAGCACGGCGTCCTCGAACGACATCGTCACGTGATCCGCGGTCACCGTCATCAGCGCGGTCCCCGGTAGGCCGAGCTCGCTCAGTTCCTTGGCGATCGGATGGTTCCCCAGCCTGATCAGGGCGCCGCCGGGTCGCGCCCGGACACCGCTCGCGCGTGCCGTCCAGGGAACGCGCCGGGTGATCCCGTCGAGGTGCGAGTAGGCGTCGATCGGCGCCATGGTCCCCGGCGGGAGGGGGACTCCGGGACGGAGCAGCAGGTCGAGCACCAGCCGCCCGTCCCTGTGCAGGATGCACCGCTTGTACGGCGTGGCCAGCCGCAGGTCGATCTCGGCGCGTTCCTTGGGGAAGCCCCAGATCCGCCGTCCCGCCTCCAGGGTGAACCCCTGGTCGACGGGCAGCCAATGGACGAAGGCGCCGGAGCCCGCCGCGCGGACGTCCTTCAGCCCGGCCAGCAGGCCGCGCCCGGGGCGGCGTCCGGCACCCGGCGGCCGGATCAGGAACGCCATGCCGAACTCGTGGTAGGCGTCCAGATCTCCGTCGCGGTACTGGACGAAGACCAGCGTGCAGGCGGCCTTGCCGGGCAGCACCTCGGTCACGTCCAGTCCCGAGTACGCGATCACGGCGCGGGCGGCGTCGGCCCGTACGAGATAGGTCGCGGCGCACGCCGACGCGTCCCTGATCCGTACCGGCATGTCGATCCGGCGTCCCTGGACGAGATGGCTTCTCACATCTCCAAGTAGAACAAGATCGGCGCCACGGCGGTAGCCGTGGGCTCGCGGGGAGGGCCGCGCCGGATCCCGGCGGCTCACGGAGGGCGCGCCCGCGCGGTCAGGCGGGAAGGGCGCGCCCGCGCGGGCGGGCCGTGACCCGGTCCGGGGCCTGCGCCCAGCGTTCGAGCTGGGCCACGAACTCGGCGGCGCGTACCGGCCAGTGGAAGCGGCGCCGCGCCTCGGCGTGACCCCGGGCCCCCATCGCGGCGCGCCCCTCGGGGTCGTCCCGTAGGGCGAGGACGGCCCGCACGGTCGCGTCCACGGTGCTCTCGGCGCCCTCCGCCGGGAAGGGGACCACGGTGCCGCACCCGGTCCCGAGCACGAGCGAGGCGGCGCCGGGCAGCGGCGTGGTGATCACCGGGAGGCCGCGCGCCATGTACTCGACGACCTTCGTCGGCGTGGTGTTCCGGAAGGCGGGCACGTCGTGCGGCAGCGACAGGCCGGCCAGGGCACCCTCGGCCATCCGGAGCGCGTGCGTGTTGGGCACGTGCCCGAACCAGTCGAGCAGGCCCTCCCGCTGGGCGTCCCGCAGCAGCGGCCGTACCCCCGGGTCGGCCGGGCCGATCAGGTCGAGCCGGATCCGGTACGGCCGCAGGCGCCGGGCGAGCTCGATCAGTTCGGCGGCGCCGCGCGCCCGCGAGAGGCGGCCGATGTGGACCAGCCGGTCGTCGCCCGGCGGCGGGGGCGGCGCGGACGGGACATAGGTGTGGTCCGGCACCACCGGGTGGCCGCCGGGGAACCGGTCGCGGAACGACTCCTCGGCGAGCATGAGATGCAGGCGGCGCTCCGCGCGCCGTTCCAGAGCGTCGATCAGACGCGGCAGAACCGGACTCAGCGGCCCCGGGAGGCGCGCCTCGGCCTCCAGCAGTCCTCGCGTGTCCTCGTGGACGTCCCAGACCGTCACGGGCCTCCTGCGGGGCAGCGCGAGCAGCAGCTCGATGTCATGGACCAGCAGCAGGTCGGCGTCCAGGCAGCCCCGTGACAACGCGGCCCGCGCCGCTCTGAGCGCCTTCGCGCGCCGCATGCCGACCGCGCGCGGCACGTCGATGGCCTGGATCTCCGGCGGCGGCGTCACGTTGCAGTGCGTGAAGGGCGCGACGTAGGTGACCTGGTGCCCCGCGTCCAGCAGGGCCCGGATCTGCCTGTGCGCGATCCGGGCGTCCTCGGGGTGGTGGACGATTGTGCCGACACATACCCTCATGTGACGACTCTGCGGTCCTATCCCGTCGAGCCCGGATGTGCCGCGTTAATCCATGCGGAACTACCGCTGAACTTCCGGCTGCTGATCGTTGCTCTTCCTGGGCCTGCGGTACAGCCAGGCGAGTCGGGGCTCCAGCATCCACTTGAACAGCGTGCGGGTCACCGGCAGGCACAGGATGGTGGCCAGGGCGAAGCTGCCGCTGAGGATGGCGAGGACGCCGAGGGGGCCGTTCAGCCACGAGGCGTTCAGCCAGCCCATCTCCTTGCCGATCATCACGGGCACGCCGTGCAGCAGGTACGCGTAGAGCGTGCGCGTGCCGAGTTCGGAGAACCACATCTGGCGCCGGGGCACGAGGGCCATGACGCTGAAGCAGATGACGGTGACCCCCGCGAGGAAGACGACGCGGAAGCCCATGCCGTACCACCACGTCATGTGCAGGTCGTGGTAGCTGGCGTTGAAGTACCACAGGCCCAGCTTGAGGCGGGGCGCGAGGACGTAGACGGCGACCGCCCAGGCCAGCAGGGTGACTCCGGCCAGGATCCGGACCGGGGTGCGCTTGAGCACCTCGAAGTGCTCGGGCTTGAGGACCAGGCCCATCGCGAAGAAGGGCAGCAGGCCGAACACGCGGTCGATGCTGAAATCACCGCTGAGCTGGGACAGGCCGGAGAAGAGGCAGACGACCACCGCGGTGGGCAGCGGATAGCGCATGCGTTTCCACACGGGTGTGGACAACCGCCAGAACAACAGCGCGAGGAGATACCAGTTGAGCCAGTACGGATCGAGGATCGAGATGCTCCACTTGTGCCCGAAGGCCACGCGGAGGAGGTTGTAGCCGAACTCGACGATCACGTACGGCACCAGGAAGGTGTCGACGAGCTTGTTGGTCTTCGCGTTCGAGTTCCAGAAGTTCTTCGACAGGAAGCCACTGATCATCACGAACAGCGGCATGTGGAACGAGAACATGAAGATGTACAGCGCCCGGTTGGCGTCCGCGCCGACCGTGGGGCGGATCGCGTGTGAGGTCACCACGAGCGCGATCAGCAGGAACTTGACGTTGTCCAGGTACGGGTCGCGCCGCTTGGGCTGGGGAGCGGGCTCCTCCTCGGGCTCCTGCTCCTCCCAGCCGGTGGGCGGCCTGACCTCGCCGAAGCCGGACATCCCACCCGGCGCGTACGGCGACGCCTGCTGGGGGGCCTGGGCCCACGCGGGCAGCGGGAGCGGCTCCGGGCTCGGCGGCGGGGGAGCGGCCGGGGCGGCGGGGGGAGGCTCCACCGTGCTCGGTACGGCGAGGCCCTGCGGGACGTCGTGGCCCGCGCGGCGCCAGGGGTCCCACGGGTCGGCGGGCAACTCGGGCCACTGCTGGGCCGGCGCCGCCGGGGGGACGGCGGGCATCGCCTGCGTCGGGGCCTGTCCCTGGAGAGACGCGCGGCGTGACCGCTTGGGCAGTTGGTCCGCGGCGGGCGGCGCGAAGGGATCCTGTACGGGCGCGGCGAGGGGGTCCTGTGCCGGGGCGGAGAAGGGGTCACGCGCGGCCAGGGGGTCCGGTCCGGGCGTGGCGGCGTAGGGGTGCTGCGGCGAGCCGGTGAAGGGGCTCTGCGGGGCGGCCGGACCGAGAGGGTCGGACGCGGGCGCGGGGCCGGAGTCCGCGCGCGGCGTGGAGAAGTAGTCGAACCCCTGGGGGGCCGCCTCGGGCTTCCCCGTCTCAGGGCCGCCGGCTCGCGGCGTGCGCGGCCGGCGCTTGGGCAGCGGCCGGTGCTCGGGATCCGATCCGGCGGACGCGGGGCCGGAGGCCGCCGATCCTCCGGATGCCGGAGATCCCCCGGACGTCGCGGATCCTTCAGAGGTGGCGGAGCCTGGTGTTCCCGAGATCCCTGGTCGCCCCGATGTTCCCGATGGGGGTGCCGACGGAGCCGGTGCCCGGGTTTCCGCCGCCGCCGTCCCGGCCGCAGACCCCGTCGCCGGTCCTGCTCCCGGCCCCGCTGCGGGCGCGGGCGCGGACGGGGTGCCGAAGGACGCGAAGTGTCCGGTGGACGGCGGAGAGCCCTGCGGTGCCCCGAAGCCGCCCCCTGCGGGCGGGGCCGCCCACGCCTGCCGTACGGGCGGCTCGCCCTCCGGAGCCGGAGCGGCGCCGGTGGGCGCACCGCCGCCGGGAGCGGCGGACGGCGGCGGCCACTCGCCGGTGATGCGGCCGATCACGCCGGTGGGTGCGTCCTCGGAGGGATCGTGCGGTTCACCCGGGTTCGCTCCCGGAACGTGAGGGGTTGGGCGAGTGTCAGTCACGGGAGGAAACTCTCAAGGTTCGCCGAGCGGGGGCCGGTGGCTCATTCGAGACGGAGCCTGCGTTCAAGACGCTAGCGCGGACGTCCCGTGCGGTCAGGCGAACGTGGAAGCACGGAATGCGTCCGCTCCGCCCAACCTTAACGCAAGTCTCAACGATCACTCCTGTAACGGACATCAATAATTGCTGTGAACGGCGGACCTCAGCCCTTGCAGATGTCCGTCTCGGAGGTCACGGCGTCGTCGCCCACATTCAGCGCGACCTTGACGCCCTTCCAGTCGGCGCCGACCACGAGCTGGATGATCGGGCCCGCGACCCGTCCGGGCTTGGGCGGGGTCGAGGCGGACGTGAAGGGCGTCGCCGGGCCGGTGGCCAGCTTGCCGGTCTCCGGCTTGATCGTGTTCTCCAGCTTGCCGCTGAGGATCTTGGCCTGGTCCCAGCCCTGGCCGGTGTAGCGGATCATGGTCGTCGGCTGGTCGCTGCCGTCGGGCTTGCGCGCGTCACCGACTCCGACCACTCGGAAGCCTTCGGCGGCCAGCGCTTCGGCGACCTCCTTGGCCTTCCCGCCGGTGTTGGTGCCGTTGAACACCTGGACCTTGACCTGCTCCGGCTTGGTGACGGTCGGGGCGGCGGGCTTGGTGCCGCCGGAGGAGGAGGCGGCGGGGCTCGGCGACGCGGTGACCTCCACGTCGCCGCGGATGCCCGCGAACAGATTGTTCGCGGCCGGCTGCTTCCACTGGACGCGGTTCTTGTCCGCGACGTACGGCTCCCAGGGCACCTTGGTGGCCTTGAACCCCTTGGCGCTGAGCTTGGAGGCGCTCTTCGCGATCTCGAGGAGCGCGTCGGCGTTGAGCTTGTCGTCCGTCGTGACGGAGTCGGCCGTGGCGTTGATGAACTTCTGCAGCTTGCCCCAGTCGGTGAGCAGCCCGCTGCTGGTCGCCTTCTTCACCACCTGCGAGATGAACACCTGCTGGCGCTCGATCCGGCTGATGTCGCCGCCGTCGCCGAGGGAGTAGCGGGCGCGTACGTAGGCGAGGGCGGTCTCGCCCCTAACCGTCTGCGTGCCCTTCTTCAGGGTCAGCTTGGCCTTCTTGTCGTTGACGTCCTTCGGCACGCAGATCTCGATGCCGCCCAGGGCGTTCACGATGTTCTTGAAGCCGGTGAAGTCGACCTTCACGTAGTGGTCGATGGGGATCTGGGTGAGCGTCTCGATGGTCCGGCGGGTGCAGATCATGCCACCGGAGGAGAACGCCGAGTTGATCATGCCGAGGTGCTGCGGGACGATCGCCTTGGTCTTCACGTCGCGGCAGTCGGGGATCAGCACCATGGAGTCGCGGGGGAAGCTGACCAGGGTCGCGCCGTCCCGGTTCGGGGCGACGTGCAGCAACATGATCGTGTCGGTGCGTTCGCCGTCGTTCTCCATGTGCTGGCCGTACTTCTTGTTGTCTCCGGCACGGGTGTCCGACCCGACCAGCAGGACGTTGATCGCACCGGTCGCGTTCTCGGGGCGGTTTATGTCCAGGTCGTCGGTGGACTTGTCGTGCCCGATGCGGTCGAAGGTGTCCCGGTAGATCTTGTACCCGGTGAGCGTGCCGGCGACCATGACGGTGGTCATGGCGATGCTGGCCCAGCCGAGCACGCCCAGGCCACGCTTGCCGCCGCCCGAGTCGCCGCGGCGGCGTGACTGCGGCCCGCCACCGGGAGGGCCGGTCGGAGGGCCGTCGCCGTTCCGGCTCGTGGCCCGGCGCGATCCCCGTCGCGAGGCGGCGGTGGTGGCGGCGTCGCCGTACGCGTCGTTCCTGGCCATCTCGTAGTGGTCGTCGAGGCGGACGCCGTGCCCGGTCCCCTGAGCGTCGCCCTGCGCATGTCCCTGCGCATGTCCCTGCGCATGTCCCTGAGCATGGCCACGCCCGTCTCGCTGGGGGTGGACCTGACCGCCGTCGGGCTCGCCGTCGTGGCCGTCGTCGGACGCGGCCTCGTTCCCGGCGTCGTTCCCGGACTTGCGCCGGCCCCAGAGCTTCTTGCGCGGTTCCTCGTCGTCGGGTTCGTCCCAGGGGTCGACGTTCGAGCGTCGGCCCCAGCGTCGCTTCGGCGGGTCGTCGAGGTAGTCGTCGTCGGGCTCGCGCTCGCCCCAGGGCCCGCGCTCGGGCTCGGGCTCGTCGTACTCTTCCTGCGGGTATCCGTGCTGCTGGTAACCGGGGTCCTGGTAGCCCTGCTGGTACGCCTGGTCCTGATAGCCCTGGTCCTGACGGGAGCGGCCCTGGTGCCCCTGCTCCTGGTAGCCCTGCTCCTGGTGGCCCTGGTCGTGGTAGCCGTGATCCTGGCGGCCGGCGGGCCCGGCGGCTCTGGCTCCGCCCCTGCGGCGGCCGCGCGGAGCGTCCTGGGCGTCCTGGTAGGCGTCCCGGCGCTGGTCCTGGTAGCCGTCCTGGCGCGGGGCGCGATCGTCAGGCCCGCGCCGATCGCCTGAATAACGGCCCTGCGGGTCGTGCTGGCCATGACGGTCGGGCTGCCCCTGACGGTCGGGCCGGCCGTAGCGGGCTCCCGACTCCTCGCGCCCCCAGACGCGCTGGCCGGGCTGCTCGGGCGTCCCCGGAGGCTGGCGGCGGCGGTCACTCATGCGCCCCTCCTCGTCGCGGGACGCGCTGGACGTGTGGGCGAACAGCCGGGCTGACTACTGCTTCGCACGCACACGTGTCCTCCTTGCTTTACGGTCCGTTGACCGAGAGCATGACTGCTCATCGCCGAGGCTAGGTCACGTACGCGCGGGCGGGCGCCGTGATCGCTGATTTTGGACGTGACCAGTCTTTTGCATCGACGGGGGTGATCCAGCCGGAAGCATACTCAAACATAGATATTTCGGGGTATGTCAAATAGCTGAACAATGTCCGACTCTCAGGAACCGTCCAGGTCCAGGGCCCTCTGGCATACGGAAAGTCGATGAAACCGGACATGAGTTCGATATGGCGCCGATGCGGCGGCCGGGATATCGGGATGTGATCGGGATGCCGGGATAAGGATCAACGCCGGGAACGCGGCCGCACCATGAGCGCGGCGGCCAGGCAGGCCAGCGGGGTCGCGGGCAGCACGTAGCGATAGTCGAACTCCGCCGTCGCGGCCGGGATGAGCAGCAGCAGGCCCGCGACCGCCCAGGGCACCGCCCATGCCGCGCGCCACGCCTGCGCCCTGCGGGATCCGGCCCCCGTGCCCTTCGACGGAGCCAGGCGCCGTACGGCGAAGCGCGCGACGGCGACCAGCGGGGGAAAGAGGAGAACGGGCAGGAGCAGCACGCCGGGCAGGAAGGCCACGCTCTGGTAGGCCCGCATGACGCCCGCGTACGGCTCGACGACCCGGGTGCCGATGGGGCCCCGCTCGTACTGCTCCGCGAACCGGGTGCCGACGATCGCCGGATGGCGCCCCGGCGGGTCGGGGGTGTCCGCGGGGAACTCGTAGTACCCGTACGTCTCGGCGTCGGGATAGACCGGCCGCCCCCACGCGAACGACCGGGCGAGCTCGTCCAGGGTGGTCGCGACGTAGTCGAGCGGCTGGCTGCGGATCGCCAGCCAGGCGAACCGTCCGGCCAGCGCGTCGGTCTCGCGGAGGAACGTGATGCCGGGCAGCCGGACCAGTGGCGCGTCCGGGTCCCAGATGTACTCCTGCGACGGGGGCCTGCGGGCCGGGGGCCGGTCGTCGCACAGCACCGCGAGGTCGGCCGGAGGCCGCATGACCGCGCAGTCCGCGAACGACATGGTCCGCGCGTACAGGAAGACCCCGTTCGCGCCGATGAGCCCCACTCGGTGGTGGGCGGCCCAGAACCAGCCGCCGTAGGCCGCGACCGGCACCAGCGCCGCCGCAAGGAACACACCTGTCACCCGCCACGGCATCCGGCCGCGCCGTACCCGCCCGCTCGCTCTCCCGGTGCCGGTCCCGGTGCCGCCGTCGACCGCGCCGCCAGCCGTGCCGCCGGCCGTGCCGTTCCCCGCTCGGGCGGCGCGGGAGCCGAACCACAGCAGGAGGATCCCGAAGGCGGCGATCAGCGGGAGGGCCACGGTCCTGGTCAGCGTCGCGGCGGCCAGGAGGAGACCGGTGGCGAGGGCGGTACGCCAGGTCAGGGGGCGCAGCGTCAGGCAGACCGCGGCGACGATCAGGAACGTGAACAGCGAGTCGGAGACGAGCAGATGTTCCAGCTGGATCTGGTACGCGTCGAGCAGGACGGGGGCCGACGCCAGGGCGCCCACCCAGCGCGGCCTGCGCCGGCGCACCACGGCGAGATAGATCATCACGCCGGTCAGCAGACCGAGCAGGTGCTGGGCGAGCGTGACGAACCCGAAGCCGTGCAGAGGCTCGAACAGCCGCAGGAACATCGAATAGCCCGCCGGACGGACCAGATCGGGCTTGGGCCGCATCGCGGTCACGACGTAGCTGTAGGAGTCCGGGAACCAGAGGGCGGGCCGGTATCCCAGCATGGTCACGACGCGTAGCGCGGTCCCGAGCGCGAGCACGCCCAGGAACCACCTGTGGCGGCGAGCCCACGGCGCGACGCGCCCCACCATCGACACCCTGACTCCCCGTCCCCCGGCGTTCATCCCGGCGTACGCTACCGGCCGGCCACGACACATCGTGCCGCGCCGCGTCCGGCGCCGAGGCGCGTGGGACGGTCAGCCGCGGGAGGCCGTTACGCTCGGCTCATCCCAACGCACTGGTTTGGCCGGCTCCGGCCGCGAACGACATGGCCCTCGGCGGGCCGGGTGCTCGCCGTCTGCTCCGCCGTGCCCGCGCTCGCCCTCGCCGGGTGGCTGCTCGCCGGGTTGCCGCTGCTCCTGCTCGGCTGGTTCCGGCCGCTGCCCATGGCGCTGCTCGGCGGGGGGACGGCCGTCGTCCTGTGCTGGTGGGGCCTGCGCCGCCTGCCCGAGACCGTGGACGCCCTGGCGTCGCACACGGCGGCGGTGATCGGCATCGCGCTCGGATCCGGCCTGTTCAACGGGTTCCTGCGGGCCGAGCAGCTCTTCGTGCGGCGGGACCCCGCGACGTACGCGCAGTACGCGATCTGGCTGGCCCGGCACGGGTCGCTGCCCATTCCCTACGGCGACTTCGGCGGCCCCGATCCCGCGCTGCGGTTCGACAGCATGGGGTTCTACGACTTCCACGGCGCGATCGTGCCCCAGTTCATGCCGGGCCCGCCGATGCTGGACGCCGTCGGCTACTGGCTCGGCGGCGTGCCCGGTCTCCTACTGGTCCCGCCGGTGCTGGGGGCGCTCGCGGTGCTCGTCTTCGCCGGAACGGTCGCCCGCCTGGCGGGAGGCCGATGGGCGCCGCTCGCGGCACTGGTCTTCGCGGTCAGCATGCCGATCATCTACACGTCGCGGACGACGTTCAGCGAGATGCCGTCCCTGATCCTGCTGTTCGGCGGCATGGCGCTGCTGCTCGACGCCCGGCACCGGCTCCGGGCCGGCCACGGCGCGCTGCTCGTGGCGGGACTGGCCGGGCTCGTCTTCGGACTCGCCCTGCTCGTGCGGATCGACGGCCTGCGTGACGTGCTCCCCGTCCTGGCGTACGCCGGGCTGCTGATCGCGCTGCGCCGCATCTCCGGACCGCCGCCCGAAAGCCCGCCGCCGGCGGCGGGCGGTGCCGCGCGTCCCGAACCGGCCCGGCGATTTCCGGACGGCCGGTTGGGCGTGCCGCTCCTGGCCGGGCTGGCGCTGGGCGGGTTCTGCGGGTTCGCCGCCTGCTACCTGCTGGCCCGCCCCTATCTGGAATACCTCTCGGGGTCGTTGCTGCCGCTGCTCGCGATCTGCGCCGTCGTCGTCCTGGTCACCGTCGCCGGTACGGCCCTCGCCCCCCGAATCACCCTCCGAATCGCCCCTCGGATCGCTGCCCGGACCGGCTCCGGGCGGGGACCGGCGAGCCCCGGGCGGCTCGGCCGGGCGCCGCGGTGGTTGCCCGGGATGCCAGGCTCGGCCGCCGCGCTGGTCGTGCTCGTCGTGGCCGGCCTCGCCGTACGGCCCTGGCTGCAGACCGTGCGCCGTGTGGCGGTGACCCCGGAGGACCTGCTCACCGCCGACTTCATCCAGCAGGTCCAGCGTGCCAACCATCTCCCGGTGGACGGCACCCGGCTCTACTACGAGCACTCCCTCTACTGGGTGATCTGGTACGTCGGGGTTCCGGTCGTCGTCCTGGCCACGCTCGCCGCCGCCGTTCTCGTAGGGCGCCTGGCACGGGGACGGGGCCTGGCGTGGCTGCTGCCGCTGGCGATCATCGGCTGGACGACCGCGACCACGCTCTGGCGCCCCGCGATCACCCCGGACCATCCGTTCGCGGCGCGCCGGCTGGTGCCCGTCGTGATCCCGGGGCTGATCCTGCTCGCCGTCTTCGGCCTGCGGTGGCTGCGCGACCGCCTCGGACGCGCGGGGTACGGCTCCCGCCTCGCGGTGGCGGCGGGCGCCCTCCTGCTGGTGGTCCCCCCTGTCGTCACTTCGATCGGGACCGCGTTCTCGCCCGTCGAGCGGGGCGAGGCCGCCGCCGTCGCCCGGATGTGCGCGGCGATCCCCCGCGACGCGTCCGTGCTGATCGTGGAGAGGGTCACCGGCGACAGGTTCACCCAGCTCGTGCGTGGTCAGTGCGGCGTCCCGGCCGCGCGGATCAGGAACCCCAAGGGGTCGAGCGTGGCGCTGGAGACCGACGTCCGCAGGCTGATCGACCGGGTGCGGGCCACCGGCCGCCGTCCCGTGCTGCTCGCCGCCGAGCAGCCCCAGCTCATGCGGTACGGCAAAGCCACGCAGGTGCTCCGGCTGCGCACGCATCAGGACGAGCGGTCACTCGCCGGTCCTCCCGACGCCGTCTGGTCCCTCGCGGCCGACGTCTGGATGGCCATACCCGTGTGTCACGGCCGGTGGCGGGAAATGTCATGTTTATCGGGTTAAGGTCGGCGGATGGAGTGGCGATCCGAGCCCACCGAAGCCGAGGAATTGTCCTTCGGGGGCGACACCGACCGCGAGCCGCGGCTGTCCGCCTGGGTGCGGTCCCACACGAGGGCGGTCATCGTCGCGATGTCGTCCGTCGTCCTCCTGGCCGCGCTGGGTGCGGGCGGCTGGTTCCTCTACCGCCAGTCGCGGCTTCCTGAGGACCCGCCCGCGGGCCCCTGGCCCCGGCAGGTGAAGTTCGTCGTCGACATGTGCGGTGGCAGGCGGCCCTACGGATCCTGCCCGGACGGCGATCCCGCCACCACGCGGCAGGTCCGGGCGGTCGAGGAGAAGCTCCGAACCCTCCCCGATGTCACCGGGGTGACGTTCATCGGCAGGGACGAGGCGTACGCGAAGGTCGTGGCCTTCTACCGGGCCGAGGGCGATGCGGTGGACATCATCAACAAGGAGGCGTTCGCGGATTCCTTCGAGGGCGAGCTGAGAAGCCCGGAGGTCTTCGCCCGGGTGGCCCACGAGGTGGGCTCCCTCCCCGGCGTGGGCGTCGTACGCCGCGCGCCGATCAGCTTCTGGCTGGGCAAGGCCGACGTCTCCGTCGAGTTCTGCACCGCGACCCTGCTGAACGAGAACTGCGGTGAAGGCCCGGCCAGCGAGCGGCAGAAACAGGCCGTGCTCGACCGCCTGCACGATCTGGCAGGGGTACGGACCGTCTACTTCGCCGATCGTGCGCATGGGCTCAAGGAACGACGCGCGTACGTCGCGGGCGGGCCGGAGGACGGGGCCACCATGCGCGAGGAGGACGTCCCCGAGTGCTTCTACGTGAAGCTCGACGACCCGGGGCAGGTGAGGAGCATCCAGAAGGCGCTGGAAAAGATGCCCGGAGTTCTCACCGTCTGGCCGGTCTCCATGTGATCGTCGCCGGTCCCCATGTGATCGTCGTTCGCCGATCGTGTCCGGGGTCTCGCCGCCGTGGGTGAAGCAGGCGTGCGACCCGGCGTGGGTGCGCGCGGCTTCGGGTGGAACCGGCAGTGGAGGAACACCCCTCTCAGGGAACGATCACGGCGCTAAGGTCTGCGCATGGATTTATCGGCGGATACTCCGGAAACCGAGGAGTTGTCTTTCGGGCCGGACTCCGTTCGGGAGCCGGAACCGGCCACCGGGGGTCTGCGGGGCCTCGGTTCCCGCCTGAGGGCGTCGCGGGTGTGGAGACCGGGAGTGTGGAAGCCGATCGCGGCGGCCGCGTCGATGGGCCTCCTCATCGTCGGAGCCGTGGCCGACGGTCCCGGGCGCCTCGTGCCGCTGCTGCCGCCCCCCGACGGCCCCTGGCCCGAGACCGGCACCTTCTCCGCCTTCCTGTGCGATGAGAAGCCCAGCGTGTGGCGAGCGTGCCAAGTGCGCGAATCCGTGCCGCTCACGGATGGGGAGAAGGCGGCCATCGAGGTGGCGCTCGCGGCGATGCCCGAGGTCACGGGCTTTCGGTTCGAGACCCGCGAAGAGGCCTTCGCGAACCTCAAAAAGGAGCGCGAGACCGGAATAGGGGTCGATGTCGCTTCTCGTGCGGTTCTCGACACGATGGACGCGAGCGACATGCCCGAGTCCTACAGAGGAGAGCTCGGCCCGGGGGACTGGCGCGCGGCGATGGACCGGCTCGAGAACCTTCCGGGAGTATCCAACGTGTCCGCCAACCTGGACAGCTTCTGGGAGGGCAAGGCCGATGCCGTGGTCGCCATGTGCCCGAGGAAGGTTTCCGGGATCCCGGCCTGCGAAGCGCGCGGCCGGGCCACCGAGAGCGAGGAGCAGGCCGTCAGCGGCCGGATCCGCCGGCTGCCGGGTGTCGAGAAGCTCTACTTCGCGAACTGGATGCGCGCGCTGCGAGAGTTCCAGCACAGCTCGTGGAAACCGATCGGCTCCGTCGCGGAGCGCTCCTTGGCGCCCGACGCCTTCTATGTCAAGCTCGCCGACCCCTCGACGTATCCGCAGGTCGAGGAGGCGCTCACCGGTATGGCCGGGGTGGCCTTCGTGAAGAGGCTGACCATGCCGTAGCGCGTCGCACGAGCCCGCGCCGTAGGGCTTGGTTCGCTGTCGCCGTAGTTGTCCCTGGCAGGGTTCGTGGCGTGAGTGACCCATGCTGCCCGGCCGTCGCGCGGATCGAGAAGTCGCTCACCGGCATGGCGGGCGTGGCGCAAGTGACACCGGTGGTCCGGCCGTAGCGGGCCGGGGACCCTACGAGATCGTGATGTGGGGTCGGGGGTCGCCGGGGCAGAGTACCCTTGCCGGACGTGAGCACGCCCGATACCTCTGGAAGCGCCGTGATCCCCGCCGAAACCCCATACGTGACGATCGTCCTGCCCTGTTACAACGAGCAGGATCACGTGATCGACGAGGTCGAGCGCATCTGCGCGGCCATGGACGCCAGCGGTTACACCTACGAGCTGCTCGCCGTGGACGACTGCTCCAGCGACGAGACGCTCGCGCGGCTCCAGGAGGCGGCGCCGCGTTTCCCGCACATGCGGATCAAGGCGTTCCACCGCAACGGCGGATCGGGCACGGTGCGCAGGATCGGCTCCCAGGAGGCCCGGGGCGAGATCGTCGTGTGGACCGACGCCGACATGACCTACCCCAACGAGCGCATCCCCGAGCTGGTCGGCATCCTGGAGAAGGACTCGACCATCGACCAGGTGGTCGGCGCGCGGACCACCGAGGAAGGCTCGCACAAGTTCCTGCGGGTGCCCGCCAAGTGGTTCATCCGCAAGGTCGCGGAGCGGCTCGCCGGGCAGAAGATCCCCGACCTCAACTCCGGCCTGCGGGCGTTCCGCAAGTCGGTCGCCAAGCCGTACCTCCGGCTGCTGCCGCCCGGGTTCTCCTGCGTCACGACGATCACGCTGTCGTTCCTGTCGAACCAGCACGACGTCTACTACCTGCCGATCGAGTACAGCAAGCGGGCCGGGAAGTCGAAGTTCAGCTTCATCTCCGACGCCTACCGCTACATCCTGCAGGTGCTGCGGATGGTGATGTACTTCAATCCGCTCAAGGTTCTCATGCCGCCCGCGATCTGGCTGGTCGGCATCGGCGTGGTGAAGGGGGTCTACGACAACATCAAGACCCCGTTCTACCTGGCCGGCAACACGACCGTGATCTTCATTTCCGGCCTGCTGATCGGGTCGCTGGCATTGCTCGCCGACCTGATCGTCCGCTCGCGTGCCGAGTGACGCGATGAGGATCGCGATCGTCGGCCCGACCTACCCCTACAAGGGAGGCGGCGCGCAGCACACCACCGAACTGGCCCACCGGCTGCGGGCGCGTGGCCACGACGTGGTGATCGAGTCGTGGAAGGCGCAGTACCCCTCCTTCCTCTATCCCGGACAGCAGACGATCGACACGCCGGAGGGCGAGCCGTACCCCGAGACGCGCCGCGAGCTCGACTGGCGACGGCCCGACGGCTGGGTCCGCCGCGGACGGCGGCTGCGCGGCGCCGACCTTGTGATCCTGGCCGTCCTCAGCCCCGTGCAGGTGCCCGCCTACCTCGGCATCCTGTACGGCCTGCGCCGCCGGACCCGGGTGGTGGCGCTGTGCCACAACGTGCTTCCGCACGAGAGCAAGCCGTACGACCGGCCGTTGATGAAGGCGCTGCTCGCCCGGGTCGACGCGGTCCTGGCGCATTCGGAGCAGCAGGCGGAGCTGGCCCGGGGACTCACCGGGGTCCCGGTGGGGGTGTCCGCGCTCGCGCCGCATCTGCCCGCGCGCGGCCTCCCGGCCTCGCGGGAGCGCGAGCCGGGGCGCGAGCTGCTCTTCTTCGGCATCGTCCGGCCGTACAAGGGGCTCGACCTGCTGCTGCGGGCGCTCGCTCGGGTGCCGGACGTGCGCCTCACGGTCGCGGGCGAGTTCTGGGGCGGCCTGGAGGAGACCAGGGCGCTCATCGGCGAGCTCGGGCTGGACGACCGGGTCGAGCTGCGGCCGGGGTACGTCGCGGCCGACGACGTGCCCGGCCTGTTCGCGCGGGCCGACGCCCTCGTGCTCCCGTACCGCTCGGCGACGGCGAGCCAGAACGTGTGGCTCGGTCACGAGCACGGCGTCCCGGTCATCGCGACCAGGGTCGGCGCGCTTCCCGACAACGTGACCGACGACGTGGACGGCCTGCTCGTCGAGCCGGGCTCCGTGGACGCGCTCGCGGACGCGATCACGCGCTTCTACGAGCCGGGTACGGCACGGCGGCTGGCCGATGGGGTCAAGGCCGTCGATCCCGAGCCCTTCTGGGACACCTACGTCGACACGCTGCTCGGCCTTTCCTGACCGAGCGGGAGGGCGGGACGCGGCAGGGTGCGGGCGAGGAGGAAGCCGAGCCCGGCCCAGGCCGCGTCGCCCAGCGTGAACGCCACCCGCGACACGACGGCGACCACCAGGGCCCTCGGGGTGTCCAGGACGGGCGCGAGCGCGACGACCATCGCCCCTTCGCGTACGCCGATGCCCGCGGGGACCACGACCGTCAGGATGCCGGTCGCCCAGGCCAGTGCGTACGCCCCGGCGGCGACGGCGTAGAGCGTGAGCCCGCCGGACCGCATGTCGGCGACCAGGACCCACAGGTGGATGCCGTAGCAGAGCCAGCCGATCATCGTCCAGGTGGCCGCCCTGAGCATGTCCGCACCGCTCAGCACCCGGTCGAGGGGCTCCTTGCGGGCGATCCTGAGGGCGAGGTTCAGGCCCCAGGTGAGTACGCGGGGGTGCAGGCCGACGAGGATGAGCGGGATCAGCGCCATCAGGTGCCACGCCTGACCGGCGATCTGCCGGGAGAGGGTGGCCGCCGCCAGCGTGAGCGCGCAGCCGAGCGACGTGACCAGGGCGAGCGCCGTGGCGCTGAACGTGCGCCGAGGGGGCGCTCCGTGGTCGCGGGCCAGCTCCATCATGGCCGCGAACGCCCACACTGAGCCGGGGATGTACTTGCCGAGTTGCCCCACGTAGAGCACGCGCGCGGCCACACGGAAGGGCAGCCGCGAGCCGATCCCGCCCAGGACGGCCATCCAGGCGAGCAGCATGAAGGCGTAGCTGACGAGTACGGCGGCGAGGCATCCGGCCAGCGACCACCACGACAGCCGGACAAGCGCGGCCGAGGTGTCGGTCCAGTTCCTGGCCAGGCCGTACCCGAGGAAGGCCAGCGCGACCAGGGCCAGGAGGCCCCTGAGCAGTCGGCTCGACCGCAGGCGGCTCAGCATCCGCCAAGAGTACGGCCCGAAGCTACCGTTTGGTAGGGGTGGGTTGTCCACAAGGTGGGCCGAGCCCGCCCCGGCGCGCCGGTACTGTTGGGCGGCGTGGGAAGCGGAGGAGTGGTGAGAGGGCCGATGAGCGGCCGGGGAGTGGTGAGCGACCGGTGAGCAGGCAACGCGCCGCCCAGCTGGAGTACTCCGAGTTCCAGTCCGCGATGCTGGACGAGGAGAAGCGCCGCCGCAAGGCCGCCAAGATCATCGCGGTGCTCGGGCACTTCCTCGGCGCCGAGGATCCCGCCCGCCCGCTGGCCGGGCTGACCGTCGCCGACATCGGCTGTTCCGCCGGGTTCATCGCCGACGAGCTCGCCGGCGCGGGAGCGAGCCGCACGTTCGGGGTGGACATCGACGTCCCCGGTCTGCGGAGGGCGGCGGAGCGGTTCGGCGAGCGGGTCGAGTTCGTGTGCGCGGACGGTGGCGCGCTGCCGTTCCCCGACGGCTCGGTCGACGTGCTGGTGTTCAACCACATCTACGAGCACGTGGTGGACCCCGACGCGGTGATCAAGGACATGCACCGGGTGCTCGCCGACGACGGCGTGCTCTACCTGGGCCTCGGCAACCGGCTCGGCGTCATGGAGCCGCACTACAAGCTGCCGTTCCTGTCCTACCTGCCGCCCGCCGCCGCCGACCGCTATGTGCGGGCGTTCGGCCGGGCGGACAACTACTACGAGCGCTTCCGCACCCGGGGCGGCCTGCGCAGGATGCTCAGGGACTTCCACGTGTGGGACTACACGTTCCCGGTGCTGGCCTCGCCCGAGCGGTTCGCCGGCGGCGAGCTGTTCCCCGGCGCGGTGGGCCGGGTCGCCAAGAGCACCCTGGAGCGGGCGCCGCGCGAGGCGCTCCGGGCCCTGCTGCCCATCGTGCCGACGTACCTGTGGGTCGCGACCAGGACGCCGCGCCGCCCGCGCGGACCCGTGCTTCCGCAACCGCCCGAGCCGGTGCGCACACGATGACCGACGCCCACACGATGACCGGTGCCCACGCCATGACCGGTGCGCGACGCCGAGAGCCGGGCGGGGCGGCGGCGAAGGATCGGACGGGGGAGCGGGCGGTGCGCCGGTGACCGGGCGCAAGGCCCTCCGGCTGCTCTTCCTGGCCGTCGCGCTGGGCTTCGGCGGGTGGGCGGTCGCGAGCCGGTGGACCGAGGTGTCGGCGGGCTTCGCGCGGCTGTCCTGGCCGGAGCTCGGCGGTTCCCTGCTCGCCGTGGTCGCGGCGCTGGTCTGCGGCATGATGATGTGGCGGGCCCTGCTCGCCGACCTCGGCTCGCCGCTGGCGTTCCGGGACGCCGCGAAGATCTTCTTCATCGGCCAGCTCGGGAAGTACATCCCCGGATCGCTCTGGCCGGTGCTGGCCCAGATGGAGATGGGCCGTGACCACGCCATCCCGAGATCGCGCAGCGCGGCGGCGTACTTCCTGACCTATCCCGTCTATCTGGGCAGCGGGTTGCTGACGGCGGCCGTGACGCTGCCGGTGCTCGCGGGCGGCTCGGTGGCGAAGTTCGCCTGGCTGCTGCTGCTGATCCCGGTGCTCGCGGCCGCCCTGCATCCCTCCGTGGTCAACTGGGGCATCAATCTCGGGCTCAGGCTGCTGCGCAAGCCGCCGCTGGAGCGGCCCCTGAGCCGGCGTGGCGTGCTCGTCGCGTGCGGCTGGGCCTTCGCCGGTTGGGCCGCGTACGGCACGCACCTCGCCCTGCTCGTCCACGGCCTCGGCGCGACGGGGCCGAAGGCGGCGCTGTTGAGCGTCGGCGCGTTCGCGCTGGCCTGGTGCCTGGGCTTCATCGTGGTGATCGCCCCCGCGGGCGTGGGGGTGCGCGAGGTCGCGATGGTCGCGGCACTGGCGCCGGTGCTCAGCCAGGACACCGCGATCGCCGCGACGCTCTGCTCCCGGCTGATCGTCTCGGTGGGCGATCTCGTGTGTGCGGCCCTCGCCGGGATCTCCGCGCGGCGGGCGGCACTCGTGGCCGCCGGGAGATCCGGGACCTCCGGCGCCGTCTCCCCGAGCGCGCATGAGAGCACGTCCGGGAGCACGTCGGACGTCACGCCGGGGCCGGAGGATTCGCGGCGGGAATAGCGTGCGATCGAGGACACACCGGCCGCCGATGGTTTTGTGTGATTCACGGCATTTGCCAGGTCAGCGGAATTTTCCGGGCAGGTCTCAGGTCGGGCACATCTGGTTTCCTCACGGCGTCCTGCGGATCGTTAGGCTAACCTCGCCAATGTGAGGAAGAGCTGTTTGCCGGAGTCAGCCCATTATGAGGCGATTCTTCTGGTTGGTGGTCAAGGAACGCGTTTGCGGCCTTTGACGCTTTTTACGCCGAAGCCGTTGCTGCCGACGGCAGGGGTTCCGTTCCTCGCGCACCAACTGGCCAAGGCCCGCTCGTTCGGGGTCCGGCGGATCGTGTTCGCCACCTCCTACCGGGCGTCGATGTTCGCCGACGCCTTCGGCGACGGTTCGTCCCTGGGGCTCGACATCGTCTACATGACGGAGGAGACGCCGCTGGGCACCGGCGGCGCGATCCGCAACGCGGCCGAGGCGCTCACCTGCGGCCCGGACGCCCCCGTGCTGGTGCTGAACGGCGACATCCTCTCCGGACACGACATAGCCGACCAGATCAGGGTGCACGTCGAGCGCGGCGCCTCGGCCACGCTCCATCTGACCGAGGTCGACGACCCGTCCAGGTTCGGCTGCGTGCCGACGTCCCCCGACGGCCGTGTCACGGCGTTCCTGGAGAAGACCCCCAATCCGGTGACGAACCGGATCAACGCCGGGTGCTACGTGTTCCAGCGCTCGGTGATCGACTCGATCCCGGCCGGCCAGGTCGTGTCGGTGGAGCGGGAGACCTTCCCCGGGTTGATCGAGGCCGGGGAACTGGTGCTCGGCTACTCCGACGCCTCGTACTGGCTCGACGTGGGCACCCCGGCCGCCTTCGTGCGGGGTTCGGCCGACCTCGTGCTCGGCAAGCTGGAGTCGCACGCCCTGCCGGGGCCGGTGGGCGAGTTTCTCCTGCTGGACGGCGCGACGGTCTCGCCCGAGGCCAAGGTCGGCGGGGGGACGGTCGTCGGCGCCGGCGTCTCCGTGGAGGCGGGCGCCAGCGTCCAGGGAAGCGTCCTCGGCGACGGCGCCGTGGTGGAGCCCGGCGCCACCGTGGTCGACTCAATCGTCGGCACGGGAGCCCGGATCGCGACCGGCGCGGTGCTGCGCGACGTGGTCGTGGGAGACGGCGCCGTCATCGGCCCGGGCAACGAACTCGCCGCCGGTGCGCGCGTCTGGCCCGGCGTCACGCTGCGCGAGTGCTCGGTCCGGTTCTCCAGCGACGTCTAGCAGAGGTCCAGCGGCATACAGCGACATACAGCGACATTTGGTGCCGCTCCGGCCGAGTACGTTGAGATGGTGTGGTGGCAGGAGCGATGACGCCGACAGGCGCGGCGGAGCGGGCACGGGAACGCCGGTGGCGGCCCGCCGGGGCCCTCGACCTGGTCCTGACGCTGTCGCCGCACCAGCACGGGGGCGGGGATCCCACCTGGCGGCGCACGCCCGACGGCGCGTTCTGGCGGACCTCACGCACCCCGGACGGTCCCGGCACGCTGCGGATCACCGCCGCGGCCGGCGAGGTGTTCGGTCAGGCGTGGGGTCCGGGGGCCGAGTGGCTGCTGGAGACCCTGCCCGCCCTGCTCGGAGCGGATGATGATATTTCGGCCTTCGCGGACACGCTGGCGCGGGCGGCCGCCTCAGGAGCCGCGCGTACCGCCGCCTTCGTCGGAGAGCTGGCCGCCCGGCATCCGGGCCTGCGCGTCGGACGGTCGTCCCGCGTCTTCGAGGCGCTGGTCCCCGCCGTGCTGGAGCAGAAAGTCGTCGGGATGGAGGCGTGGCGCGCCTGGCGCCGCCTCCTGCGCACGTACGGCGACGCCGCCCCAGGGCCCGCACCCGAGGGCATGATCGTCATCCCGTCGCCCGAAACCTGGCGGCGGATCCCCTCCTGGGACTGGCATCGGGCCGGGGCGGAGGCCGTACGAGCGCGGACGATCATCAATGCGGCCGCGCACGCCGTGAAGCTGGAGGCGACCGTGCCGCCGCCGTCAGGGGCGGCCGGCTGCGCGGAGGCGGATCGCCTGCTGCGGGCGCTGCCGGGGATCGGGGTCTGGACGTCGGCGGAGGTCCGCCAGCGTGCCCACGGAGATCCCGACGCGCCCAGCGTGGGGGACTTCCATCTGTCGGGCCTGGTGGGCTACGCGTTGACCGGGCGGAAGGTGGACGACGCCGCCATGCTGGAACTCCTCGAACCGTTCAGGGGCCAGCGCCATCGGGTGGCGTGGCTGATCACGCTCAGTGGCCGCAGGCCACCGGCGCGCGGCCCGCGGATGCCCGTTCGCGACTACCGGTCGTTCTGACCTCGCGCCGCTCCGGGGTCCGGCGTGATCGGAACCGCCGGGTGCCGCCGCCCGAGGGACTTCGGGGCGTGTCGGCGGCTGTCCAGTCGCGACCGTCACGCGTGTCCGTGCCGAAGAGCGGGGCGAGGACCGCGACGACGATCAGGAAGGTGACGACGAGCCAGGTCATGGTGACCTCCGTGGTGGCAGTGGGTGATGCCTCCAGTATGTTTGCGTGCATCTATTTACGTCTATTGAATTCTTTTGCAGTTGTCTCTTAAGTGACTCTGAATTGATGGGCCCACCCCGCCGAGGGGCCGTCGTACGCCGCGACGTATGGTGCAGCCCATGAGCGCGAACCCCACAGACGCCGCGCTGCGGCGGGCACTGGCTCGGGCACGCGACGGCAAGGCCCTCGATGTCACCGAGGCCGTCGTCCTGCTGCACGCCCGAGGCGATCACCTGGAGACCTTGCTCGACCACGCCTCACGGGTCAGGGACGCCGGGCTGGATGCGGTGGGCCGGACGGGGATCGTCACCTACAGCAGGAAGGTCTTCATCCCGCTGACGCGGTTGTGCCGGGACCGGTGCGGCTACTGCACGTTCGC
This sequence comes from Microtetraspora glauca, assembly GCF_040656155.1. Classification (NCBI taxonomy): domain Bacteria; kingdom Bacillati; phylum Actinomycetota; class Actinomycetes; order Streptosporangiales; family Streptosporangiaceae; genus Microtetraspora; species Microtetraspora glauca. The sequence continues at coordinate 438,647 of NZ_JBFALK010000001.1, forward strand.
GACCGCGCCGCACAAGCTCGACAGCCCCTTCCTGCCGCCGGACGAGGTCCTGGAGATCGCCCGCCAGGGAGCGGCGATGGGCTGCAAGGAAGCCCTGTTCACGCTGGGAGACCGCCCCGAGGACCGGTGGCACCAGGCCCGCGAGTGGCTGGACGCCCACGGGTACGACGACACCCTGTCCTACGTCCGGGCCATGGCCGTACGGGTGCTGGAGGAGACCGGCCTGCTGCCGCACCTCAACCCCGGCGTGATGACGTGGCGCGATCTCCAGCGGCTCAAGCCGGTCTCGCCGTCGATGGGCATGATGCTGGAGACCACGTCCGAGCGGCTCTTCACCGAGAAGGGCCAGGCGCACTACGGCTCGCCCGACAAGGACCCGGCCGTACGGCTGCGCGTGCTGGAGGACGCCGGACGCACGAGCGTGCCGTTCACCACCGGCATCCTGATCGGCATCGGGGAGACCGTCCAGGACCGCGCCGAGGCGATCTTCGCGATCCGCCGCGTGGCCCGGGAGTACGGCGGCATCCAGGAGGTGATCGTCCAGAACTTCCGCGCCAAGCCGGCCACGGCGATGCGCGGCATGCCGGACGCCGACCTCCAGGAGCTCGCCGCGACGATCGCCGTGGCCAGGCTCGTGCTCGGGCCCAAGGTGCGGATCCAGGCGCCGCCGAACCTGGTCGACGACGAGTTCACACTGATGATCCGCGCGGGCATCGACGACTGGGGCGGCGTCTCGCCGCTCACGCCCGACCACGTGAACCCCGAGCGTCCGTGGCCGCAGATCGACGACCTCGCCGCCCGTACGGCCGCCGCCGGGTTCGAGCTTCGGGAACGCCTGACGATATATCCGGAATACGTGTTGGCCGGGGAACCGTGGCTCGACCCCCGGCTGCGCGAGCACGTCGCCGCCCTGGCCGATCCCCGTACCGGCCTGGCCCGGGAGGACGCGACGCCGGTCGGGCGGCCGTGGCAGGAGCCCGACGGCGGCTTCCAGACGCAGGCGGACGCCGCGCCGCGGACCACGGGCCGCGCCGACCTGCACATCGCGATCGACTCCGAGGGCCGGACCGCCGACCGCCGGGCCGACTTCGACAGCGTCTACGGCGACTGGGACGCCCTCCGCGAGCGGCTGCCCCACACCGCAGGCGCCGGCGGGGGCGCCACCTCGGAGGTCCGGGAGGCGCTGCGCGTCGCGGAGACCGCCCCGGCGACGCTCACCGACGAGCAGGCGCTTGCGCTGCTCGGCCTGGCCGGGGACCAGAACGGCGTGGGCGCCGACGACGCGGGCCTCGACGAACTGGCCCGGATCGCCGACGGGCTGCGCCGTGAGGCGGTGGGCGACGACGTCACCTACGTCGTCAACAGGAACATCAACTTCACCAACGTCTGCTACACCGGCTGCCGGTTCTGCGCGTTCGCGCAGCGCCGCACCGACGCCGACGCCTTCACGCTCTCGCTCTCCGAGGTGGCCGACCGGGCGCGGGAGGCGTGGGACGCGGGCGCCACCGAGGTCTGCATGCAGGGCGGGATCCACCCCGACCTGCCGGGAACGGCCTACTTCGACATCGCCCGCGCGGTCAAGGAACGCTGCCCGGACATGCACGTGCACGCGTTCTCGCCGATGGAGGTCATCAACGGCGCCAGCCGTACGAACCTGTCCATAGCGGAATGGCTGCACGCGGCCAAGGAGGCCGGGGTCGACTCGCTGCCGGGCACGGCCGCCGAGATCCTCGACGACGACGTCCGCTGGGTGCTGACCAAGGGCAAGCTCCCGGCGAAGGAGTGGATCGAGGTGATCACCACCGCGCACAAGGTGGGCATCCCGACGACCTCGACCATGATGTACGGGCACGTCGACACACACGCGCACTGGGTCCGCCACATCCGGCTCATCCGCAGGATCCAGGAGGAGACGGGCGGGTTCCGCGAGTTCGTCCTGCTGCCGTTCGTGCACCACAGTGCCCCGATCTACCTCGCGGGGGTGGCGCGTCCCGGGCCGACCGCGCGCGAGAACCGCGCCGTGCACGCCCTGGCGCGGATCATGCTGCACGGCGCGATCCCGAACATCCAGTGCTCGTGGGTCAAGCTCCGTGACGACCTCTGCCGCGCCGTGCTCGACGGAGGCGTGAACGACCTCGGCGGCACGCTGATGGAGGAGACCATCAGCCGCATGGCCGGGTCGGAGAACGGCTCCTACAAGACGATCAGCGAGATCGCCGCCATGGTGGCCCCGATCGGGCGGCCGCTGCGCCAGCGCACCACGTCGTACGAGGCGCCGAGCGCCGAGCGGATCGCCGCGGCGGAGCGGAGCGACGGCGTCTGCCAGAGCGTCAGGAGGACCCTGCCCATCGCGTGATGTGGTTATAACAAGTTCTACATATTTGCCGTCGAGGTACTTGCGTCCTGTGCGGGGCCCGTTGGCACAATCGTGACCCCTTGACCGAGAGGGGTCATGCCCGTGCCGTACGGTCGTCACCGCGCCGCGACACCCGCTGACCAGCCGCGCCTTCCGGTACGGAGAAGCGTCGTCGTGGCGGCGTCGGCGGTGGTGGTGCTTCTGTTGGCCGCGGGGGCCGTCCGCGTGATGGGGGCGGGTCTGGGAACGTGTTCTGCCCGCGATCCGATCCTGGTCGGTGTGGCCGCCGCGGTGGACATCGCGCCGCCCGTCATGGAGGCCGCCCGGCGGTTCAACGAATCCGAGGCCGGAGTCGACGGGCGGTGCGTCAAGGTCCAGGTCGCCGAGCAGCCCCCCGCGCCCGTGTTGCGCACGCTGATCGGCGACCGCGCGGGCGCCCTGCCGCAGCGGCCTGACGGCTGGATCGCGGACTCCTCCGCCTGGGTGCGCCTCGCCCGCAAGCAGGGCGCGCAGGACGTCGCCTCGGACGAGACGGTCGTCGCGACGTCCCCGCTGGTGTTCGCGACGAGCCGGTCCCTCGCCCAGCGCTTCGCGGCCGGTCGTACGGCCATGAGCTGGGACATGGTCTTCCCCGCCACCGTACGGGGCCGGCTGGAGCCCACGGACCGCGAGCCGGACGTGGTCCGCGTTCCGGACCCCTCGGTGTCCGGCGCGGGCGTCGCCACGGTCGCGGCGGCGCGGGACATCGTCGGGACCGGCCCGGACGCGAGCAAGGAGCTGACCGCGTTCGTCCGGATGGCGCAGGCCGGTTCCGCGCCCGACTACCGCGGCATGCTCGCCGCCATCGACGCCCCCGGCTTCTGGACACGCCCGGTCGTGGTCGTCCCCGAGCAGTCGGTGTGGGCTCACAACCAGGGGGCGGGCGTGGCGCCCGTGGTCGCCCTCCACCCCAAGGAGGGGACGATCAACCTCGACTATCCGTACGTCGTGACCTCGGCCGACCCCGACCGGGCGGCCGGGTCACGGCTGTTCGCGGGCTGGCTGCGCTCGGCCGAGACGCAGGAGGCCGTGCGCCGCGACGGGTTCCGCACGGCCGACGGCCGGGAGCCGCCGTTCCCCGTGGACCCGACATCCCGGCGGACGCGCCGGATGCGCGCCCCTCCATCACGCCCGAGGTCATCGACGAGGCGCTGGAGGCGTGGAGCAGGCTGGCGCCGCCGACCAGGATCCTGGTCCTCGCCGACGTCTCCAAGGAGACGGCCGAGCCGATCAGGCCGGGCGGCGAGACCCGGCTCGACGTGGCGATAGAGGCGGCCAAGATCGTCATCAAGATGTTCCCGGACGAGACCGCCATCGGCGTCTGGGAGTTCGCCAGGAAGCTCCAGGGCGGCGCGGACCAGCGCAGGCTCGTCGGCCTCGGCTCGATCACCGAGCCGGACTCCGGCCAGGAGATCCGCAGGACCAGCCTGTTCCGCATCGCGGACGGCATCAAGGCGTTCCCCGGCAGGGCCAGCTCGCTGTACGACTCGATCCTCGCGGGCTTCCGCGACGTGTCCAAGGACTACGACCCGCTGATGAGCAACTCGCTGCTCCTGCTCACCGCCGGCGAGGACGACGGCAGGGGCGTGTCCCGCGCGGAACTCGTCAAGGCGCTCCGCGCGGAGTGGGACCCCGAGCGGCCGGTCCAGATCATCGTGGTCGCGTTCGGGACCGGCGCCGACAGGAACGCCCTGAACGAGATCGTCTCGGTCACCAACGGGCAGCTCTACGTGGCCGAGCAGCCCGGACAGATCATCGACGTCTTCCTCTCGGCGCTGGCGCGGCGGTTGTGCCACCCGACCTGCCCGGGTTCGGCGGGTTGACGGAGCCGTCGGGCGCCGTCAGCGGGTGACCACGAAGTCCGCGGCGTCCCTGGGCGACCGGTCCCGGGGCGGCGCGGCGGCGTGGCCGATCGCGACCGCGCCCATCGGGTCCCAGCTCTCGGGGAGGTCGAGCACGTTCCGCACCGTGTCGCGGCAGAACATGGTGGACGACACCCACGCGGAGCCGAGCCCCTCCACCGCGAGCTGGACCAGGAAGTTCTGCACGCCCGCGCCGGTCGCGACGACGAACATCTCGCGCTCCGCGGCGTTCCTCCGGTCGTCCCGGTACGTGTGCGACCCGTCCATCACCAGGCAAGGGACGGCCAGGTAGGGGGCGTTCCGCAGCACGTCGCCCCGCCTGACCCGCTTCCCGATCGACTCCTCGGAGAAGCCGTCGCCGCGCAGGTCCGCGATCCAGGCGTCCCGCATCGCGTCGAGCAGTGCCGTACGGGCCGCGGGGGTCTCCAGGAGGACGAACCGCCACGGGGTCGTATGGTGCGGCGCCGGGGCGGCGACGGCCGCGGCCACGGCCCGGCGCACCGCCGCGGGATCGACCGGCGCGCCGGAGAACTCCCGGATCGTCCGGCGGGCGAAGACGACGTCGGCGGAGCCGTACCGGAACATGTCCTCGTCGGCGGGCCGGACGAGGACACGCGCGCCGGGGCCGTCCTCGCTGGTGACGAGGTCGCCGAGCCCGCGCACGACGGCCACCGGCACCCCGGCCAGCTTGCCCTTGGCCAGCTCGGCCGCCGCCGCGATCTCGTCGATCAGCGCGGTCACCGTCGCCCGCAGCGGGTTCCCGTACGCGTCGGTCTTGCCGCGGAAGTCGTCCAGGGGCCGCACCCCGGCGGCGCCGATCGCCACGTCGGTCAGGCCGTGCCGCCAGGGACGCCCGAAGGTGTCGGAGACGATCACGCCCACGTCGGCGCCGGTCCGGGCCCGCACGCCCTTCCTGATCCGCCGCGCGGAGGCGTCGGAGTCCTCCGGCAGCAGCAGGACCGTGCCCGGCTCGGTGTTCGACGCGTCCACCCCGGCGGCGGCCATGACGAACCCGTGCCGGGTCTGGGCGATCACGGTGTCGCCGCGTCGCGCGACCACGCGCGCGGTCTCGTCCATGATCGCCTCGGTACGGCTCTCGCCGGGCCGGGCCCTGCCCTCCGCCTTGCTCACGATCTTCGAGGTCACGACGAGGATGTCGCCGTCGGACAGGTCGGGTGCGGCGTCCGCCACCAGGGCGGCGATGTCGTCCCCCGGCCGGGTCTCGGGCAGGCCGGGGACGCCGGTGATGCTGATGAGGGTCAACGGTACGTCCTCTCGCGGGGTCACGAGGTGAGGGTGCGGGCGAGGGTGAGCGCGGCGGCGGCGAGGTCCCGGGTGGCCTCGGGGGAGTCCATGAGGAGGGGGCGGGCCTCGACGGTCACCCCGTAGAGGGAGACGGCCTTGTCCTCCTCGGCCACGAGCCAGCCGTCGATGAGGTCCGAGCCGTACAGCTCCAGGACCGCCTGGGCGCTCGTCTCGACGCCGATGGCGCTCAGGCAGGCGTCGGCCATGCCGCGCACCGGCGCGCCGCCGATGATGGGGGAGACGCCGACCACGGTCTTCTCGCAGAGCGCGGAACGGATGCCGGGGATCTGGAGGATCGTGCCGATGCTCACCACCGGGTTCGACGGCGGCAGGATCACGAAGTCCGCCTCGCGGACGGCCTCCAGCACGCCGGGCGCCGGGCTCGCCTCGTCCGCGCCCACGAGGGCGATCTGCTCGGCGGGGAGAGAGGCGCGCAGCCGCACCCACCACTCCTGGAAGTGGATGGCGCGCCTGCCCTGGCCGTCGTCGACGACGACGTGGGTCTCGGTCCGGTCGTCGGACATGGGAAGCAGTCGGACGCCGGGCTGCCAGCGCGCGCAGAGCGCCTCCGTGACCTGGGACAGGGGATAACCCGCGGCCAGCATCTGGGTGCGCACGATGTGCGTGGCGACGTCGCGGTCACCCAGCCCGAACCACTGGGGCTCCATGCCGTAGGCGGCCAACTCGTCCTTGACGGTGAACGTCTCGTCGGTGCGGCCCCAACCCTGGTCCTCGTTGATGCCGCCGCCGAGGGTGTACATCACGGTGTCGAGATCGGGGCAGACCCGGAGGCCGAACAGGGTGATGTCGTCCCCGGTGTTACCGATGACGGTGATCTCGGCGGGCTCTTCCGAGGCGGCACAGGCCGCCTTGAGGCCGCGCAGGAAACGGGCGCCGCCGATCCCGCCGGCGAGGCAAACGATGCGCATGCCGCCAGTCTCGCACCCGGCTTCCGGCGGACGGCACGCGCCTCATATGCGATAAATGTGAGGTAGGAAACAGTTGTAATGGCTTGAGGTTGTTGGGTCTACCGACACCAAAGTCGCTCTTGTGCGAAACTTCCCCGAGTGTCTTTTGGAAGGCGTTGGGGGTAGTGGTGGTCAAGGTTGATTCCGGACGGCTGCGCGAGCCTGCCGCGTGGATCATGCTGACGGTGGTCGCCACGGGCGTTCTCCTCGGCGCCATCCGTCTGCTGTTCGGAGCGGGGTCGTTCACGGGCCGCGCCGCCGTCACCCTGTCGAGTTTCGTGAGTCCCGTCTCCACGGCGCTCGCCGTGGGCGCGGTCCTGCTGGTCACGCGGTTCGGCGATCCGACTCCGCGAGCCCGGTTGGTCAACCTCGGGACCATGGCGACGCTCGGTCTGGCCACGCTCCTCGGCCTGGTCAGCACGCTTGCCGGGATTTTCGCCGACGGATCCATGGGCGACAAGCTCGAATATCTGGTGATGGCACTGCCCATGGTCGCCCTCGCCGCCGTCGGCCTGGTCTTCGCCCGGAGCTCCATCGGCGCGGACGTGCCGCGCAGCAAGCCGGGCCGCGCGGACGACCGGTTCTTCGGCTTTCCCGACGACAATTTCGCCGGATACAACCCGCAGCAGGCACAGGGGGTTCAGCCTGTCCCTCCGGTTCAGCCGGTCTCTCCCGTCCAGCCCGTGCAGCCGGCGCAGGCCGTGCAGCCGGCGCAGGCCGCCGCCGGAACGCCCTCCTTCGCTCCCACGCAGGTGGAGCCCGCCTACATGCCCGGCCAGGCCGAGCACGCCTACGGCCAGGCCCAGAGCGAGCAGCCCTTCGGCTCCGGCCAGCAGGAGCACGGGTACGGCCAGTCCCAGCCGGAGCCCGCGTACGGCCAGCCGCAGCCGGAGCACGGGTACGGCCAGTCCCAGCCGGAGCCCGCGTACGGCCAGCCGCAGCCGGAGCACGGGTACGGCCAGCCTCAGCCGGAGCCGTCCTTCATGTCCGGCCAGGCCGAGCAGCCGTACGCCGCCTCGCCCGCCGAGCCGTACGCGCCCGCCCAGGGTTTCCAGGAGGGGTACACGCCGGCGCCCCAGCCGGTGAACCAGGGCTACCCCCAGCAGGAGCAGCAGCCCGCCGCCCACTTCCCGCCCCAGGGATACGCCCCCGAATCCCCGGGGTACGCCTCCGAGCCGCAGGGCTACGCTCCTGAGCCGCAGACCGCCGCCGTGGTGCCGTTCGGCCAGCAGCCCGCCCAGCTTCCCTCGCCGGCGGCCCAGCACTCCATGCAGCCCACGCCGGCGGCCCAGCACTCCATGCAGCCCACGCCGCAGCCGGTACAGCCCGTGCAGCCGGTACAGCCCGTGCAGCAGCCCGCCCCCCAGGCGTTCCCCCAGTCGACCGGTGGTTACCCGCAGCCTCCGCAGGGCCCCATGTTCGACCAGCACGGCTACGCGGGCCAGCAGGGCGACGCCTCCGGTTACGGAGCCTTCGGGAGCCAGCAGGACAACTCCCCGTTCCCGCCGGTCCCGCAGATCGAGGCGGTCGGCTACGCCCAGCAGGGCTACGCCGACCAGGGGTTCGGCCAGGCGGCCTACCCCGCCGCCGAGCAGGCCCAGCCGTACGCGCAGCAGCAGGAGACGTACGGCCGGCCGCAGGCGGAGCCCTATGGCCAGCAGAACCAGCAGAGCCACCAGAGCCAGCAGAACCGCCAGGGCCAGCAGGATTCGTACGGGCAGCAGGACTACGGGCAGCAGGGGTCCTCGTCGTTCTCCGGCTACTCGGGTGCGCAGTTCGGCCACCAGGCGGCAGAGCAGGCTCCCTCGTTCGAGCAGCCGGCTCAGCACCAGGTCCCGCCCGCCCAGGGGTTCGACCCGTCCCGCCCGTACGAGCAGGCCGTGGACCCGAGGGAGCAGCAGCTCGCCGCCGCCTACCAGCAGGCGCAGAGCTACCAGCAGCACGCGCAGCCGGTCGACTACGCCGGATCCCAGACGGCGCCCCAGGACTACCCCGACTACTACGACAACCCGCTCGGCCACGCCCAGACGCCCGAGCCCGCCCGGTACGCCGCCCCGAGCGACCAGACCATGCGCTTCGACGCGAACCTCTACCAGGGCGACCCGCTGAGCGGTCCGTCGCGTCGAGAGGACACCATCGACCCGACCGCGATCTACGCCCCCGAGCGGTCGCAGGCAAAGCTTGAGGAAGGTGTGAGCACAGAACAGGCAGGTCACGGAGCTGATCCGCAGGCCCCCTGGTACGGTTCCCAACGCTGATACGGCTGAACACAAGGGTTACGAACCGGGGCAAGCTGGTCTTTCCCCGGGTATCGGTATGCCGCTTGACGCCACACGCGGCACGCGCGTGTAATTACAGACATGTTGTTACGCCTTCCAATAGCTGGGTAACCAGGAAGGCGTTCCATGGGGGGCTCCATTGTGGGCTGGCGAGCGACAGGGAGGTGTGCAATGGCCGATCAGGTCATGGCACAGGCGCTCGACGGTGAGGATCTTGGGTGGCAAGAGCGTGCGCTGTGCGCTCAGACCGACCCGGAGGCGTTCTTTCCGGAGAAGGGTGGCTCGACCCGAGAGGCCAAGAAGGTGTGCCGCTCGTGCGAGGTGAGAGCGGAGTGCCTTGAGTACGCGCTCGAACACGACGAGCGGTTCGGCATCTGGGGTGGGCTGTCAGAGCGGGAACGGCGCAGAATCAAGCGCCAGGCGGTGTGAGATGGCGGGGTCGCGCGGACGACGCGCGACCCCGCCGACCGATTCGGCTCTCCCGTGATCGAGTGAGCCGAGGGTGCCGTAGGGTTGTCGCGCGTTAGGCCGATATCTCCCGCGATCTCGGATATTTGCTGAGATTGTGGGGGCAACCCCCCGAGGACTCATCCACGTGCACTCCGTCACCGCGATAGTCGTCGCTCACGACGGCGCCCGCTGGCTCAAGGAGACGCTCGAAGCGGTGCTCCGGCAGTCCCGGCCACTCGACCGTGTCGCTGGCGTCGACAACGGCAGCCGTGACGGCAGCGGCCGGATCCTGACCGAGGCGTTCGGACCGAGCAGCGTGCTGAGCATGTCCAGGTCCACCGGATTCGGCGAGGCCGTGCACGAGGTCGTACGACGGCTCCCGCGAGCGTCCGGCCAGGAGTGGTTGTGGCTGCTCCACGACGACTGCGCGCCCGACGCGCACGCCCTGCGGGCGCTGCTCCACGCCGCGGACCAGAACCCCAAGGCCGCGATTCTCGGCCCGAAGCTCCGTGACTGGCTCGACCGTCGTGTCCTGCTCGAGATCGGCGTCACCGTCGGACGCTCCGGACGCAGGGACACCGGCCTGGAGCCCCGCGAATACGACCAGGGGCAGCACGACGGGACGCACGGCGTGCTCGACGTCCTCTCGGTCTCCACCGCGGGAATGCTGATCCGCCGTGAGGTGTGGGAGGAACTCGCCGGGCTCGACCCGCGCCTCCCGCTGTTCCGCGACGACCTGGACCTGTGCTGGCGGGCCAGGGTCGCTGGGCATCGCGTGCTCAACGTGACCGACGCCGTCGCCTGGCACGCCGAGGCGGCGTCCCGGCGCCGGAGGCGCATCGCCGCCAGCGACGACCACCCGCGTCGCATCGACCGGCGCAACGCCCTGTTCGTGGTCATGGCGAACCTGCCCTTCTGGGCGCTGGTCCGTTCCGTGTTCCGCAACATCACCGGCTCGCTGGTCCGCACGGTCCTGTTCGTCCTCGCCAAGCAACCGGCGAACGCCCTGGACGAGATCGCCGCACTCGGCTCCGTCCTCGGCCATCCCGGACGGCTGTTCAAGGCGCGCAAGGAACGGAAGAAGGGCAGGAAACAGGGCTATCCGGCGGTCGCGCGGCTGTTCACCCCGCCCGGCGCGACCTGGCGGCGGTTGGCCGACATGATCCAGCGCTACCTGGCTGGCGAGGGGCCCGTCGACTCGGCCGGACGGCATCACGCCGCGGCCGCCTCCTCCGAGGACGAGGGCGACGAGCTGCTCACGGACTCCGGGCTGTTCCAGCGGATGTCCTCCAGCCCCGGCGTGTGGCTCTGCGTCCTGCTCCTCGCGGTCACCGTGGCCGCCGAGTGGTCGCTGTTCGCGGGCGGGCTGCTGGGAGGAGGCGCCCTCGTGCCGGTCACCGGCGGCGCCTCGGACCTGTGGCGGCTCTACGTCGAGAACCACCACTCCGCCGGTCTCGGCTCGGACACCTGGGCCCCGCCGTACGTGGCGGTCCTCGCGGCGCTTTCCACGATCTTCTTCGGCAAGACCTGGCTGGCCGTGTCCGTCCTGCTGCTCGGGTGCGTGCCGCTCGCCGGGCTCTCGGCGTACGTCGCGACGAGACGGATGATCACCTACACGCCCGCCCGGGTGTGGCTGGCCGCGACGTACGCGCTGCTGCCGGTGGCGACCGGGGTGGTCGCGAGCGGCCGGGTGGGCACCGCGCTGGTATTCGTGCTGATCCCGGTCTACGCGGCCCTCGCCACCCGGGTCGTCGCGGGGTCACGCCGGGCCGCGTGGGGCTTCGGCCTGCTCCTCGCGATCGGCACGGCCTTCGCCCCTCTCGTCTACGTCGTGGTGGCGATCCTGGGCGGGCTCGCCGCCGTGTCCTTCGGCGGCATCCGGCGCGGCGTCGGGGTGTCCCTGGCGATCGGCCTGGGAACGCCGATCGTCCTGCTGTTCCCCTGGCTGGCCGAGATCGTGCGGGAACCGCGCCGCATCCTGCTCGAATCAGGTCTGGCCGATCCCTCCCTCGCCGATCCGAGGCTGGGCGCCGACGCGCTGCTCATGCTCAACCCGGGCGGCCCCGGAACGCCGCCCGTCTGGGTCACCGCCGGGCTGGTCGCCGTCGCGCTAGGCGCGCTGCTGCTCCGCCGCCACCAGACGGTGGTCGCGATCGGCTGGGGCGTCACGCTGTTCGGCGTGCTGCTCGCGGTCGTGGTCAGCCGGTTGGCCGAGTGGCCCGGCGTCCCGCTCGCCTTCGCCGCCACCGGCCTGCTCGTCGCGACCGCCCTCACCGCGCACCGGATCACCGAGTTCCGCGCGGCGGGTGGCCCGCGCAGGGCGGGCGCCCTGCTGATCGTGATCGTCGCGTTCGCCACGCCGCTGGCCGCGGCCGGTCTGTGGATCGTCGGCGGCGCGGGCGGCCCGCTGCGCGGCGACCTGCGCGACCCCGTGCCGCCGCTCAGCGCCGCCTGGTCGCCGAACGGCGAGCGCACGCTGCTCATGCGCCCGGAGGGCGGCCGCCTCGCGTACACGCTCCTGTCCGGGCGCGCCCCGTTCATCGGGGAGTCCGACCTGCGCGCCCCGGCGGCCGACACCGCGCGCGTCGGGACCGCGGTCGCGGGCCTGGCCTCCGGCCGGGGCGGCGGTGACGTCCAGATCCTGGCGGCGTACGGCGTCCAGTTCGTCACCGTGCCCGGCCCCGTCGACGTCGCGCTGCAACGCTCGCTGGACTCGGAACCCGCCCTGGTACGGGTGAGCCTCTCGGAGACCGGCGGGTTGTGGCGGGTGGCCGGGACCGTCACCGTGCCGAAGCCGCCCTCCGGAGGCGACGGCTGGCACCGGACCTGGTTGTGGGCGCAGGCGGCGCTCGTCGCGCTCGTGCTGGTCCTGGCCTCGCCCGGAGCCCGTACGGCGGAGCAGCAGGAAGACTACGGCGACGCCCCGGCACCGGCCCGGCCCTCCCGCAGGCGTCCGAAGAACCCCGAGGAGCAGGTGCCGGCATGAAGGGGCTGATCGAGAACCGCTTCGGGCTGCTCGCCCTGGTGCTGCTCGCCCTCGGAGCGCTGTACGGCGTGGCCTTCGTCAGCCGTCCCGCGCCCGCGGCCCAGAAGCCCGCCCAGCAGGTCAAGGTGGCGGTCGAGTCCGTGTCCATGGTCTGCCCCGACCCCGGTGGCGGCAGGATGACCGCCGTCACGCCCCTGGGCGGACCGAGCGGGCAGGGCGGCGCCGCCACGGTCGCCGAGATGAAGGGCGCCAAGCCGCTGGCCACGCTCGACCACGTGGGCACGCTGTGGCGGCAGGACGTCCCGGTGCGCACCCGGCCGGTCACGGTCGCGGGGATGGGCGCGATGGCCGCGGGCCTGGAGGCGGCGCAGACCACCCAGGTGACGTCGGGAGCCCAGCGCGGACTCTCGGGGGTGCGCTGCGTCGAACCCGGCGCGGAGGCATGGTTCGTCGGCCCGGGACCCGCCGCGGCCGACGTCACCCTCCATCTGGCCAACTCCGACGAGGCTCCGGCCTACGTCGGCATCATGATCTACGCGGGCGAGGGGCCGGTGCTCGCCGACCGCGGAAACGGGATGGTCGTCAAGCCGGGCGAATACCGCGAGGTCAAGCTGCGCGAGCTGGCGCCTTCGCCCCTGGTGATGGCCGTCCAGGTGAGCACCAGCGGCGGCAGGGTGGCCGCCGCGATCAGGGCGTCCCTCGGCGAGGGCAAGGGAGTGGACTGGCTCCCCGTCTCCGCTCCGCCGTCCACCCGGGTCGTCGTGCCCGGCCTCCCCGGAAGCGCGGGCCAGCGCGAGCTGTACGTCGCCACACCTGGTGAGCGGGACACGGTCGTCCAGGTGAAGGCGGTGCTGAAGGACGGCTCCTACGCGCTGAAGAACAAGGAGTCCGTCGAGGTGCCCGCGGGTTCCACGACCACGATCGACCTGACCACCGGGGTCGGCGGCCAGCCCGGCGCCCTGGTCCTGACCTCGGACGAGCCCATCGTCGCCGGGATGAGGATGACGGGGACGGGCGACATGCGGGACGCGGCCTTCACGGCGGGCGCGGTGCCGATCGACCTCGGCAGCGTGGTGGCGGACGGCGGCCCCGGCAAGAAGTCCGCGAAGGGGAGCGGCAAGCGGGAGTCCCGCCTGGTGCTCTCCGCGCCGTTCACCGCCGCCACGGTACGGATCCAGCTGCTGCCCCAGCGCGGCACCCCCGCCGAGCCCGTCGAGGTGACGCTGCCCGCGGCCCGCAGCAAGGAGATCAAGCTCACTCCGCCGGCCGGCGCGGGTTCCGGCTTCGCCGTCCACATCGTGCCGGTCGCCGGATCGGGTCCCGTGTACGGCGCGCGCGTGCTGAGCGAGGACACCCCCCAGGGTGTGCTGCTCACCACGCAGCCGCTGGCGCCGGCCAGGACATGGGCGATCGTGCCGGCCACCGTCGACTCGCCCGGCGCCGTCCTGCCCTAGGTCGTGTCAGACACTCCCTAGCGCGGGGCGGCCGCCCCCGGGGTCTCAGTGCCGGTCGTCGTAGCCGGGGTCGATCGTCTCCGGGGTGAGCCCGAGCAGGCTGGCCACCTGTTCCACGACGACGTCGCTCACCATCGCGCCGAGCTGGTCGCGGTCGCGCGCCCTGGCCTCGAGAGGGCGGCGGTAGACGACCACGACCGCGGGCTCCGAGCCCGCCGCCGTCTCCGACCTGCCGAAGGGAATCGGGTCGGTGTCGAGCCGCGCCGGGCCGTCGATCAGCTCGCTCGGCGGCGGCACCTCCTCGACCGCGAACTCCATCGTCGCGAGCTGCCTTCCCCATCGGGGCTTGAGCCGGTCGACCGCGTCGAGGACCAGGTCGTCGAAGCGTTCGCCGCGCGACTTCGCGATCGGGACGTGCGAGGGCGCCAGTGGACCGCGCATCCCGCGACCATGCCGGTCGCGCCGCCGCACCCGCCGCCGGGGATCTCCGCTTCGCTCGCTCACGCGGCCAGCTTAAAGGAGCGGGCGCACGTCGTACGGGGGGCGAGGCGGTGTCCGGATTGTGGCGACACGCTCGTTAAGAGCGGCGGGGTGGTGGCAATGTGAACGCGGACCGGATACGGTCCCTCCGTGAGCCCCGTCCGCAGCTGTTCCCGTACCGCCTGCAGGCAGCCTGCCGTCTTCACACTCACGTATGTCTACGCCGACTCGACCGCGGTTCTCGGCCCTCTCGCGACGTACGTCGAGCCGCACTGCTACGACCTGTGCGCCGAGCACGCGGAACGGCTCACCGCCCCCCGTGGGTGGGAGGTCGTGCGACTCCCGTCAGAAGCGGGTTCCCCGAGCGGGGACGATCTTGAGGCGCTCGCCAACGCGGTCCGCGAGGCCGCGCGTCCCGCGCCCGCCGCGGGCGAACCCATCGGCCAGGCCGTCGAGGTCGGCCGGCGCGGCCATCTCCGGGTGCTCAAGTCCGCCCAGCCCAACCGCGACCGGTGACGTCACCCCGGGCCGGGGTGCGGCCGGCAGTGGATCACACGCGCCGTGGCGGTGGCGCCTTGTAGGCTCGGGCCCGGCATACCAAACGATCGGGGAGCTGCGGTGGGCGACCTCACCAGGATCTTCAAGGCGTACGACGTCCGCGGCGTCGTGCCGCAGGAGCTCGACGAGCGGACCGCGGAGGCGGTCGGGGCGGCCTTCGCCGAGGTGACGGGGGCGCGTTCGCTGGTGATCGCGCACGACATGCGGGCGTCGTCGGGTCCGCTGGCCGCCGCCTTCGCGCGCGGCGCGACCTCGCGCGGGGCCGACGTGGTGAACGCGGGCCTCGGCTCGACCGACCTGCTCTACTACGCCAGCGGCAGCCTCGGCCTGCCCGGCGTGATGTTCACCGCCAGCCACAACCCCGCCGAATACAACGGCATGAAGATGTGCCGCGCGGGCGCGGTGCCCATCGGCGGTGAGACGGGCCTCATCGAGATCCGCGACCGTGCCGCCGAACTGCTCGACTCGGGCCTCGGAGGCACGCCGGGCCGGGGGAGCGTCACCGAGCGGGACCTGCTGGCCGGATACGCCGGCCATCTCAAGACGCTCGTCGACCTCTCCGGCATCCGGCCGCTCAAGGTGGTCGTCGACGCGGGCAACGGCATGGGCGGCTACACGGTCCCCGAGGTGTTCGACGGCCTGCCCGTCGACCTGACGCCCCTCTACTTCGAGCTCGACGGAAGCTTCCCCAACCACGAGGCCAACCCGATCGAGCCGGCGAACCTGGTCGACCTGCAGAAGGCCGTCATCGAGCGGGGCGCCGACATCGGCATCGCGTTCGACGGCGACGCCGACCGGTGCTGGGTGATCGACGAGCGGGGTGAGTCCGTCTCCCCGTCCACGATCACCGCTCTCGTCGCCGCACGCGAGCTGGCCAGGCATCCGGGCGCCACGATCATCCACAACCTGATCACCTCCAGGGGCGTTCCGGAGATCGTGCGCGAGCACGGGGGCGTCCCGGTCCGCACCCGCGTCGGGCACTCGTTCATCAAGGCGGAGATGGCCCGCACGGGCGCGGTCTTCGGCGGCGAGCACTCCGCGCACTACTACTTCCGCGACTTCTGGTACGCCGATTCGGGCATGCTGGCGGCGCTGCACGTGCTCGCGGCTCTCGGCGGTCAGGACCGGCCGCTGTCCCAGGTCCTGGAGCGGTACGCCCGGTACGCCGCGTCCGGCGAGATCAACAGCACGGTCGCGGATCAGGCGGCCGCTCTGGAGACGGTGCGCGGGGCTTTCACGGGTCGCGAGGGTGTTACCTTCGACGAGTTGGACGGCCTCACGGTGAGCGGCCGGGACTGGTGGTTCAATCTGCGCCCGTCCAACACCGAGCCGCTGCTGCGACTGAACGCCGAGGCGGCCGACGAGCGGAAGATGGCGGCCGTGCGGGACGAGGCCCTCGCCGCCCTAAGGAGCTGACACGGATTTGAAGATCGACGACTGGCTGCTGGACGTCCTCGCCTGCCCGGCGTGCAAGTCCCCGCTGCGCGCGTCCACGGAGGCCGACGAGCTGGCGTGCACCTCCGAGTCCTGCGGGCTGGTTTATCCGGTCCGGGACGACATCCCCGTCCTGCTCGTGGACGAGGCGCGCAAGGCGTGAGCGAGCGTAGCGAGCGAACCATTGGGCGCGGCGCCCGTGGCGAACGCGACTCCGAGCCGTCAGGCGAGGAGGAGGCATGAGCCGCTCCGGAGGAGCACCCGTCCTGAGGTTCGACCCGAGCAGGCTCGACGACCAGACGCGGCTGTCCGACGGCGACCCGTCGGGCATGTTGCGGACCGTGGCTTCCTCCGCCGCCCAGGTTCGCACCGCGTACCGCGCCGCCGTGGAGGCGGGCGCGGCGAGAGTGGCCGAGCAGGGCCGGCCGCGGGCCGTGGTCGTGGCGGGCGTGGGCGCCGCCGGGATCGCTGGCGAGGTGCTCGACGCGGTCTGCGGGCCGGGCACGCCCGTGCCCGTCGTGACGGTCCGCGGCTACCGGCTTCCCGGCTGGGTCGGCGCGGCCGACCTGGTCATGGTGGTGTCCTTCACCGGGCGCGGCGACGAGGCCCTGTCCGTGGGCGCGGAGGCGGCGCGCCGCGGATGCACGCTCCTCGCGGTGGGCGCGCCGGACACGCCGCTCAGCGAGCTCGCGGCCCGGGCCGGAGCGCCCTTCGTGCCGATCTCGACCGTGGCGGGCCAGCCGCGGGCCACCATGTGGGGCCTGGCGGTTCCGCTGCTCGTCGCCGCGGCCGCGCTCGGCCTGAGCGACGTGGGCGAGCCGGTCTTCGAGGCCGCGGCGGCGCGCCTGGAAGACATCGCGCACCGGTGCCGGCCGACGAGCGACTCGTTCATCAATCCCGGCAAGACACTGGCCACGGAGCTCGCCGACGGCATCCCGATGATCTGGGGATCCTCGCCGATCGCGGCCGTGGCGGCGCACCGGATGGCGGAGCAACTCGCCGAGCACGCCGGGTATCCCGCCCTCTGGGGAGAGCTCCCGGAGGCCGCGCACAACCAGGCGGGCGTCTTCGACGGCCCCCTGGCCACCCGGGACATCTTCCAGGACGTCGGGGACGACGAGTCCTCCGGCCCGCGGGCGCGGATGCGGTTGTTCGTGCTGCGTGACACCGACGAGCATCCTCGGGTGGCCGAGCGCCGGCAGGCGTCCGTACGGCTCGCCCAGGACCGCGGCGTCCCGGCCTCGGAGATCGCGGCCGAGGGGGACCATCCGTTCGAGCGGCTGGCCACGCTGATCTGCCTGGGGGATTTCGCCGGCGTCTACCTGGCCCTGGGCCACGGTCTCGATCCCGCGCCGATGTCGGCCATCACCGAACTTCGGGCCAGGATTTCCCAATAGGATCCCTCTGGTCGATTTGTGAGGAGTGATCTGTGAGCGCGGGTGGCGGTACCAAGGCGATCATCGCGGCGTTGAGCGCCAACCTCGCGATCGCGGTCGCGAAGTTCGTGGCGTTCCTGTTCACGGGGTCCTCCTCCATGCTGGCGGAGTCCGTCCACTCGGTGGCCGACTCGGGCAACCAGGCGTTGCTCCTGGTCGGTGGCAAGCGGGCGGAGCGGAAGCGGACGCGGGCCCATCCGTTCGGGTTCGGGCGCGAGCGCTACTTCTACGCCTTCGTGGTCGCGGTCGTGCTGTTCACGATCGGCGCCCTGTTCTCCCTCTACGAGGGCTGGCACAAGATCTCCGACCCCCATCCGGTGGAGTCGCCCCAGTGGGCCTTCGCCGTGCTGATCTTCGCGATCGTCGCCGAGGGCTTCTCGTTCCGTACGGCCATCAAGGAGTCGCGGCCCCTCAAGGGCGAGCACTCGTGGTTCTCGTTCATCCGGAGGGCGAAGGCGCCCGAGCTGCCCGTCGTCCTCCTGGAGGACCTGGGCGCCCTGCTCGGTCTGATCTTCGCGCTGTTCGGCGTTTCCATGGCCGTGGTCACCGGCGACGGCGTCTGGGACGGCGTCGGCACGATGATGATCGGCGTGCTGCTGGCCGCCATCGCGGTCGTCCTGGCGCTGGAGACCAAGTCGCTGCTGATCGGCGAGAGCGCGGCCCCCGAGATCGAGGAGCGGATCTGTGCGGCGCTGGAGGGCGCTCCGGAGGTCACCAAGGTCATCCACATGCGGACGCTGCACCTCGGCCCCGAGGAGCTCCTGGTCGCGGCGAAGATCGCGGTCGAGCACGACGACACGGCGGCGCAGGTCGCTCAGGGCATCGACGACGCCGAGCGGCGCATCCGCGAGGCCGTGCCGATGGCCCGGGTCATCTACCTGGAGCCCGACCTCTACCGCTCTGACAGCGCTCCGGTGAGCTGAGCCGCCCGCTCTGTCACAACCGGTTCCTGAGCAGGCGCAGGGCCTTCTCCTTCTCGAAGTCGAGAGCCCGGCGCGGGGCCTGGATGCGGCCGATCCGCACGCCCAACTCGCGTACGGCCTGCGCCACGGAGGGGTCGGACAGCGCGCGGAGGGCGAAGGCCAGTTCCGCGGGCGAGACGTCGAACCGGCGCTCCAACTCCATGGCCTGGCCGACGGCGGCCAGCTCCTCGGGGCCGAACCTGCGATGCGCGCCCCTGTCCCGGACGGGCGGCAGCAGGCCCAGCGCCTCCCTGTACCGCAGCATGCGAGGCGACATGCCCAGCTGCCTGGCCGCCTCCGTGATCCGCATCGAGGTCTCTCCGCTCCGTACCTGGTCCTCCCGGTAACGGTAGACACATCGGCACCCGTTTGGCAGCCCCGAAATGCGGATCCTTACATTCTTGTGTCAGGTTCACGCGTCCCGGCGTGCGCCGTGCCGTACGGGACGCCTAAACTCGCAGGCGACCGATACCGGAGGGACACACGACATGGACTTCAAGGTCGCCGACCTTTCACTTGCGGAGTTCGGCCGCAAGGAGATCCGCCTCGCCGAGCACGAGATGCCGGGCCTGATGGCGACCCGCAGGGAGTACGCCGCCGCGCAGCCGCTCAAGGGCGCGAAGATCATGGGCTCGCTGCACATGACGATCCAGACGGCCGTGCTCATCGAGACCCTGGTCGCGCTCGGCGCCGACGTGCGCTGGGTGAGCTGCAACATCTTCTCCACGCAGGACCACGCCGCCGCGGCGGTCGTCGTCGGCCCGGACGGTACGACCGACGCCCCGGCCGGCGTACCGGTCTTCGCCTGGAAGGGCGAGACCCTGGAGGAGTACTGGTGGTGCACCGAGCAGGCGCTCGCGTGGCCTGACGGCACCGGCCCGAACATGATCCTCGACGACGGCGGCGACGCCACGCTCCTGGTCCACAAGGGCGCCGAGTTCGAGAAGGCGGGCGCCGTGCCGGCCGCGGGCGAGGACGACCCCGAGGAGTGGGGCATCATCCTCGACACGCTCCGCCGCACGGTATCCGACGACAAGCGCTGGACCAGGATCGCCGAGGAGATCAAGGGCGTCACCGAGGAGACCACCACCGGCGTGCACCGCCTGTACGAGATGCACAAGTCCGGCCAGCTCCTCTTCCCGGCGATCAACGTCAACGACTCGGTGACCAAGTCGAAGTTCGACAACAAGTACGGCTGCCGCCACTCGGTCATCGACGGCCTCAACCGCGCCACCGACGTGCTGATCGGCGGCAAGGTGGCCGTGGTCTGCGGCTACGGCGACGTGGGCAAGGGCTGCGCCGACGCGCTGCGCGGCCAGGGCGCCCGCGTGATCGTCACCGAGATCGACCCGATCTGCGCGCTGCAGGCGGCCATGGACGGCTTCCAGGTGACCACGCTGGAGGAGGTCGTCGGCATCGCGGACATCTTCGTCACGACGACCGGCAACTTCGGCATCATCACGGCCGACCACATGTCGCGGATGAAGCACCAGGCGATCGTGTCCAACATCGGCCACTTCGACAACGAGATCGACATGGCCGGCCTGGGCCGCATCCCCGGCATCGTCAAGAACAACATCAAGCCGCAGGTCGACGAGTGGGTCTTCCCGGACGGCCGCTCGATCATCGTGCTCGCCGAGGGCCGCCTGATGAACCTGGGCTGCGCGACGGGCCACCCGTCCTTCGTGATGTCGAACTCGTTCACCAACCAGGTGATCGCGCAGATCGAGCTGTTCACCAAGACCGAGCAGTACCCCGTCGGCGTCTACGTGCTGCCCAAGCACCTGGACGAGAAGGTGGCCCGGCTCCACCTCGACGCTCTCGGCGTCAAGCTGACCACGCTGACGAAGAAGCAGGCGGAGTACATCGGCGTCGACGTCGAGGGTCCGTACAAGCCGGACCACTACCGCTACTGAGCGGCACACCGGGCGCAACCGGCCACGAGCGGGAACGATGACGGCGCGAGATCTGACGGATCTGACCGAGGCGGGCGAACGGCGGATCGGGTGGGCACGGCGGTCGATGCCGGTGCTCACCGCGATCGCCGCCCGCTTCGCCGACGAGCGGCCGCTGGACGGCCTGCGCGTCGCCGCGTGCCTGCACGTGACGGCGGAGACGGCCGTCCTGATGGGCGCGCTCAGGGCGGGCGGCGCGGAGATCGCGCTGGCCGCCTCGAACCCGCTGTCCACTCAGGACGACGTCGCCGCCGCGCTCCGCGCGTACGGCATCGCGGTGCACGCCCGTGCCGGTGTGGACATGGAGACCTACTACCGGCACATCCATCAGGCGCTGGACATCTCCCCGGCCATCGTGCTCGACGACGGATGCGACCTGGTCAACATCCTGCACACCGAGCGTCCCGATCTCACCGTGGCGGGCGGGTGCGAGGAGACCACGACCGGGATCATCCGGCTGCGCCAGATGGCCGCGGAGGGCGCGCTGAGGTTCCCGGTGGTCGCGGTCAACGACACCCGCACCAAGCGGATGTTCGACAACAGGTACGGCACCGGCCAGTCCACCCTCGACGGCATCATGCGCGCCACGAACGCGCTGCTCGCCGGGCGTACCGTCGTGGTCGCCGGGTTCGGCTTCTGCGGCCGCGGCGTGGCGGAACGCGCCAAGGGCCTCGGCGCGCGGGTGATCGTGACCGAGATCGACCCGGTGAAGGCCCTCGACGCCGCGCTCCAGGGCTACGAGGTGCTGCCGATGGGGCAGGCCGCGCGGGTGGGCGACGTGTTCGTCACCGTCACGGGCAACCGCGACGTCATCCGGGGCGAGCACCTGGCCGCGATGAAGGACGGCGTCATCCTGGCCAACGCGGGGCACTTCGATGTCGAGATCGACGTCCGCGCCCTGGAAGGTCTGGCGGAGTCGGTGAATTTCGGGGTTCGCCCCAACGTGGATGAGTACGTCCTGGCGGACGGGAGGCGGCTCCTCCTCCTCGCCGAGGGCCGTCTCGTCAACCTGACCGCGGCCGAGGGGCACCCGGCGGCCGTCATGGACATGTCCTTCTCCGCTCAGGCGCTGGCCGTCGCCTGGCTCGCCACCGAGGCCGTACGGCTGCCGCCCGGCGTGTACGACGTCCCGGCGGACATCGACGCCGAGGTGGCCAGGCTCAAGCTCGCCGCGACGGGGATCGCGATAGACGAGCTCACCGCCGACCAGGAGGACTACCTGCACTCCTGGCGCTCCGGGTCCTGAGCGAATCCGGGTGGAGCCCGGCCGGGCGAAGTCGGGTGGAGACGGCCGGCTGACTCTGTCCCTCTGCGCCGGCCGTCTCCACCCTGCCCCCTTGCAGGCATGCCCCATAGCCTGCAGATCGTCTCTTGTGCCCCGCTTTGTGGTGTCTACACCTCAGCTTGGGGGGACAAATCCTCCCGGGGTCGGCCCGGCGGGGTTCGACGGAGGCTGCGGTTCCCACGTCGACGGTTCCCACCTCGACGCGACCGGTGGCTCCGGCTGGGGTGCGGGCGGAGCGCCCCCGTATGGCGCGCCCGGATACGGCGGGCCACCGTAAGGCGTGGCGGCGGCTCTCACCTGCGCGAGCCGTACCTCCTCGCGGCGGCGCCGCTCCGCCAGGACGGCGGCGAGGTAGGTGTGCGGCGGCAGTCCCGGCGGCGGCGGGGGAGCCACGCGGGCGGCCACCTGGCTCGCGATCCTGACGCCCATCTGGTGCCGCGCGTCGGGGGAGAGCTGGTGCCAGCGCGTCAGGTACTGCCTGGCGGTGTCGGCCAGGTCGACCGACAGCTGCGACAACTCCAGGGAGCTCGCCCACGGCGCGAGCTGCGGCGGCATCTCGGGCGGCGGCTCCTGGCGCGGCCCCCGCTCGCCGATGACGATCGTGCCCGCGAAGACGTCCCCGAGCCGCTTGCCCCGCTGGTTCACGAGCGACGTGATGAGCGCGGGCGCGCCGAAGAACATCCAGAACTCCAGGAAGCCCGCGAGACCGCGGAACAACGCCTGGCGGAACCGCTCGGGCCCGCCGTCGTCGCTGACCACGCGCAGGCCCATGGCCAGCTTGCCGAGGCTGCGCCCCCGACCGGCCGTCTCGAACACGACGGGGTAGCCCACGATGACGAGGACGGTGAGCAGGATCATCAACCCCGCCGTCATCGCCGTGTCCGTGACGAACGACGCGGTCCCCAGCAGGATGTACATCACGATGAGGATGATCCACTGGATGATCCAGTCGATGAGATACGCGACGCCCCGGCTGGGGAGCTGCGCGATCCGCACCTCGACGACGACGGCCTCGCCGGTCACAACATCGGCCACATATCGCACCCTACTGGGGTATTACCGCTCGATAGAGTTCGGTCCGTGGACATCGATGCGTTCGTCGCCGCCCACCGGCCGACGTGGGACCGGTTGGACGACCTGGTGCGGCGGCGCCATCGACTCGACGGCGCCGAGGTGGACGAGCTCGTCGAGCTCTACCAGCGGGCCGCGACCCACCTGTCCGTCGTCCGCTCCGCCTCGACCGACGCGGTCCTGGTCGGCCGCCTCTCCTCGCTGGTCGCGCGCGCCCGCTCCGCCGTCACGGGGGCGCACACACCCGCCTGGCGGGAGGTCGTCCGGTTCTTCACCGTGTCCTTCCCCGTCGTGGCCTACGGCGCCCGCCGCTGGTGGCTCGGCGCCACCCTCGCCTCCCTCGCGGTCGCGTACGTGATGGGGGTGTGGGTCGCGGGCGATCCGGCCGTGCAGGCCGTCGTCGGCACCCCGGAGGAGATCAAGCAACTGGTCGAGCACGACTTCGCCGACTACTACTCGGAGAACCCGGCCGCCTCGTTCGCCGGCCAGGTGTGGATCAACAACGCCTGGGTGTCGGCGCAGGTCATCATCTCGGCCATCGTCCTCGGGCTGCCGATCCCGTACATCCTGTGGCAGAACTCGGCCAACGTGGGCGTCATCGGCGGGCTGATGACGGCGCACGGCAAGGCCGACGTCTTCTGGGGACTGATCCTCCCGCACGGCCTCCTGGAGCTCACCGCGGTGTTCCTCGCCGCCGGTGTCGGCCTGCGGCTCGGCTGGACGGTCATCGACCCCGGGCCGCGACGGCGCGGTGAGGCCCTCGCCGAGCAGGGACGCGCGGTGATGAGCGTCGCACTCGGCCTCGTCGTCGTGCTGTTGCTCTCCGGCCTGATCGAGGCGGGCGTCACGCCGTCCGGTCTGCCGACCTGGGCCCGGATCGGCATCGGCGCGGCGGCCGAGGTCCTCTTCCTGGTCTACGTGGCGGTGTTCGGCCGCCGGGCGGCCCGCGCGGGCGAGACCGGCGACATCGAACAGGCCCCCGACCTCGCCCCCACCGCCTGACGACCGGTGCCGCCGGGGCTGCCGGGGCTGCCGGGGCTGCCGGGGCTGCCGGGGCGGATCACAACCGTCCGGCCGCCTTCAGCGCCAGATAGGCGTCGGCGAGCGCGGGGGCGATGTCCTCCGGGAGGGCGTCGACCACCTCGACGCCCTGGCCGCGCAGGCGGGCGGTGATCCTGCGCCGCTCGCCCCGAAGCCGCTCGGCCGCGGCGGCGTCGTAGACCTGCTCCGCCGTACCCCGCCCGGACGCCATGGCGGCGACCCGCGGATCGGCGACGGCGGCGACCAGCACCGTGTGGCGGGACGACAGCCGGGGCAGCACCGGCAGCAGCCCCTCCTCCATCGCGGCCGCGTTGACGTCGGTCAGCAGCACCACCAGGCAGCGGCGCTTGGCCCTGGCCAGGACGGCGGCGACCATGCCCGGCGAGTCGGCCTCCACGAGCTCCGCCTCGATCGGCGCCATCGCGTTGACCAGCGACGACAGCAGGTCCGTACGGGATGCCCCGGACAGCCAGGCGCGCACCGTCCGGTCGTAGGCCAGGAAGTCCACCCGGTCACCCGCCCGCGAAGCGAGGGCGGCGAGCAGCAGCGCGGCGTCCATCGACCAGTCGAGCCTGGGCCACCCGGACGCCTGGCCGGGCAGCGGAGCCACACGCGGCGCCACACCCGGCGCCACACCCGGCGCCACGCCGACGCGGCCCGCGGACGTGCGTCCCGTGTCGAGGACGATCAGCACCCGCCGGTCGCGCTCGGGGCGCCACGTGCGCACAACGACGTCGCTGCGCCGGGCGCTGGCCCGCCAGTCGATGGACCTGACGTCGTCACCGACCACGTATTCGCGGAGCGAGTCGAACTCGGTGCCCTGGCCCCGTACGAGCGCCGGGTGCCGGCCGTCCAACTCCCGGAGCCGCGCCAGCTTGCCCGGCAGATGCTTGCGGCTGAGGAAGGGCGGCAGCACCCGCACCGACCACGGGACCACGTGCGACCCCTGGCGCGCGGCCAGTCCGAGCGGGCCGAGCGACCGCACGGTCACCGTCACCGCCTCGCGGTCGCCCCGCCTCGTCGGGGTCAGGGTGGTGACCAGGCGGCGCCGCTGCCCGGAGGGGACGTCCACGCGGAGGTGCCGCGGCGCGGACCCCGCCGACGGCGGCCAGGCGTCGCGCACCACCCCCCTGACCCGGCGGCGGCCCGGATTCTCCACGACCAGTCCCACGGTGACCGACTCGCCGAGCCGCACCAGCCGCTCGCCGTCCCGGTGGAAGCGCAGCCCCCGCACACCGCCCGCGAAGAGCAGGTCGATCACGACGAGCGCGGCGAGGAGCAGCGCGACACCCAGGACGGCCATGGGCGGGTCGGGGGCGGCGAGCACCAGGAGGGCGCCGAGAGCCGCGAGCAGTCCCGCGCGTCCCGTCAGCGCCACCGCGTCGTCTCCGCGTTCATCGCTTCCCACATATCGGTCGTACCTGGCCGGATCAACGGGGGACGGGGACGCCGGCGAGGATGCCGTCCAGGATGCCGTCCGGCGTCGCACCCTCCAGCTCGGCCTCGGGACGGAGCTGGACGCGATGCCGCAGGGCGGGCCGGGCGAGCGCCTTCACGTCGTCCGGGGTCACGTAGGCCCGGCCGGACAGCCAGCCCCACGCCCGCGCGGCCGCGAGCAGCGCCGTCGCGCCGCGCGGCGACACCCCGAGCTGCAGCGAGGGCGACTGCCGGGTGGCGCGGGCCAGGTCGACGACGTAGCCGAGCACCTCCGGCGCCACGTGGACCTGCTTCACGGCCTCACGGCCCGCCTCCAGGTCGGCGGCGGACGCGACGGCCGCGATCGAGGACAGGTCACGGGGGTCGAAGCCGAGCGCGTGCCGTTCCAGCACGGCGATCTCCTGCTCGCGCGGCGGCAGCGGCACGGTCAGCTTGAGCAGGAACCGGTCCAGCTGGGCCTCGGGAAGCTGGTAGGTGCCCTCGTACTCGATCGGGTTCTGCGTCGCCACGACGATGAACGGATCGGGCAGCTTGCGCGCGGCGCCGTCGACGCTGACCTGGCGTTCCTCCATCGCCTCCAGCAGGGCGGCCTGGGTCTTCGGAGGCGTCCGGTTGATCTCGTCGGCGAGCAGCAGGTTGGTGAACACCGGCCCCTCGCGGAACTCGAACTCGGCCGTCCTGGCGTCGTAGACGAGCGAGCCGGTCACGTCGCCCGGCATCAGGTCGGGGGTGAACTGCACCCGCTTGAAGTCGAGCGACAACGTCGCGGCCAGCGTACGGACCAGCAGGGTCTTGGCCACCCCGGGGACGCCTTCGAGCAGCACGTGCCCCCGGCACAGCAGTGCGATCACCAGCCCGGTGACGACCGAGTCCTGTCCCACCACCGCCTTGGCGACCTCGGCGCGCAACGTGGCGAGCGCCTCGCGGGCCGCGTCCGCCCCCGGGGACCCGGGTGAAGATGTGGTCAAGAGTCTCGTACCTGCCTTTCCAGTGTGTCGAGGTATCCGGCCAGGGCCACCAGCCCGCCGTCGTCCGCGGGCACGGCGCCGTACAGCGTGGCCCGCACCTCCCGCGCGTCCAGCCCGGTCCGTGCGGCCGTCGCGGCGACGACCTCGTCGGGCGCGGCCGTCGGCGGCAGCCCCAGGCGCGGGGCCAGCCGGTCGATCGCGGCGGCGCGCAGCGCCAGCGCGGCGCGGTCCCTGGCCCGCCGTGCCCGGTAAAGCCGGCCGCGTCCCTCCACGGTCTCGGCCGCCCGGACGACGACCGGCAGCCGTTCGGCGACGACCGGTCCGAGGCGGCGTCCCCGCCAGAGGGCCACCACGCCCACCGCGACGGCGAGCTGCACGACCGCCCAGCTGACGCCGGACGGGATGAGATCGCCCAGGCTCCTGCCCTCGGGCCCGGCCAGGGTGGGATCCCACTGCTCGGGGGCGACCAGCCAGATCAGCCGGGGCCTGGCCCCGGCCAGGTTCATCGCGAGCGCGGCGTTGCCGTCCTCCGCGAGGCGCAGGTTCGTCATGAACGCGCCGTCGCCGACCACGGTGACCGTCCGCCCGCCGGTCGTGTACCGCACGAGCGTCGGGTGCCCGGCGGCCGGATAGCAGCCGGCTCCGCCTGCGGGGGCGGTGAAGGAGACGCCGCCCAGGTGGGCGCTGCCCGCCCCGGTCGCCGCCCGGAGATCGCAGCGCGGCTCCCGGGACCTGGTCCGCACATGCTCCTTGACGAGGAGTCCTCCGGCCAGGACGTCGAGGTGCGGTACCGCGCCGACGATCAGCCTGTCCTGCCCCGATCCGGCGATCCTGCGCGCGTCGGCCTCGCTGAGGAAGTCGGTGTCGCCGATGAGGAGCTGGCTGTCGGGGCCCGCGGCGCTGATGAGGGCGGAGACGCTGTCGACGCGTTCGACGGACACGCCCCGGCCGCCGAGCAGCTGCGCGAGCGCCTTGGCACCCACGTCCGAGGAGTCGCCGGGGTCGAGCGGGCGGCCTTCCGTTCCCGGCGACGACAGCAGCACGGGGACGAGCGCGGTGACCAGCACCAGCAGCCCGACCAGGAGGATGCCGCGCCCGCCCCGCCACATGCTCCGGGTCGTCGGGGACGTGGAGGCCGACGACGGCGCGGTCACCGTGCTCACGCGTCCGCCCGCAGGCTCACGCGGGCCGCCGCCAGGCGCCGGTCCAGCTCGGCCAGGCTCGCGTAGCCCTCCGCGGTGCCCGGGGCCTCGCCGTACGTGACGTCGTCGAAGAGGCGCGCGGCCGCGCCCAGCTCGGCGGCGTGGTCGGGCAGCGCCCGGCCGGCGTCCGCGGCCAGCTCGGCGGCGGTACGGCCGGGCATGGGACTGACGATGGCCCGCTCCTCCAGGTCGCGGGCGATCGCCCGGAGCCGTTCCCTGATCGCCTCCGCCCAGCTTCCCGCGGCCGCCAGCCGTTCGGCCTCGGTGCGGTGCTCGGCGGCCGTGCGCTCCCGGCCGTCGAAGATCGCCTCATCCTCGGCGCGCCGGCCGCGGGACATCCGCCGCAGGGACCACACCAGCAGCGCCGCCAGGAGCACGATGATCGCCACGATGAGGAACAGCGCCCAGAGGCCGCTGCCCGGCCCTCCGGTCGTGGAGTCGAGCAGGTCACCGAGGAGCTGCGTGAAGTGCCGCCACAACCGGTCGACCAGCGGCTCCTGGTGGTAACCCGAGCGCAGCAGCTCCTCGGCGGCCTCGCGCCGGGCCTCCTCGCGGCCGATGTCGACGGGCGGGTCCAGCGCCGCCAGGGCCGCTGTCCATGGGAAGGCGGGCAGGGTCACGACCCTGGACCGAAGGGGTGCGTGCCGGACGTGCCCTGCGCGCCGCCGGTGTCGTGGGCGCCGTACGCCGCCGCGCCCGCGCCGGCGGCCGCGGCGTTGGACGGATCCCACAGGTCGTCGACCGAGGCGTGCACCCAGCCCTGCGTCTGGTTCTGCGCCGCAGCCGACCGCAGCACCAGGTCGAACGCCTCCGCCCGCATCCGCCGGTCGGCGTACAGCAGGCCGTTCACGCCGGCCTGGAAGGGATAGGTGATCATCGAACTCAGTGTGCCGCCGATGGTCGTGAGGATGGTGACGATCACGGCGGTCCCCGCCGACGACCCGGCCGCGACGCCGATGAGCGTCCCCGCGAACGAGAACGGGAAGGAGAGCACGGACCCGATGATCCCGACGAGCAGGCCGGTCAGCAGCAGGATGCCGAGTACCCGCCACGAGTCGCCCTTGACCAGCCGCCACGAGCGGGACATGGCGTCCGTCGGGCCGCGTCCCTCCAGCACCACGGCCGGCGCCGCCAGCGCGAACTTGGTCGTGAAGAAC
The DNA here is from genome assembly GCF_040656155.1 of Microtetraspora glauca. Lineage (NCBI taxonomy): Bacteria > Bacillati > Actinomycetota > Actinomycetes > Streptosporangiales > Streptosporangiaceae > Microtetraspora > Microtetraspora glauca. The sequence goes on from NZ_JBFALK010000001.1 coordinate 467,332, forward strand.
AGCGCGTACGGGATGTAGATGACGATGAACAGCACCATGAGGCCGAAGAACGCGCCCAGGGCGCCCGTGGAGGAATCCGCTGTCCCGTCCAGGGCCCCCGAGGCGCCCAGCGCGACGACCAGGCCGACGATGAGCAGCGCGGGCACGATGAGGATCAGGCCCTCCAGGACCACGAGGCCGAACAGGGCGGGAACCCGCCTCCTGGTCAGCCGCCAGGCCTCGCCGACGGTGATCCGCCCGCCGAACACCGCGCGGCCGAGCACCCGGGTCAGGACGCCGGTCAGGATCGTGGTCGCCACGAAGGTCAGCGCCAGCGAGATCAGCGTGCCCACGAGTTGCGCGGCCATCCCGCCCAGCGCGGAGGACGGATCCGCCATCTCGGGATCGGTGAGGGCGTCGCCGAAGGACCGGAGATAGATCGCCTGCCCCACGGAGACCGGCAGCGTGGTGATCGCCGCGACGATCGCCGACAGGCCGAGGGTGGCCTTCGGGTTCGAGCGGACCATCTTGATCGTGCCGTCGAGGATGTCGCCGAGCGCGAGCGGCCGCAGCGGGATGATGCCGGGGCGCGGGGCCTGCGGCGGCGGGCGGAACCCCTGCGGTCCTGGCCCGTACGGCTGCCCATATGGCGGCCCGTACTGCTGGCCGTACTGCTGCTGCCCGTACTGCTGGCCTCCGTACTGCTGGCCCCCGTACTGGGGGCCTCCGGGGTGCTGCCCGTACGGCGGTGGCGGGGGAGGCGGGGGCGTGTCGCCGGTCGCGCCGGGGGCGGCCCAGGATCCCGGGGCCCCGCCGTACGCCGGAGGCTGGTTGGGCGCCCAACCGGGCGGCACGTCGGGGGCGGGGCCGTCGTGGTCAGGGCCGTCTGTCATGTCCCAATCCTGGCATGATGTACGGCCGCTTGGCGTGGCGAGCCGTATGTGAAAACCGCGCCATCGCCGAGGCGACGGGCACCGGTCATGATCGAAAATCCAGAAATGATCATTCGGGGCCGCTCCTCCGGGGGCGGCTCGCGCGCAAGGCCGGGCGGCGCGGGAGATTTTCCCTCGAGGGCGGGCAAAGGTGCTGGTGCGATCTTGGCCGCATTTGGTCACATCATCGCGCGTTCCGCCCCGTGCGCCTAAACTCCTTCCTTTGTCATGGTCGTGTATCGCTCATGCGGTGGCCACAGGTAGCCTTCCGGTGAACGTGTGATATCGCCCATATCTCTCAAATTTGCGTAGAACGAATGAGGGGCCATGAAAGGACGCGTGCTGGTCGTCGATGACGACGCCGCTCTCGCCGAGATGCTCGGCATCGTGTTGCGCGGGGAGGGATTCGAGCCGTCCTTCGTGTCCGACGGCGACAAGGCACTCGACGCATTCCGCGACACGCGGCCGGATCTGGTTCTTCTCGACCTGATGCTCCCAGGGGCCGACGGCATCGACGTCTGCCGCCGCATCCGCGCGGAGTCAGGTGTGCCGATCGTCATGCTGACCGCCAAGAGCGACACCATCGACGTGGTGCTCGGCCTCGAGTCCGGCGCCGACGACTACATCGTCAAGCCGTTCAAGCCGAAGGAGCTCGTCGCGCGCGTGCGCGCCCGGCTCCGCCGCACCGACGAGCCGACCCCCGAGATCCTCCAGATCGGCGACATCACGATCGACGTCGCCGGGCACTCGGTCAAGCGTGCCGAGGAGACCATCAACCTCACGCCGCTGGAGTTCGACCTGCTGGTCGCCCTCGCGCGCAAGCCGCGCCAGGTCTTCACCCGCGAGGTCCTGCTCGAGCAGGTCTGGGGCTACCGCCACGCGGCGGACACCCGGCTGGTCAACGTGCACGTCCAGCGGCTCCGCGCCAAGATCGAGAAGGACCCCGAGCACCCCGAGATCGTGGTCACGGTCCGCGGCGTCGGGTACAAGGCCGGCCCGGCCTAGCCTCCCGGCCGACCCGCGATGCCCGCCCCCGCGAAGAAGCCCGGCCGGAGGAGCCCGCGCCAGATCGCGCGCGGCGTCCGCCGGCGGGCCCGGCGCGCCGCGCGCCGGGCCCGCGGGGTCTGGCGGCGGTCCCTCCAGCTCCGGGTGGTGACCAGCACGCTGGTCATCTCGATGACCGTCGTGGTGGTCCTCGGCGTCTTCCTGATGCAGTCGATCGTCAAGTCGATGGTGGACGGCCGCAGGAACGTCGCCGTGGCCGAGGCCGCGGCGAACGTCACGACCATCGCGGGCTACCTGGAGAACGCCCCGCTCGGCGGCGACTCCGCGAAGCCGCAGGCGTCCGGTGACGGCACCACGACCTCGTCGGACAACCCGGTGGACGTGGTGGCCAAGAGCCTGGCCGACCGGGCCGGATCCCGCTACAGCGTCGTCATACGCAACGACGGGGCGGTGGGCGAGGAACGTGCCACCGGCGACATCGACTGGCGAAGTGTCCCCGAGAGGATGCGCGACAAGGTCCGCAAGCTCGGCCCGCTGGACCCGCCCTACGCCCAGATCGGCGTCCCCCTGCACTTCCTCGGCAAGGCGCCGGAGGTCGGCATGGTGGTGGGGGCCAAGGTCGTCTCGTACAACGGCACCGTCTACGAGATCTACCACCTCTTCCCGCTCGGCGAGGAGGAGCGGACCCTGTCGTCCATCCGCCAGTTGCTCATCGTGGTCGGCGCCGTCCTCGTGCTGCTGCTCGCCGCCATCGCCTCCCTGGTGACCCGCCAGGTCGTCACGCCCGTACGACTGGCGCGGCAGGCGGCGGAACGGCTGGCGGCCGGCCGGCTGGAGGAACGGCTCAAGGCGCGCGGGGAGGACGACCTCGCCCGGCTGGCCACCTCCTTCAACGAGATGGCGTCCAACCTCGCCCTCAAGATCCACCAGTTGGAGGAGCTGTCCCAGGTCCAGCGGCAGTTCGTGTCCGACGTGTCGCACGAGCTGCGCACCCCGCTGACCACGGTCAGGATGGCCGCCGACCTGCTCTACGAGAGCCGCGAGGACTTCGAACCGGCCGCCGCGCGGTCGGCCGAGCTCATGCAGAACCAGCTCGAACGCTTCGAGTCGATGCTCGCCGACCTGCTGGAGATCAGCAGATACGACGCCGGAGCCGCCACACTCGACCTGGATCCGGTCGACATGCGCGACGTGGTGCTGAGCGCCATCGGCGATTCCGAGGCCCTGGCGGAGCGGCACGCCACCCGCTTCGAGCTGCGGATCCCGAGCGAGCCCTGCATGGCCGAGGTGGACAGCCGCCGGGTGGAGCGCATCCTGCGCAACCTGCTGTTCAACGCCATCGAGCACGGCGAGGGCAAGGACATCGTCGTCACGCTGGGGGGCGACAGGGACGCCGTGGCCGTCGCCGTACGCGATCACGGCGTGGGGCTGAAATCGGGCGAGGAGAACCTGGTCTTCGACCGGTTCTGGCGGGCCGACCCGTCACGGGCGCGGACCATCGGGGGAACGGGGCTCGGCCTGGCCATCTCCCGGGAGGACGCGCTCCTTCATGGGGGCTGGCTCCAGGCGTGGGGGGCGCCCGGGGAAGGCACCCAGTTCCGGCTCTCCCTGCCGCGGCAGGCGGGGGCCGAGCTCAAGGGGTCGCCGCTCCCGCTCGTCCCGCCCGAGGTCGAGATGCGGCGTAGCTGGCGCGGGCACATCCCCGCGCTGCCGGCGGGGATGGGGGACGCGGTGGTCTTCGATGTGGACTAGGTCCGGCCCGTTCCGGTACGCCGTGGTCGCGGTGACCGCGCTCGCGATGACGGGCGGCGGAGCCGGGTGCGCGATCATCCCGACCGGTGGCAGCCCCATCCCGGCTAGGGAGGAGAGCAACAGCGACCCGCTGAACGCGCCGTACGTGCGCATCATCGCGTCCCCGCCGAAGAACGGCGCGCAGCCGCGGGACATCGTCGCCGGCTTCCGCGCCGCGATGGCGAGCGTGGACGACTCCGACTGGAAGGTCGCCAGGCAGTACCTCACCGGCGACGCGCTCACCGAATGGAACCCCAAGGGCGGGGTCACCGTGTTCGACTCGGCCGGGCCGAAGGAGCAGGGGGACGCGAGCGGTGTGACCATGACGTTCCACGGCACGGTCGCCGCGACGATCGACGGCGAGGGCCGCTACCAGGACCTCACGCTCTCCAGCATCGAACGCGATCTCGCGTTCGGGCTCACGAAGGTCGACGGTGAGTGGCGCATCTCCTCCGCGCCGCCGGGACTGCTGCTCTCGTCCGCCGACGTCAAGCGCGCCTACGGCGCGTTCGACCTGTACTACCCCGACATCAGCCACAAGTGGCTGATCGCCGACCATGTCGCGATCCCCATCGACCCGAGCGAGAGCCAGGTGGAGACGCTCGTCAGGTGGCTGCTCCGCGGGCCGGGGCGCTCGTTGCGCGGCGCGGTCGGGAAGGTGCTGCCCCCGGAGACGGCGCTGATCCGCGTCGTACCCGACGGCGACAGCGTGATCCTCGACTTCACCTCGTCCATGGCCATGATCGGGGAGCGGCTGGACCAGATCAGGGCGGTCTCGGCGCAACTCGCCTGGACCCTCAACCAGGTCATCCCGGGGCAGAGCATCCAGATCCAGGTGAACGGGGAGCCGCTCCCGACGGACGCCCGGGGCATCAAGTTCCAGAACTATCCCGAGTTCAACCCCGCCGTCCTCACCGGCGATCAGCCCGCCTATTTCATGAAGGGCGGAGTGCTGCGCCGGGTCGACCACGACGCGGGCGATCCGGTGGTCGAGGGCGCCCCGGGCCAGAAGACCATGGAGTTCACCTCGCCGGCGATCTCCGGTACCGAGCGGCGGGCCAAGGTGGCCGCGCTCGGCGACGACGGAGCCGTGTACGTGGCCGATATGACCACCGAGGAGAGCCGGTGGGACAAGTGGATCGCCGGGGTGAAGGGCAGCACGCTGACCCCGCCCTCCTGGGACAGGTACGGCGCCGTGTGGACCGCCGAGAACGTCGCCGGTGAGCTGCGGGTCTGGGCCGCGTACGGCCCGGCGCCGCAACGGGTCATGATCCCGGCGGAGATCGCCTCCGCCAATGTGGAGGCCCTGCGGGTCGCCCGTGACGGCGCCCGCGTGGCGATGATCGTCGACAGCGGTCACGGGCCGGAGTTGAAGGCCGGCCCGGTCCTCAGGGACGAGGGCAACCTCCGGATCGGCGAGCTGAGGACGCTGGTCGAGGCCAAGGAGGGCCAGAGCATCCTCGATGTCGCCTGGAAGGACGGGCAGCACGTGGTGGTCCTGTCCCAGAGCAAGAAGGGCGGCCGCGTCTGCACCACCTACTCCGTGACCGACGGAAGGTCGGAGGAGCCCAAGTCGGCGGCGCACGTCTCGAGCATCAGCGCGGCGGGGGACTCCCTGCTCGCCGGCAGTGACGACGGCGGGGACGGCGGCGAGGTCCTCTCCTGGGACGGCAAGAAGAGCGAGTGGGCGACCGAGGTGAAGGACGGGGCCGGCTCCCCCGTCTACCCGCTCGGCTGACCGGCCTTCCGGTCCTCCCGCGCGCCCGTCGGTGAGCCGCTGGACTGTCGGTGCCCCCTGGCAGGGTGGGCGGATGCTCGCGGCCCTGCTCGATCTCGTCCTGCCGCCCCGATGCGCCGGGTGCGGCGAGCCGGATGCCCTGGTCTGCCCGCTGTGCATGGAGGAGATCCTCCGCGCTCCCGCCTCCCGGCCGCCCGATCCCTCACCTCCCGGCCTGCCCGAGTGCTGGTCGGCGACCCGCTACGACGGCGCCGCCCGCCGTCTGCTGCTCGCCTACAAGGAGCGCGGCCGTACGGCCCTGGCCCCGGTGCTGTCCGCCGTCCTGGCCGAGGTCGCGGAAGCGGCCCTCGCCGGATCCGCTGTGGGAGCAGTGTCCGGTCCCGTCACGGTGGTGCCCGTGCCCAGCGCCCGTGCCGCGTACCGGAGGCGCGGGCACGATCCGGTCGGCGTGATCGCGGCCGGGGCGGTGGCGCTGCTGCGGCAGGCCCGGCGGGTGGCCGACCAGGCGGGCCTGAGCTCGACGCAGCGGGCCGCCAACCTCCATGGCGCACTCGAGGTCATCCGCGCCCGGAGGGGCGCCACACGGGCCTCTGGAGGCCGGGAGGCCGTCGTTCTGCTGGTCGACGACATCGTCACCACCGGAGTGACATTGGCCGAGGCGGCCCGTGCCGTACGTGAGACCGGCGCGGACGTCCCGCTGGCCCTCACGGTCGCCGCCACGGGGCGACGCCGCGGAGACACGGCGCGGAGGAACACCACCGGGACAGGGCCGAACAGAGGACCGGATTGAGACGGCGACACGCCCGGAGAGACGGAGATCACGTTCATGACCGACGGTAAAGAAGAGATCGATCGTGGAGGCGTGTCCGATGCCACATCTTTGTTCCTCGATGGACAGGATGCCCTGCTCAGGGGGCACTGGTACCCCTGTGCGGCAGGGGGAACCGACCACGCCGACTCGGTCGCGGAGGGCGCGGATCCGCTCGGGGATGACGAGATGTGATCATCCGGCGGGTCGCGCGGCTGACATTCGGCCCGGCAGGGACTAGCGTTCAGGACATGGCACCCGTTCGGGTCCGTGGTTGCACCGGATCGACCCCCAGGTGGGGGCCGGTTCGGCTAGCCGATGCCAGCCGCAGGCGAAACGGTCCACGTAAGGCGACTCTTGGTCGTCCGATCACGGTGCGGCTTAGAGGTAAGTCCTGCCTTCCCGGGGGTCCAGATGTCCCCCGCAAGAGGAGAAGGGCAGTAGTGGCAAAGAGCTGCGAGACCCTCAGCAGGCGGATGTGGGGACGAAGACCAGGTCGGCCGGACGGGTGCCTCGAGCGCTTCGCGCTCTCCATCACAGTCGAGATGCGAAGGGGGGCTATTGCGTGGACATCATCGTCAAGGGACGGCACACCGGTGTGAGTGACCGATTCCGCGAGCATGTGACCACCAAGCTGGCCAGAATCGAGCGACTGGACAACCGGCTCATCCGGGCGGACGTGGAGGTGTCCAAGGAGCGGAATCCGCGGATGAGCGACCAGCGGGAACGCGTCGAGCTGACGATCCGCTCCCGAGGTCCGGCGATCCGGGCCGAGGCCGCTGCGGACGATCGGTTCTCGGCGCTGGACATCGCGCTGGGAAAGCTGGAAGCGCGCCTGCGGCGGCTCGCCGACCGGCGCAAGATCCACCACGGAAAGAACTGCCCGCCGTCGGTGGGCGTGCTCACCGCCGGACTGGGCGACGTGGCCCCTCAGGTCGTCGAAACGCCGCCCCGGACCGAGTCCCGGAGCGAGGTCCCGCAGCAGACCGCCTATGAGGAGCCGATCGTCCCGATCGAGATGGACGGCGAGGGGCCGGTCGTCGTGAGGGAGAAGTTCCACGAGGCCGACCCCATCACCATCGACCAGGCTCTGCTGGAGATGGAACTCGTCGGGCACGACTTCTATCTCTTCCGTGACAAGGAGAGCGGCCAGCCGAGCGTCGTCTACCGTCGGCGCGGCTACAACTATGGCGTGCTCAGGCTCGTCGAGCGATAAGAGCCCCCCGTGGATTCCGCGTCCGGCGGAATCCACGGGCCAGGCCGTCCCCCGTCGACGAAGATCCTCTCCCACGCCGGAACCCGTGTAATGATGGCGATCCGGCTACCTTGACCCCCGCAAGGAGGAGAAGTGAGCGAGCGGAGCGAGCGCGGTGGCGAACCGATCCGCGTCCTCATCGTGGACGATCACGCGCTGATCCGCCGCAGCCTGGAGCTCGCCCTGGCGGCCGAGGCCGACATCGAGGTGGTCGGTGAGGCGAGCGACGGTCAGGAGGCGGTGGAGCTCGCCGACCGGTTGCTGCCCGACGTGGTGCTCATGGACGTACGGATGCCCAGACAGGACGGCATCGGCGCGACGCGGAGCATCAAGGAGTCGGTGCCGAGCACGCGGATCATCATGCTGACGGTCAGCGACGAGGAGGAGGACCTCTTCGAGGCCATCAAGGCGGGTGCCACCGGTTACCTGCTCAAGGACGTCCAGATCGACGAGGTGCCCGACGCCGTGCGCGGCGTGCACGAGGGCCAGTCGCTCATCAACCCGGCGATGGCCGCCAAGCTGATCAGCGAGTTCCAGCACATGAGCCGCAAGGAGGCCGAGCGGCCGCCGCAGCTCCCGGTCCCCCGGCTGACGGAGCGCGAGATGGAGGTGCTCCGGCTCGTCGCCAAGGGCATGAACAACCGCGAGATCGCCAAGGACCTGTTCATCTCCGAGAACACCGTGAAGAACCACGTGCGCAACATCCTGGAGAAGCTGCAGTTGCACTCCCGGATGGAGGCCGTGGTGTACGCCGTCCGGGAGCGCCTGCTCGAGATCACCTGACGGCCGCTAGGCGGAACCGTCCGGCGGCTCCGCCGCCAGCGCGGCGCGCAGCGGGGCCTCGTGCTCCGGCGACGTGACGCGCTCCACGCGAACGCTCGTGCAGCCCACCCAGCTCGCGGCCTCCCACAGCGCGGTTCGCATCGCCTCGACGGCACCGGCCCGGCTGCCGCCCGGCTCGAACCCCACCTGGCGGGCGACCAGGGTCGAGCCCTCACGGGCCGGGTCCACGCGGCCGATGAGCCGCCCGCCTGCCAGCACCGGCATCGCGAAATAGCCGTGTACGCGCTTGTGCTTGGGGACGTACGCCTCCAGGCGGTGGCTCAGCCCGAAGACGCGCTCGGCCCGCGCGCGCTCCCAGATGAGGGAGTCGAAGGGGGACAGGAGTGTGGTGCGGTGCCGCCCGCGCGGCTCGCTCTCCAACGCCGCCGGGTCCGCCCACGCGTTGGCCGTCCCGTCGCCCGCGGGGCCTCGCCTGGCCCTCGGAGCGGGCCACCCGGACACGTGGACGGGCACCAGGCCCGCGGCTCCGCTGCGCAGGGCCTCGTCGAGGAGGTCGGCGTACCTGCCCTTCACTCGGGTGAAGTCGACGAGATCGGCCCGCGTGGCCACGCCGAGGGACCGGCCGGCGATGGAGGTGAGCGCGGTCACGCCGTCGGCGTCGGGGAGGTCTCCCGAGAGGAGGTCACCGGGGACGGCCCGCTCGGCCAGGTCGTAGACGCGCCGCCAGCCGACCCGGCGGGTGCAGACGACCTCGCCGATGTCGAGGAGGTACTCGATGGAGATCTTGGCGTCGGACCAGTCCCACCAGGGACCGCCGTTCTTGGCGCCGCCGATGTCGGTGGTGGTGATCGGCCCGTCCTGGCGGACCTGATCGAGGATCTTGTCCACCGTGGGCGGGACCTCGTGCCAGCGGTAGCGCCGGTCACGGTAGGCCCGGCGGCGGAAGCCGTACAACGGCCAGTGTTCGAGGGGAAGGATGCAGGCGGCGTGGCACCAGTATTCGAAGGCCTGGGCCGGATCGTGCCAGTACGCCCGTTCGGCGGACGCCCGGCCGATGGGGCCGAGCCGGGCGTACGCGACCAGTTCATGAGAACGTGCGAGCACCGAGATGGTGTCGAGTTGTACCGCGCCCACGCGCCGGAGCATGCCGCGCACTCCGCCACTCCGGGAGCCGGCGCCGAGGAAACCCTGGGCCCGGAGGATGATCCTGCGGGCCTCGTCTGCAGTCAGGTCCGTCACAGGCGCCGATGGTAGACGCTGTGACTGACAAAACGCTTACGACGGTTGCAGGGAGATCAGTGGTGGGTGAGCTCGTGGTGCTCGAACGGGGACTGGTGCTCCCCTTCCGGCATCACCCGGGGAGCGTCGATGATCACGTCGGAGAAGATGTCGACGAGGAGGGCGACCACACCCCCGACCGCGCAGATGGCGGCGCCGATCCAGAAAATGAGCCAGTTGGGTCCGATGGTGAGGCCGACACCGCCGACGGTGAAACCGGCGAGAATGATGATGACGGCGAACCATGACTTGGGGCTTCCGCCATGACTGCCCTGATGTGCGCTTTCTGCCATACACCGTTTTCTACCCGATGGCCTTGTCGGTACGCGAGCCGGGGAACGACTGAGAGGCTTCGACCGTTGTAATGGCGCGCCGCTCCGTCCTCTCTCCGGTGGCTGTGTCCGGTGGTGGAACGGCCTACGATGGCAGCGGGGAAGTATGTCTTGTCCTCACACTCCGGTGGATCCGCCGGGGTAGACCTGCGAGGAGCTTTACTAAAAGTGGCAGCCATTCTCGACAAGATCCTTCGCGCCGGCGAAGGTAAGACTCTGCGTAAGCTCAAGCGGATCGCCGAGCAGGTCAACTCCATTGAAGAAGACTTCAAGAGCCTGTCCGACGCCGAGCTGCGCGCTCTGACCGACGAGTACAAGCAGCGCCACACCGACGGCGAGTCCCTGGAGGACCTGCTGCCCGAGGCGTTCGCCACCGTTCGCGAGGCCGCGCGCCGGGTCCTGGGCCAGCGCCACTTCGACGTGCAGCTCATGGGCGGCGCCAACCTCCACATGGGCAACATCTCCGAGATGCGCACCGGTGAGGGCAAGACGCTCACCTGTACCCTCCCCGCCTACCTGAACGCGATCTCCGGCAAGGGCGTTCACGTCGTCACGGTCAACGACTACCTCGCCAAGCGCGACGCCGAGACCATGGGCCGGGTGCACCGCTTCCTCGGCCTCGAGGTCGGCGTCATCCTCGCCAACATGCCGCCGGACGAGCGCCGCAGGCAGTACAACGCCGACATCACGTACGGCACGAACAACGAGTTCGGCTTCGACTACCTGCGCGACAACATGGCCTGGTCCATGGAGGAGTGCGTACAGCGCGGTCACAACTTCGCGATCGTCGACGAGGTCGACTCGATCCTCATCGACGAGGCCCGGACCCCCCTGATCATCTCCGGTCCCGGTGAGCAGTCCGGCAAGTGGTACGCCGAGTTCGCCAAGATCGTCCCCAGGCTCCGGCGAGGCACCGAGGGCAAGGACGGCGAGGACAGCACCGGCGACTACGTCGTCGACGAGAAGAAGCGCACCGTCGGCATCCTGGAGGCCGGTGTCGAGCGCGTCGAGGACTGGCTCGGCATCGACAACCTCTACAAGCCCGAGCACACCCACCTCGTGCAGTTCCTCAACAACGCGCTCAAGGCCAAGGAACTGTTCAAGAAGGACAAGGACTACATCGTCGTCGACGGCGAGGTCCTGATCGTCGACGAGTTCACCGGGCGCGTGCTGCACGGCCGCCGCTACAACGAGGGCATGCACCAGGCCATCGAGGCCAAGGAAGGGGTGAAGGTCAAGGACGAGAACCAGACGCTCGCGACCATCACCCTGCAGAACTACTTCCGCCTCTATTCCAAGCTCGGCGGCATGACCGGTACCGCCGCGACCGAGGCCAACGAGTTCCACCAGACCTACAAGCTGGGCGTCGTCCCCATTCCGACCAACCGCCCGATGGTCCGCAAGGACCAGGCGGACGTGGTCTACAAGACCGAGGACGCCAAATTCCAGGCCTGCGTCGAGGACATCAAGGAGCGCTACGACCGGGGCCAGCCGGTCCTGGTCGGCACGACCAGCGTCGAGAAGTCCGAGAAGCTGTCGCGGATGCTCAAGCGCCAGGGCGTGCCGCACGAGGTGCTCAACGCCAAGAACCACGCGCGTGAGGCCGTGATCGTCGCGGAGGCGGGCCGGAAGGGCGCCGTCACGGTCGCCACCAACATGGCCGGCCGCGGCACCGACATCATGCTCGGAGGCAACCCCGAGTTCCGTGCCGCCCTCGAACTGGAGCAGCGCGGCCTGTCGCCGGCGGAGACCCCCGAGGAGTACGACAAGGCGTGGGGCGAGGCGCTGGAGAAGGCCAAGGAGGCCGTCAAGGCCGAGCACGAGGAGGTCATCGACCTCGGCGGCCTGTACGTCCTCGGCACCGAGCGGCACGAGTCCCGGCGCATCGACAACCAGCTCCGCGGTCGTTCCGGCCGCCAGGGCGACCCGGGCGAGTCCCGGTTCTACCTGTCGCTGGAGGACGACCTGATGCGGCTGTTCAACTCCGCCCGGGTCGAGATGATCATGACGCGGCTGAACATCCCCGACGACGTGCCGATCGAGTCCGGCATCGTCTCGAAGGCGATCGCGTCCGCTCAGCACCAGGTCGAGCAGCAGAACTTCGAGATCCGCAAGAACGTCCTCAAGTACGACGAAGTCATGAACCGGCAGCGCAAGGTCATCTACGGTGAGCGCCACCGGGTGCTGGAGGGCGCCGACCTGCACGAGCAGGTTCGCGGTTTCGTCACCGACGTCATCGACGACTACGTCAGGGCCGCCACCGCCGAGGGGTTCGCCGAGGAGTGGGACCTCGACAAGCTGTGGAAGGCGTTCGGGCAGCTCTACCCCGTCTCGCTGACCGTCGAGCAGCTCGTCCAGGAGGCCGGCGGCGACCGCGAGGACCTGACCGCCGACCTCATCGCCGAGAAGATCAAGGCCGACGCGATCGAGGCGTACCAGCGGCGCGAGGAGGAGCTCGGCGCCGAGGCGACGCGCGAGCTGGAGCGCCGGGTGATCCTGTCGGTGATCGACCGCAAGTGGCGTGAGCACCTCTACGAGATGGACTATCTCCAGGAGGGCATCGGCATGCGCGCCTACGCGCAGAAGGACCCCCTGGTGGAATACCAGCGGGAGGGCTTCGAGATGTTCTCCGCGATGCTGGACGGCATCAAGGAGGAGTCGGTCGGCTACCTGTTCAACCTGGAGGTCGAGGTTCAGGCGAACCCGATCGTCGAGGAGAACGAGGAGGAGAGCGCCGTCGCGGAGGCGGGGTCCATCATCGCCAGGGCGCTGCGCCAGCCGGCCCGGCCGAGCGAGATGGTCTACACGGCGCCGGGCGAGACCGGCGACGTCGAGGTCAGCAGGGTGCGCTCCACCCCTGAGCAGCGCGCCGCGTACGGCAACGTCGAGCGGAATGCCCCGTGCCCCTGTGGTTCGGGCAAGAAGTTCAAGCGGTGCCACGGCGACCCCAAGAGCGTCGAGGCCTGACCTGGTCTGAGGAGAGGCCCCTGCCGGAAGATCGGCGGGGGCTTCCCCTTTTCTCATCGAGCTGTCCCGGCGAGCTGCCCCGCCGAGCCGGAGTCTTCCCGCGGTCCCGCGTCACGCGGTCTCGAAGTCGGTCACGAGCCACTGGACGCCGCGGCGTTCGAGGCGCAGGGCGAGGGCGTGGCTGCGCGCCCCGCAGTGGACGAGCAGGCACATCTCCAGCATCCCGTCGCCCGGCTGCTGGATGTGCGGAGCGCCGACCATCGGCGGCCGCGGAGCGTCGATCATCCTTCCGGCGCGGATCAGCTCGCCGTACGCGCGCTCGCTGAGCCTGTCCTGCACGGTCGCGGGCGGGCGGCGCCCGCAGAGGATCTCGGCCATGGCCTGGCCGAGCCCGCGCAGCCGCCGCTCGTCGGGCACCGCGCCGGGCGGCCCGATGACGAGCGGCCCGCCGCCCCGCGCCAGGGCGAGCGCGCCGTACGTGCGGGGGGTCCCGCTCGCCGGGCGCTCGTCGCCGTGGGCGGGGTCGGCGGCGGGAACGGGCAGGAGGCGTGGCAGGCGGAACGGCTCCGGCGTGGGTGTGGGCATCGGGACTCCCCGGTCGTCGGTGAACGTGACGACTACTAGAGATTCCGGCCCGGCCCGTTGATACGAGGACCGCCAACTTTCCGGTACGACCGGACGCGTTGTGGGGCTATGCGCGGAAGGTCCACGGCGTACGGCGCCCGGTTGGAGCGGCACGCGAGGGGTTTCGGCGCATGCGGGACGAGGTTTCGGGCCGCCCCGATCAGGTGCGTGTGCGGACCGGTTCCGCGCTCTCCCCGGAGTCGACGTCGAGTTCGGGTTCGCGGCCGGGAGTCATGAAGTTCAGCTTCTTGATCAGGAAGCTGAAGATCACGTAGTAGATCACGGCGTAGATGACGCCGATGCCCATGACCAGCCAGAATTGGTGGGTGTTGTCCTTGCCGATGTTGAGCAGCGCGTCGGTGGCTCCGGCGGAGAACCCGAAGCCGAGCCGCCCGCCGAGCCAGGCGACCAGCGCCATCGAGACGCCGGTGAGCAGGGCGTGCACCACGAACAGCAGCGGGGCGACGAAGATGAACGCGAACTCGATCGGCTCGGTGATGCCGGTGACGAAGGAGACGAGAGCGGCGGAGATCATGATGCCGCCGACGGCCGGACGCCGGTGGGCGGGGGCCGCGCGCCAGATGGCCACCGCCGCGGCGGGCAGGCCGAACATCATGACCGGGAAGAAGCCCGTCATGAACGAACCGAACCCGTCGGCGCCCTGCAGGTAGCAGGTCAGGTCGCCGGAGAACTGCGCCCCGGCCGCGTTGGTGCAGCCGGGCACCTGGAACCACACGATCGAGTTGATGATGTGGTGCAGGCCGAGCGGGATGAGCAGACGGTTGGCCACGCCGTACACGCCCGCGCCGACGACGCTGTTGTCGGCGAGCACCTTGCCGAAGCTGTTGATCCACTCGCCGACCGGCGGCCAGATGAGGCCGAAGACGACGCCGAGCACGACCCCGGCGAGTGCCGTCGCGATCGGGACGAAGCGGCGCCCGCCGAAGAACGCCAGCCAGGCCGGCAGCTTGATCCGGTAGTACCGCTGCCACAGCAGGGCCGCGACGACGCCGATGACGATGCCGCCGAGCACGCCGGTCGGGTTGTTCGCGGACCAGTTGATCGTGTCCCGGGCCACGCCGTCCGCGCCGACCACCGTCTGGGCCACTCGCTGGTGCACCGCGTCGACCGTCGGCGCCTGGAAGAACAGGCCCTTGGTGACCCGGTCGAAGACCAGGTAGCCGACCAGCGCCGCCACGGCGGTGGACCCGTCGGACCGGCGGGCGAAGCCGACCGCGACGCCGACGGCGAAGAGCAGCGGCAGGGCGTCGAAGAGCGAGTCGCCGGCGTTCAGGAGCACCGTGGCGACCTTGGCCATCCACTCGAAGCCCGGCACGTCAGCGAGGCCGCCGGGGATCGCCCCGTTGGACCCCAGCATGTCGGGCTGGCCGAACCGCTTCAGGATCGCGGCAGCCGGCAGGGCGACGATCGGGAGCATCAGAGAGCGGCCCAGACGTTGCAGCACGCCCATCACGGCCGATCCCGAGGACGGCGGAGCGGGCGATCCCGCCTCGGCCGAGCGTGAACTCATCGATGTTCCTCCAGGGCTGGGGTTCGGGAGGATCGCTACGGGCGTCGGACGGGGATCTCGAGAAGGGTTCTGAGCTGGTAACGGTCGGCCCGGTAGGTGGAGACGCCGAGCTCCGCGCACATCCCGCCGGCGAAGGAACGCCGCTGGAGCAGCAGCACCGCGCCGCCCCGGGGCAGCTTGAGCAGGTCGGCGTCACCGGGGTCGGCGATGCCGCCGTCGATGGTGAGCTCGCCCGCGTCGAGCACGAGGCCGTACCGCGATTCGAGCAGCGCGTACAGCGAGCGCCCGGACAGGTCGTAGGAGTCGAGGTCCGGGGCGAGGGCCACGGGGATGTGGGCGCGCTCGATGGACAGCGGCTCGCCGTCGGCGGTGCGCAGCCGTTCGATGAAGTGCACCGCGTCGCCGGGCTGGATGCCGAGCTCCCGGGCGAGGTGGGCGCTGGCCCTGACGATCCGGCGGTCCAGGTCGCGGGAGCCGGGCGTGAGGCCGCGGGCCCGCATGTCGTCGCTGAACGACGTGAGCTGGAGGGCGAGCTCGATCTTCGGGCGGGCGACGAACGTGCCCTTGCCGGGGACCCGGTGCAGCCGCCCCTCGGACACCAGGTGGTCGACCGCCTGCCGTACCGTCATTCTGGAGAGGCCGAAACGCTGGCACAGCTCGCGTTCGGAGGGAATCGCCGCGCCGATCGGCAACTCGTTGTTCTCGATGAGATCGAGCAGGATCTCCCGGAGCTGGAAGTATTTGGGCACCGGGCTGTCCGGATCGATCTGAGCCACTGATCCCTCCCCTCTCGATCTGATCATCTGAACTAAGTTATGGTTCGTGCTGGTCTAGTCCGGACTAGACCACAGCTTGGAATTGTGTGTCAATGTACGGACCAGAGACGGATCGATAACGGCAAGGTCTCGCCAAGCCGGGATTTGAGGATGGCAGCAGATGACGACCAAGATGCGCAGCGAGATCGCCGAGCAGCCGGCCGCGCTTCGTGACACGCTTGACTCCCTGCTTCCCAGGGTGGACGAGGTGCGGCGGCTCGCGGGGGAGACCCGGCAGCTCCTCTTCGTCGCTCGGGGCACCTCCGACAACGCCGCGGTGTACGGCCGCTACCTGATCGAGGCGCACGCCGGCCGCCTGTGCGCTCTGGGGGCGCCGTCCATCGCCACCACCTACCGCCGCAGGCTCGACCTGGACGGCGTGCTGGCCGTGGGCCTGTCGCAGTCCGGGCGGACCGAGGAGATCGTCGAGACCCTCGACTGGGCGAAGAGCTGCGGCGCCAAGACCGTGGCGATCACCAACGGCGGCCCCGCCTCGCCGCTGGCCGAGATCGCCGATCTGGCCCTGTGCACGCTGGCCGGTGAGGAGAAGGCCGTCCCGGCCACCAAGACGTACACCACGCAGCTCGCCGCGCTGGCGGTGCTCGCGCTGGGGCTCGGCGCCGACGTGAACGCGGACGACCTGCAGCGGGTGCCCGACGCGGTGGAGAAGCTGATCGACGACCCCGGTGACCTGGCGGCCGTCGTCGAGGGCCTCGCCGACAAGCCGGGCGTGGTCGTCTCCGGCCGGGGACTCGCCTTCTCCACCGCGCTCGAACTCGCGCTCAAGCTGAAAGAGGCCTGCTACCTGCACGCCATGGGACTCTCGTACGCCGACCTGCTGCACGGGCCGATCGCGGTGGTGGACGAGGACACCCCGGCCATCCTGGTCGCGGCGGGTGAGGGCCCGACGCTGCCCGGCACGGTCGCGCTGGCCGAGCGGGTGACCGGCGCGGGCGCCGCCGCGTACGGTGTCGGCGGCGGCACGGCGCTGGCGGCCGTGTCCACCGCCGCGCTGAACGGTCCCGACCTTCCCGAATGGGTGGCGCCCATGGGCCTCATCGTGCCCGGTCAGCTCCTCACCGAGGCACTCGCGCGCAGGCTCGGCATCGACCCCGATGCCCCCCGAGGCCTGAACAAGGTGACTCAGACGGATTAGCCTGCGCACAGCACGCATATCGAGGAGGACCGACATGGCGGCAGATGTCCGGGCGATCATCGCTGGGCTCGGTGGTGTGGACAACGTCATCGACATCGAGCCGTGCATCACGCGGCTGCGCACGGAGGTGTACGACGCCTCCAAGGTCGACCAGGCGGCCCTCAGGGCGGCGGGTGTCCACGGCGTGATGCTGGCGGGCAACGTCGTGCAGGTCGTCGTGGGACCCGACGCCGACACGATCGCCAGCGACATCGAGGAGATCATCGGCTGACGCTCGGGCCGATCCGACAGGAAGGGGCGTCGTGACGACTGTTCTCGCCCCGGTGGCGGGGACGGCGGTCGGTCTGGCGGCCGTGCCGGACCCGGTCTTCTCCCAGGCCATGGTCGGGCCCGGATCGGCGATCGATCCCGAACGCGCTCCCGGTCAGGCCGTCGCCCCGATCAGCGGGACGATCGTCAAGCTGCACGCGCACGCCTACATCGTCGAGGGGGACGACGGCAGGGGCGTGCTCGTGCACCTCGGCATCGACACCGTGCAGCTCAAAGGGGAGGGTTTCCGGTTGCTCGCGGCCGAGGGGGACCGGGTCCGCGCCGGCCAGCCGGTGGTGTTCTGGAATCCCGCCGCGGTCGAGGAGGGCGGGCGGTCGCCGATCTGCCCCGTGGTGGCCCTGGACGCGGCGGACGGCGACGTCAACGGGCAGGTCCGTGGTGGCGTGGGAGCGGGCGACGACCTGTTCGAGTGGTCGTGAAGTCCGGCCCGCCGGGTAATTGAGTGCCGACGATCCGGCTCGGGGTGGTGCCGGACCGCTCGCGCCGAGCAGAATCCGCCTGAGAGAACCGAACAAGACATCCCGAGAACCCGAGAGAAGAGGAGGACCCGTGGCCGAGCGCAAGGTCACCGTCATGTCGGAAGTCGGGCTGCACGCCCGTCCCGCCGCGACGTTCGTGCAGACCGCGGCCCAGGCGCCCTTCGACGTCACCGTCGCCAAGTTCGGCGTCCCGCCGGTGAACGCGAAGAGCATCCTGTCGGTGCTGGCCCTGGACGTGCGCCAGGGCGAGACGATCGTCATCAGCGCCGAGGCCGAGGGCGCGGACGAGCTCCTGGACCGGCTCGCCGCCATCGCGTCGGCACCCTGAGCATGAGCGCGGACCGGCTGGCCGGAGTGGGCGTGAGCCCGGGCGCGGGGTACGGCCCGGCGCACCGGCTGGTTCGTGAGATCCCCGAGCCGCCCAGGGGGTCGCGCCACGGCGGGGACGCGGAAGCGGAGAGGCGGCGGGCGGAACGGGCCCTGGAACAGGTCGCGGCCGACCTTTCCGCACGCGGTGACCGGGCGGGAGGTGAGGCGCGGGACGTGCTGGCCGCCCAGGCCATGATGGCCCTCGATCCGGGGCTGGCCTCGGTCGTGGCCGAGTTGGTCGGCCAGGGTGTCTCCGCTCCCCGGGCGGTCTTCGAAGCCTTCGGGAAATATCGGGATCTGCTCGCCGGGGCGGGCGACTACCTCGCCGGGCGGGTCGCCGATCTGGACGACATCAGGGACCGGGCAGTCGCGGCGCTGGAGGGCCTGCCGCTGCCGGGTCTCCCGCAGGATCCCCCAGAGCCCTACGTGCTGGTGGCGAGGGACCTCGCGCCCGCCGACACCGCCCTGCTCGATCCCGCCGCCGTGGCGGCGTTCGTCACCGAGGAGGGCGGGCCGACCAGCCACACCGCGATCCTGGCCCGCTCGCTGGGAGTGCCCGCCGTCGTGGGCTGCGCCGGGGCGACCGCGATCCCGCCCGGCACGCGGGTGCTGGTCGACGGCTCCACCGGTGCCGTACGGCTCTCGCCCACCGAGGAGGAGGTCGCCCGCGCCATGCGGGCGGACGCGGACCAGGACGCCCTGCTCGCCACCGTCACGGGGCCCGGCGCCACCGCGGACGGCCACGCCGTACCCCTGCTGGCCAACGTCGGCGGGCCGGCCGACATCGCGCCCGCGCTGGCGGCGGGGGCCGAGGGCGTGGGTCTCTTCCGCACCGAGTTCCTCTTCCTGGACCGGGAGGACCCCCCGACGTGGGAGGAGCAGCAGGACGCCTACCGCGCCGTCTTCGAGGCGTTCTCCGGCTCCCGGGTGGTCGTCCGCGTCCTCGACGCCGGGGCCGACAAGCCGCTCGACTTCCTGCCGCCTCCGGCCCCGGAGCCCAACCCCGCGCTCGGCGAGCGGGGGGTGCGCATGTTCCGCCACTATCCGGACGTGCTCGCCGCCCAGCTCGATGCGCTGGCCAGGGCGGCCGAGGGCACGTCGGCGCGGGTCCAGGTGATGGCGCCGATGGTCGCCACGGTCGAGGAGGCCGCCTGGTTCGCCGACGCCTGCCGTACGGCGGGACTGCCGTCCTCAGGAGTCATGATCGAGATCCCGGCGGCGGCCCTGCGCGCGGCCGACATCGCCGCGGTGACCGGGTTCTTCTCGATCGGGACCAACGACCTCA
Organism: Microtetraspora glauca; assembly: GCF_040656155.1. Classification (NCBI taxonomy): domain Bacteria; kingdom Bacillati; phylum Actinomycetota; class Actinomycetes; order Streptosporangiales; family Streptosporangiaceae; genus Microtetraspora; species Microtetraspora glauca. The sequence continues at coordinate 486,789 of NZ_JBFALK010000001.1, forward strand.
CCCAGTACGCCCTCGCCGCGGACCGTGAGGCCGGGGCGCTGGCCGGGCTGCAGGACCCGTGGCATCCGGCCGTGCTCGATCTCGTCGCGCTGGCCGCGTCGGCCGCCGCGGCCGCGGGCCGGGAATGCGGCCTCTGCGGAGAGGCGGCCGCCGACCCGGCCCTGGCATGCGTGTTCGCCGGGCTCGGTGTGACGTCGCTCTCCATGGCCGCCCTCGCCCTGCCCCGGGTGCGCGCGGCACTGGCCCGGCACACCCTGGACGCGTGCCGCCGGGCCGCCGCCGCCGCGCGGGCGGCGAACTCCGCGGCGGCCGCGCGCGCCGCCGCTCGCGCGAAACTCCCCGCGCTCGCCGAGCTGTCGCTCTGAGGTCCCTCACCCGTGTGACCGAGTGAGCTTGTGGATAACGGTGAGGCGGGTGGTGCGATACGCGGATACCGTGATGGGTGTGCTGCGACGACTGGGCCTCGGACTGCTGGTGATCGTTATGGCGGGGTGCTCCTCCGTGGAGGCGGAGCGGACCGCCGCCCCCACCTCCTCCGCTCCTCCTCCCTCTTCCACGCCCGCGGCGAGCGAGAGCCGTACGGCGCCGTCGCCGTCGGCGCGGGCGGAGGGCAGGGGCGATGTGGCCGCCACGCTCGCCGGGATGAGCGTCGAGGAGAAGGTCGGCCAGCTCTTCATGCCGGTCGTGTACGGCTCCCGCGCCGACTCCGAGCACCGGGAGAACACCGCGCGGTTCGGTGTGGGCACCCCGGCCGAGGCGATCGAGAAGTACCACCCCGGCGGTGTGATCATCTTTCCCTGGGCGGGCAACGTCTCCGACGCGAAGCAGCTCGCCGCGCTGACGACCGGGCTGCGCAGGGCGTCGGGCAAGGTTCCGCTGATGATCGGTGTGGACCAGGAGCACGGCATCGTCTCGCCGCTGGGCTCGATCGTCACCAAGCTTCCCGGGGCGATGGCCATCGGCTCGACCGGCGATCCCGCCAACGCGCGCGAGGCCGCGCGGCTGACCGGCACGGAGCTTCGCGCCCTCGGCATCACCATGGACTTCGCGCCGGTCGCGGACGTCAACATCAACCCGCGCAACCCGGTGATCGGCCCGAGGGCCTTCGGCTCCGACCCGGCGAGGGTCGCCACGATGGTCGGCGCCGCGGTCGACGGTTTCCACGCGGCGGGCATCGCCTCCACCGCGAAGCACTTCCCCGGGCACGGCGACACCTCGACGGACAGCCACACCGGCCTCCCGGTGATCCAGCATTCGAAGGCGCAGTGGCGCAGGCTCGACGCGCCGCCGTTCCGCGAGGCCATCGAGCACGGCATCGACGCGATCATGACCGCGCACGTCGTCATGCCGAAGCTCGACCCCTCAGGCGATCCCGCCACGCTGTCCCGCACGATCCTGACCGGGCTGCTCCGCGACGAACTGGGCTTCGAGGGGGTGATCAGCACCGACGCGCTCAACATGGCCGGTGTCCGCGAGAAGTACGGCGACGCCGAGGTGGCCGTGCGCGCCGTGCTGGCCGGGGCCGACGTGCTGCTCATGCCGCCCGACATGCCCAAGGCGTACGGCGCGGTCCTGTCGGCGGTGAAGTCGGGCCGGATCTCGGCCGCCCGGCTGGACGCGTCGGTCACCCGGATCCTCCGGCTGAAGGCGAAGAGGGGCATGTTCGGCACGGTGACGACGAATCCCGGCCTGGTGCGGTCGCCGGCCCATCTGAAGGCCGCCCGGCGCATCGCCGGGGAAGCGGGCGTTTCCTGACGCCCTATTCTTTTGAGGCGGGTTCACACAGGAGGTGTCGTGCTCAAGGGAGTACTGATCGACTGGGGCGGGGTGCTCACCACGAGCCTCGCCGACTCGATCGCGGGCTGGATCACCGAGGATCGCATCGACGCCACGCACTACAAGGACGTGATGCGCGAGCTGATCCTGCACGCCTACGAGGGTGGTGACGGCGAGAGCGTCATCCACGCCCTCGAACGCGGTGAGATCTCGGCGCCCGACTTCGAGCGCGACCTCGCGGCCAGGCTGGTGACCCTCGACGGCGTCCCGCCGGTGGCCGAGGGGCTGCTCGCCCGGATGTTCGTCGGGTTCCAGCCCGTCGAGGAGATGAACGAGATGCTGCGCCTCGCGCGCACGGCCGGGATCCGGACCTGCCTGGTGTCCAACTCCTGGGCGAACGACTACCCCCGGCACACCTGGGACGGGCTCTTCGACGAGATCGTCATCTCCGGTGAGGTCGGGATGCGCAAGCCCGAGGCGCGGATCTTCCACCACGCGCTCGGCCTGGTCGGGCTGCCGCCCGAGGAGTGCGTGTTCGTCGACGACATCGAGGCGAACATCACCGCCGCGCGGGCCATCGGGCTGGTCGGCATCCACCACCGTGACGCCCCCGCCACCATCGGCGAGCTCGAAGGCCTGTTCGGCCTGTCGCTGCGCTCCTGACGTGACCGACGAGAGGTTCGAATGCGCGTCTATCTCCCGTGCACGCTTCCCGGGCTGGCCCGCGTGGTCGCCGCGGGCGAGCTGGGCCCCGCGCCGCTGACCGGTTACGCGGTGACCCCCGCACTGGTCGAGTGGTACGCCTCCGGCGACACCGAAGAGCTGGAGTACGTCGCCATGACGGAGGCGGCCCGCGCCTCCCTGCGGATGCTCGCGGACGCCCACGCCGCCGAGGGGGGCGAGGGGGCTGCGACTCCGGCCCGCCGGGTCGTGGTGGTGGCCGAGGTGCCGGACGCCGCCGTCAGCGTGGGCGCCGATGTGGACGAGCGGGCGCGGGTGCGGCTCACGGAGCCGGTCTCGCTGACCCGGCTGGCCTCGGTGCACGTGGATGACCCCGCCGCCGCGCCGGACATCGAGGCGGCCGTCGCCGCGCTGCCCGCCGCCGACCTCGGAGACGACGACGCCCGGTTCACCCTGGACGGCGCCGAGGCACACGAACTGATGTGGTTCGCCACGCAGGAGATTCCCGACCTGCTGGTCTAGCCCGTCGCTATCATCCATGCTGATATGACACACATTGTTTGGGACTGGAACGGCACTCTGTTCCACGACATCGATGCCGTGGTGGGTGCGACGAACGAAGTCTTCCGGCCGTACGGCGTCGGCCCCTTCGACCCGGACGGCTTCCGCGCCGTCTACACGCGGCCCATCTGGGTCGCGTACGAGCGCATGCTCGGCAGGTCGCTCCACGACGGCGAGTGGGAGCGGCTCGACGAGGGCTTCCACGATCACTACCACCGCCTGATGCTGGCCTGTGAGCTCGCCGAGGGCGCCCTGTCCAGCCTCCAGTCCTGGGAGCAGGCGGGGCGGACGCAGTCGCTGCTGTCCATGTGGGGCCACGAGCGCCTGGTGCCCAAGGTGAACGAGCTCGGCATCGCCCGGCACTTCGCCCGCGTCGACGGTCTGCGCAGCGCCTCGGGCGGTCCGAAGGCCGAGCACATGGCCGCGCACATCCTCGCGCTCGGCCTGGACCCGGAGAACGTCGTGGTGATCGGTGACAGCGTCGACGACGCGCACGCCGCGCAGCACGTCGGCGCGCGGGCGATCCTCTACACGGGCGGCATGACGAGCCGTGCGGATCTGGAGCAGGTCGGCGTTCCCGTCGTCGACTCGCTGGTGAACGCCCTCGACCTGATCTGATCGGTACCGGGTGCCCGGAGATATCGCCATTCGGGGTAGAAAGTCCGATGGCGTACCCGGGAGCCGTACTCTTGGGCGTGTGATCAACCGCCTCGTTCTCTGGAACGTCGATCTCACCCTGGTCGACGTCACCATCGTCACCAGGGACGCCTACGCCGACGCGTTCCGCATGGTCACCGGGCGGCCGCTGGTGAAGCTGGCTCCGGCGATGGGCCGCCCCGACTCCGAGATCGTCTTCGAGACGCTGGCCGTCAACGGCATCGCGGTGGAGGACTACCACCTGCCGAAGTTCCTCGACGCGCTGGCGGTCTGTTTCGCCGACAAGCGCAAGCGGCTGACCTCCGACGGCCGGGCCATGCCCGGAGCCAAGGACGCGCTCAAGGCGGTGTCCCGGCTCGGCGGCGTCGTCCAGTCCGTACTCACCGGGACGATCAGGAGCAACGCGGTCCACAAGCTCAAGGCGTTCGGGCTGGACAAGACGATGGACTTCGAGGTCGGGGGATACGGCGAGGAGGTCTATCCCAAGGCCACGCTGCTCCAGGTGGCGCAGGGCCGGGCCAAGGCGCGGTACGGCGGGGCGTTCACCTCCGCGAACACCGTGCTGATCGGCGACTCCACGCGCGACGTTCAGGCGGCCCGCATCGGCGGCGCGGCCATGATCGCGATCGCGTCGGGCCGGTCGACGGCCGCCGAGCTCCGCGAGGAGGGGGCGGACATCGTCCTGCCCGACCTGGCCAACGCGTCGGAGGTGGTGGCGGCCGTCGCGCGCCTCACCGGGCGGTGAGGCCGGTCAGGAAGCGGGCCGCGACGGGCGCCGCCACGGCGGCCCCCATGCCCGCGCCCTCCACGATGACGGCGAACGCCAGGTCACCCCGGTAGCCGATGAACCACGAGTGCGTCGGCGGCTCCTCGCCCGAGCCGTACTCGGCGGTTCCCGTCTTGCCCGCCGTACCGGCCGGGAAGGCGACGCCCCGCGCGGTGCCCTCGGTGACCACCGCGGGCATGAGCCGGCGCAGGGCCGCCACCACTCCCGGTTCCAGCTTCTTGGGCGTCGAGCCGTCCGGAGGGACCAGGCCGGCGGGGACGAGCCGCGGCGGGCGCCAGGTGCCGTCCGCGATGGCCGCGGCGACGGCCGCCATGTTGAGCGGGCTGGCCAGCACCCTGCCCTGCCCGATCGCGGCCGAGGCGAGGTCGGTGTCGCCCTCCGGGGCGGGGAACTGGGCGCGTACGGCGGGCACGCCGGGCTGGATCGGCTGACCGAAGCCGAAGCTCGACGCGACCGCGCTCATCCGCGCCCCGCCGAGCCGGTTCACCGCGAGGTCGCCGAACGTGGTGTTGCACGAGTGGGCGAAGGCGTCCCGCAGCGGGAGCGCGCCGAACTCCTCGTGGTGTGAGTTGTGGAAGGTGAAGCCGCCGATCGTCTGCTCCGCCGGGCACTTCACGGTCTGCGCGGCGCTCATGCCGTCGGCCACGAGCGCCGACGCGGTCACCACCTTGAAGGTCGATCCGGGCGGGTACGTGCCGAGCAGGGCGCGGTTGAAGCCGCCCGGCTTGTTCACCACGGCGAGGATCTCCCCGGTCGAGGGGCGCAGCGCGACGAGGGACGCGGGCTTGGAAACGCCCTCCAGGGCCTGGGCCCCCGCCTGGTGGACGCCCAGGTCGATCGTGGTGGTCAGCGCCTTGCCCGCCGACTTCTCCGTGGTGGCGATCGTGTCGGCCCCGCCGTCCGCGCCGACCAGTTCGACGCGGGTGGACGCGGTGCCCGTGAGGCGGGAGCGGTACTGCTCCTTGAGCGCATCGACGAGCTGCTGGACCGAGCCGGGCGCGGTCTCGGTGTCGATCCTGGTGCCGTCTGCCGCGGTGACGGGGGCCTGCTCCGGCTTCGCCGTGGTGACCCTGAACCTGGCGCCGTCACCGAGCCGCGGATGGACGGCGGCCGGCGTCCAGGCGACCCGCCAGGCACGGTCGCGTTCCACGAGGCGCAGCTCGCCGTCGTAGGAGAAGTCCACCGCGGCGTCGAGCGCCGCCCGGAACCGCACCGTCCTGACCGCGCCCCCGCTCTCGCCCGCCTTCCCTTCCGGGGTGAAGCGGGCGGACGTCACCTTCAGATCGCCGCGGAACCGGTCGTAGACACGTTGGAAGTCGGCGGGCGGGTCGGCGGTCAGCGCCCGCATCGCCGCGTAGTCGGACCTGGACCACGCGGAGAGGAAGTCCGCCGCGGTCTCCGCCGGAGATCCCTGGGTGCGCAGCGCCCAGATCGTGCCCCCCGCCGCCACGACCGGCACCAGTACGGCGGCCGCCACGAGCGGCCACCTGCGCCGCCGCTTCGCGTGATACGAAATTTCCGGCATTTCTCCCCCTTGCGTGTCGTGCTTGCACAGGGGAGCAGACGGCGGGTATTCATGTCCAATACAGATATCAGGCTGAAAGTGATATCGATTTGCGTATCATTGCTGCTCATGGACCTCGTTCGGCACCTGCGGTACTTCGTGGTGATCGCCGAAGAGCTGCACTTCGGCAACGCGGCGGCTCGGCTCGGCATGGCGCAGCCGCCGCTCAGCCAGCGGGTGAAGCGGCTGGAAGACGAGCTGGGCGTGCGGCTGTTCGACCGGACCAGCCGCCAGGTCCGGCTCACCGACGCCGGGCGGGTGCTGCTGCCCGAGGCGCGCGAGCTCGTGGAGAGGGCCGAGCGGATCAGGGAGCTGATGGCCAGGACGGTGCGGGGTGACACGGCGAGCCTGCGCGCCGCCGTACCACCCGACCTGGGCGCCTCCGTGCTCGCCGCCCTGATCGCCCGGTTCCGCGCCGGACACCCGGATGTACGGCTGACGCCCACCGAGATGGGCACCTCGGACCAGGTGGACGCCCTGCTGGGGGGCGAGCTCGACCTGGGCGTCCTACGGCATCCCGTGATGGCCGCGGGTCTCGGCTTCGGCCCCATCCTGGTTCAGCATCCGGGGGTCCTGCTACGTGAGGAGGACGAGCTGGCGACCCTCGCGACGGTGCACCTGGCCGACCTGGCGGGACGCGAGCTCGTGCTGCCGCCGCGCGCGCTGGAGCCCGGCCTCCACGACGAGACCCTCGCTGGCTGCCGGCGCCACGGCTTCGTCCCCGCCGAGGTCAGGCACGCCGTCCACGGCCAGTTCATGATCGGGCTGGTCCTCGCCGGCACCGCCGTCGCACTCGGACACCGGGCCGACGTGCCCGGGGTCGTCTGGCGCCCACTGGCCGGCACCCCTCTGTCCTGGCGGATCTCCACCGCCTGGCGCGGGGAGCCGTCCGAGCACGTCGCCGGATTCGCCGAGTTGACCACCCGCGTTCTGCGGGAGGATGCGGGCATGTCCGATGAAGGCGCATCCCCGCGACAATGGGTTGCCCCCCGCCCCGCCACGGGGTTCCTCGCATGAGACAGCTCGAACAGATCTTCCGTACGGCGGGGGTCACCGGACGGCTGCACGCGGTGGACATCGACACCGGCCGCGAGGTCGGGCTGGGCGCCGACGAGCCCGTCGTGCTGGCCTCGGTGTTCAAGGTGCCGCTGCTGGTCGCGTTCCACCGCAAGGCCGAGCGCGGGCTGCTGGACCCGGGGGAGCGGATCACCGTCCCGGCGGAGGGGCGTCCCGGGGGCGGCACGGGTCTGTCGGCCATGCTGGACGAGGTGACGGCGTCCCTCAGGGACCTCGCCTATCTCATGATCAGCGTGAGCGACAACACCTCGGCGGACGCGCTGCTCGCACGGGTCGGGCTGGACGAGGTCAACGCCGTGCTCGCGGACCTCGGCCTGGCCGGAACGAGGGTGGAGCACTCGTGCGCCGAGCTGTTCACCGCCATGCGGGAGGACGCCGGCGCCGCGGACATGGCCGAGCTGTCCCAGATGACCACGGACCCCGGCGTGATCGCCCGGCTGCGCGTGCTGGATCCGGCGCGGACCAGCCGCAGCACCCCTCGGGACATGACCCGGCTGCTCGGCCTGATCTGGCGGGACGAGGCCGCCGGGCCCGAGTCGTGCTCGGCCGTACGACGGCTGATGGGGCTCCAGGTGTGGCCGCACCGGCTCGCCTCCGGCTTCCCGTACGACGACGTGGCGGTCAGCGGCAAGACGGGCACGCTGCCGACGATCCGGAACGAGGTGGGGGTGATCGAGTACCCCGACGGCGGTCGCTACGCCATCGCCGTCTTCACCCGGTCGATCGGCACCGCGCAGAACCAGCCGAGGGCGGACGCGGCCATCGGCTCGGCCGCCCGTGTCGCGGTCGACCACCTGCGCGCGCCGTTCCGTGGGGACGGGCACCATATGACGGCCTCTCCGTATGTGGGTGGAGGTGGTGACACGCCGCGCCCGTCTCGTCAAGATGGGGTGCATGGTTGAGGAAGGTGCTCTGCTGTGGGAACCCACCGCGGAGGTTGTGCGCGACGCCAGGATCACCCGCTACACCGAGTGGCTGGGGAGGCCGGGTGACTACCAGGACGTGTGGAACTGGTCGGTCGATTCGCCGGCCGAGTTCTGGACGTCGATCTGGGACTATTTCGACGTGCTGGGCGACCGTGGGGACGGGCCCGTCCTCCACGGGACGATGCCGGACGTCACCTGGTTCGAGGGCACGACCCTCAACTACGCGGAGAACGCGCTGCGCGGCGATCCCGACCGCCTTGCCGTGATATTTCGTGATGAATCCGGAACCAGGCGGACGTACACGCTGGGTGAGCTGCGCGCCGAGGTGGGCCGGGTCCGCGCCGGTCTCGCCCGGCTCGGGGTGCGGCGCGGTGACCGCGTCGCCGGATATGTGCCGAACATCCCCGAAGCGCTGATCGCGTTCCTGGCCACGGCCTCGCTGGGAGCGATCTGGTCGTCCTGCTCGCCCGACTTCGGGGCGCCCAGCGTCATCGACCGGTTCACCCAGATCGAGCCGAAGGTGCTCGTCGCCGTCGACGGCTACCGCTACAACGGCAAGGCGTTCGGCCGCGCGGACGTCGTGCGCGACATCGCCGCGAAGCTGCCGAGCCTGGCCGCGACCGTGTGGATCGGCTCCACCCCGGGCGCGGAGCGAGACGGTACGGCCGCCGCCGAGCTGGGCTGGGAGGAACTGCGGGCCGAGGCGGCGGAGCCGGAGTTCGATCGGGTCCCCTTCGGCCACCCGCTCTGGGTGCTCTACTCCTCGGGAACCACCGGGCTGCCCAAGCCGATCGTGCACGGCCACGGCGGCATCGTGCTCGAACACCTGAAGGCGCTCAGCTTCCACCAGGATCTGGGCGAGGGCGACGTGTTCTTCTGGTACACCACCACCGGCTGGATGATGTGGAACTTCCTCATCGGCGGCCTGCTCGTGGGGTCCACCGTCGTGCTGTACGACGGAAGCGCCGCCCACCCGGACACCGGAGCCCTGTGGGAGCTGGCCGCCCAGGAGGGGGTCACCTACTTCGGGACCGGCGCGCCGTACATCGTGGCGTCGATGAAGGCGGGAGTACGGCCGTCCGGGCTGGACCGGCTGCGGGGGATCGGCTCGACGGGGTCACCCCTGCCGCCCGAGGGCTTCGCCTGGATCTACTCCGACGTGAAGCCCGACGTGCAGCTCGGCTCGTTCTCCGGCGGCACGGACGTGTGCACGGGCTTCGTCGGCGCGGTGCCGCTGCTGCCGATCAGGGCCGGCGTGATCCCGTGCCGCTGCCTGGGTGCCCGCGTGGAGTCCTTCGACCCGGCCGGGGAACCCGTGATCGGCGAGGTGGGCGAGCTGGTGGTGACCGCGCCCATGCCCTCGATGCCGGTCATGTTCTGGAACGACCCGTCCGGCGACCGCTACCGGGAGTCGTACTTCGCCGACTACCCGGGCGTCTGGCGGCACGGGGACTGGATCAAGATCCTGCCCGGCGGCGGATGCGTGATCTACGGCCGATCCGACTCCACGCTCAACCGCGGCGGCGTCCGCATGGGAACGAGCGAGTTCTACCGGGTCGTCGAGAGGTTCGAGGAGATCGAGGACAGCCTCGTGATCGACACCGGCCAGCTCGGCCAGGACGGCCGCCTGCTGCTCTACGTCACCCTCGTGCCCGGTGCGGAGCTGTCCGACGAGCTGGTCGCCCGGCTGCGTACGGCGCTGCGGACCGAGCTGTCCCCCCGCCACGTGCCGGACGAGTTCCACCGGGTCCCCGGCATCCCGAGGACCCTGTCGGGCAAGAAGCTCGAGGTCCCGGTGCGGAAGATCCTGCTCGGCACCCCCGTCGAGAAGGCCGCCAACCCCGACGCCATGGCCAACCCCGAGGTCCTCAGCCACTTCGTCCCCGAACTCTGACCAACGGACGCGATCCAGGTGAACACGATCACCGGCTGTACTGTCAGGACCTGAGACCGGTCTCGTAGGCGACGATGACGAGCTGGGCGCGGTCGCGCGCGTTCAGCTTCGTCAGCAGCCGGCCGACATGGGTCTTGACCGTGGCCATGCTGAGGTGCAGGTGCTCGGCGATCTCGGTGTTGGACAACCCGTGGGCGATCAGACCGAGCACCTCGCGCTCGCGCTCCGTCACCCCGTCGAGCACGCGGGAGAACGGCCGCGCGGGCTCCGGCCTGCGGGCGAACTCGGCGATGAGCCGCCGGGTCACGCTGGGCGCGAGCAGCGCCTCGCCCGCGGCGACGACCTCGATCGCGGCCAGCAGGTCCTTCGGCGGCGTGTCCTTGAGTAGGAACCCGCTCGCCCCCGCGCGCAGCGCGCCGTACACGTATGCGTCCAGGTCGAACGTCGTGAGGATGAGCACCCGTACGCCGGCCGTCTCCGGCGAGCCGCAGATCCTGCGGGTCGCCTCGATGCCGTCCATCTCCGGCATCCGGACGTCCATGAGGACCACGTCCGGGTGTTCGCCGCGCGCCAGGTCCACCGCCTCCGCGCCGGTGCCCGCCTCGCCGACCACCGTCAGGCCGGGCGCCGTCTCGACCAGAAGCCGGAAGCTGCCGCGCAGCAGGGCCTGGTCGTCCGCGATGAGCACGCGCACCGGCTCGCTCACGACTCCTCCATCATCAGGCGACGCGGTTCGTACGGCAGGCGGGCGGACACGCCGAACCCGCCTTCGCGCCGCGGCCCGGCCGTGAACGCTCCGCCGTACATCATGACGCGCTCGCGCATCCCGGTCAGGCCGTGGCCCGCGGTGTGGGGGAGGACGCGGTGGCCGGGACCGTCGTCGGTCACCTCGATCAGCGCCTCGCGTCCGTCGGCCTCGATCCGCACCCGGCAGCGGGCCGGGGCCGCGTGCTTCACCACGTTGGTCAGGGACTCCTGGGCGATCCGGTAGATCGACAGCTCGACGCCCTCCGGCAGGTCGTCCGCGCCGCGTACGTCCAGATCGACGTGTACCCCGGCCAGCGCGGCGCGCTCGGCCAGCGTGGGCAGCCCGGAGAGCCCCGGCGCGGGAGCGAGGTCGACGTCGGTCTCCGAGCGGAGGACGCCGAGCATGTGGCGCATCTCCGTGAGCGCGTCGCGGCTGGTCGCCTCGATCACGCGCAGCGCCTCAACCGTGTCGTCCGGCCGCGCCCCGGCGACGTGGTGGGCGATGCCCGCCTTGACCGCGATCAGGCTCAGGCTGTGTGCGACGATGTCGTGGAGCTCGCGCGCGATGCGCAGCCGTTCCTCGGCCACCGCGCGCCGCGCGAGCTGCTCGGCCCAGCGCGCCGCGTACGCCCGCCGCTCCCGTACGGCACGGCCGATCGTGTACGTCCCGCCCATGGCCACCAGGCCGACGGGGATCAGGCCGAGGCGGTTCATCCACAACGAGGGTGTCGCGGGCAGGGACAACCCGAGGGTGAGCAGCCCGATGAAGCCCGTCCCCGAGAGCACGCCGACGGCCGACGTCGCGACCCGGCCGACCGCTCGCCGGCCCGCCACGACGGTGTACAGCGCGTAGGAGGCGGCGACGAACGGGTCCCGCATCACCCCGAGGAACACCGCCGCCAGCGACAACGCCAGGACGGCGCAGAAGACCGGGACCGGCCACAGCCGCCGGACCGCGACAGGAAGCCCCACCCCCGCCACGATCAGCCCGTCGACCCACATGGGGACTCCGGGGACGTACGCCTGCCCGGGGGCGAGCGTCCGCGAGAGCAGCACGCACGAGTACGCCGCGGCGGCCAGGCAGTCGAGCGCGATCAACGTGCGCCGGGAGAACGACGGCCCGTTCCCGGGCGCCGCGCCCCCGAACGCCGCGCCCTGGGGGGAATCGTCCACGCGCCGACGGTACCCGCGCCGCGCCCGCGCCGCCTCCGTCCGTGGGTTGTCATCCCGTGGTCCGATGTGCCGAGCGGCTCCGTACGGGACCGTGGCGGTCATGATCGAAGTGAGAGATCTGGTCAAACGCTACGGGGGCACCACCGCGGTCGACGGGCTGTCCTTCCAAGTGAGGCCGGGGCAGGTCACCGGCTTCCTCGGTCCCAACGGCGCGGGGAAGTCGACGACCATGCGCGTCCTCCTGGGCCTGGCCGCGCCGACCTCCGGCGAGGCGCTCATCGACGGTCGCCGCTACGCCACGATCCGGCGGCCGGCGCACCGCGTGGGCGCGCTGCTGGACGCGGGCGCGGTGCACGGCGGTCGCAGCGCGTACGACCACCTGCTCAGCCTGGCCCGCACGAACGGGATCCGGCCGCGCCGGGTGATCGCCCTGCTGGAGGAGGTGGGCCTCGCGGGCGTCGCGCGGAAGCGTGTCGGGGGCTTCTCCCTCGGGATGAGGCAGCGGCTCGGCATCGCCGCCGCGCTGCTCGGCGATCCGGGCGTGCTCCTGTTCGACGAGCCGGTCAACGGCCTGGATCCCGAGGGCGTCCGGTGGATCCGCGAGCTGATGCGGTCGCTCGCGGCCGAGGGCCGCACCGTCCTGCTGTCCAGCCACCTGATGAGCGAGATGGCGCTGACCGCCGACCATCTCCTGATCATCGGTCGCGGACGGCTGATCACGGACTCCCCGACGCGCGACCTGACCCCGGACGGGACGTCGCTGGAGGACGTCTATCTGCGGATCACCGCCGGCAGCGTGGAGTTCGGGGCGGGCCGATGACCGGGGCGCTCTCCGCCGAGTGGCTGAAGATCCGCTCGGTCCGCTCGACGTACTACATCCTCGCCGTGGCAGCGGTGGCCGTGGTCCTCGCGGCCCTGTTCATCTGGCAGGGGGTGGTCGTGTGGGACGAGCTGCCGCCCGAGCGGCGGGCGCGGTTCGGCGCCATCCCGATGGAGGAGTACACGCTTCCCGTGACCCAGCTCGCGCTGGGCGTGCTCGGCGTGCTGGCGATCACCTCCGAGTACGCCACGGGCACGATCAGGTCCACCCTCGTGGCGGTGCCGTCCAGGCGTGCGGTGCTGGCCGCCAAGACCGGGGTCGTCGCCGCGGTCGCGCTGGCCGCCGGGGAGGCGGTGGTGTTCGCGACGTTTCTCGTCACCCGGGCGATCGTGGGGGATCGCCCCTTCCCCGGCCACACCACGGGCCTGTGGCACCAGACGCCGCAACTGCTCCTGCTGGGTCTCTCGGTGATGGCGTTCGCTCTGATCGGGCTGGCCTTCGGGGTGATGACGCGGTCCACCGCCGGGGCGGTCATCTCGGTCGTCGTGCTGCTGTTCGTGGCCCCGGCCTTCATCACGTACCTGCCGGACCCGTGGGGAAGGCGGTTGTCCGCGGTGATGCTGCCGAACCTGCCCGACCAGGTCGCGGGCGCGCTGGGCTGGTCGTCGCCTGAGATCTACGTGGGTCCGTGGGCGCGGGTCGCCGTCCTGTCGCCGGGCTGGGCGGCGACGGTGCTCGCCGCGTACATCGTGGTGCCCCTCGCCGCGGCGGCCGTCGTGTTCCGCCGCCGCGACGCGTGACGCCCCTCAGACGCCCTGGGGGAGACGGAACAGGCGTCCGGGGTCGTACGCGGCCTTGACCCGGGCCAGCCGGTCGGCGTTGGCCCCGTAGTACTGCCGCCGCCAGGCCGGCAGCTCCGGGTCGATGTAGTTGACGTACGCGTGGTCGCCGAAGTGGGGCCGCATCGCCGTGTGGGCCGCCCGGGTCCACGCGGCCGCCCCCGCCCTGTGCGCGTAGTACTGCACGCTGAACAGGGCCTCGCGGTGCGGGAACGCGGTGGCGTCGGGCGTGACCCGGCCGACCGCGCCGCCGAGGGCGTCGAGGAGGACGGAGTGCCGCCCGGACGCGGCCACCTGCCCGATCAGCGCGCTGATCCCCGCCGCGGACAGCGGCGTGTACGCCATGTGCGACTTGGCCGAGAAGGAGTCGCGTACGAGCCGCCCGTTCGCGGTCTGGCCGGGCAGGGAGCCGGGGCGGTGGCACTGCGACACGGACAGCGTGGAGCAGCCCGCCATGATCATCATGGCGTGGTCGTACGACGACGCGCTGATCCACCGGCTCGACGGGTCCGCGCCCACCCGGTGGACGAGATCGGCGAGGAGCCGCTCGCAGCCCGCCCTGCCGCCCACGTACAGCCCGCCGATCTGCACGTCGGGCGAGGGGTCGTGGTTCAGGTGCAGGTTGGACCACATCGCGTCCGGCGCGTACGGCGCCCACGCCTGCCACGCCCTGACGGCCGCCGCCGCCTTCCTCCAGGGCCAGTGCAGGAAGAACACGGTGACGTCGCGGGTGGTGTGGGTCCGGAACGTGAAGGAGGTCGCCACGCCGAAGTTGCCGCCGCCGCCCCCACGGGACGCCCAGTACAGGTCGGGGTTCTCCGTGGCGGAGCAGGTGAGGACACGCCCGTCGGCCGTCACGATCCGCGCCGATTCCAGCACGTCGCAGGTGAGGCCGTACTTCCGGGAGACCACGCCGATGCCGCCGCCCAGCGTCAGCCCGGCGACGCCGACCGTCGGGCATGATCCGGCGGGGATGCTGACCCCGTGCTTCCCGAGCTGGGAGTAGACGTCGACCAGCCGGGCGCCCGCGCCGACCGTCGCGTGGCCGCCCGAGTAGCGGACCGAGCTCATCGGGGACACGTCGACGACCAGCCCCGGGCCGGTCGACCAGCCCGCGTAGCTGTGGCCGCCCGACCGTGAGGTCACCGCCACGCCGTACCGCCGGGCGAAGCCCAGGCATTCGGCGACGTCCGCCGCGGTCCGGCAGTAGGCGACGGCGGCGGGCCGCGTGGAGTCGAAGGCGGTGTTGAACACCAGGCGCGCGGCGTCGTAGGACGTGTCACCGGGGCGGACCAGCCGCCCGCCGAGCCCGCGGGCCAGTGCCGTCCAGTCCGCCGGCCGCGGACCCGCCCAGGCGGGCGTGCCGGACGCGAGGGCGGTACCCGACGCGATGGCCGTGCCAGCCAGCGCCGAGACACGGAGGAAGGCGCGCCGATCGATCATGATTCACTCCCCGAGGTTCGATCTCCCTCGGTGAGACGCCCCGCGATCGGCGGTGGTTTGGTCACAGTCTGGTCACCGAGCCGGAGTGGTCAAGTTGACGTGTGTGACGTTCTGAGGTGGTATCGGGATCGTGGGTGGCGTGGAGCTCCCGATCAATGGGGATCGGGAGACGAGACGGGCACCTGAGGAGAGATGGACATGTCGGGGACACGTCGGTCGCATCGCGGGATCTGGGGGCCTTCCCCCGGGCGGGTGACCCCGCCCGGCCGGGTGAACTCGCCAGCCCGGCGCGGCGGCCGCCGGAACCCGCGCTGTGGGATGCTGGACGCACCGTCCTCTCCCAGCGTGGCCGGTCCGCCTCGGATCACGAGGTCATGGACTCTCCGCTGACGGCGACCGGAGGCCGCGGATCGCACGATGACCCGCGGTTGTCGGCCGAGGGCCAGCCGAACCATGGTGAAGAAACCGCAACGTGGCGGACTTCACAGATGTCGGCGGCCAAATGGAGGTTCGGCCCGGAATCAGGCGCCGACCGCACATATTTCCCCTTTTGCGGAACGATGGCCCCGTCATGGGGCAGTACCACCAGGACCGCACGAGAACCCAGTACCTCACAAAGGAGTGAGTAGCGAGATGCCGCTCGAGACGGCGGGGAGCCGGCGCGAACCGGGAACGGCGCGCGAATCGGACACGGCGCTGACAGAGCCGGAACCGGACGGGGCACGGATGCGGCGCGGGCCGGACGAGGCACTGGACACATTGCTCCGTGACGCGGCCGAGAAGTGCACGGCCACATCGGAAGCCCCCTCGGGCGAGGACACGCTCGCCTTTCTCCGCGACTACTATCGCCACGTCCCGCCGGAGGACCTGGCCGACCGCGACCCCGTCGACGTGTACGGCCCGGCGATGGCACACCGGCACCTCGCGCGGCACCGGCCCCAGGGCCGGGCGCTGGTCAGCGCCTACACGCCGACCCTGGACGAGTGCGGCTGGGACCCCGGCCGCTCGGTGATCCAGATCGTCACCGACGACATGTCGTTCCTGGTCGACTCGGTGACGATGGAGCTGGACCGGCACCAGGTCGGCACCCACCTCGTCGTCCACCCCCAGATGCGCGTCCGCAGGGACATGACCGGCGCGATGCTCGGTCCCGGCCAGGAGGAGGCCGCCGGCCAGCTCCTCCAGGAGTCGTGGATGCACATCGAGATCGACCGGCAGGCCGATCCCGCCGTCCTCAGCGAGCTGGAGAGCGACCTGCGGCGGGTGCTGCAGGACGTCCGCTACGCCGGTGAGGACTTCCCCAAGATGCGGGCGCTGGCCGTGAACACGGCCGAGGACATCGCGGCCGGTCCGTCGCGGCTGGACCCCGCCGGCGTCGAGGACAGCGTCGAGCTGCTCCGCTGGCTCGCCGACGGCCACTTCACCTTCCTCGGCTCCCGGGAGTACCGCCTGGAGCAGTCCGACGACGGCGAGACCCTGCGCGCGATCCCGGGCACCGGTCTCGGCATCCTGCGGGCCGACAAGGCGGGCTCGGACAGCTTCGCCGCGATGCCGGCCGAGCTGCGCGCCAAGGCCCGCGAGAAGCAGGTCCTGATCGTCACCAAGGCCAACAGCCGGGCGACCGTGCACCGCCCGGTGTACCTCGACTACATCGGGGTGAAGCTCTTCTCCCCCGAGGGAGAGGTGATCGGCGAGCGCCGCTTCCTCGGCCTGTTCACCCACGTGGCGTACAACGAGTCGATTTCGCGGATCCCCGTGCTGCGGCGCAAGCTCGCCGAGGTGCTCGACCGCGCCGGGATGCCGGCCGACAGCCACGACGGCTCGGACCTGATGGAGATCCTGGAGACCTACCCCAGGGCCGAGCTGTTCCAGATCCCGGTGGACGAGCTGCTGCCGATCGCGCTCGGCGTGCTCCGGCTGCGCGAGCGCAAGCAGGTCAAGCTGTTCCTGCGCAGGGACGACTACGGCCGCTACATCTCCTGCCTGGTCTACCTTCCGCGTGACCGGTACACCACGAAGATCCGGTGGCGCATGCAGGACATCCTGCTCAAGGCGCTCGGCGGTACCTCGCTGGACTACAGCACCATGATCGGCGAGTCGGCGCTGGCCCGCCTCCACGTGGTGATCCGCGGTGAGCGCGGCAGGTCGCTGGCGGAGGTGCCGGTCGACGTCGAGGAGCTGGAGGCCCGGCTGGCGGCCGCCACCCGCTCATGGGACGAGGACCTGGTCGACGCCATCACCGAGCTGTGCTCCCCGCAGGAGAGCACCGCCCTCACCGCCCGGTACGGCAACGCCTTCCCCGAGGGCTACAAGGCCGACTTCCCGGCGCGCACGGCCGTCACCGACCTGAAGCGGCTGGAGGAGCTCTCCGAGGACGAGACCGGCGACATCGGGATGAACCTCTACGAGCCGTACGGCGCGGCCGAGGGGGAGCGGCGCTTCAAGATCTACCGGATCGGCGCGCACATCTCGCTGTCCCACGCCCTGCCGCTGCTGCAGCGCATGGGCGTCGAGGTCGTCGACGAGCGCCCGTACGAGATCAGGCGCGACGGCGACGCGGTCAAGGACGCCTGGATCTACGACTTCGGCCTGCGCTACACCCCCTCGGGCGAAGTCGACAGGAACGACGTCAAGCGGCTGTTCCACGACGCGTTCGCGGCGCTGTGGCGTGGCGAGGTCGAGAACGACGGCTTCAACGCGCTCGTGCTGGCCGGCGGCCTCACCTGGGAGCAGGCCGAGATCCTCCGCGCGTACGCCAAGTACCTGCGCCAGGCCGGGACCACGTTCAGCCAGGAGTACATCGAGAAGGTCCTGCTCGGCAACGTCAGGCTGGCCCGGCTGCTCGTCCGCTACTTCGAGGCGCGGCTCGCGCCCGGACGCTCGGAGGAGGTCAGGTCGGAGCTGTGCGACGCGCTCAAGGAGGAGGTCCTCGCCTCCCTGGACGAGGTCGCCTCGCTCGACGAGGACCGCATCCTGCGGGCCTACCTGGAGATGATCGCGGCCACGCTGCGGACCAACTTCTTCCAGAAGACGGAGTCCGGCGGGCGCAAGCCGTACATCTCGCTGAAGTTCGACCCGCAGGCGATCAGCGTGCTGCCGCTGCCCCGGCCGAAGTACGAGATCTTCGTCTACTCGCCGCGGGTCGAGGGCGTCCACCTCAGGTTCGGGAAGGTCGCCCGCGGCGGCCTGCGCTGGTCGGACCGCATGGAGGACTTCCGCACCGAGATCCTCGGCCTGGTCAAGGCGCAGATGGTGAAGAACACCGTCATCGTCCCCACCGGGTCCAAGGGCGGGTTCGTCGTGAAGCGTCCGCCCGCGGGCGGACGGGACGAGATGATGGCCGAGGGCATCGCCTGCTACCGGCAGTTCATCTCGGGCCTGCTCGACATCACCGACAACCTGGTGGCCGGCGAGGTCGTCCCGCCCCGTGACGTCGTACGGCACGACGGCGACGACACCTACCTCGTGGTGGCCGCCGACAAGGGCACCGCGTCGTTCTCCGACATCGCCAACGCGGTGGCCAAGGAGTACGGCTTCTGGCTCGGGGACGCCTTCGCCTCCGGCGGGTCGGTCGGCTACGACCACAAGGCCATGGGCATCACCGCCAGGGGCGCCTGGGAGTCGGTGAAGTACCACTTCAGGGGTCTGGGCGTGGACGTCCAGACCACCGACTTCACCGTCGTCGGCGTCGGCGACATGTCCGGAGACGTCTTCGGCAACGGCATGCTCCTGTCGGAGCACATCCGGCTGGTCGCGGCCTTCGACCACCGGCACATCTTCGTGGACCCGTCACCCGACGCGGCGACCGGCCACGCCGAGCGCCGCAGGCTGTTCGCGCTTCCGCGCAGCTCCTGGGCCGACTACGACGCCTCGCTGATCTCGGCGGGAGGCGGCGTCTGGCCCCGCACCGCCAAGTCGATCCCGGTCTCGCCGCAGGCGCGGGCCGCGCTGGGCATCCCCGACGGCGTGACCGCGCTCGCGCCGAACGAGCTGATCAGCGCGATCCTCAAGGCGCCCGTCGACCTGCTGTGGAACGGCGGCATCGGGACGTACGTCAAGGCCGCGTCGGAGAGCCACGCTGACGTCGGCGACAAGGCCAACGACGGGCTGCGCGTCAACGGCGCCGACCTGCGCTGCAAGGTCGTGGGCGAGGGCGGCAACCTCGGCTTCACCCAGCTCGGCCGGATCGAGTTCGCCCTGAACGGCGGCCTGGTCAACACCGACTTCATCGACAACTCGGCCGGTGTGGACACCTCGGACCACGAGGTGAACATCAAGATCCTGCTCGACCGGGTCGTCCGCGACGGCGACATGACCGACAAGGACCGCGACCAGCTCTTCCTCGACATGACCGGCGAGGTCGGCGAGCTGGTGCTGCGCGACAACTACGCGCAGAACGTGGTGCTCGGCGCCGCCCGCGCGCAGGCGCCGGACATGCTGCACATCCACGCGCGCTACCTGCGGAAGCTGGAGCGGGCCGGACTGGTCAACCGGCAGCTGGAGAACCTCCCCTCCGACAAGGTCCTCGCCGAGCGGCGTCAGGCGGGCCTCGGCCTCACCCAGCCGGAGTTCTCGGTCCTGCTCGCCTACACCAAGCTCGTGGTGGACGGTGAGCTGCTCGCCTCGGACCTGCCCGACGATCCGTACCTCGCGCCGTGGCTCGTGTCGTACTTCCCGTCGGCGCTCCAGGACCGGTTCCAGGGCTCCATGGACGCCCACCCGCTCCGGCGGGAGATCATCACGACCCGGGTCGTGAACGATGTGGTCAACTTCGGCGGGACGAGCTTCGTGTTCCGTTTCGGCGAGGAGACCGGCGCGTCGACGCCCGACATCGTCCGGGCCTACCTGGTCGCCCGCGAGGTCTTCGACCTGCCGAGCTTCACCCGCCAGGTCGAGGCGCTGGACAACGAGGTGGACACCGCGACCCAGATCGCGATGCTGCTGGAGGGCCGCAAGCTCTCCGAGCGCGGCACCCGGTGGCTGCTCGGCAACCGCAGGCCGCCGCTCGACCTCTCCTCCACCGCGGAGTTCTTCGCCGAAGGCGCGGGCGCCCTGCTCCCGCACCTGCCCAAGCTCCTCACCGGCCTCGACCTCGTCGCGTACGAGGAGCGCAGGGACGGCTTCGTCGCACGCGGAGTGCCGGAGGAACTGGCCGAGCGGGTCGCGGTGATGGTGCCCGCGTACTCCACGTTCGACCTGGTCGAGATCGCCGCGCTGACCGGGCTCCCGCTGCACGAGGTCGCCGAGGTCTACTTCGACCTCGCCGACCGCCTGCAGCTCGCCAGGCTGCGGGAGCGGGTCATCGCGCTGCCCCGGGACAACCGGTGGAACTCGATGGCGCGCTCCGCGCTCCGCGACGACCTGTACGCCGCGCACGCCACCCTGACCAGGGAGGTGCTGCTCCACAGCGAGTCCGGGCTGTCTCCCGAGGAGCGGCTGGCTCGCTGGTCGGAGGCGAACGCGGCGGCTGTGGGCCGGGCCAGGCAGACGCTGTCGGAGATCTGGGAGAGCGACCACTTCGACCTGGCCACCCTCTCGGTGGCGCTGCGCGCCGTACGGACCCTGGTCACGTCCAGCAACCTTCCCCACACGGAAGAGTAGGCGCGGGAGTGGACGGGATCAGCGGGTCGTGGCCTTGGTCACCAGGCCGTCGTAGCCGATGACGTGCGCGGGCGCGGTGGAGCTCTTGGGCGGCACCGCGCTCGCGTACTGCTGCGTCTCCACGATCCGCCGGTCCCTGCGCACCAGGGGGTTGCCCAGGTCCCACCGGGCGTCCTTCGGGATGGCGAGCGGGCGGCCGTACCCGCAGCTGAGCACGGGTGACCACGTGCTGGTCCGCAGCAGCGTGTAGAGGATCAGCCCGCCGCCGCCCTTCGTGCGCAGCGCGAAGACGGGATAGTCCACGGCGGCGGCGAACAGCGAGTCGTAGTTCATGCAGTCCGCCTGGCGCGCCTTCTCCCGCCGCTTCCTGATCTCGGTCGCGTACCCGGTCGTCTGCGGTCCGGGCGCGATCAGGCCGGACGCGAAGCCGTCCTTGCCCTCCTCGGCGATCGTGGCGTGCAGGGGGCCCATCAGGTTGGGGCTGATCGCGACGGTCTGGTCACGGGAGTCGAGGGAGGTCGCGTATCCGTCCGCGTCGACGGACACCTCGGGGGCCTTCTCGCCCGCGTAGAGCAGCGACTCGAAGCTGTTCTGCCACGCCGACGCAGAGTTCTGCCGGACGAACGTCAGCACGGCGATCCTGACCTCGCCGGAGGAGTCGCGGCGCTCGACGGTCGCGGCGAACCATTGGCGGGACGCCTTGGGCCCCAGGCGGGGCACCAGCAGCGTCCGCTCGCCCCACGTGTAGCGCGGCGGCTTCCTGCCGGACGAGTGGAACTGGGCGATCGTGATCGGGCGCTGCCCGTCCCTGGAGAGCTGGAGTATCCACCGCTGGGCCCGGCCCGCGCGGACGACGTCGTCCGTCGCGAGGTAGGTGTCCAGCGCGTCACGTGCCTCCGCGAGTGTCACGGCGGGTTTCGCGGGGAGCCGGCTCGGCGAGGGCGACACGCCCGAAGTCGCCGCGACCGGACTGCGCGAGGGTGCCGGCGCCGAGCCGGAGCAGGCGGCCGTGCCGGCGACCAGCGCGAGCGCGAGCGCGGAACGGCAGGTGAACGCGAGCACGCGTGTGGCTCCGTCCACCCGAGGCCTCCTCTCGCGCACCGGCCCGGTTCACCGGCCACATCACCGGCACATCGTAGCCAAGGCGCGGTACGGGCACGGTCCGGTGTTCGCGTACCCTTTACAGACGTGGCAGTCATCGATCCAGCCGAAGAGATCAACGAGCTTACCGGCACCCTGAAGGGCATTCAGGACGTGCTCGACCTCGACGCCCTGCTCAAGCAGATCGCCGAGCTGGAGGAGCAGGCTGCCGCGCCTGATCTGTGGAACGACGTGGAGCAGGCGCAGCGGGTCACCAGCAAGCTCTCCCACCTGCAGGGCGAGGTCAACCGGGTCCAGGGTCTGGCCCGTCGGCTCGACGACCTTCCCGTCCTGTTCGAGCTCGCGGCCGAGGAGGGCGACGAGGACGCGCTCGCCGAGGCCGAGAAGGAGCTCGCCTCGCTCAAGTCGGACGTCGGCGCCCTGGAGGTGCGGACGCTCCTGTCCGGCGAGTACGACTCCCGTGAGGCGCTCATCACGATCAACTCGCAGGCCGGCGGCGTGGACGCCGCGGACTGGGCGCAGATGCTCCTCCGCATGTACCTCCGCTGGGCCGAGCGCAAGGGCTACTCCACCGAGGTCTACGACACGTCGTACGCCGAGGAGGCCGGCATCAAGTCGGCCACGTTCACGGTCAAGGCGCCCTACGCGTACGGCACGCTGCGCGGGGAGCACGGGACGCACCGCCTGGTCCGGATCAGCCCCTTCGACAACCAGGGCCGCCGCCAGACCTCGTTCGCGGGTGTGGACATCGTGCCGGTCGTCGAGCAGACCGACCACATCGACATCAACGAGGACGACCTGCGCGTCGACGTCTACCGGTCCTCGGGCCCCGGCGGTCAGGGCGTGAACACCACGGACTCCGCGGTGCGGATCACCCACATCCCCACCGGCATCGTGGTCTCCTGCCAGAACGAGCGCTCCCAGCTGCAGAACCGGGCCTCCGCCATGGCGGTCCTGTCGGCCAAGCTGCTGGAGCGCAAGCGTCAGGAGGAGGCCGCCGCGATGAACGAGCTCCGTGGTGAGTCGACGACCTCATGGGGCACCCAGATCCGCAACTACGTGCTGCACCCGTACCAGATCGTGAAGGACCTGCGCACGGGCGTCGAGGCGGGCAACCCGAGCGCCGTTCTGGACGGCGACCTCGACGAGTTCATCGAGGGCGAGATCCGCTGGATGCGCCGCCAGGAGTCGCAGTAGCGATGCCGCGGCGGCTCAGTAGCCGCCGACGTGCTTGAGGGCGAGCAGGGCCAGGGCGAGGATCACCGTCAGGGCGATGACCAGGGGCGACAACCCCAGGAAGCCGTGATGGTGGACCTTGGCCCTGCCTTCCCTGCACACCGGGCAGCGTCCCTCGACGACGGGGCCGGCGCACGCGGCGCAGATCAGATGTTCGCAGCTCATGGGACCTCTACCTTTCCGCTAGCCCGACCCTAATCGTTTTGTTTCCGTTATGGACGTTCCATGCCAGTGTTACCCCTAGACTGGCCTTCGGCCAACCGGAACGTCGATCCTTCGTAAAGAGACCGGCGCCCCCCGAGCTGGATGTCCCAACCCCTAGACTGGCATGCCGTGATGCGCCCGTGATCCATTTCGATAATGTCACCAAGGTCTACGCGAACCAGAACCGGCCCGCCCTCGACCACGTGAGCGTGGATGTCGACAAGGGCGAGTTCGTGTTCCTCGTCGGTCCCTCGGGATCGGGCAAGTCGACCTTCCTCAGGCTGGTCCTCAAGGAGGAGCGGCCCAACTCCGGTGCGATCCATGTCGCCGGCAAGGACCTCGCGAAGCTCTCGAACTTCAAGGTGCCGCACCTGCGGCGCCGGATCGGATGCGTTTTCCAGGACTTCCGGCTCCTTCCCAAGAAGAACGTCTACGAGAACGTGGCGTTCGCCCTCGAGGTCATCGGCAAGCCACGGCGGTTCATCCGCAAGGTGGTTCCCGAGGTCATCGAGCTGGTCGGTCTGGAGGGCAAGGCCCACCGCATGCCGGAGGAGCTGTCGGGCGGCGAGCAGCAGCGTGTCGCCATGGCTCGCGCGTTCGTCAACCGCCCTATGATCCTCCTTGCCGACGAGCCGACCGGAAACATCGACCCCGCGACGAGCATCGGCATCATGAAGGTGCTCGACCGCATCAACAGGACCGGTACCACCGTGCTGATGGCCACGCACGACGCGGCCATCGTCGACTCCATGCGCAAGCGTGTGGTCGAGCTGGAGGACGGCAAGATCGTCCGCGACCAGTCGCGCGGCGTGTACGGACAGGCGTACTAGCCAACGAGTGGCGATCCAGGTCGGCAGCCAGGCGCCGCCTGGGCGCCGCGTAGTCAGTTTGGAGTAACGGGGAGCATGCGGGCCAATTTCATCTTCTCCGAGGTCTGGATCGGCCTCCGCCGCAACCTCACGATGACCATCGCGGTCATCGTGACCGTCGCGGTCGGTATGGGACTCCTGGGCATCGGATTGATGATCAACTCCCAGGTCTCGTCCCTGACCGGCTACTGGACGGACAAGGTCGAGCTGTCGGTCTTCCTGTGCGAGAAGAACAGTCCCTTCCCCGCGTGCAAGAACAAGGGCGCGATCACGGAGGAGCAGAAGGCGGCCCTGAAGCAGACGATCGAGAGCCTTCCCGACGTCGAGCGGGTCGACTTCGAGGACCAGGCCAAGGCGTACGAGAACTTCAAGGACGGCGGGAACAACTCGATCCTGCTGTCCGTGATCAAGCCTGAGGACCTGCCCGAGTCCTTCCGGGTCAAGCTCAAGGACCCGGACAAGTCGACGGCGGTACAGGACAGCCTGAAGGGTCAGGCCGGCGTCTCCAACATCGTGAACCAGCGGCAGATCCTGGAGTCGGCCTTCGGCTTCATGGAGAAGCTGCGCAACATGGCCCTCGGTGTGGCCATCCTGATGGTGTTGGCGGCGACGCTGCTGATCGGCAACACGGTCCGGTTGTCGGCGTACAACCGGCGCAGGGAGACCGGCATCATGCGGCTGGTCGGCGCCTCGAACGTCTACATCCAGCTGCCGTTCGTGATGGAAGGCGTCATCGCCGGCCTGATCGGCGGCGTCTTCGCCGCGGTCCTCCTGATCTTCACGAAGGTCTTCATCTTCGAGCAGATCCAGACCTACACGGCCGCGCCGCTCACCTGGAACACGGTCGCCTTCGTGATCACCGTCACGATGATCATCGGTGTGGTCATCTGTCTGCTCGCCTCCTTCGTGACCCTCCGCCGTTACCTGAGGGTGTGACGGGGGTATGGTCGCGCTCTCCAGCGCCGCTCGACGCTCCGGCCGCCGGTAGGCTCCCTGTATGCCACGTGAGATCGGGCGCAAGCTCATCGCTCAGAACAAGCGTGCCCGGCACGACTTCTTCATCGAGGACACGTACGAGGCCGGGCTCGTCCTCACCGGCACGGAGGTCAAGTCCCTCCGCGCGGGAAAGGCCAATCTCACCGACGGCTACGCCACCGTCGACGGCGGTGAGGCATGGCTGATCAACGTGTACATCCCTGAGTACAGCCAGGGAACGTGGACCAACCACGCCGCGCGGCGCACCCGCAAGCTGCTGCTGCACCGCAAGGAGATCGGCAAGATCCAGCAGGTCCTCAAGGAGCGCGGTCTGACGCTGGTCCCCCTCGCCCTGTACTTCAAGGACGGCAAGGCCAAGATCGAGATCGGTGTCGCGCGCGGCAAGAAGGACTACGACAAGCGGCAGACCCTGATGGAGAAGCAGGCCAACCGCGAGATGGCGCGTGCGATGTCCAACTCGGTCCGGCGTCGGGGGGGCCGCTAGGCCGTGTCCGCCGCGAAAGCCGTACGGGCAGCTCTGGCTCTGGGGCTGACCGTACCCATGCTGACGGCTTGTTTCGAAGAGCCTTCCCCGCTCGACGCCGTACGGGACTTCCTCGTGGGCTGGCAGAGCGGGGACTACGCCGCCGCGGCCCGCCGGGCCGACGGGGACCCCGCGACCGTACGGCGGGCCCTGGAGGATGTCGGCGTCCAGTTGGACGCGGCCTCGTTCCGCTTCTCGCTCAAGGGCGTGAAGCGCGACGGCGAGAACGCCAAGGCCGAGTACCACGCGGAGGTCGACCTCGGGGAGAACAACCCCCTGTGGGAGTACGACAGCACGCTGCCGCTGCGCATGGTCGGCGGCAGCTGGAAGATCCACTGGTCGCCGAGCGTGATCCACCCCGAGCTGCACGCCGGGGAGCGGTTCGCCGTCGACGTCGAGCCACAGGCCAGGCAGCCGATCCTCGACCGGGCCGGTGAGTCCCTCCAGGACGAGACGATCCGGTACGTCGCGGGCGTCTACCCCAACAAGATCGAGGACAAGTCGGCGCTGTGCGCGGAGCTGTCCAGGGTCACCGGGTTCGCCGAGGACCGCCTGCTCAGCCGCATCCTGTCGTCGCCGCCGCAGGCGTTCGTGCCCCTCGCGACCTTCGGCGGCAAGACGTTCGCCCAGGTCAAGGACAAGCTGACGGCCATCAAGGGCATCACGATCACGACCGACAGCATCCCCGTCGCGCCCAAGTCGCCAAAAGACATCGTCGGCCGCGTCGCGGCGATCACGCCCGAGGCGGAGCAGCAGCTCGGCGGCCCGCAGCGGGCCGGCGACACGGTCGGCCGGGACGGGCTGCAGAAGGCCTACCAGGACCAGCTCACCGGCTCCACCGAGACCCGGGTCGTCATCCTCAACACGGCGGGCAAGCAGGTCAAGGAGCTCAAGGCGTGGCCGGGCCGGGCGAACACGTCGGTCCGCACCACCATCGACTCCAGCCTGCAGGCCGCGGCGGACAGCGCCGTCGCGACCTCGCAGCGGGTCGCCCTCGTCGCGCTCCAGGCGTCCACCGGTGAGATCCGGGCGATCTCCACCCAGGGGATGCACCAGCAGAAGGACGCCCTCGCCGGGAAGTACCCCGCTGGCACCACCTTCTCGATCATCGCGACCGACGCGCTGCTGAAGAACGGCTTCGATCCCAAGCAGAAGGTGCCGTGCAGCGCCGACCGGTCCGTGGGCGGCGCCAGGTTCGAGCAGGCCGGATACTCCGGAGGCGTCGTCACTCCCACGTTCTCGTCCGATTTCGCGCGTGGCTGCGTGACCGCGCTCGCGTCCCTGGCCCGGCGGGTCAGCGGGGACGCCGTCGCCGCCAGCGCGTCGAAGTTCGGCATCGGCAGCGCGTGGGAGCTCCCGCTGGGCACGTTCAGCGGCTCGGTCCCGATCCCGGCGAGCGACGCGGCCACCGCGAAGATCATCGCCGGCCAGAGTGTCCGGGTGAACCCTCTGACGATGGCGCTGGTCGCCGGCGCGGTGAAGTCCGGCACGTGGCGGCCCCCGGTGCTGGTCACCTCGCCCTCGTCACCCGACCCGACCGCCGAGGTGGCTCCGGCCGCGCCTCCCGCGCCCATCCCGCTCGACCCCACCGCCGTCGAGCAGATCCGTACGCTCATGCGCGCCGGGGTGGCCTCGGGCACGGCCCGCGCCGCCGCCGCCCCCGGTGAGCCCGTGTACGGCGTGGCGGCCGGAATCGGCTACGTGGTGAAGAAGCAGCGGCGGGATCTGTCGTGGTTCGTCGGCTGGCAGGGAGACGTGGCGGTGGCCGTACTGGCGGAGAGCACGGACGCCGCTGCCGCCTCGGCGGTGGCCGGGCGATTCTTCCGCGGCGCGGCCCAGAAAAATCTCTGACGGAAAAATCTGGGGGGCGAGCAACCATTCGGCCCCTCGCACGCGTCTCTCTAAGTGACTGGGCCCGCTTGGGGGGTTGCGGGCTCGGTCAGCGTGATGAGACCAGGGCTCCATCTCGGGGGGAGCCCTGCCGTCCGGACCGGCTCGACCCTGCCGGTCGGCCCCCGGGGGCGTGCGTAGTGGCGCGCCTCCGGGGGCTTCGTCGTTCTCCGGGGAGATGCCGGGGAGATCGGGAATTTCGGTTCGCGTGCCCGGTGTTGTCGGATGTAAGGTTGCGATGCCGAGCCCTACGGGGCGCGGGTTGACAACTCAACAGGGGGTGACCGGTTTCGACTTCGACATTGCAAGTCAGGGGAAGCGGGTCGAGGACTGCGGACATAACCTCGTTAACACTGTGACCGCAAACCAATAAGTGCCAATAACACGCGCACTGAGGTCAGCCAGGGTTCCCTGGCTCTCGCCGCCTAAGCAGCGAGTGACCTCTGTCAGCCCGGGACCGCCTCCGGCCCGGATCTGACATCGCTAGGAGGCTCAACCGACCGACCCGGTCACGGGGACGTTCGGGAAACCAAACAGTGACTGAGCCCGTCGGCGACTCGCCTGTGAGATCGCCGGGGCTGAGAAAATCGCAACAGGCTGCACCCGGAGAAGCCCTGTCTTGGTGTTGAAGGACGCGGGTTCGATTCCCGCCACCTCCACATGGGAGACCCGTGGTCGACGGCTTTCAGTCGTCTTCCACGGGTCTTTAGTTTTGCCCAGGGGGACGACCCCCTGGAACCCCGGGACGAGACCCGTGGTTGACGGCTTTCAGTCGTCTTCCACGGGTCTTTGTTTTGCCCAGGGGCGTGCGCGGGCGAAGCGGTCGTGGCCGAGCAGCCCGAGCAGCCGAACACCTGACCGTGGAGTCGCTGACCGCGCAGCTCGACGCGGTGATCGGGGACGCCGGGACCGGTCCGGTCGATCTGGTCGGGTTCTCCCTGGGCGCGCCGGTGGCCGCCGCCTTCGCGGCCACCCGGCCCGAGCTGGTACGGAGCCTGGTGCTGGTGGCCGGGTGGGCCGGTCCGGGCGACGAATACCTGCGGAACCTCATGACCGTGTGGCGACGGATCGCGGACGACGCCGACGCTTTCGCGGCCGGTTCTCGACCCTCACCGGGTTCAGCCGGGAGTTCCTGAACGCGCTGGGCCCCGACGGGGTGGAGGGGCTGGTGCCGAACCTGCGGCCGAACCGGGAGCGAGTACGCCGAGATCGACAGCGGGCACGTCGTGCTGATGGAACGTCCGGAGGAGTGGGTGCGGCTGGTGGCCGAGTTCGTCCTCCGCCCGAGGTGACCCTATGGTTCACCGGCGGGCGGCGTACGCGTCGATCTCGCCGAGCAGGGCCGACTTGCCCTCGTAGGTGAGGAACGACGCGCGTACGGCGCTGCGGGCCAGGTCGGCCACGCCGTCCCGGTCGAGGCCGAGGAGATCGGCCGCGACCGCGTACTCGCCGTTCAGCGTGGTGCCGAACATGGGCGGGTCGTCGGAGTTGATCGTGATGGGCACTCCCGCCTTGACCAGCGCGGCGAGGGGGTGCTCGGTCAGGCTCTCCACGGCGCGGGTCCGCACGTTGGACGTGGGGCACACCTCCAGGGTGATCCCCTCGGTGGCGAGGTGTTCGAGCAGGGCGGGGTCCTCCACACTGTGGACGCCGTGCCCGATCCGCTCGGCCTTCAGGTCGCGGAGGGCCTCCCAGACCGTCGGGGCGCCGGTCGTCTCGCCCGCGTGCGGGACCGAGCGGAGCCCGGCGGCGCGTGCCGCCGCGAAGTGCGGGGCGAACTGCGAGCGGGGCACGCCGATCTCCGGCCCGCCGAGGCCGAAGCTGACCAGGCCGTCCGGCCGCTGTTCGAGCGCCACCTTCAGCGTCTGGTCGGCGCCGGGGACGCCGTCCTCTCCCGGGATGTCGAAGCACCAGCGCAGGATCGTGCCGAAGTCGCGCTCGACCGCGAGGCGGGCGTCCTCGATCACCTCGCAGAACTCGGCGGGAGCGAACCCCCTCTGGATGTGCAGGTGCGGTGTGACGGTGAGCTCGGCGTACCGTACGCGCTGGGCGGCCAGGTCGCGGCCGACGCCGTGGAAGAGCGACCAGACGTCCTCCGGGTCCCTGATCAGGTCGACCACGGCGAGGTACACCTCGATGAAGTGCGCGAAGTCGCGGAAGTCGAAGTAGTCGGCGAGCAGGACGGGGTCGGCGGGGACGGGCGTCGAGCCCTCGTGGCGGGCGGCGAGCTCGGCCACGATCTGGGGCGACGCGGAGCCGACGTGGTGCACGTGCAGCTCGGCCTTGGGCAGTCCGGCGATGAATTCGGTGAGGTCAGCAGCGGTCACCGGATGACCGTAACAACGGCCACCAGGGCGATACCAAGCTGAAAGCTCCTTTCTCACACAAGATTGTCATGATCAGCCGGATAGCTCGCCGAGCGTGACGGGGATGGTGCTCTCGCGCCCGCTCGGGTAGAGCAGCTTGACCTTGACGGTGTCGCCGGGCTGGTGCCGGGCGAGCACCTCGGTCAGGGTCGTCGCGTCCGGTGTCGGGGTGCCGTCGATGCTGACGATCACGTCGCCCGTCCTGATCCCCGCCTTGTCGGCGGAGCCGCCGCGGGTGAGCCTGCCGACGAGGACGCCGACGGGCGAGCCCAGCGCGTCGACGGCGGTCCCCACCTGGACGCCGAGTGCGGCCCGGTGGCTGTTGACGACCTTGCCGTGCTTGACGATCTGGCTCGCGATGTCGGTGGCCGTGTCGCTCGGGATCGCGAACCCGATGCCGGGGGCCGCGCCCAGTTCGGGGGCGACGGCCGCCAGGGTCGGGATGCCGATGACGTGGCCGGTCAGGTCCACCAGCGCGCCGCCGCTGTTGCCCGGGTTGATCGGGGCCGACGTCTGGATGGCGTTGGGGATCGTCGAGCTGGGCGTCCCCTGACCGCCCGAGCCGGAGACGGTACGGCCGAGCGCGGAGACGATGCCCTGGGTGACGCTGCCCGAGTAGCCCAGCGGATTGCCCATGGCCAGCACGATCTGGCCCACCTTGAGGTCGGAGGAGCGGCCGAAGGACGCGGGTGTCAGACCCTGCGTGTTGTCCACCTTGATGACCGCGAGATCCCCGGCGGGGAAGACGTTCAGGAGCCGGGCGGTCCGCTTCTTGCCGCCGGTCGCGAGGGTGACGGAGAGCTCCTCCTCACCTCCCACGACGTGCGCGTTCGTCAGTATGTGACCGTCCTTATCGTAGATGATCCCGGAACCGAGGCCCTGGCTCGTGGTGATCTGCACGATCGACGGCAGGACCTTCTTGATGACCTGCTCGTACGTGGCCTCCAGCTGGGCCGGACCGCCCCCGGGTGACGGGGTCGGCGTCGTGGTTACCGACGGTGTCCGGGTTGTGACCGGGCCTTTCGCGGCCATGTCGGTGATCGGTCCTCCGCAGGCCGCACAGGCGAGCAGCGTCATCGCTGCCGCCGTGCGCGTGACGGTGCGTGAACGTGCCATGGGCGAGCGACTACCCCCGTGGAGGGAGGTATTCCCGACTGAGCGTGACAATCAGCGTTTGTCGCGTAATCTGCGGTCATGGCGGAGGCTGGCGACGTCCCGCGGGAGGCGTTCACGACCCCGATGCCCCGATTACGCCCGGAGGACGCGGTCCAGACCGGGCAGTCGCCGGAGCGGCGCGAGCCGCCGGCGGCCTGGGGGTTCCGTGACCGGGGCGGCGGGATGCCGCTCCGTCTCGTCTACGCCGTCCTCGCCGGTGTGGGCACGGTCGTCGCCATCGCCCTGGTCTTCGTGGTGTTCTCCGGCGACCGCCCGGAGGCCGCGCCGGGGCCCGTCCATCAGGGGCGGCCTGCGGGCACTCCCGGCGCCAGTCCCAGCGCCGTCGTCTCCCCGACCCCGGTCGTGCGGCTGCCCAGGGTCCCCGCGGCGCGTTCCATGGTGGTCCACCCGGGCGAGGGCACCCCGACGGCGGCGTTCGTCGTCGACGAGAGGTCCGGCATCGGCTACGCCGGATTCGGGCGGCCCTGGCGGAAGGCGGATCCGGCCCCGTTCGCGTACGCGCAGAGGGCGGGACGGGCGCTGATCGCCTCCAGCCCGATGCCGGGCGCGGTCCCGGAGACGCTGACCACGTACGCCGCGTACCGGAAGGTCGCGACGAGGGCGGCCCGATGGACGCTGCGCCTCCAGCCGGACGGCGGCACCCTCACCTGGACGGCGTCGCAGCCGTTGCGTCGGGGCATGGGATGGCTGCTCGGCTATCGGCTCACGTACCTGGTCGACGGGCGCAGGCACTCGTCGGAGGCGATCGTGGCCGTCGTGGGCATGAGCGGCATGAGCGGCACGGGCGGCACGGGCGGCACGGGCGGCAGGAGCGGGAAGAAACCCGCGTTGTTGTTCGCCACGGTTCCGGACACCCGAGCGGAGTTGTACCACGACCTGAACATGCTCTTCTGGACCCTTCGTCCGATGTAGCCGGAGAACAACATTCCAGAATATGATTCTGGGGAATTCCGGTGCGACACGTTCGTGGAGGGTCAGATGGCGATCGGTCTGAGCGAGGAACACGAGGCGCTGCGCGAGTCGGTCACCAGGTGGGCCGAGCGCAACATCCCCGCTGACGTGGTGCGGAGCGCGGTGGCGGCCCTCGGTGCCGGCGCGGAGGAACGTCCCGCCTTCTGGTCCGGTCTCGCCGAGCAGGGACTGCTCGGCCTGCACATCCCCGAGGAGTACGGCGGCGCCGGATACGGCCTGCTCGAAGCCGCGGTGGCGATCGAGGCGCTGTCCGCGCGGGTGGCCCCCGGCCCCATCGCGCCGACCGTCCTCGCCGGCGCCGCCGTCCTGGGGGCCGACGGCAAGGCCCACGCCGACCTGCTCCCCGGCCTCGCCGACGGCAGCCTGATTGGGGCGGTCGCCCTGACCGGCTCGATCACGGGTGTCCGCGAGGACGGCGTGCTGACCGTCAGCGGCGTCGCCGAACCCGTGCTCGGCGGCACACTCGCCGACGTGCTGGTGCTGCCGGTCTCGACCGATCGCGGTGAGGAATGGGTGGCCCTGGACGCCTCCCAGGCGACGGTGACGCCGATCGCGTCGCTCGACCTCACCCGTGGCGTCGCCAAGGTCGAGGTGACGGCGGTGGCCGTACCCGCGGAACGGGTCCTCGACGGGCTGGAGGGTCCGGACGTCCGGGGCCTGGCCGCGATCGTCCTCGGCGCGGACGCGTCGGGCGTCGCGTCCTGGTGCGTCTCGGCCGCGGCCGACTACGCCAAGGTCCGGATCCAGTTCGGCCGCCCGATCGGCCAGTTCCAGGGAATCAAGCACAAGATCTCCCGGATGCTCGTCGCGCTGGAGCAGGCCAGGGCCACGGTGTGGGACGCGACCCGCGCCACCGGCGACGAGCTGGCCTACGCCGCCGCCATCGCGGGCGTGATGGCCCCCGACGCGGCGGTGCAGTGCGCCAAGGACGCCATCCAGACGTTCGGCGGCATCGGCTACACCTTCGAGCACGACGCGCACCTGTACTACCGGCGGGCGCTGACCATCCGGGCGTTGCTCGGATCCTCCGCCGACTGGGCCGAGACGGTCGCCTCGCTGGCGCTCGGCGGTGTCGCCCGCGAGCTGGAGATCGACCTGCCCCAGGAGGCGGAGCCGCTGCGCGCCGCCATCCGTGCGGAGATCGCCCGGATCGCCGAGCTGCCCACCGAGCCGGATGGTCCCGGCGGCCGGGGCAGCGAGCAGAAGCGGGCCCTCGCCTCCGCCGGATTCGTCCTGCCCCACCTGGCCCGGCCGTGGGGGCGTGACGCCACGCCTCTGGAGCAGGTCCTGATCCATCAGGAGCTGCGCGCGGCGAAGGTCAAGTTGCCCCAGATGATCATCGGTGCCTGGGTCGTGCCGTCCATCGTCACGTACGGCACCGCCGAGCAGCAGGAGCGCTTCCTGCCGCCCACCCTGAGCGGCGAGATGATCTGGTGCCAGCTCTTCTCCGAGCCGGGCGCGGGCTCCGACCTGGCCTCGCTGCAGATGAAGGCGGAGAAGGTCGAGGGCGGCTGGAAGCTCAACGGCCAGAAGATCTGGACCTCCGTCGCGCACGTCGCCGAGTGGGGCATCTGCATCGCCCGGTCGGACACCTCGCGGCCCAAGCACGACGGCATCACGTACTTCATCGTGGACATGAAGTCGCCCGGCGTGACCGTGCGGCCGCTGACCGAGATGACGGGGGAGAACCTGTTCAACGAGGTCTTCCTCGACGACGTGTTCGTGCCGGACGACCTCGTCGTCGGCGAGGTCAACGAGGGCTGGAAGGTCGCCCGCAACACGCTGTCCAACGAGCGGGTGTCGTTGTCGTCGGGTTCCGGCGGAACCGGTGCCTCGGTCCCCGACCTGGTCGGGCTGTGCGGCAGGCTCGGCCGTGAGCTGACCCCCGTCGAGCGGCAGGAGCTCGCCAAGGTCGTCTGCGAGAGCCACTCGATCAACGCGCTGTCGCTGCGGGTCACGCTCAAGCAGCTCGCCGGGGCCGAGCCGGGCGCGGACGCGTCGGTGCGCAAGCTGCTGTCCACCTCGCACGCGCAGAACGTCGCGCAGGCGGCGGTCGGCCTCCTCGGCGCGGCGGCGGTCACCGCGGCCGACTGGAAGCTCGGCGATCCTGGCTACTGGAACCGGGCGATCCTCGCGACCCGCGCGATGACGATCTACGGCGGCACCACCGAGGTGCAGCTCAACATCATCGCCGAGCGCATGCTGGGCCTGCCGCGCGACCCGGAACCCGGCAAGTAGCGCCTGTTGTCCCTTCACCGGGCGCTCGCGCGCCACGGCCCGGCCGGCCTCGGGCTGCTGCTCGGCCTGCTCGCGCTCGGTCCGGCGCTGGGGCCGGGGTTCGTCCTGCGGTACGACATGGTGTTCGTGCCGGACCCGCCGCTGGTCTTCGGACCGGTCTTCGGATCAGGCGGGTCCGGCGGCTTTCCCCGCGCGGTCCCGAGCGACCAGGTCGTCGCGCTGCTGTCGGCCGTCCTCCCGGCGCAGGTGGCGCAGAAGCTGATCCTGCTCGGCCTCTTCGTGCTGGCCGCGTCCGGGGCGGCCGCGCTGGTTCCTCCGGGCACGGAGGACGGCCGCACGGCGGGGCGGTTCGCGGCCGCCGCCTTCTACGCGTGGAACGCCTATCTCGCGCAGCGGCTGCTGCTGGGCCAGTGGGCGCTCCTCCTGGGCTTCGCCGGTCTTCCCTGGGCGGTGCGCGCGGCGGCCGGCGGCGGCTCCACCGGGCGGTACGCCGTACGGCTGGCGGTGGCGCTCGTTCCCGCCGCGATCGGCGGTTTCCAGGCGACGCTGGTCACCGCGATCACGGTGCTGCCGGTGGCGGCGCTGACCCGCCGGGCGCGTGCCGTACCGGGGAGCCTCCTGGTCATCGGGCTGGTCATCGGGCTGCTCAGCCTGCCGTGGCTGGTGCCCGCCCTGGGGGCCCGTGCCGTGACGGACCCCGCGGGGGTCGACGCCTTCGCCGCGCGGGCCGACGGGCCGTTCGGGACGCTCGGCAGCCTGCTCACCCTCGGCGGTGTCTGGAACGCCGAGGCGGAGGTGCCGGGACAGGGATCGTGGGCGGTCGCCGCCGTGCGGCTCGCGCTCACCGCCGTCGCGCTGGCCGGGTTCGCCGGGCTCGTCAGAGCCGGTGAGCGACGCTCCCGGGGGCTCGCGGTGGCGGCGGTCGCGGGCCTGGGCGTGGCCTGTCTGGGGGCGTTCGCGCCCGGAGTGCTGAAGGGGCTGATCGGATGGTGGGCGGGATTCGGCCCGTTCCGTGACGGCCAGCTGTTCATCGCGCCCCTCGTGCTGTGTCAGGCGCTGGGGTTCGCCGTCGTCGTCCACCGGCTGGGACGGCTGGGGGCGGCCGCGGTCGCCGTTCCCGTGCTGGTGTTGCCGACGTTCGCCCTGGGGGCCTTCGGCCGGCTGGCGGCGGTGGACTATCCCGGCGAGTGGCGGCGGGTCCAGGCCATCGTCAACGGGGATCCGGCGCCGGGTGCGCTGGTGTCGCTGCCGTGGGGAGCGCACCGGGCGTTCGCGTGGAACGGCGGGCGGGTGATCCTCGATCCGGCCACCAAGATGTTCTCCCGCCCGGTCGTGTGGGACGACACGCTCGTGGTCGAGCGGCGGGCCGGAGGAGCGATACGGGTCGCGCCGGAGGCCCCGGCGGCCCGGCGGATCGGCGACCTGATCCGGGGCGGGCAGGGCTCCCTCACCGCCGAGTTCGCCGCGCAGGGGGTGAGATTCGTTCTTATCGAGCAGTCGAACGAGAACGAGTTCCTGTCTCGGCTCTCCGGCGCCAGTCCTATTTTCCGTGGCGAAGAGCTGCTCCTGTTGCGGTTGTGAGCTGGGAATACATCCCGACCGGGCGAGTACCGGAGGGTAACTTGCATTGTCACGGTTTGACTAACGCTCTGGCTTATGACGTGTATCACGTTCTACTCTCGGCACACTGCGTACGGGTCTGGGAGGAGAAGCACGATGGTGAAGGTGCTAGCCGCTCTGGCGGTCGGGGCAGTGCTTGCCGGCGTCGCCTCGGTCGCGGTCGTCAATGTGGCCGCACCCACTCCGGAGCCCCCGAACAAGCCGCTCTACAACTACGGCACCCGCTGACCGGCGGGGTCGGTCCCGCCGACCCGCCGGACAGGAAGAGCACCGGTAATCCGGTTCGAAGGCGATGAGTTCACTTTCGCCATGCCTTTTTCGCGGACTCACCGGCCCAATGATTTCCGGACGCCCCGTCCGGTGATTTTCGCGCCCAGATTTTCTGACGTTTTCTAGATATTTCCCGATCTCCGGCGATTCACCGGAATATGAAGCTTTGCCGTACGCAGGGGAATGCGAGGAGTCATCGTGGCCCAACCGGACACGCACGTGCACGGTACGCCGTCCGCTCACGAGCGGCGGATCCAACTCCACGAAAACGGGACCGGTGACTCGGACCTCTCCCTGCGTGGTGTGCGCGTCGCCGTGCTCAACTTCCGCGAACCCCTCCAGGCCGTCGCCGGAGGCGCCGAGGAGTACGCCTGGCAAGTCAGCCGGTTCCTGGTGAGGGAGGGGGCGGAGGTGCACTTCGCCACCAGCCGCGAGCCGGGGCAGCCAGCGGCGGAGCGGCGGGACGGGATCGAGCTGCGGCGCATGGGCAACCGCTACCTCGTCTACCTGCTGGTGCCGCTGTGGCTGCTGTTCCGGCGGCGCTCGTTCGACGTGGTCATCGACTCGATGAACGGCATCCCGTTCTTCGCGCCCCTGGTGGTCGGGCGGCGTACCGCGGTTCTATCGCTGATCCATCACGTCCACGCCCGCCAGTTCTACGCGTTCTTCCCGAGGTGGCTGGCCGCGATCGGCTGCTTCATCGAGGGGCCCGTTGCCCGGCGCGTGTACCGGAGATGCCCGACCGTGACGGTGTCGGACTCGTCGAAGCTGGAGATCAGGGAGCGCCTCGACTGGGCCGCGCCCATCAACGTGATCCCCAATGGAGCGAGCCGCGTCCGCCGTGAGCCGGTGCCCGCGGCGGAGCACGGGAACGTCTCCCTGGTCTTCGTCGGCCGTCTCGTCGGCCACAAGCGGGTCTCTCGCGTGGTCGAGCTCGCCGAGCTGCTCGCCGACCGCTGGCCCGGGATCCAGGTGCACGTGGTGGGGCGGGGGCCGGAGTTCGAACCGCTGGCCGAGATGGTGCGGGAGCGGGCCCTGGGCGACCGGGTCGTCCTGCACGGGTTCCTCGACGACCGGCGGAAGGCCGCGGTGCTCGGCTCGGCGATCCTGCACGTGACCGCGTCGGAGTTCGAGGGATGGGGGCTCACGGTCATCGAGGCGGCGATCCTCGGCGTTCCCACGGTCGCCTATGACGTGCCCGGCCTGCGTGATTCCGTACGGGACTCCGTGACTGGCTGGCTGGTCAGGGACGGTGAGCTGCTGGCGGACGTGGTGGACCGGGCGCTGAAGCAGCTCTCCGACCCCACGGCCAGGGCCGAGATCGGGGCGGGCTGCCGGGCCTGGGCTGGGTCCTTCACCTGGGAGCGGACGGGAGCGGCCATGACCGCGCTCCTGCTCGGCCAGCTCGCCGAGCACGAGCCGCGAGCAGGCGCGCGGCGCCTGGTGCCCGAGCCGCGCGTCTCTCCAGAGACCATCTAGTGCTTCCTGAGTACGAGAACCAGGTTCCAGGTCAGGAACTCCCGGAGCACCGGTATCCGGACCACGGGCTTGGCCCATGCGGGCAGGTAGCGGGGAAACACGTCGACGACCTCGGCCCCCGTCTGCCGGCGGGCCCAGCCGATCACGGTCGAGACGGACACCGCGTACATGCTCTCCCCGAATACGTTCTTGGGGCCCCTGCCGTACCGGCGCTCGTAGCGCCGGGCCGCGCGATGGCCGCCGAGATAGTGCCAGGGCGATGTCTCGTGTCCACCCCACGGCGAGAGCCAGTTGGTGAACGAGAGGTAGATCGTCCCGCCGGGGCGGGTGACCCTGACCATCTCCTCGGCCATGGTGATCGGATCGGGAACGTGTTCCAGCACGTTGGACGAGAAGCAGACGTCGACGGAGTCCGAGCGCAACGGCATCCGCAACGCGCTGCCCAGCACGGCCCCCTCGGGCATGACGCCCTCCCTGGCGGTCATCTCGCCCGCGTCGCAGTCGACGCACACGATGCGCGCACCGGCGGCGCGCAGCGCTTCGGCGAAGTACCCCGCCCCGCCGCCGACATCGACCACCAAGCGTCCTGCCAGGTCGACGTAGGTGCCGAGCTGGGCGACCGTGTCGCGGGCGAGCAGGCCGTAGAAGTAATCGGGGTCGGCCTGTTCTTTTCTGAAAGCCGTGAAAAGCCGAACAGAGCGAGCCAGATCAGCATGGAAGGGAATGACGCTGTCCACGCCGCGCAGCTTACGCGCACGATGTCAGCGAATGATGCTCCCGTTTTGTCACAATTCGACCAACCGGCTGTCCCCCATTGTGGAACCGCTTCTAGCCTTAGGCCACTTGGGGGTAACGAGGAGTGGGGGCCGTAGTGGTGGCCGAGCGACCGCCCGTGCTGAGCGCTCCTGAGAAGGAAGGCCCGGACCTCCGCCGCAGACTGCGTCTCCTGGCCGGCTGTCTCGCGCTGTTCGTCGTCGCCCTCTCCACGGCTCCCGAGAAGATCATCTCGGAGACCAAGCTCGACATGCCGATCAATCCGTGGGGATTCCTGGCACGGGCGATCTCACTCTGGGACGGCGCCCACTTCGGATACATCCAGAACCAGGCCTACGGGTACCTGTTCCCGATGGGCCCGTTCTACATCGCGGGCATCGAGATCGGGATCCCGCCGTGGGTGGTCCAGCGGCTGTGGATCGGGCTCGTCCTGAGCGCGTCCTTCCTCGGGGTGGTGCGGCTCGCGGACGCCTTCCGCATCGGCACCGCGAACA
The DNA here is from genome assembly GCF_040656155.1 of Microtetraspora glauca. Lineage (NCBI taxonomy): Bacteria > Bacillati > Actinomycetota > Actinomycetes > Streptosporangiales > Streptosporangiaceae > Microtetraspora > Microtetraspora glauca. The sequence continues at coordinate 525,543 of NZ_JBFALK010000001.1, forward strand.
CCAGGATCCTCGGCGGCCTCGCGTACGCTCTCGCTCCGCACGCCCAGGCACTCGTCGGAGTCAACTCCTCGGAGTTCCTGCCCAGCGCCGTACTGCCCTGGATGCTGCTGCCGCTCGTACGGGGAACGCGTGAGGGGCAGAGCCCGCGCAGGGCGGCGGCCATGTCCGCGCTCGCCTTCGTCTTCTGCGGAGGCGTCAACGCCACGGCCGTGCTCGCTGTGCTCGTCGTCCCCTTCGTCTACCTGCTGACCCGGGAGCGCGGGCCGCGCCGCAGGCGGTTGCTGCTCTGGTGGTCGGGCTGCACGGCCGCGGCCTCCCTCTGGTGGATCGGGCCGCTCGTCCTCATGGGCCGATACACGTTCTCCTTCATGCCGTTCACGGAGAACGCGGCGACGACGACCGGTGTGACCTCCCTGACCAACACGCTCAGGGGCGCCGCGAACTGGATCGGCTACCTGCCCATCGACGGCATGCCGTGGTGGCCCGCGGCGTTCGAGCACTCCGTACGTCCCTGGCTGGTCGTCGTCTCGGCTGCAGTGGCGGGCCTGGGCCTGGTCGGGCTCGTACGGCGCGGCATGCCCGAGCGCACGTTCCTGCTCTCCGTCGCCCTCCTCGGTACGGCGATCATGGTCACCGGTCACACGAGCGTGGTCGCGAACCCGTTCGCCGGGGATTTCCGCGAGCTGTTCGACGGGGTGCTCGCCGCGTTCCGCAACATCCACAAGTTCGACGCGCTCGTCCGCCTGCCCGTCGCGTTCGGGCTGGCGTATCTGCCCGTGTCGGGCATGCCGCGGCTGCGCGTGCCCATCGCCGCGACGTCGACGGCCCTGCTGGCGCTCACCTTCGTTCCGATCGCCTCCGTCGGGCTGGCCGCCCGCGGCTCGTACACCGAGATCCCCGGCTACTGGCGTGAGGCGGCCACGTGGCTGAACCGGAACGCCGAGACGTCGATGGTCCTCGCGGCTCCGGGCTCCCGGTGGGGCGAGTACCTCTGGGGCCGTCCCATGGACGAACCCATGCAACCCCTGCTCGACGTCCGCTGGACGACCCGGATGATCGTGCCGTGGGGCTCGTCCGGCATGACCCGCCTGCTCGACGCGGTGGACCAGCGGTTCGCCACCGGCCAGGGGTCGCCCGGCCTCACCGAGGTGCTCAGGCGCATCGGCGTCGGCTACGTGTTGGTACGCAACGACCTCGACAAGTTCTCGATCCGGGGGGCCTGGCCGCCGCGGGTGCACGAGGCGATCGCCGGGTCGCCGGGGCTCACGCGGGTCATGACCTTCGGCCCCGTGGTCGGCGACCCCAAGGCGGGCAACGCGTCCACCTGGTTCAACCAGCCCTACCACGCGCTCGAGGTCTACCGGGTGGACAGCCCGGCGCCGGTGGCCGGAACCGTGAGCGAGCGCGAGCCGCTGCGGGTGACGGGTGGCCCGGAGGCCCTCCTGACGCTCGCGGACCTCGGGCTGCTGGACAGCGCTCGGCCCGTCCTCCTGGGAGATGACGGTGACGCCGCCCGGATCCCCGGCGCCGACACGATCGTCACCGACACTCTGCGCCGGAGGGAGGTGGCGTTCAGCGAGCTGAGGTTCGCGAGCTCTCCCACGCTCACCGCGACGGAGCCGTTCAAGCGCCCGTCGGCCGAGCACGACCTGCGTGACCCTGGCTGGGACGCGTACACCTCCACCGCGAGGCTCTCCGGTATCAAGGCGATCACCGCGTCCTCCGCCGCGTCGGACATCACGGCGCTGCCCGACAGCCGTGACACCGGGTACCTCCCTTACGCTGCGGTGGACGGCGACGCGCGGACGTCGTGGCGCTCGGCCGGCTGGCAGGGCGCGGTGAACGAGTGGCTGCGGGTGGATTTCGCCGCGAAGCGGGCCGTCCCGCAGGTGGCGGTGGCGTTCACCCAGTTCATCGGCCCCCCTGTCACCGAGGTGGAGATCAGCACCTCCGGCGGTGCCGTCCGCCAGGGTGTGAAGAACACCGGCGCCGCGCAGCTCCTGCACGTGCCTCCGGGGCAGACCGACCACATCAAGATCACTGTGACCAAGGTGGCATGGCGCCCCAAGTCCCAGCTCGGTAACCGGGTGGGGATCACCGAGCTCTCCGTTCCCGGGGTGACGGCCGCGAGGACAATCGTCGTGCCGGGCATCCCGAAGGGCCGGGGGGACGGGCTCATCCCGACGTACGTGCTGACCAGCAGCGGCGGCTCCGCGCCGGGGTGCATGCAGGGGTCGTTCGTCTGGTCGTGCTCCGGAACCCTCCAGATGCGGGGCGAGGACGGCTTCGGGTTCGACCGGACCGTCACCTCCCCCGGTACGGCGGAGCGGGTGGCCACCGGCCGGGCGATCCTCACGGATCCGGCGACGGCCCAGCGGTCCACGACGTTCCCCGGCATGTATCCGCACGTCAAGGCGTCCTCCACCCTCGTCGACCATCCGATCGCCCTCGGGCGCTCGGCGTTCGACGGAGACCCCAAGACCGTCTGGTACGCGAGCCCTTTCGACGCCAAGCCCACGCTCACCATCGACTTCGGCAAGCGGCGGCGCATCGACCAGATCACGATCGTCCGCCCCGAGACGCTCGACCGGCCAGCGCCCATGCAACTCCTCCTCTGGGCGGACAAGGCGCTGCGCGGGGGGTACGCGGGCGCCGACGGGGTCTTCCGGTTCAAGCCGGTCGTGACGCGCAAGCTCGTCGTGCAGTTCCTGCCGCGCCGCAGCCAGTCGGTGCAGGTCGCGGAGCTCAGGATCCCGGGCGTGACTCCCACGGGCCTGCCCGGCGACTGGCCGGTCCGGACGATGTGCGGCACCGGCCCCACGCTGGCGATCAACGGCTTCCCCGTACCAACCAAGATCATCGGAGGGACGGTCGCGGACATCGTCAACGGCCGACCGCTCACGTTCCGTACCTGCCAGAAGTGGGTGCTGGCCACGGGGGAGAACCGCTTCCGCGTGTCGCAGACGGATCCGTACCGCGTCGTCTCCATGGCGATCCGGGAGTCGCGCCCGCAGAGCCGGCCCAGCGAGAGCCTCCAGCCGGTCGCTGTCGACGGGTGGCGGTCCGGTGACCGCACCGTCCGCCCCCAGACCGACGCGCCCGGCTTCCTCGTCGTCAATGAGAACTACAACGACGGCTGGCGCGCCCACCTGGGCAGGACGGAGCTGAAACCGGTACGGCTGGACGGGTGGCGCCAGGCGTGGATCCTCCCGGCCGGGTCGGCGGGCGAGCGGGTCATCCTGACCTTCCAGCCGGAGACCTGGTACCGCGGAGCCCTGCTCGGCGGCTTCGCGCTGATCGTCGTCCTCATCGGGCTCGCCCGATGGCGGGGGAGGAGCGATGGGCCCGCGGCGCGTGCGGGGGACGCCGCACCGGCGGCCTTCCCCGCCCGCCTCACCGCCCTCACCGCGGCGGCGCTGGGCGCCTGGGTGGGAGGGCTGTTCGGCCTTCTCATCGTGCTCGGGACCTACGCCCTCGTGACCGGGATGCGACGGGCGGTGCGCGGGAACCCCGGCGCCCCGGAGACCTTCCAACAGGTGGCGCTCGTCGCGTACTCCCCGGTCATGGTGGCGGTCTTCCTCACATTCGCCGGCGTCTCGGTCGCCCTGGGTAACTATTTCGCGGAAATCGAGCAGCAGGCCCTGGCACGCCCCCTTCAGGACGTCGTCGCCCAACTGCTCTGCCTGCCCGTGCTCGGCAGGCTCGTGGTCGGCCTACGCGACGAAGCACGCCCGACGGTGTGACGGACAGGAGACGATGTGGTGACCCAGATGGTGAGGCGGCTCGGAAACGGCGGGCGGCGCCTCGTGCGGTTCAGGTCCCTGGGCGCCTCGCGAGCGGTGCTTCTCGTGGGAGTCGTCCTGATCGCCGCCCAGATCGCGGGCAGAGCCGGTGTCGTCGCGAAGTCGTTCTTCACCGGTGACGACTACATCCTGCTCGTTCGCGCGACCGAGCAGAACCTCGACTGGGGATACCTCTTCACCCCGCACGCGGGGCGGTGGACGCCCGGGGGGCTCGGGCTCGCCTGGCTGCTGGCGCGCGCGGGCACCTACCATTGGGCGCTGGTCGCCGGGGTGATCCTCGCCATTCAGGCGCTGGCCTCGCTCGCGGTACTCCGGATGCTGACGGTCGTCTTCGGGCGCCGTCCCGCCACGCTGCTGCCGTTCGCCGTCTACCTGGTGAGCCCGCTGGCCCTCGCCGCGCTCACCTGGTGGTCGGCCGCGCTGACCACCGTCGTGCCGCAGATCGCGGTGGCCATGGCGGTCACCTCCCATGTGCTCTACCAGCGAGACGGCAGGCGCATCCACGCCGTGGCCGCGATCCTCTGGATCCTCACCGGAACGTTCTTCTCGCTCGGGGTCGCCCTCCTTCCACTGCTGCTGTTCGGGCTGACCGCGGTCTGGTTCACCGAGGGCTGGGGGATGTCCGCCGTTCGTCAGGCGCTGCGCGCCGCCCCCGTCCTGTGGACGGTGTACGCGTCGATCGTGCTTGGCGGGGGTGGTGTCCACCTGGCGACCCGGCCGCCGCAGGCGGAATGGCTGCCGGGCCCGGCGGCCGTCGCGGGCTTCCTCTGGCGGCTGATCGGGCAGACGCTCGTCACGGGGCTCGTCGGCGGGCCGGTCCGCTGGTACTTTGCGCGTTCGGACTACGGCGTCGCGTTGCCGCCTGCGGCCCTCGTCGTGGCCGCCTGGGTCGTGGTCGCACTCGCGGTGGTGATCACGGTCCGGGCACGGCGGCACGCCGCCGCCGCGTGGCTGCTTCTGCTCGGCTACGTGATCGTGACGGTGGCGGTGCCCACGCTGCCGGACGTCGTCCAGGCCGGTGAGTTCCGGGGCGCGCGGTCCGAGCTGCTCGCCGGGGCCGTTCCGGTGATCACGCTTCTCCTTGGGCTGGCGTTCCTCCCCCTCATGGGAGAGGAACAGCCCTACCTGCGGAGACTGCCGCTGGCGCGGGCCCTGGCGGGGGTCACGGTGCTTGCGGTCGTCGCCCTCTCGGCGTGGTCCTCCTCGGCGTACGCGTCCAGTCTGCGAACTCAGCCGATGCGGGACTATCTGGCGACCGCGGCCAGGGAGCTGGCCCGCACGCCGTCGAGCGTCCAGATCTACGACACCACGGTGCCAGGGCGGTTGCTCTCGGCGTGGTTGGGGGAGTACCGGTCGACCGCGCGGATCCTCGGCCCGCTCGCCGGTCCGGACCTGCGCGACGTGATGCGCCACCCTGGCCCCACCGCCGACGCGATGGTCTTCGACGCGACCGGGCAGTTGCGGCCCATGGCCGTCTCGGCGGTGGTGGTCGCCACGCCGAAGGCGAAGCCGGTCTGCTATCCGCTGTCTGGCGGCAGGGTCGATGTCCCGCTGTCGTACGACCTGCCGCGCCGGAAGTACACCGTCGTCCTCTCCTACACCGCCACCCGTGAGGCGCTCGCGGTCTTCGCGTACGGGGGCGCCCGGGTGCCGATCAACCTCGCCAAGGGCGTGCACGTCCTCTATCTGCAGGTGGTCGCGGGCGGTCCCGCCCTCCGGATCGACAGCCTGTCGCCCGGGGCCGGATTGTGCGTGAGCGCGGTCCGCATCGGCGCGCCCGTGCCCCGCGTTCCCTAGATGATTGAGTCCAAGGGCTTCGGTCGCGCTTAGTGGTCGTAGGCGATCAGGGAACGCTTGATCGGTTGTCCGGTCTGTCGTTGTGCCAGGTTGCGGCGGTCAGTGCCAGGATCCGTGTCAGTACGCGGATGATGACACCGGCAGGAGTACGGGCACCGTGTCGTTCCAGGTCGAGCTGGCCCTTGAAGGTCTGGTTGATCGACTCAATGGTCTGCCGCAACGGCTTGAACAGGCGTGCTCCGGCCCGCTCGGGCTCGCCCTTTCGGGCCGGGCGTAGCAGCCTCAGGTCACGCTAGGTGAGGGCATGCTCGAAGGCGCGGCCGTAGTAGTTCTTGTCCGCGATGATCGTCTGACCGGGACGGGCGGCCACCATCTCGGGTGCCGCATCCAGCATCCCCAGCGGTGTCTCGCGCTCGAGGGTGTTCAGTTCTGTCGTCACAAACGGATCTTGAACGCCCTCGCCCTATTTCCGCAGGCGATCCCTTGGACTCAATCGTCTAGGGCACAGGCCGCGCCGAGGCCGGCGCGCTTCCTGCTCCGGGACGTGTCCCCAGCTGGCGTCCGAGCCGGTGGAAGGGCTCCTCGATGAGATGGTAGGTCAGCGCGGACAGGATCAGGATGCCTGTGAGCGCGATGGCGAGAACCTCCCAGAAGTCGCCGCCGGCGTACACCGCGCTGCCGGACAACGCGTAGTAGCCGTAGATGACGACGAACTGCCACAGGAAGATGCCGTAGGAGATTTTGCCCAGGTAGCGCAGCACGACGTTGCCGAAGACCCGGTTCGTCAGCCCGCGGTAGCCGGTCGCGAATGCGGAGGGGGCGACCAGGAAGAGCCCGACGGCACCCCACAGCACGGACTTGACCGTCCCCTCGAACACGGGCAGGGCGCTGAGGTGCGGCGGACCGATCAGCGGGGTGCAGCCGATCGCGAAGGCGATCGCCGCGAGGGTCCACGAGAGGATGGGCAGCCCGGCGACCCTTCGGCAGAACTCGCGCACACCGGCTGCGGACGCGTCGCCGGACCGGCTCCAGGCCGAGAGGACGGCGAGGGCCATGCCGGGCGCGAACCACATGAAATAGCGGGGGAGCAGCATGTTGACCTCACCCGGAGTGCCGGGTTGGTGAGCGGCCACGGTCACGCCGACCGAGATGAGGACCATCACACCGAGCCCGGCGAACAGCCGCAGTGCCCGTGTCGTGGTGTCGCGGGCGCCGCCCAGAGTGGCCGCCCAGGTGAGGGCGGCGGCGATGAGAGGGAGGGTCACGTAGAAGGCGACCTCCACGCCGAGCGACCACATGTGCTCGAGACCGCGGCCTTCCACGCCGCCCCACCACGCGCTCACGTCGTAGACCTGGAGCAGGAGCAGCCATTTCGCCCAGACCCACTGCGACGCGTTGTGGGCGGGGTTGAAGAAGATCAGCGCGACCGCCGCCACCAGCCAGTACGCCGGAAGGATACGGAAGGCACGCCGCCACAGGTACGCCCTCGTCTCGGGACGGTCGCCCGCATCGAGCGCGGCGCGGGCCCAGGGCCGGTACAGCAGCAGCCCGGAGAGCGTGAAGAAGATGGCGACGCCCACATCGCCCCGGGACAGCACCCAGGCGCCCCAGCCGTCGACCACCCCTGTCTTGCCGCTCACGTGGTAGAGAAGGACCGCCAAGGCGGCGATCGCGCGGACGCCGTCGAGCGCGTTCTGGTGCTCGGGGTCCGCGGCGCGGCGGCGGGGCCGTGCTTCCTCTTCCGTGACCGTCTCCGCGACCTTCTCCACGGGTGCCGTCCGCGGAAGGGGTACGGGAGCCGGGGGAGGAGGGGCCGCCTCGGGTACCGCCGCCTCAGGAACGACCACTTCGGGAGCGACCGGCCGCGCGGTGGTGTTCGGTTCGGTGGTGTTCGGTTCGGTGGGCACGTTCGGGGCTGCGGCGGGCTCCGCCGACGGCGCGCCGCGCAGCCGCGACAGCGGCCGTTCCACCAGGTAGTGGGTCACCGTGGCGACGACCACGGTCCCGGGCAGGGACAGCGCCAGGAGTGGCAGGAACCCGCCGCCGAAGTAGTGCATGCCCGTCACCCGGTACACGAGCTCCATGACGACGAACTGCCAGAGGAAGATCCCGTACGAGATCTCGCCGAGGAAGGCCATCGGCCGGCTCCCGAGCAGGTGTGTCAGGGAGGGAGCCCGGCACGCGACCGGAGCCACGATGAGGACGGTGATGACCGCGTGCAACAGGATGCGGAGCTCCTCGTCGCGCAGGGTGGTGAACGGATCGCCGAACCGCCCAACCACCGGAGTCATCAGCAGCCAGTACGCCAGGCCCGCGGTGAGCAGGCAGGTGCCCGCCGACGAGGCGATCATGTCGCGCAGCTGCCGGGCGCGCGCCGCCCCCGGCGAGTCGCCCTCGGCCCAGGTCAGCAGTAAGGCCAGGCCCATGCCGATGGCGAAGAAGATCAGATAGTGCGGAAGCAGGAACTGGATCCAGAAGATCCGCTCGGGGACGTGCATGACGACGGCGAGGGCGAAGGACGCCAGGCCCACTGGGATGAGGAAGATCAGCATCCGGGTGGCGCGCATGTCCAGGGAGGCGACGCCGTGGCGCTCTCTCCGGCCGTACCTGTGCATCGCCCAGGCGAGTGCGGGCAGGGCCAGGTAGAAGGCGGCCTCGACGGCGAGACTCCAGATCTGGCCGAGAGCCGTCGGCCCGAGCCCACCGTTGGGCCAGGCCGGGGCGGGATCGTAGATCTGCACGAGCAGCAGCATCTGGACCCACTGGCCCGCCGAATAGCCGGCCGGTTCGGCCAGGGCGATCATCGCCACCACGGCGGTGATCCAGTACGCGGGCAGGATCCGGACGGCGCGCCGCCACAGGTAGACACCTGTCCGCGGAACCGACGCCCCGAGCAGGGTGCGGCGGGCCCAAGGCCGGAACAGCAGCAGGCCGGAGATCGCGAAGAAGATCGACACCGCCACGTCCAGCCGGGCCGTCAGCGCGCCGGCCAGCCCGCCCGTCGTGGTGAAGTTGCTCATCGCGGCGACGTGGAAGAGCAGGATGGCGAGCGCCGCCACCGCGCGCAGGCCGCCGACCGCCCCGTTCCTGCCGCCGTCGCCGGGGGTGGGGGGAGCGGGAGCGCCGCCGCGGGGGCTGGGCGTGCCCTGATCGAACTCGGTGGTGGCCATCACGTGGTCCTCCGCGAACGAGGTGTGGTCAGCTCTGAGGGGGTGGTGCCGTCCGCCGCGTCTCAAGGCGCTGGCCGAGTACGCGGGCCGGTTTCTCGATGACGAGGTAGCCGATCCAGGCGAGCAGGGTGCTCGCAGCGAACACGGCGGTGAAGACGGGGACGAACTGCTGGTCGAGGTGCGGCCGGCCGGTGACGTCGTAGTAGACCCAGATCACGATGATCTGCCAGACGAACAGGCCGTAGGAGAGGTTCGCGAGCCTGCTCATGGCCGGGTGGCCAAGGGCGCGGTGCACCCAGGTGGGTACAGCCGGCCGTACGGCGACGGGCATGACGACAAAGAGCGTCATGAGGGTGTAGGCCGTAAGGCGGAACATGTCGGCCGTGATGTCGGGGACGAGGGACTGCGGCGTCTTCGGCCCGCCGAGAGGCGTCGCGACCAGGCCGAACAGGAGCGCCGCGAACAGGAAGCAGGTGCCGGCGTTGGCCGCTATCTCCTCGCACCAGCGGCGGATCCGCTCGCCGCCCTCGGTGTTCGCACGGGACCACACGGTGAGCACGCAGACGGCCATCCCCACGGCGAACCAGGGGAAGAACCGGGGGAGCCACCATTCCATCCGCATCGTGTACACCGGGTACCGGATCAGGTACAGGTAGCCGAACGAGCCGAGGGACAGCAGCCCGAGGGCCAGGAGCGCCCGCTTGGCGCGGGTGTCGACCGACGCGCCGCCGGCCTTGGCGACGAACGCGATGGCGGCCGCCAGGAGCGGCAGGACGAGGTAGAAGCTGACGTCGATCGCGAGCGTCCATATCTGCTGCAGGCCGACCGGCGCGAGCTGGATCGCCGGCCACCAGGGCGTGGGGTCGTAGACGTGGAGCAGGAGCAGGACCTCGATCCAGTCCCAGGGTGACTTCGCCCGATCGAGGTTGAACGCGACCAGCGCGATCAGGGCCACGAGCCAGTAGAGCGGGAAGATCCGCAACGCTCTGCGGAGCAGGTAGACGCGGACGCCGGGCGGCGGGCCGGAACCGAGTAGGCTTCTCGCCCACGGCCGGTACAGCAGGAGCCCGGAGACGGCGAAGAAGATCGCGACCCGCGCCTCCCCCCGGGACATCACCCAGGCGAGCGGGCCGTCGCCGTAGTGGAGGCCCGTGATGCCCGCGATGTGGAAGATGAGTACGGCGAGGGCGGCCAGCACGCGCAGCCCGTCGACCGCGTTGAGCCGGTTCTGCGGCACGTCGACGGGCGCGGTGGCGGGGAGGGCGGGGTGGTCACGATGCATTCAGGGCCAAGGGGGTGCACAAATGCTGATAAGTCGCATTACCCTACCTCCTACTTAGAATCTGTTCTACTCCAAGTGTGGTAATAGGGGGACGCATGAGGGCGTCGTTGGGGCTGGGCCTTCTCGGCGCGGCGGGATTCTTCGGGGTCCTGGCCGTCGTGGTGCCCACCTACGTCCTCGAATCCCTGGCCGTCGCGCCGGATGATTACTATTCGGTAACCCGCCTGCGCGCGGTCGACGCCACGGCACTCGACCGCTCATCCGGGAAGACGCTGACCGGCGTGACGGTCGACGCGGTGTCCTCGCTGCGCGGGGACGCGAACGCCGCCACCGCGGACCTCGTGGTCTGGGACAACTTCACCACCGTGCAGACCGCGGACGGGGCTGTCACCCTCAGCTACACCGATCGCCGGGTGGCCTTCGACAAGCGCACGGGAACGATCGTGAACTGCTGCGGGGCCTATGTCGGTGACGCGATCGGGGTCGAGCAGTCGGGGCTGGCCTTCAAGTGGCCGTTCTTCGCGGAGCGGAAGGACTACCCCTTCTTCGACACGGTGACCTCCCAGGCGCTGCCCATGCGGTATCGCGGCCAAGAGCAGGTCGCGGGGCTGACGGTCTACCGGTACGAGCAGACGGTGGGCACGCGACGGCTCGGCGAAGTGCCCGGGGGTAGGCTCCCCGCCGCCATGCTCGGCCTGTCCGGCCGCGGGGACGTCAGGGCGTTCGTGCACGCCTCCGTGGAGCGCCGCTACTGGGTGGAGCCGGTCACGGGCACCCCGGTCAAGATCGAGGAACGGCAGCGCGAGACCGTCAACACGGCGGACGGCGTTCCCCGGCTGGTGGCCCTGGACGCCGACTTCCGCTCGCCGCCCGAGGACGTCGACGCGCGCGCCGACCAGATCAGGGCGTCGGTGGCCCTGCTGAAAGCGGCGCGCGGTCCGGCGCCCTGGGCGCTCGGCGCCCTGGCCGCGCTGTCGCTGGTGGCCGGTCTGGTGGCGATCAGGTCGCGCCGCCCGGTTATCCAATCGTGATCGTCGGCTTCTAGTCTGCCGTGCGACCTGCCGCAACCACCCGCCGTACCGCCGATCGCGGCGCGATCGCATCGACTCGGAAGGGCCCGCTCATGGGGGACGTGACCGCAGAGACCTCGGGCGAACTGCGCGACTTCTACGAGAACCCCGAGACGCCGGTGTCCGTCGCCCAGGACCGCGCCGCGCGGATCGTCGCCTTCCTGCGCGAGATCGTGGCGGTGGAGAAAGGGCCGCTGACCATCCTGGACGTGGGCTGCGGCGACGGCGGTCTCACCCGCCAGGCGGCCGACGCCGCGCCCGGGCACCGCGTGGCCGGGATGGACTGGGCGATGACGCCGCTACGGGCCGCCAGGGGGCGAGGGCTCGCCGTGGTGCGCGGGGGAGCTGTCCACCCGGGCATCCCGATCGCGTCGGGCAGCGTGGACGTCGTCATCTTCTCCGAGGTCGTCGAGCATCTCGTGGACCCGGACACCGCTCTTCTGGAGATGTATCGAATCCTGCGCCCGGGTGGTCACCTGCTGATGTCGACGCCGAACCTGGCCGCCTGGTTCAACAGGGGGATGCTGGCGTTCGGTCGCCAGCCCGTGTTCTCCGAAGTCAGCATGGCCCGGGTGTTCGGACGTCCGGGCCGGTCCGTCGCCGGTCATCTGCGCCTGTTCACGTTGGTCGCGCTCAGGGAGTTCCTCCAGGAGTACGGTTTCACGGGCCTCGTGGCGCGCGGTGCCACCTATCACGATGTCCCGGGGCCGCTGAAGCCGATCGACCGGCTCTTTCGCGCCTGGCCCTCGGCCGCCGCGATCCTGACGGTCCACGCGCGGAAGCCGGCCGCCGGCTAGGCGGCAGCGGCCCGCTGAGCTCGGGGCAATCGGGCCGATGTAGAACCTGTTTCGGTCACTTTTCCGCATCCCTCGTGACGTGGATCACTCTGCGCACTAACATGTCGCGAAATAGAACCGGTTTTCAGAACAAACGGCAGACGATACCCCCGCCCCCCAGGAGGAACGATGCGCCGCTTAGTTGGTGTGGTTCTGTTGGCAGCCGGCGCGTTCTTCATCGTTCTCGCACCATTGATTAAGTTCCAGGCGGCGGGCAAGCTCATCCAGGCGCCGGCCGACCAGTACGGGATCACCTACCTCACCGCGGAGAACGCGCAGTACTTCAGCCTGCAGGACCTGAAGGTGCTCACCGGGACGCTCGACATCACGGTGACCACGCGTGGCGACGTCGCTCAGGCGAAGGACGACCATGTCGTCTGGGACCAGTTCACCGCGGTCAACGACGTCACCAACGCGAGACCGGGCATCACCTTCACGCAGTTCCGCAGCGCGTTCAACAAATACGACGGTGTCGGCGTGAACTGCTGCGGCGCCAACGTCGACGAGGAGCCCGTGCAGCTCGAAGGGCAGATCTACCTGTTCCCCTTCGGGGTCGAGAAGAAGACGTACAAGGTCTTCAACTCCACGACCCACAAGGCGTTCGACGCGACGTTCGCGGGCGAGGACACGATCAACGGTCTTCCGGTCTACAAGTTCGTGCAGAAGGTGCCGCCGACGGTCATCCAGACCCTCAGCGCTCCGGCCTCCGTGCTCGGCATGACCGAGACCGGTGACGTCCAGGTCGACCGCGTGTACGACGGCGTGAACACGTTCTGGGTGGAGCCCACGACCGGGGCGCCGGTCAAGCAGGAACAGCAGCGTCACGAGGTACTCAAGACCAAGGACGGCGTCGAGCGGAAGCCCGCGTTCGTCGCCACCGCGGTCATGACGCCGAAATCCGTCACCGACCTGGTCGGCACGGTTAGGGACAACCTGAGCCAGATCACCCTCGTCAGGACCACGATCCCGCTGGTCTCGCTGATCGTGGGCATCGCCCTCGTCCTCGGCGGGGTCCTGCTGCTGCGCGTCCCCTCGTCCCGCGACGCCTGATGAGCCGCAAGAGCGCTCCAGTTCGCCCGCCGGTGGTCCCGCCACCGGCGGGCGTTCGCGTGGGGAGGGCTCTCGCGGTCGGCCTGGTACGGGCCTGCCGTCCCCGGCAGTGGCTCAAAAACGTGCTGACGTTCGCGGCTCCGGCCGCGGCCGGGGTGCTCACGACCTGGCCGGGCGTCCGCGACTCGCTCATCGCGTTCGCCGCGTTCTGCCTGGCGGCCAGCGCCACGTACCTCTTCAACGACGCCGCCGACGCGGAGGCGGACCGCAACCACCCCCGCAAGCGGTTCCGGCCGATCGCGGCCGGTATCGTCCCGGTCCCGGTGGCTCGGATCACCGGCGTGCTGCTGCTGGTCGCCGGTCTCGCCGTCGGCCTGGCCGGGGGATGGCGGCTCGGCCTGGTCGTCGCGGGGTATCTCGCGCTGACCTTCTCCTACACGATCTGGCTCAAGCACCAGCCGGTGGTCGACCTCGTCGCGGTGGCGGGCTGCCACGTCGTGAGGGCGTACGCGGGCGCGGTGGCCGTGGCCGTGCCGGTCACGAGCTGGTTCCTGGTGGTGATCACGCTCGGGTCGCTCCTACTGGTCGCGGGCAAGCGGGAGGCCGAGCTGCGGGCCCAGGAGCGGAAGGGGGTGAAACTTACAAACGCCGCGAACAGCCGGAACGCCGGGAAGTCCCGCGGCACCCGCTCGACGCTCAGCGTGTACACGACGTCCTATCTGTCCGGTGTCCGCTCGATGACCTCGGGCGCGATGATCGTGACGTACTGCCTGTGGGCGTTGCAGGAGCACAAGGGAACGGCGCTCGGCTTCTACGCGCTGAGCATCGTCCCGTTCGTCCTCGTCGTCCTGAGGCATGCCCTACTTGTGGATCGCGGCATAGGGGAGGAACCTGAGGAACTGGCCCTCCGGGATCGGCCGTTGCAGCTGTTCCTCGTTCTGCTGCTCCTCCTGCTCGCCATCGGGATCCACCTGACATGACGCTTCTGACCGGTTGGGGACGCACCGCCCCGACCTCCGCCACGCTCGCGCGCCCCGGCTCGGCCGACGAGGTCGCGGCGCTGCTGAAGGAGACCGCGGCACCCGGGACCGGGCGCGGCCTCATCGCACGCGGCCTCGGCAGGGCGTACGGCGACGCGGCGCAGAACGCGGGCGGAACGGTGCTGGACTGCACCGCCCTCCCGGCGTCCTGGACCCTGGACCCGGAGGCGGGCGAGGTCACCGCCTCGGCGGGGACGAGCTTGCACGACCTGATGACCGCCCTGGTGCCGCGCGGCTGGTTCGTGCCGGTCACGCCGGGGACCAGGTATGTCACGGTGGGCGGGGCCATCGCGGCCGACGTCCACGGCAAGAACCATCACGTCGACTCGTCGTTCGGCGCGCACCTGCGCTCCCTGACACTGGTCACGGCCGACGGCGGCGCCCGGGTGCTCGGGCCGGACGACGACCTGTTCTGGGCGACCGTGGGTGGCATGGGCCTGACCGGCGTGATCGTCGAGGCGACCTTCTCGTGCGTTCCCATCGAGACGTCCCGGATGCGGGTGGACGTCGAGCGGACCCGTGACCTGGACGAGACGCTCGACGTGATGACCACGACCGACGACCGCTACCGCTACACCGTGGCCTGGATCGACCTGATGGCGCGGGGGAGCCGTACGGGCCGGAGCGTGCTCACGCGCGGCGACCACGCGACGCGCGGTGAGGTCAGGGGCGACCCGCTCGCCTTCGCCCCGCGTCCGCGCCTGGTCGCGCCGCCCTGGGTGCCGGACGGCCTGCTCAACCGGGCCACGGTCGCCGCCTTCAACGCCGTCTGGTACGGCAAGGCGCCCAACGCCAGGCGGGGCCTCATCCAGGGGATCACTCCCTTCTTCCACCCGCTGGACGGCGTCGGTGAGTGGAACCGGATGTACGGCTCACGCGGCCTGGTCCAGTACCAGTTCGTGGTGCCGTTCGGTGCCGAGGACACCCTGCGACGGGTGGTCTCCACGCTGTCCGCGCGGCGGATCGTGTCGTTCCTGACCGTGCTCAAGCGCTTCGGCGCGGGCACCCCCGGGATGTTGTCGTTCCCGATTCCGGGGTGGACGCTGGCACTCGACATCCCGACGGGCCAGCGCGGGCTGGCCGGGCTGCTGCGCGGGTTCGACGAGTGGGTCGTCGCGGCGGGCGGGCGGCTCTACCTGGCGAAGGACTCACGGATGCCGGCCTCCGTGATGGCCGCGAGCTATCCGAGGCTGGACGAGTGGCGCGCGATCAGGGACGCCGCCGACCCCGACGACCTGTTCCGCTCCGACCTGGCCAGGAGGCTGTGCCTGTGAGCAGGGACGAGCCGGGACGAGCCGTGACGACCAGGATGTACGAGGAGTGGTGGGCGTGAGGAACGCTCTGGGTTCGGTGGACACGGTGCTGCTGCTGGGCGGCCGGAGCGAGATCGGCTTGGCGATCGTGACGCGCCTGGTTCGCGACGGCGCGAGCCGGGTGATGCTGGCGGCGCGCGGCGGCACGGTCCCCGAGGAGGAACTGGAGCGGTTGCGCGCGCTCGGCGCCGAGGTGCACGTGACCGACTTCGACGCGGCGCGCCCCGAGACCCACGGGGATGTGGTCGATGAGGCCGCGGCCACGCTGGGGGACCTCGACGTGGTGATCCCGGCGTTCGGTGTGCTGGGCAGCCAGGCGGCCTACGACAAGGATCCGGAGGCCGCCGCGCGGGACGTGGCGGTCAACTTCGGCGGCCACGTCTCGGTCGGCCTGGCGGCCGCGCGGCGGCTGCGCGAGCAGGGCCACGGCACGCTGGTGGTCCTGTCGTCGGTCGCCGGGGTGCGGGTCCGCAGGGCCAACTTCGTGTACGGCTCGGCCAAGGCGGGGCTGGACGGGTTCGCCCAGGGGCTGGGAGACGCCCTGCACGGCTCGGGGGCGCGGGTCCTGGTCGTCCGGCCGGGGTTCGTGATCGGCCGGATGACCGAGGGCATGACCCCCGCTCCGATGTCGGTGACCGTCGACGTCGTCGCCGACGCCGTGATGGAGGCGCTCAGGTCGCGGGCGCAGGTGGTGTGGGTGCCGGCGAAACTGCGGCCGGCCTTCGCAGTCATGCGGCTGCTCCCGCGCGCGATCTGGCGGCGCATGCCCCGGTGACGTCCCCGGCGGGCGCCCGTCCGCCCGGAGCGCGGAACGCCGAGGAGCGCCGCGGAACGCCCCGGAGCGCGAAGAATGGCGCGGAAGATCATATAGAACGTGTTCTAATATGCCTCGCATGCCCGGTTACTGGTCAGTAGCATGGCGCTTCCCACCGCTCTCCGAAGCTTCTCACTAGAACACGTTGCAGTCTCCGTGGGGCGGACATACAGTCGAGGCCATGCGGACACGTGTCACCGACATGTTCGGGATCGAGTTCCCGATCTTCGCCTTCAGTCATTGCCGTGATGTCGTCGCCGCGGTCAGCCGCGCCGGTGGCATGGGCGTCCTCGGCGCCCTGAACTTCACCCCGGAAGAGCTCGAACTGGAGCTCAAGTGGATCGATGAGCACGTCGGCGGCCGGCCGTACGGCGTGGACGTGGTCATGCCCGCCTCTTACGAGGGGTCGGACCTCGGCGTCGACTCTCCCACCGAGCTGGTGGCCAGGCTCCAGGGGATGATCCCGGCCGCGCACCGCCAGTTCGTCGAGGACCTGCTGGCCGGCCACGGTGTGCCGCCGCTCGAAGGCGGCGAACCCACCAAGGTGCTGCTCGGCTGGACCGACGCGACCGCGCGGCCGCAGGTCGAGGTGGCGCTGCGGCATCCGATCGCGCTGCTCGCCAACGCCCTCGGCCCGCCCCCGGCCGACGTGGTGGAGCTGGCGCACTCCCACGGGGTCAAGGTGGCGGCGCTCGCCTCCACCCCGCGCCACGCCGTGAAGCAGGTCGAGGTGGGCGTGGACGTCGTCGTCGCCCAGGGCACCGAGGCGGGCGGGCACACCGGGGACATCTCCACGATGGTGCTCATCCCGCAGGTGGTCGACGCGGTCGACGTGCCGGTTCTCGCCGCGGGCGGCATCGGGGACGGCCGCCAGATGGCGGCGGGGATGGCCCTCGGCGCCGACGGCGTGTGGACCGGGTCCATCTGGCTCACCGTCGAGGAGGCCGACACCCCGGAGATGGCCCGCCGCCGGATCCTGACCGCCACCTCACGCGACACGGTCAGGTCGCGGAGCTGGACGGGCAAGCCCGCCCGGCTGCTCAAGAACGAGTGGACCGACGCGTGGGAGTCGGAGGAGTCGCCCGGCACCCTGCCGATGCCGCTCCAGTTCATGCTGGTCTCCGAGGCGCTGCGCCGGATCGGCAGATCGGACGCGGGTGAGCTCGCCACGTTCCCCGCCGGCCAGATCATCGGCACGATGAACCAGGTCAAGCCCGCCAAGCAGGTCGTGTTCGACATGGTCGAGGGATACGTCGAGGCCATGGAACGCCTCGGCCGCATCACCGACGACGGCCACGACTGAACCCGGAGAAAACGGGCCACCGGCTTCCGATCAAACGTTATCGCCGTGTGCTCATCCCATCGTGGTGATCTGCGGTAGAACGTGACTTCCAGCATGATTTCGGCCCGCTGCGGCCCAGTATCGCTGCGGCGGTGTGCCGACCTCACAGGGGAGCGGAGCCGGTGGAACCGAGACCCGCCGGGGCCACGGGGACGAGTAAATTTGTCATTTACCCCGGTAAACCGGCGGGCGCTTCTCCCGGAAGGCGCGCGAGCCCTCCTTGGCGTCGTCCGAACCGATCACCGGCCAGCCGATGGCGTCCGACACCTCCAGCGCCTCGGCCTCGCCCATCCCCAGCGTCTCGCGGTAGGTACGCAGGATGGCCTGTACGGCGAGCGGCCCGCAGGCGGCGACCTCGGCGGCCAGCTCGCGCGCGCTCGAGAGGGCCTGACCGTCCGGGACGACCCGGTTGACCAGGCCCATCGCCAGCGCCTCGGCCGCCGTGATCGCCCGGCCGGTGAGCAGGACGTCCATCGCGAAGGCGTACGGGATCTGGCGCGGGAGCCGTATGGCGCTGCCGCCCATGGGGAACAGCGCGCGCCTGGCCTCGAAGAGGCCGAGGGTGGCGCTCTCGCCGACGACGCGCAGGTCGGTCCCGACGAGGAGTTCGGTGCCGCCCGCCACCGCGTACCCCTCGACGGCGCTGATGATCGGCTTGGTCGGCAGGGACGCGGTGTCCCGGAGCAGGCCCTTCCAGTGGTAGTTCTCGATCTCCGCGGCCCGCCGCCGGACCTGTTCGTCGCCGGAGGGGGAGCCCATCGCCTTGAGGTCGGCTCCGGCGCAGAAGGTGCCGTTCGCCCCGGTCAGGATGCCGACCCGGACCTCCGGCTCGGCGGAGATGTACGTCCACGCGTCGGCCAGGCCGACCAGCATGTCCGTGGAGAGCGCGTTCTTGGCCTCGGGGCGGTCCATCGTGACGATCACGACGGCGCCGTCCCTCTCGACCCGGCAGTGCGGTGTGCTGATCGGCAGAAGATCCACGGACACCTCGCTTGAGTCAAGCGCTTGGTTACGAGAACCGATCCTAGATCGGCCACTCCCGCTCCCGCCAGATGGACAAATCAAGCGCTTGATCGGCGTCGGTGGCCGGGTTAGTCTGCCCGCAACGTACTAGAACCGATTCTCGTTTGTGAATCACCGGCCGACGGATGGCCGCGCCACGACGGGCGGCCTCGGGGTACGAATCGGGCGCAAGGAACGCACCGGACAGGGAGCATGGACATGGGCTCGCTTGGTTTCTGGAGGATCGCGCAGGCCGACCCGGACTGGATCGCCGCGGTGGACCCCGACGGCACGGAACACCGGGCGGGAGACCTGCTCGCACGGGCGAACCGCCTGGTCCACGGGCTCCGCGAGCTGGGCCTCCAGCCGGGTGACGGCATCTGCGGCCTGGTGCCCAACGGCGCGGATGGCCTGGTGCTCTATCTCGCCGCGCTGCAGGCCGGGTGGTACTACACCCCGGTCAACTGGCACCTGACCGGCCCCGAGATCGGCTACATCGTCGCCGACAGCGAGGCCAAGGCGTTCTTCGTGCACGAGCGGTACGCGGCCGAGGGCGTCAGGGGAGCCGAGGAGTCGGGCATCGCGCCGGAGCGGTGCTTCGCGTTCGGCCGGGTCGAGGGGTTCCGCCCCGTCTCCGACCTGACCGACGGCCGCCCGGACACCCTCCCCGAGAACCGCACGGCCGGCGCGACCATGCACTACACCTCCGGCACGACGGGCCGGCCCAAGGGAGTGCGGCGGCCGCTCAACGGCCTGGACCCGGACGACTCCGGCGAGCTGATGACGTTCCTGCTCGGGTTCTTCGGGATCACGCCGGGGCGGCCCAACGCGCACCTGGTCACCTCGCCGAGCTACCACACCGCGGTCACCCAGTTCGGCGGCACGGCCCTGCACATGGGCCACACCCTCGTCTACATGGACAGGTGGGACCCCGAGGAGACCCTGCGGCTGTGCGAGAAGCACCGGGTGACCAACTCCCACATGGTCCCGACGCACTTCAAGCGGCTGCTGTCACTGCCCGAGGAGACGCGCCGGAAGTACGACCTGTCCTCGCTGCGCTGGATGATCCACGCCGCCGCGCCCTGCCCGGTGCCGGTCAAGCTCCAGATGCTCGAGTGGTGGGGCGACGTGATCTACGAGTACTACGCGGCCACCGAGGGCGGCGGCACGATCGCGACCCCCGAGGACTGGAAGAAGCACCCCGGCACGGTGGGCAACGCCTGGCCGATCAGCGAGATCCTCGTCGTCGACGACAACCTCGACGAGGTCCCGACCGGCACCCCCGGAACGATCTACATCAAGATGGCCGGCGTCCGCTTCGAGTACAAGGGCGACCCCGGCAAGACCGAGGAGGGCCGGCTGCGTGACTACTTCACCGTCGGCGACATCGGCTATCTCGACGCGGACGGCTTCCTGTTCCTCTGCGACCGCAAGGCCGACCTGATCATCTCAGGCGGTGCCAACATCTACCCCGCCGAGATCGAGAACGAGCTGCTCGTCCATCCCAAGGTCGCCGACGCGGCGGTCTTCGGCATCCCGGACGACGAGTGGGGCGAGCAGATCAAGGCCGTCGTCGAGCCCGCGCCCGGCGAGGTCCCCGGACCCGAGCTGGCCGCCGAGATCCTCGACTCGCTCAAGGGCCGCCTGGCGAAGATGAAGTGGCCGCGGAGCATCGACTTCATCGCCGAGATGCCGCGCGAGCCGAACGGCAAGCTGCTCAAACGCAAACTCCGCGACCCCTACTGGAAGGGCAGGGACCGTGCCATCTGACGCGCCGACCGACGTGCCGACCGACGCGCGGGCCGTACCGGAGCCGCTTGAGGCGCGGCACGTCCTGGAGTTCCCCGGCGGCTACACCCGGAGCACCGGACCGGTCATCGGCCGCTTCCTCACCGAGCTGCGCGACCGGCGCATCGTCGGAGTCCGTACGGCGGCGGAGCGGGTGCTGGTGCCTCCCCTGGAGTACGACCCGGCCACCGGCGAGTCCGTGACCGGCGAGTACGTCGAGGTCGGCCCGGCCGGA
Source organism: Microtetraspora glauca (assembly GCF_040656155.1). Taxonomy (NCBI): domain Bacteria; kingdom Bacillati; phylum Actinomycetota; class Actinomycetes; order Streptosporangiales; family Streptosporangiaceae; genus Microtetraspora; species Microtetraspora glauca. Next base: position 546,085 of record NZ_JBFALK010000001.1, read on the forward strand.
ACCGTCGAGACGTGGGCCTGGGTGAGCGCGCCGCGCCCGGGTCACCCGCTCGACCGCCCGTTCGCCTGGGCGACGATCAGGCTGGACGGCGCGGACACCTCACTCGTCCACGTGGTCGACGCGGGCGGTTCCAGGGCGATGCGGCCCGGGCTGCGGGTCCGGCCCCGGTGGCGGACCGAGACCTCCGGCCACATCACCGACATCGAGTGCTTCGTCCCCGAGGTCACCGTGATCACCGCGCCGGTGCGCGCGGAGTACAGCGTGCGGCCGGGCCGGGCGCTCACCCGCTTCCTCGAGGGCATCCGCGACGGGGTGTTCGTCGGCGGGTACTGCGCCGGGTGCGACCAGGTCTACGTGCCCTATCGGATCTCCTGTCCGGCGTGCGGATCCGTCATCGAGGAGGAGCGCGAGGTCGCCGACACCGGGACCGTCGAGACCTTCGCGATCAACAACCTGCCCGACCCGCGCGCTCCCGAGGTGCCGTTCGTCTCCGCGTACATCCTGCTCGACGGCGCCGACATCCCGATGATCGCCCTGGTCGGCGGCATCCCCGCGCACGAGGTGCGGCAGGGCATGCGGGTGCGGGCCGTCTGGGTGCCGCCCGAGGAACGGACGATGTCCATGACGAACATCAGGTGGTTCGCCCCCACCGGCGAGCCCGACGCCGATCTCTCCGCGGGCCGGCCGGGAGGTGGGGACTGATGCGCGAGGTCGCCATCGTGGCGTTCGCCCAGACCGTGCACACCGGCCACGACACCGGCCTGACCGAGGCCGAGATGCTGCACCCGGTGATCGAGGAGGTCCGGCGGACGACCGGGCTCACGACGTTCGGCTTCACCTGCTCCGGCTCGTGCGACTACCTGGCCGGGGCGCCGTTCTCGTTCGTCTCCGCGCTCGACGCGCTCGGCGCCTGGCCGCCGATCAGCGAGAGCCACGTCGAGATGGACGGCGCGTTCGCGCTGTACGAGGCGTGGGTGCGGTTGCAGCACGGCGACATCGACTCGGCCCTCGTCTACGGCTTCGGCAAGTCGTCGACGGGAGACCTGCGGCAGATCATGACGCTCCAGCTCGACCCGTACTATCTCGCGCCGCTCGGCCTCGACCAGGTCTCCTACGCCGCGCTGCAGGCCGCCGCGCTCGGGGGTGACCGGGGCGCGCTGGACGAGATCGTACGGCGCAGCCGCGCCGACGGCCGGGCCAATCCCCACGCCCTCGACCTGCCCGACCCGTCAGGGGACGGGTACGAGGTCGAGCCGCTCCGGCCGTACGACATCGCGCCGATCACGGACGGCGCGGCGGCGGTCGTGCTGGCGGCGGGCGACCTGGCCAGGGAACTGGCCGAGAACCCGGCGTACATCGGCGGCATCGCCCACCGGGTCGAACCGCACTATCTCGGCATGCGGGACCTGGCCAGGTCGCCGTCGGCGGCCGACGCCGCCCGCGCGGCGGGCGTCGGCAAGGGGCCGGTCGACGTGGCCGAGCTGCACGTCCAGTTCAGCCATGAGGAGATCATCCTGCGCGAGGCGCTCGAACTCCCGGAGGGCACGGTGATCAACCCGTCGGGCGGGCCGCTCGCCGCCAACCCGGTCATGGCGACCGGGCTCATCCGCGTCGGCGAGGCCGCGCGGCGGATCCTCGACGGCCGGGCGCGCCGCGCCGTGGCCCACGTCAGCTCGGGGCCCTGCCTCCAGCACAACCTCGTCACGGTGCTGGAGTCGGCTGCCGAGTCCCCGGAAGGAGCGGACCGTGGGTAACCGCTGCGCCGTCATCGGCGTCGGCCAGACGCGCTACACCACCAAGCGCAGGGACGTCTCGATCGCGGGCCTGGTCCGCGAGGCGGCGATCCGCGCGCTCGACGACGCCGGGCTGACCTTCGCGGACATCGACGCGGTCGTCATCGGCAAGGCCCCGGACCTGTTCGAGGGCGTCATGATGCCGGAGGCGTACCTCGCGGACGCCCTCGGCGCGGCGGGCAAGCCGATGATGCGGGTGCACACGGCGGGCTCCGTCGGCGGCTCGACCGCCCTGGTGGGCGCGTCCCTGGTCCAGGGCGGCGTGCACGACCGCGTACTGGTGGTCGCGTTCGAGAAGCAGTCGGAGTCCAACGCCACCTGGGCGCTCTCCACGCACCTGCCGTTCGGAGCCTCGCTCGTCGTCGGCGCGGGCGGCTACTTCGCCCCGCACATCCGCGAGTACATGCGCAGGTCGGGGGCGCCCGACCACATCGGGGCGCTCGTCGCGGTCAAGGACCGGCGGAACGCGCTGAAGAACCCCTACGCCCACCTGCGGATCCCCGGGATCGACCGGGCGATGGTGGAGTCGACGCCGATGCTCTGGGAGCCGATCCGCTATCTGGAGACCTGCCCCTCGTCCGACGGCGCCTGCGCGATCGTCTTGTCGTCCGAGAAGGCGGTCACCGGGACGCCCGCGTGGATCCACGGCACGGCCATGCGGTCCGAGCCGCTCATGCGCGCCGGGCGGGACACCGTCAGCCCCCGGGCGGGCAAGGACTGCGCCGCCGACGTCTACCGGCAGGCCGGGATCTCCGACCCGCGCAGGGACATCGACGTCGCCGAGGTCTACGTCCCGTTCTCCTGGTACGAGCCGATGTGGCTGGAGAACCTCGGCTTCGCGCCCGAGAACGAGGGCTGGAAGCTCACCGAGGCGGGATGCACGGCACTCGACGGCGACATCCCGTGGAACGCCTCCGGTGGCGTGCTCAGCTCCAACCCCATCGGCGCGTCCGGCCTGATCAGGTTCGCGGAGGCCGCGCTGCAGGTGCGCGGCATGGCGGGGGAGCACCAGGTCGACGGCGCCGCCACCGCCCTCGGCCACGCGTACGGCGGAGGCGCCCAGTTCTTCGCCATGTGGATCGTCGGAAGCGAGAAGCCCTAAACAGCAGGGAGAGGTCCCAGGATGGAGTTCAACCACGCCGATCTGTTCGAGGGGCTCGCCGACGCGATAGGGGACCGCGTGGCCGTCGTCTGCGGCGACGAGCGGGTGACCTACGCGGAGCTGGACGAACGGGCCAACCGGCTGGCCCACCACCTCGCCGCCCATGGCGTCGGGCCCGGCCACCACGTCGGGCTACATCTCTACAACGGGGTGGAGTACGTCGCCGGGCTGCTGGCGGCACTGAAGATCCGCGCGGTGCCGGTGAACGTCAACTACCGGTACGTCGAGTCGGAACTGCTCTATCTCTACCGCGACTCCGACATCGTCGCGCTCCTCTTCGACGTCGAGTTCGACGACCGGGTCGCGGCCGTCGCGCCGAAGGCTCCCGACCTGCGCCACCTCGTCGCGGTCGGCGGCGCCTCCCGCGTGCCCGGCGCGGTGCCGTACGGCACGGCCCTTGCCGGGAGCCCGGCCACCCGGGGCTTCTCCGCGCGCTCCGGCGACGATCTCTACATCATCTACACCGGCGGCACGACCGGCATGCCCAAGGGCGTCATGTGGCGGGTCGAGGACCTCTTCATGGCGTTCGGCGCCGGCAACCCGTACGGCGACCCGGTGGAGAATCCCGAGGCGGTGATCGAGCAGGCCAGGAACTCCGGCCCGCTGGTCATGATGGCGGCGGCGCCGCTGATGCACGGCGCGGCCCAGATGGCGACGTTCATCGCCTGGTGGTTCGGCGGGACGATCGTCTACACCCCGAAGTTCGACGCGGCCGACGTCCTGCGGGCGATCGAGCGGAACGGGGTCTTCACGATCAACATCACCGGTGACGCGATGGCCCGGCCGCTCGCCGAGGAGATCGCGGCGGGCTCCTACGATCTGTCCTCGCTCGGTGTGGTCAGCTCCACCGGCGCGATCCTGACCGGAGCGGTCCGCGACCGGCTACAGGAGATGCTCCCGAACACGATGATCCTGGACAACTTCGGCTCGACCGAGTCGGGGTACACCGCGTCGGGGGTGTCCGGCTCCTCACCCGAGTCCGGCATGAAATACCAGCCCAACACGAACTCGACGATGGCCGTGCTCGACCACACGCTCAGGCCGGTCAAGCCGGGCTCCGGCGAGATGGGCACGGTGGCCAAGAGCGGGCGGATCGCCACCGCGTACTACAAGGATCCGGAGAAGTCCGCCCAGACGTTCGTCACCGACGAGGACGGCACCCGCTGGCTGCTGACCGGCGACCTCGCCCTGGTGGAGGAGGACGGGACCATCCGCGTCTTCGGCCGGGGCTCGCAGTGCATCAACACCGGAGGGGAGAAGGTCTTCCCCGAGGAGGTCGAGGCGGTGCTCAAGGGCCACCCCGCCGTGTTCGACGCCGTGGTCACCGGGATCCCCGACGATCGGTGGGGGTTCCGGGTGGCCGCCGTCGTCCAGCTGTACGAGGGGACCTCGCCCACGGACGAGGAGCTCGACGCCCACTGCAGGGAGCGGTTGTCCGGGTACAAGGTGCCCCGGACGTACGCCTTCGTGGACGAGATGGTCCGCTCCCCGGCGGGCAAGGCCGACTACCGGTGGGCCAAGGAGACGGCGGCGCGGGCCGGCGTCATCTGAGCCCGGCGGGGTCAGAGCTTCTTGGCGCTCTCACCGGCCAGGGCGGCGACGGCGCCGAGTCCCAGGTAGACGACGCCGCTGCCGACGTCCAGCCGGCGCCGGGCCCGGGCGGAACGCCGCAGCCGCCCGGCGAGCGCCGACGAGAGCAGCGCGTACGTGCCGTCGCTGGCCATCCCGAGCACGATCCAGACCACGCCGAACAACACGATCTGCGGCGCGATCGGGCCGCGCGAAGGGTCGGTGAACTGCGGCAGGAAGGCCAGGAAGAAGATCGCCGTCTTGGGGTTGAGCACGTTGACCACGAACCCCTCGGTGAAGAGCCGGGTGCGGGACGCCTGCAGCAGCTCCGGGGCCTCGCCCTCCGGCGCCCGGCTCATCAGCTTTCGCACGCCGAGCCACACCAGGTAGGCCGCGCCGACGTACTTCACGATCGTGAACGCGGTCGCCGAGGCCGCGAGCAGCGCGCTGATGCCGAGCGCGGCGGCGGCGACGTGGACCACCGAGCCCGCGTGCACGCCGAGCACCGAGACCAGCCCGGCCGACCGCCCCTGGGCGACGCTGCGGGTGACGATGTAGACCACGGCGGGGCCGGGCACGATGAGAATCGCCATCGTGGCCGCCGCGAAGAGGGCGAGTGTAGTGATCTCGGGCATGCAGCGGAGCTTAGACGACGGCCCCATCCCGGCGATATCGGGTTATCGGCCCTGTCCTCCGCCCCGACCCCGGCCGCCTCAGGCGAGGACGACTCTCGCCCGGACCCCCGGCAGATCGTCGAACGCCGCGGACGAATCCATCGTGATCACGGCTCTGGCCGTGGCCGCGGCGGTGGCGGCGATCTGCAGGTCATACGCTCCGCGTGACTTGCCCTGTCGCCGGACCTGCGCCATCAGAGGCGCATGCACACGGGCGACATCCGTCGTGTACTCCTCGACGTGGATCAGGGCGAGAACGTCTGATCTCGCGGGCGTATGGCCGCGAAGAGGGTCTCCGCGTGGCCGCCCCGGGGCTCGCCTCGCGTCAAAGCGGTCAGGAGGGCGGCGGTGGCGGGTGGGTCGGGCGGCTCGCCGTACGTCGCGGCGAACACCCGCCGGACCGACCCGGGCAGTTCGACGGCCCGGATCCCGGGGGAGCGATGCGCGGACAGCGCCAGCGTGGGGAGGACGGCGACGCCGAGCCCCGCGGCCACCATCGCCTGCACCGCGACATAGTCGTCGGTCGTGAACGAGACGCGCGGTTCGAACCCCGCGCGCGAGCAGAGGTCGAGCAGGTGGGACCGGCAGCGGTCGCACCCGGCGATCCACCGCGACGCCGCGTGCGCGCCGACGCTGCCTGCGTCGTCCGCGTGGTCCGCGTCGTCCGCGCCGCCGATGCCCACCGGGGTGACGAGGCAGGTCGGGTCGTCGAAGAGATGCGTGAGCCGGATGCCGTCGTCCTCGGGGCCGGTCTCCTCGTAACGGAAGATCACGGCGACGTCCACGTCGCCCGCGCGGAGCATGCGCAGCGCCTCCGGCGGCTCCGCCTCGGCCAGCCGCAGGTCCAGCCCCGGATGGTCGTCAGCGAGACGTACGGCCGCCGCCGGGACGAAGGTGCCGAGAGCGGAGGGGAAGGCGGCCAGCCGCACCCGGCCGGCGCGCAGCCCGACATGGGCGGTGAGCTCCGCAGCAGCCGACTCCATCCGGCCGAGGATCTCCGCCGCGCGTTCGGCCAGCAGGCGTCCGGCCTCGGTCAGCCGGATGCCGCGCCCCACCCGCTGGACCAGTTTCGCCCCGGTCTCGGCCTCCAGCCGGGCGAGGTGGTGGCTCACCGAGGGCTGCGAATAGTGCAGCTCCCGCGCCGCCGCGGTGACGGAGCCCCGCGCCGCGACCGCGACCAGCACCCGGAGCCGGACAGGATCGAGCATCTCGCCCCCTCGCGGACCCAATGGAAATATCAAGCGTATCTATATAAAACCGTGAAAATCTCTGTTGGACTGATGAATGCCGGTCCCGCGACCCTGGAGCGCATGACAGATCTTCGCGACGTCCTGCGCGCCCGGACGCTCCTGGCCCCGCACCTGCCCGAGACGCCGATGTGGTCCTACCCCGTGTTGAACGCGGTCGCCGGTGTCGAGGTGCACGTCAAGCACGAGAACGTCCAGCCGACCGGCGCGTTCAAGGTCCGCGGCGGCATCACGCTGCTGGCCCGGATGGAAGATCGATCGACGGGTGTGCTCACGTACTCCACCGGCAACCACGCCCAGTCCGTGGCGTACGCCGCGCGGCTGTTCGGCGTCCCCTGTTCCATCGTGATGCCGGAGAACCCCAACCCGGCCAAGGTCGCGGCGGTGGAGGCCCTCGGCGCGACCGTCGAGATCGCCGGAGCGACCATGGTGGAGGCGGCGGGGCACGCGCGGGAGAACGCCGCGCGGCAGGGAGCGCGGCTGATCAGCCCGGCGGACGAGCCGGACATCATCGCCGGGGTCGGCACGCTCTACCTGGAGATCCTCGCCGGACGGCCCGACCTCGACGCGATCTTCGTCCCGGTCGGATCGGGCACCGGCGCGGCGGCGGCCTGTGTGGTCGCGCGGGCCGTCGCACCCGGCTGCCGGGTGATCGCGGTCCAGTCGGCGCAGGCGCCCGCGGCGCACGACTCGTGGCGTCTCGGCGAGCCGGTCCAGCGGCCGGTGAAGACGAGGGTCGACGGGCTGGCCACGGGGTCGGCCTTCGCCCTGACCCAGGACATCATGCGCGCGGACCTCTCGGACTTCACGCTGGTCGGCGACGACGAGATCCACGCGGCGCAGCGCCTGCTGCTCACGCACGCCCACACCCTGTCCGAAGGGGCGGGCGCCGCCGCGCTGGCCGGGCTGCTCGCCCGCCGCGACGAGTTCGCCGGGCGGAAGGTCGCCGTCGTCTGCACCGGGGCCAACGCGGGCCCCGCCGAGCTCGCCTCCCTGCTGCCGAGCTAACCGAGGTCGTCGCGGGTGGCCTCCTCGACCTCGCGGAGGCTCTGCCGGGTGAACTCCAGCTCGGAGGTCAGCTCGTCGAGCGCCGCCGTGCCGCCGTCCGCCGCCGAGGTCGCGGTCATCGCCGACACCTCGACCACCCGGGCGACCAGGCCCTCCAGGCTGATCGTCCCGGACTCCAGGCGGGCGATCACCCGGCCCCGGGCCGCCGTCAGCCGGTCGAACACCTCCTGCTGGGCGTTCAGCGCGGCGATCGACCGGTCGAGCTCACCCGCGACGTCCGGCCCGGCCGACCGGCGGGACGCGGTGAGCCGTGCCCGCTCCTTGTGCAGGAAGCCCGGGTCGAACCGGGTCAGCGCCGAGCCGGTGATCGACGCCTGACCGGCCAGCCGCCGGAGCGTCGCGACGGTGTCGTTCACCTGCGGGGTCATCGCGGCGATCCGGTCGAGCAGGATCTGGCCGCGCATCGAGGCGGTCAGGTCCGCGAAGGAGCGGGCCGCCCGCTCGGCCCGCTGCAGCCACCCGGCCTCCACGCTGCCCTTGGTGACCGGCGGCGGCTCCGGTTCGCTACGGCGCGTTCCGCCGGGGGTGGCCACCCAGGCGGAGGCGAACGACTTGGCCAGCCAGACCGCGACGCCGACCGCCCCGGCGGCGACGGGATTCACATTCACGGCCCAGGCCACGCCGCCCGCGGTGGCGCCGAGAAGGAGCCCCCAGGGGTCGCGGAGCTCGTCGGTGAATCGGGACACGGAGGGCTCCTGGCTCAGAAGTTGGAGATCACGGCGGTGAAGACCTCGTCGATGCTCCCGGCCTTGCGGGAGTCGTAGGCCGCCGCGTCGGTGGTCTGGGAGATCGTCTTGAGCGTGTCGAGGTCGGCGTCCGCGCCGTAGGCGATCGTGAACACCCGGACCGTCTCCTGCCCCGACTCCTTGCGCAGGTCGGAGAGCAGCGTGTCCAGGGAGATCGAGTTGTTGTCCTCGTTCTTGCCGTCCGTCAGGAACACCACGGCGTTGATCGCGTCACGGCTCTTGTGCGCCAACACGTGTCGGTACGACGCGAGCGTGGTGTCGTACAGCCCGGTCCCGCCGTTCGGGATGAGGCCGTTCAACTTGCTCACCAGGGCCTTCCGGTTGTTCTTGCCCATGGGGACGAGTTCGAGGTGGTCCTTGTTGCCGTCCTGCTTGAGGGAGAACATCCACAGGCCGACCCGGTCGTTCGGGCCGAACTGGGGCAGCGCGTTGATCGCGGCCTCACGGGCGAGGTCGAGCTTGGACTTGCCGGTGCCGGCGACGTCCGCGCCCATCGAGCCCGAGGTGTCCATGACGACGAGCACGTTGGCCGGCTTGCGCAACTCGGCCCAGCTCTTGAGGGTTCTGTCGAGCACGTTCGGGATGGGGACGCTGAGCGTGGTGCCCGGCTCCTTCGGGTTCAGCCCGTTCGCCGTGGTGATCAGCTCGCCCGCCTTGCCCTCGGCGGAGCGGAACGCGTACGAGGCGAACTCCTTCTGCTGCTCCTCGTTGTGGAGATATTTCAGGAAATCGAGCGCGGCGGCGCGCTTGGCGTCGTCCGCCCAGGACAGCACGGCGTACGGGTTGTCCGAGAAGAGCGTGCCCTCCTTCGGATAGATCGCGACCAGCGGCACCTTGGGCTTGGCGTGCTTGCCGAGCGTCTTCGGGTCGCCGCTCGGGTTGCCCTGGTTGTAGTCCCAGACCGACTTCTCCTCGACGGTCACGGCCGAGATGTACGACATCGCCGCGCCCTGGTCGTCGGCGTGCTGCAGGTTGGCGAGGAAGGTCAGCGTGGTGTCGCCGTAGTGCACGATCGACCGTTCGACGCCCTGGACGAACGCCCGCGTCTTGGGGTCGGTGATGTTCTGCTCCGACAGGTCACCGGAGAGGCCGGTGGCCGCGAAGTACGCGCCGACCGTGGCGTTCAGCCCCGCCGTCGAGAAGTTGGGGTTGGTCTTGCCGAGCCGGAACTGCCCCCACTCGGGGTGGCCGTACTTCGCCCAGCCCTTGGGGTCGTTGGCGAGTTCGAGGACGTCCGACCAGCCGAGTTTCTTGGACGGCCAGCCGAGCGCCTGCGCCATCGGCTTCGGCATGGCGATGACGAGGGGGGTCGTGGCGATCGACGGGGTGTCGGTGCCGACGACCTGGCCCTTGTCCGTCCCCTCGGTGCGCTGCCGCAGGAGTGTGATCCATCCGGTGCCCGCCGGGGACCAGACGTCCGGCTTCGGGCCGTCCAGCTTGGTGTTCCAACCGCGTGCCAGGGCCTGCATCGCGCCGCCCGACGGCTTGGAGGTGACCACCACGTCGACGCAGCGGCCGTCGACCTCGCGGCCGTTGTAGCCGTTCGCCATCTTCCTGAGCAGCTCGGCCTTCTCGCTGGACGCCGCGATCGTCAGCGTCGTGCCGTCGTCGTCGCAGGCCAGCTTCTGGGCCGTGCCGTCCCCGCCGGACGTGCCGCCTCCGCCACCCGGGCCGGTGCCCCCGCCGAAGAACAGCTTCAACCCGACGATCAGCGCGCCGGCGAGGATGATCGCGACGATGAACGGAGCGAAGCTGCGACGGCGCCTCTGTTGCTGGGGCTGGTACACGCGTCCTCCGTGGGGGAAGGCGGGGCACGACCTCGAATCGCGCTGTTGAGATCGTATTTATCCTGACGAACGGCGAACCACGTTAGTTGCAGATCGTCTCGGAGGGCTAACCCGCTTCGACCGATTTGGTCACTCGGCCGTGGATCAGCTCGACGAGCGTGGCGTGGACCTCCTCCAGCGGACGGTCGGGCCGCAGCACCCGCCGCTCGATCGAGACCGTCAACGCCATGCCGAACAGCGCGGTGGCGGCGGTCCCGGTATCGAAGTCCTCGCGCAGCTCCCCGGCCTCAACCGCGTCCGCGAGGATCCGCTCGTACACACCGAGCGCGCCCTCCCGGAGCCGGGTGACGGCGTCCTGCCAGGCCGTGCGCCACATCTCCCCGAACAGCACCCGGGCGAACGGGCCGTACTCGTCGAAGAAGCGCAGCTGGGCCAGCACGACCGCGTCGAGCCGGGCCAGCGGGGTGGCATCGGAGGGAACCCCGGCCGCCTCGGCCAGCGACATGGTGAGCCGCTGGATGCCGTGGTCGAGCAGGGCGGAGAACAGCGCGTCCTTGCTGCCGAAGTTGTAGAACACCGTGCCCTTGGCGACGCCCGCACGCTCGGCGATCGCGTCGACCGTCGTCCCGGCGAACCCCTGCTCGGCGATCAGCTCGACCGCGGCGCGGAAGAGCCGGTTCCTGGTGTCCTCGCGGGTCACGGCGTTTCCTGCCGGGTCACAGCGCCAGCTCCGGCTTGAGCCTGCGCATGGTCCAGGTACGGCCCCTGCGCACGGCGACCATGGTCAGCGCGAGGCCGGCGACGACGAAGATGGACAGCACGCCGCAAGCCTGCCACACGACGGCGGGATCGCCGCCGCTGATCAGCCGCCGCATCCCCGCGACCACCCAGCTCATCGGCAACCACGGAGAGATGGTCTGGAAGAACCCGGGCGACGTCTCGATCGGATAGGTGCCGGCGGCCGAGGTCAGCTGCAACATCAGCAGCGCGAGCACCAGCACGCGGGCCGGCGGCCCGGCGAGCGCGTTGACCGCCTGCACGATCGCGAGGAACGCCGCCACCGTGAGCAGCAGGAACGCGGCGACACCGGCCCAGTTCCGTGCCTCCAGGCCCAGGCCGAACCGCAGCACGCCGAGCAGCACCGCGACCTGCAACGTGCCCATCGCCACGCCGGGCAGCCACCCCGCCAGCGCCGTACGCCAGGCCGGGGCGGAGCCCGCGAGCAGGCGCGGGTTGAGCGGCCGCAGCACCATGTACGTCACCATCGCGCCCACCCACAGCGCGAGCGGCACGAAGAACGGCGCGAAACCGGTGCCGTAGTTGGGCACCTCGTTGTCCACCTCGGTGTCGAGCCGGACCGGCTCGCTCATCATGTCCGTACGGCTGTCGCGCCCCGCGGCGTCGTAGGAGGGGATCCGCGCCGCACCGTCGCCCAGCTTGGCGGCCAGTTCGCCCGAGCCGTCGGCGAGCTCACCCAGCCCCGAATCGAGCTTTCCCGCGCCGCCGCGCAGCTCGCCGATGCCGTCGCCGAGCCTCCCCGCGCCGGACGCGAGCGTGCCGAGACCCGCGGTGAGCCGGTCGGCGCCGCTGTCGAGCGTACGCAGACCGGCGGACAGGGTCTTCGCGCCGTTCCCGAGCTCGCCGACCCCGCTCGCGAGCGAGGTGGCGCCCTTCAGCGCCTTTCCGGTGCCGTCGTGCAGGTCGGAGGCGCCCTTGGTGAGCCGCTTCAGCCCGCCGTCCAGCGTGTTGAAGTCGTCACGCGCCTTGTCCAGCCTGCTCCCCAGCGCGGGGGCGGCCTCGGCGAGCGCGCGGGCGTCGTCGGCGAGGGCGCGCGCCTTGCGGGCGAGGTCGTCCACCGCGCCGGACTGGGCCGCGACCCGGTCCTGCAGGCGGCCGGCCGTACCGGCCAGCTCGCCCGCGGAGCCGGAGGCCCGGCTGACGAGGGAGCGCAGCTCGGGGTCGGCGTCGGGGTGGCCGTCCAGCCACCGCTCGACCGCACGCAGGTGGCGCTGTGCCTCCCCGGCCTGGCTCCGTACCGAGTCGGGCAGGTCGCCGAGGGCTTTCGCGATCGTGTCGGCGCCCTCGGCCACGGCCAGCGCCGCCGACCGGATGGCCGGGCCGTTCTCGGTCAGGATCGGCACGTACGTGTCCGCCGCGCGGTTGATCGTGGGGGACAGCGCGTGCACGCTCTCGTACGCCTGCCGGTTGCCCTCGGCGAGCTTCGCGGCGCCCTTGTCGAGGCTGGACAGGCCCGCGCGCAGATCGGCGGCGCCCTTTCCCGCCGTGGCCAGGCCGCTCGTCAGCCGGGCCGAGCCCTTGTACGCGTCGCCGAGCCCACGGGCGAGCGTCCCCGACCCGTCCTGGAGCGTGGTCGCGCCGGTGGAGAGCTTGCGCACGGCGCTCTGCGCGCTGCCGAGGCCCTTGTTGAGCGTGGCCGCGCCTTCCCGCGCGGTCGCGGATCCGTCGTGGAGCCGGCCCGCGCCGTCGGCCGCCTCGGCGGTGGCGTCGTGCAGATCGGCGAAGGACAGGAAGACCTGGTCGAGGTAGCCCTTCACCGCGCTGCGGTCGACCGCCGCCTTGACCTCGTCGAACACCGCGTCGGAGATCGTCCGCATGATGTAGCTGCGGCCGGTGTCCACCCGTACGCCGAGCCAGGCGGGACGGGGCTCGCCGTCGCCGGAGGGCGAGGTGAGGTTGGCGCTGAAGTCGCGCGGGATCGTCAGCGACAGGTAGTAGGTGCCGTCCCGCATGCCCTGGTCGGCCTCGGCGGCGTCGGTCCTGTGCCAGGAGAAGACCTCGCGGTCCTGGAGTTCCTCGGCCAGGTCCCGGCCCGCGCTGACGGTCGTGCCGTCCACCGTCGCCGGCCGGTCCTCGACCACCAGGGCGACGGGGATGTTCTTCAGGTTGCCCTGCGGGTCCCAGAACGACCACAGGTAGAGACCGGCGTACAGCAGGGGCAGCATGACGACGCCCACCAGGGCGGCCCGGGTCAGCCGGGACCGGGTGAACCGCCGGAGCTCCAGGCGGCCGAGGTGCAGGGGAAGCGGCTTCACGGGAGGTCCTTCACGGGAGTTCTGTGACGGCGTCGGCGTAGCGCCCGGCGAGGTCCGGGCCGGTGCAGGAGGCGACGACGGTGAGGCCGTCGTCGGACAGGTCGCGCAGGGTGCGCCAGAGTTCGTGCCCGCGCGCCTCGGGCAGGCCGAGATCGACGTCGTCGACCAGGAGCAGTCCCGGCCGGTCGAGGAGCGCGAGCGCGATCCCGAGGCGGACCGCCTGGTCGCGGGTGAGGCGCCGGGCGAGGGTGCGCTCGCCTTCGGGCAGGGCGGTGACGTCGAGCCCCGCCCGCGCGAGCGCGGCACCGGCGGTGCGCGCGTACCGCCTGCGCCACGGCAGCCCCCACGGGCCCAGCCGTTCGTGCAGGTGATCCCGTACGGACAGCGCGCCGTCGAGCTCGTTCACGCCGGAGGTGAGGCCGAGCGCGGCGGCCCGCTGGATGCGGCGGATACCGCTCTGGCCGCCGACGGCGAGCGTGCCGGACGTGGGTCGCATCCGGCCGGCGACGGTCAGCAGGAGGCTGGTCCGCCCGCTGCCCGCCGCCCCGGCGACGGCGGTGAGGCCGCCCGGCCCGGCGGTGAGGGAGACGCCCGAGTAGACGGGGCCGTGCTCGCCCTTCAGCGAGAGGTCCTTCGCCACGACCCGGACCCCTGTGAACGCCACGCCACGCCTCCTCCTTGAACTGACCAGTCAGTACAAATCTAGACCCATGCAAGGGTGAGGCGAAATGTGATTTCGGTGACTCCTGAGGTCAGGAGGGGTCACGCCCGGAAACGCGAACGCCGGACGCGCGACCTCTCGGAAGAGGCCGCACGTCCGGCACGCGGATCAGGCGCCGTAGTTCGCGAGGAACAGAGCCTCGGCGGTGATGACCTTGCGCAACTCGTCGAGGTTCACCCGCTCGTTGGGGGCGTGGATCGACGAGTCGCCGTCCTCGGCGCCGTAGAGCAGGATCTCGGCCTCGGGGAACAACCCGGAGAGCTTCGCGACCAGCGGGATCGAGCCGCCCTGACCGACGTCGCGCGGCGCCCGGCCGAAGGCCCGCTCCATGGCGCGGTCGATCGCGGCCCGCGCCCGGCCGCCCGAACCGGCCATGAAGCCCGACCCGGTGACGAAGTCGCCGAACGTCACCTGGGCGCCCCACGGCGCGACCTTCTGCAGGAAGCCCGTCACGTCGTCGAGCGCGGTCTTCGCGTCGCCCGCCGGAGGGATCCTGATCGTGACGCGGGCGCGGGCCACCGCCTGCACGGCGTTGATGGCGCCCGACACGGTCGGCACGTCGAGCCCGGTCACGGTGATCGCGTACGACGACCAGAGGCGGTCGGCCACTGACCCGGAGCCGACGAGCGAGACGCCGTCGAGAACACCCGCGGTGGCCCGGAAGTCGTCATCCGTCTCCTCGGAGCCGCCCTCGAAGGTGCCCTGCGGAAGGCCCGGCACCCGTACGTCGCCGCGATCGTCGTGCAGGGCGGACAACATCCGCATGAGGGCGCCGAGCGCGTCCGGGGCGGCGCCGCCGAACGCGCCGCTGTGCAGGGACTCGCGGAGCGTCCGCACCTCGACGGTGAAGGCGGCCATCCCGCGCAGCGTGGTCGTCAGGGCCGGCTCGCCCAGGCGCGGGTTGCCGCAGTCGGCGACCACGATCGCGTCCGCGCGCACGAGGTCGGGGTTGGCCTCGACGAAGTCCTCCAGGCGTTCCCCGGCGTACTCCTCCTGGCCCTCGACGATGACCTTGACGCCGACGGGGAACTCGCCGTCGAAGGCGCGCAGCGCCGCCACGTGCGCGATGACGCCGCTCTTGTCGTCGGCCGCGCCCCTGCCGTACATCGCGCCGTCGATCATCGTCGGCTCGAACGGAGATGTACGCCACTGGGCGGAGTCGCCGGGCGGCTGCACGTCATAGTGGGCGTACAGCAGCACGGTGGGAGCCCCCTCGGGGGCGGGCGCCTCCGCGAACACGGCCGGGAAGCTGCCCTCGACCGGGATCTGGCGCACGTTCGGCAGACCGGCGCCGCGCAGCAACTCCTCGGTCATCGCGGCGGCGGCGAGCACCGGCTCGTCGGGGTGGCCGGGGAATGCCACCGACGGGATGGCGACGAGGCGCCTGAGATCCTCCACCGCCTGTGGCATGCCGGCCTCGACGGCGCTCTCGATCTCTTCGGGTGTCATGCGTTTCCCCTCTCCGACCCCTTTGTCTGATGCGCCTCATTGGATCACACCGCTGACGTGCGCCAGCGGCCGGCGAAGCCAGGCTTGTCCAAGAATCGCCTAACGGATTTCGTTGTGGTTACATGTCGATATCACGGATTCCGAGGTTCATGCACATTGAAGCCACGCAATCGCTTGGCTTTTGCGACTTCGACGTGCAGACTGAAGCAAGCACCAGATCACCCTAGGAAGGTTGCGATGACGGACCCCGACGTTCTCAAGGCCGCACAGGACAACCTGTGGATGCATTTCACCCGGCACAGCGCCCACCAGGGCGCCGAAGTGCCGATGATCGTCAAGGGCGAGGGTGCGTACGTCTACGACATCCACGGCAAGCGCTATCTCGACGGTCTGGCCGGACTGTTCGTCGTCCAGGTCGGGCACGGCAGGGAGGAGCTCGCCGAGGCCGCCGCGAAGCAGGCGCGTGACCTGGCGTTCTTCCCGCTCTGGTCGTACGCCCACCCGAAGGCGGCGGAGCTGGCGCAGCGGCTCGCCGGGATGACCCCCGGAGACCTCAACCGCGTCTTCTTCACCACCGGCGGCGGCGAGGCCGTGGAGTCGGCGTGGAAGCTCGCCAAGCAGTACTTCAAGATCCAGGGCAAGCCGCTGAAGACCAAGGTCGTCAGCCGCGCCATCGCCTACCACGGCACGCCGCAGGGCGCGCTGTCCATCACCGGCATCCCGGCGCTGAAGCAGGTCTTCGAGCCGCTGGTGCCCGGCGCCATCAAGGTGCCCAACACCAACATCTACCGCGCCGACGAGATCACCGGCTTCGCCGGGTCGGACAAGGACCCCGAGGCGTTCGGCCGGTGGGCCGCCGAGGAGGTCGGCCGGGCCATCGAGATGGAGGGCCCGGACACCGTCGCCGCCGTCTTCGTCGAGCCGGTCCAGAACGCCGGCGGCTGCTTCCCGCCGCCGCCCGGATACTTCCGGCGCCTGCGCGAGATCTGCGACCAGTACGACGTGCTCCTCGTCTCCGACGAGGTCATCTGCGCCTTCGGGCGCCTCGGCACGATGTTCGGCGGCCAGAAGTTCGACTACGTGCCGGACATCATCACCTGCGCCAAGGGACTGACCAGCGGTTACGCTCCCATCGGCGCGATGATCGCCTCCGAGCGGCTGTTCGAGCCGTTCAAGAACGGCACCGAGACGTTCGCCCACGGCTACACCTTCGGCGGCCACCCGGTCGCCTCGGCGGTCGCCCTGGCCAACCTCGACATCTTCGAGCGCGAGGACCTTCTCGGCCACGTCACCGCCAACGAGCCGGTGTTCCGCGGCACGCTGGAGAAGCTGCTCGACCTGCCGATCGTCGGCGACGTCCGCGGCTCCGGCTACTTCTACGGGATCGAGCTCGTCAAGGACAAGTCGACCAAGGAGACCTTCAACGAGGACGAGTCGGAGCGGCTGCTTCGCGGCTTCCTCTCCAAGGCTCTCTACGACGCGGGCCTCTACTGCCGGGCCGACGACCGCGGCGACCCGGTGGTCCAGCTCGCGCCGCCACTGATCTGTGGCCCCAAGGAGTTCGACGAGATCGAGGGGATCCTCCGCTCGGTGCTCACCGAGGCTTGGGCCCGGCTATGAAACCGTGACCCCATGAAGGGAACCTAGAGCATGAAAATCGGAGTGCCGGCCGAGGTCAAGAACCACGAGTACCGCGTCGCCGCGACCCCGGCGGGAGTTCACGAACTCGTCCGCCACGGTCACGACGTCCACGTACAGCGTGGTGCCGGCCTCGGCTCGCACATCACCGACGAGGAGTACCTCGCCGCCGGAGCCAAGATCGTGGACACCGCCGACGCCGTCTGGGGCGAGTCGGAGATGATCCTCAAGGTCAAGGAGCCGATCGCGGAGGAGTATCACCGCCTGCGCGAGGACCAGGTGCTCTTCACCTATCTCCACCTGGCCGCCTCCCGGCCCTGCACCGACGCGCTGCTCTCGTCGAAGACGACGGCCATCGCGTACGAGACGGTGCAGGTCGGGAACGGCCTCCCGCTGCTCGCTCCGATGTCGGAGGTGGCGGGCCGGCTCGCCCCGCAGGTCGGCGCGTACAACCTGATGCGGTTCAACGGCGGGAGGGGCATCCTTCCCGGCGGCGTCCCCGGCGTCTCCCCGGCGAAGGTGGTCGTCATCGGCGGCGGCGTCTCCGGCCTCAACGCCGCGCAGATCGCCGTCGGCATGGGGGCCGACGTCACCATCCTCGACATCAGCATCGACCGGCTGCGTTTCATCGACGCGATCTACCAGGGCCGGCTGAAGACCGTCGTGTCCAGCGCGTACGCGATCGAGCGGGCCGTGCTCGACGCCGACCTGGTCATCGGCGCGGTCCTCATCCCGGGTGCCAAGGCGCCGACGCTGGTGTCCAACGAGCTGGTCTCCCGGATGAAGCCGGGATCCGTGCTCGTCGACATCGCGATCGACCAGGGCGGCTGCTTCGAGGACTCCCGCCCGACCACCCACGCCGAGCCGACGTTCCAGGTACACGATTCGATCTTCTACTGCGTGGCCAACATGCCGGGTTCGGTGGCGAACACCTCGACGTACGCCCTGACCAACGCCACGCTTCCGTACGCGGTGAAGCTGGCCGACCTGGGCTGGCGCGAGGCGCTCCGCGGTGACGCCGCGCTCCGGCTGGGGCTCAACACCCACGCGGGCCGGATCACCAGCGAGCCGGTGGCGGTGGCGCACGACCTGCCGTTCACCCCGGTCGAGGAGTTCGTCGCCGCCTGATCCCGTTCACGACTCGGTTCATGACACGGTTCACGACACGTTTATGGCGCGGTGCCACGGGGGTGGCGCCGCGCCCCGGTTGACGCTGACGGCCCACGGGCTCACGGTGCCGTGAAGCGGATGAACCCGGTGTACATCCCCATGCC
The DNA here is from genome assembly GCF_040656155.1 of Microtetraspora glauca. NCBI lineage: Bacteria > Bacillati > Actinomycetota > Actinomycetes > Streptosporangiales > Streptosporangiaceae > Microtetraspora > Microtetraspora glauca. Next base: position 564,266 of record NZ_JBFALK010000001.1, read on the forward strand.
GCACGCGTAGCGGAGGTCGCCCGGCGGCCGGGACGCCAGCCGTACGACGCCCTGGCCGGTCACGGGCAGCACGACGTCGTCGCCGTCCACCGAGACGGTACGGGTGCACCCGTGGTTGTCCCGGGTACGGAAGACGATCTCCAGCGGTCGGCCGGCCCGGGCCGTGGCGATTCCGGGCCGGAACCCGCGTTCTGTCGCCCAGACCGTGATCTGCTGGACGCCGCCGGGCCCGGCCGACGCGGCGGTGTTCGCCCGGGTGCCGGCCCCCGCGGCGAGGCCGAACGCGGTGCCCCCGAGTTCGGGCAGCCAACCACCGAGGCGGAGTCCCGACGACACCGTGACGAGCCCGGCGATGAGCGCGACCACTTCGGTGAGGGCCGCCAGCCGGGTCGAGGAGAGACGGCGCAGCAGCAGCCCGAGCACCGCGAAGGCCGGAGCGGTCCCGAGGACGAATCCGGCCATCGCCGCCGCGCCCGCGAGCGCCGACCCGGTGGAGACGGCCGCGACCTCCATGCTGATCGTCACGCCGCAGGGAACGAGAACCGTGGCCGCGCCCAGCGACAGGCCGCGCCGTGCCGGTGACCTCGCCGCCCACGCGGACGGCCCGGTCGCCCGGACGACAGGACGCGGGTCCGGACGCCCCGGCGAGCAGCCCGGCGCCTCTCGGCGCCGGAGGAGCCCGATGGCGAAGACCATCACCATGAGCCCGGCCCCGACGAGCAGCGCCGCCCGCACGGGCGCTCCGAGCCGTACGGCCGAGCCCGCCATGCCGAGCAGCGCACCGGCGAGCGTGTGGGAGGCCAGCCGCCCGGCGAGGAACGCCCCCACCGCGATGGCGTCCGTCGCCGTCGGCCTCCCGCTCCCGTGACAGGCCGCCGGGGAAGGGGAGCGCGAGGGATCGGGTCCCACCGGCCCCGGTTCCGGGCGCGTGGGCGATCGGGAGGGTCTGGTCAGGCCGACGAGCAGGCCCCCCTGAACCGCCGTGCACGAGGCGGTGCCCGCCGCGAGGCCCGCGGCGAACCCGCCGGCGAAGAGGGCGACCGGACCCACGTTCAGGTGACGAGAGCCAGGTCGTCCAGCGTGCCGTTCTTCGCGGCCTCGACGATGGACCCGAACTGGTCGAGGCTCATCTCCACCCGTTGCCCGAAATCATCGGTGATGACCACTTGACGGTCCGGCGGAGCGGACGAGTCGACGAAGAGCTCCGGGCAGCCGCAGCTGCAGTTGCCGCAGAAACGCGCGATGGATCTCACAGCGTCCTCCTTGAGGCGTGTCTACTCGCGCAACGTAACGTGGTGACCCGAGGACGACCAGTAACAGTTCGGTGGCCCCGTCAGGACATCACCCGGCCTCCCGCGACGTCGATGGTCAACCCGGTGAGCCAGGACGAGGCGTCCGACGCGAGGAACAACGTCGCGTCGGCGACGTCCTCCGGCGTGCCGAGGCGGCGCAGCGGGTGCAGCGCGGCGACCTGCTCCTGCGCCTCGGGCGACATGTGCCGGGCCGTCCTCTCCGTCCGTACGGCCGAGGGCGACACGCAGTTGACGCGGACGCCGTACGGTCCGGTCTCGGCGGCGACGTGCCTGGTCAGCATGACGATCCCGGCCTTCGCGGCGGCGTAAGGCGCGGGAGCCTGGCTGGCCTGGCGGCCCGCCGTCGAGGCCATCGTGATGATCGAGCCGGACCGGCGTTCCTTCATCCCGGGCAGGAAGCTCTTGAGCACCAGGAAGGTGGCCGTCAGGTTGCCGTCGACGCTGGAGTGCCATTCCTCCTCGGTCAGCCGCTCGATCGGCCCCGGTGGAGCGATGCCGCCGCCCGCGAAGACCGCGAGGATCTCCACGGGTCCCAGCGTGCTCTCCGTGTGGCCGCGCATGGCCTCGACGGCGGCGAAATCGGTGGAGTCGGCGGCGAACCCGTCGGCCGTGCCGCCCGCCGCCGCGATCCCCTTCACCGTCGCGTCGATGGCCGCGCTGTCCCGCCCGTTGACGAGTACCTTCGCTCCGCTCATCGCCAGCGCGTACGCGGTCGCCGCGCCGATGCCGCGCGATCCTCCGGTGACGACGGCCACCTTGCCCTGCAGGTCGGGATAGATCCGGTTCATGACGGCCCCCTAGGCCTTCGATCGGTACGAGTGGACGGCTCCCAGCCTGTCTTCTCCGATCGGTTCGGACGTCCCCGGAGCGGATCATCCCCGTCTACCGTTCCGGTGGTGTTCCGCCCGCCCGCCCGTACTCCGCCCGTTGTACGCCTTGTCGCACAGGGTTACCGACCGCACACTGCCTTGATCGATGTTCCGTTCCTGGGGCGGAAGGGCGAATAAACGCGCCGAGCCGGGCTCCCGGCTGTGCGGGGGTTCCCGGCTCCACGACTTCCGGCTTCCTGGGATGTCGACCGAAAGTGAGGGACCGAGGTGGGCGTGGCCGTGTGGAAGCGGCGCTCATCGCCTATGAAGCGGGGCTGACCTATCCGTCCTGGTGTCGCTGAGCAGGACGCGCAGGGCGGTCAGCCCTCGCGCCCACCCGGCCAGCGAGGTCACGGGCACGGACACGGCCAGCATGAACAGGGGCGCCGCGATCACGCCCAGCAGGATTCCGGCGACGACGTCATGCGGGAAGTGCACGCCGACGAAGACGCGGGAGAACGCCCCGAGTACGGCGAGGACCGTCACGTACGGCAGGGTGCGGCGCCAGGCGACGACCAGGGCCGCGGCGGCCGCGGCGACGAGCGTCGAGTGGTTGCTCGGCAGGGACCAGTCCCCGAGCGGCGGGCACTGGGCGATCGTGACGACGTCGTGCACGATCCGGCAGGGCCGGTCCTCCCGGATGAAGGTCTTGATCACCTCGCTGGCGACGTACGCCACCACCATCGCGACGGGCGCGAGCAGCGCCAGGGCCATCGTGCGGTCGTCCCGCCTCCTGGCCCGCCACCACGCGCCCAGGAAAAGCACGGCGAAGACGAAGAGCACTCCGTCCGTCCCGACCTCGGCCAGTTTCTGGAACCAGTGCGGGGTGCTCCCGGCGAACTCGACGATGTCCCGGTACCACTCCGCGCTGATGTCGGGAATGTCATCGAACTGGTTGTTCATGTGTTCTTCTCCGTGCCGTAACCGATCATTAACCGATCACAGGACAGTACGGCCATTTGGGAGTACCGCGGTCATCCGAGGTCGTGGGTTCGGGTTGACTTCGTCGATGCCGCCGGGCCGTCAGAGCCAGCCCGGCCGGACCAGCCCGGACTCGTACGCGATCACGACGAGCTGGGCGCGGTCGCGGGCGCGGAGCTTCATCATCGTGCGGCTGACATGGGTCTTGGCGGTCGCCGGCGACATGAACAGCGTGCCCGCGATCTCGTCGTTGGTCATGCCCGTGCCGACCAGGCCGAGGACCTCGCGTTCCCGGTCGGTCAGCACGTCCAGCTCCCGCGCCGCCCCGGGGGACTTCGCCCTGGCGGCGTACTCGCCGATGAGGCGGCGGGTCACGCTCGGCGACAGCAGCGCGTCTCCGGACGCGACCACCCGGACCGCCTGGATGAGCTCCGCGGGTTCGGTGTCCTTGACCAGGAAGCCGCTCGCGCCGTTCCGCAGGGCCTCGAAGACGTATTCGTCCAGCTCGAACGTCGTCAGCATGATGATCCTCGTGGCGTCGAGCGAGGCGTCGGCGCCGATCGTCTTCGTGGCGGTCAGGCCGTCCGTGCCGGGCATCCGGATGTCCATCAGCACCACGTCGGGGTGGAGCTCCCGCGCCAGCCGTACGGCCTCCGCGCCGTCTCCGGCCTCGCCCACCACGGTCATGCCGTCCTGGGCGTCGAGCAGGGCGCGGAACCCGGCCCGGACCAGCGCCTGGTCGTCGGCCAGCACGATTGTGATCACTTGGGCTCCTCGTCGGACGGTGCGGGCAAAGGAAGCGTCGCGGAGACGCGGAAACCGCCCTCGGCCCGCGGTCCGGCCGACAACGACCCGCCCAGCGCGGCGGCCCGCTCGCGCATGCCGGGGATGCCGTTGCCGCCGCCGAGACCGGGTACGGCCTTCGCCGCGCCCGCGCCGTCGTCCTCGACGAGGACGGCCAGTTCGCGGCGGCCGTACGAGATCCGGAGGGCCACCCGGGAGCCGGGGGCGTGGCGGGTGATGTTGGTGAGGGACTCCTGGACGATCCGGTATCCGGCCCGGTTGACGCCGGGCGGCACGGCCCTGACGTCGCCGTCGATCGTGACGTTCACCCGCAGGCCGCTGCGCTCGACCAGCTCGTCCAGCCGGTCCATCCCGGCGGTGGGGGAGCGCGGCGCGTCGTCCCGCAGGACGCTGAGCACGCCGCGCATCTCCGTCAGCACGTCCTTGGACGCCTGCTTGATCGTGGCGAGGGCCGTGCGCGCCTGCTCGGGATGGTCGTCGATCAGGTGCAGGGCGGTGGACGCCTGGACGTGGATCAGCGAGATGTTGTGCGCGAGGACGTCGTGCAGTTCCTGGGCCATGCTGAGCCGCTCCTCGCTGGCCTGGCGCCTGGACTCCTCGGCGGCCACCCGTTCCCGCTCGATCAGCCGCCCGCGCCTGGCCCGGTAGAACTCCGCGACGGTGAGGGTGAGCAGCAGGAACGCCGCGACCGCCGTGTGGTGGAACCAGCCCTGCGGCTCGGGGATGAGCCAGGTGGCGTACGCGACGAAGAACAGGAACGTGGCGCCCCCGGCGAGCCACGCGGCCAGGCGGTGCCCGGAGACGATCGCCGAGAAGAGCACGACCGCCGGGCTGATGAACACCGGGCCGTAGGCGAAGTCCAGCAGCAGGTACACCCAGGTGGCGGCCAGCGTGGCCAGTAGGGCGCCGATCGGGAACCGGCGGCGCACGGCGAGGGCGAGCGGCCCCACGAGCAGCAGCGCGTAGCCGCGCCAGTCCAGCGGCACCCGGCCGAGCCTCTCGACCGAGACCTGGCCGTATTCCGCGCCGCGCGATCCGAGCGTCTGGGCGACCGCCACGGTCAGCGGCAGGACGCACTGAGCCAGGTGGTGCCATCGGGAGCGGTTGCGCACATCAGCACGCTAGCCAGTACGGCCGACCACTTCATCCGCCCGGCGCCGGAGCGTGGACTACACCGCCGGGAGTAGTCGCGGCCTCCAGGTATGTTGAGGATTCAACCATTTTGTGCATGCGGTAAGGAGCATTATGTCCAGGCCGATTCTCCAGATCATCGTGGCGAGCACCCGTCCCGGCCGGGTCGGCCTGCCGGTGGCCGAGTGGTTCCGTGACCGCGCCGTCGCCCAGGGCGTCTTCGACGTCGAGGTCGTGGACCTCGCCGAGGTCGACCTGCCGTTCATGAACGAGCCGCACCACCCGCGGCTCCGGCAGTACGTCCACCAGCACACCAAGGAGTGGAGCGCGACGGTCGAGCGGGCCGACGCGTTCGTGCTCGTCACCCCCGAGTACAACCACAGCTTCAACGCGGTGCTGAAGAACGCGCTGGACTACCTGCACGGCGAGTGGCAGTACAAGCCGGTCGGCTTCGTCAGCTACGGCGGCGTGTCCGCGGGCACCCGGGCCGTGCAGATGCTCAAGCAGATCGTCTCCGGGCTGAAGATGCTGCCCGTCGTCGAGGCGGTCGCCATCCCGTTCGTCCGGGAGTTCGTCGACGAGGAGGGGCGCGTGCGGCCCAACGACGTCATGAACCAGTCGGCCGACGCCATGCTCGCCGAGATCGCCCGGCTCGCCCCGGCGTTCCACAGCCTGCGGGCGCCCTCGGCTCCCTGAGTCGAGCCCGCCGTCCGCGGTCGGCCGTTGGCCGGATGCGGACAACGCCATGGCCGTTCCTGACTCGCTCAGTCATGCTGGAGTGATCTGTGGAGGTCGCTCATGCGCATCAAGGGACACCAGGGCGCACTCGCGCCGCTCGCGCTCATCCTCGTCACCGGTCTCGTCTCCCCGCCCGCACACGCTCTGCCGGAGCTGGGCCCCAAGGTCGGCCGCGAGCCGGGCAAGGTCCCGGTCGCGGAAGGGTACGGCGGCGCGGTGGCGACCGTCGACCTGGACGCGAGCAGGGCGGCACTGAAGATCCTCAGGCAGGGCGGCAACGCGATGGACGCGGCCGTGGCGGCGGCCGCCACCCTCGGCGTGACCGAGCCGTACTCCGCGGGGCTCGCGGGCGGCGGCTTCATCGTCTACTACGACGCCCGGCGCAAGGGCGTGTTCACGATCGACGGCAGGGAGACCGCGCCGCGGGCGATGACCGCGACCTCCTTCGAGGGCATCCCGTTCGCGGAGGCGGTGACGAGCGGGCTCTCCGCGGGCGTGCCCGGCAGCGTCGCGCAGTGGGACCTCGCGTTGCGCCGGTTCGGCACGCTCCCGCTCCGCCAGGCCCTCGGCCCCGCGATCGAGGTCGCGGAGCGGGGCTTCGTCGTCGACCAGACGTTCCGCGACCAGACGGCGGACAACGCCGACCGGTTCAAGGACTTCACCTCCACCTCCCGGCTGTACCTGCCCGGAGGGCAGCCGCCCGCCGTCGGCTCCACATTCCGCAATCCCGACCTCGCCGCCACCTACCGCGAGCTGGGCAGGCGCGGCCCGTCCTGGTTGTACGGCGGGACGCTCGGCGCGGAGCTCGTCGCCACGGTGAAGCGCCCGCCGGTCACGACCGGCTCCTCCCGCGTGGTCAGGCCCGGGTTGATGGAGCTCTCCGACCTGCGCGCCTACCGGGCACTCGAACGCCCGCCGACGCACGTCAGCGTCAAGGGCCTCGACGTGTACGGCATGGCGCCCCCGTCCTCGGGCGGTTCGACCGTCGGCGAGGCGCTCGGCATCCTCGCGGCTCTCGGTGAGGACGGCGAGACCACCGGACTGCACAGGTATCTGGAGGCGTCACGGCTGGCCTTCGCCGACAGGAACGCGTTCGTGGGCGATCCCGCGTACGTGGACGTGCCGCTGGAGGGGCTGCTGTCGGAAGGGTTCGCCAAGGAGCGGGCGTGCCTCGTCGGCCCGGTCGCCATGCCGAACCCGGCGGCGCCCGGCTCACCCGACGGGACGTACGAGCCCTGCTCGGCGGCGTCCCCCGCCGGCGCCTCCGGTGACCTGCGGGACAAGGGCGTCACGGAGCAGGCGGTTCAGGAGGAGAAACCCGAGGGGCCGGAGACGACGCACCTCGTGGTGACCGACAGGTGGGGCGACGTCGTCGCGTACAACATCACGATCGAGCAGACCGGCGGCAACGGCATCGTCGTGCCCGGTCGCGGGTTCCTGCTGAACAACCAACTGACCGACTTCACGTTCGGCCCGGCTCCCGGAGATCCGAACCTGCCCGCGCCCGGTAAGCGGCCGCGCTCGTCGATGGCTCCCACGATCGTGCTGAAGGACGGCAGGCCGTTGCTCGCGGTCGGCTCCCCGGGCGGCGCGACGATCATCACGACCGTGCTGCAGATCCTGGTCAACCGGTTCGACCGCGGGATGGCCCTGCCGGAGGCGCTCGCCGCGCCCCGGGCCTCACAGCGGAACGCGGCCGCCACGCAGGCGGAGCCCGCCTTCATCGACCGGTACGGCACGGCGCTCGCCGCGCTCGGGCACGCGTTCACGTCCACGCCCGAGATCGGCGCCGCCACCGGGCTGGAGTTCCTCGGCCGCGGCAGGGTCCAGGCCGTCGCGGAGCCGGTCCGCAGGGGCGGCGGCAGCGCCCTGGTCGTGTCCCCCTGATCGCCGGTACCCGCCGGCCGAGCGCAGCCGACGCAGTGTCCAGCCCTGTCCGTCCGGGTCGAGCGGGCGGGTCGCGACCGTGAACAACTCGGCCGCGCGCCGGTAGGACAGGCGGCCCCCTCCGGTCACCGGGCAGCGGTCGCGGACCCCCAGCGGACGCCGGGGTCCGCGCGTACCCGCCTCCGGAGGAGGTCAGTCGTCGACGTTGAGCGCGAGCAGGCGCTCGACGGGTGCGGTGGTCTCGTAGATCAGGCGCCAGCACGCCTGCTCGCGCAGGCCGGCAGGGAGGCCGAAGAGCGCGGCGACCTGTTCGGGGACAGGCCGAGAGGAGCCGCCCGAGGGGTCGCGGGCGGGCTCGCCAGGGCGATGCGGCAGACGCGGCGGGACGCCCCGCCGCCCGCTGGTGGTCGCGACGGTCGCCTCGGTCGGCTGGGCGCTGCCCTCGGCCGCTCTGGCGGCCGGCCTGCCCACTGTGCTGGTCGCGGGCGCGGCGCTCGTGGCGGGTGTCGGATCCGCCGTCTGTGCGGTGCTCTACGCGACCACCAACCAGCGGCATCTGCCGCCCGAGGTCCTCGCCCGCGTCACCTCCATCACCACGCTGGGCGCGTTCGCCCTCGGCTCCCGCGAGGAGGACCTGACCGCGGCGCGGACCTGACCGCTAAGACGCGTCGGTCGCGTCGGTCGCGCCGGTCGCGCCGGTCGCGCCGGGCGTGTACGGCGGGAGGCCGAGGTGGACGGAGATCACGCGGAGCAGTGCGTCGTGCATGCGCGTCCTGGTCAGGCCGGCCACCTGGGTCGCCACCGCGATCTCCAGGCCGTCGATCTGGGTGAGGATCAGGTCCACGGTCTCGTCGATGTCGGACGACAGCCGGAACGCGCCGCTGGCGAGGCCCTCCTCGATCGCGGCCTTCATCGGGGCCCGCCAGCCGTCGTACTGGATGCCGAAGAGGCGCCGGAGTTCCTTGTCCCTGGCCGACGCGGCGGCGATCTCCATGAAGGTGAGGCAGCGGTTCCGGAAGCCGCGCGGCTGGGTGATGTACTCCACCAGCCCGCGGATGCGGTCCCACGGCTCGGCGTGGCGGGAGGCGATCTCCTCCAGCCCTTGGACGATCTTTCCGGTGTGGTGTGAGAAGGCGGCCAGCATCAGGCCGTCACGGGTCTCGTAGTAGTGCTGCAGGGTCCCGATGGACACCCCGGCGTGCTTGGCGACGTCGCGGAGCCGTACGCGTTCGTAGCCCATCTCGGAGACCAGCTCGATGACGGAGGCGAGGATCCGGCCCCGTTGACCGTCGGTCCGTAACTGCCGTGCGGCGTCCACCCGTTGCCCCTTCTTCGCCGGCCGTGGGCGGCGGGCGACCGTGGCGCGTCTGTCGCGCTGGACGGAACTATAACTGCGGATCTCGGCTGAAAGGAACTTCAGAATGCCTATTGACAAGCAGGTGAGAGCCCTCTTCTAATAATGCGGTACTAACGGACAGGCCGTTTGAGCAGCAGTTGAGCGGTCCGGTGAGCGACAGATCTGGAGGGGGTCGATGGGCAAGACGATCATCTGTCCCTGTCATGACGTGACCGTCGAGGACGTCCGCGCGATGCACGCGGCCGGCTACACCCATCCCGAGACCCTCAAGCGGGCGACGGCCGCCTTCATGGGCCCCTGCCAGGGCAAGCACTGCGCCGGTGTGGTGATGGCGCTGCTGCGCGAGCTGACCGGCGCGGGCGGCGAGCACGGCGAGCACGACGCGCCCGTGACCCGCCGTCCCACCGCCCGCCCGCCGCTGCGGCCCGTCGCGCTCGGCCTGCTCGCCGCCGCGGCCGAGACCGCGGGACCGGCCGCCGAGACGCGGGCGGGGGGTGCCTGAGCGATGGCGATCCCCGGAGCCGCCCGGACCCCGCTGCGCCGCTCGTACGACGCCGTCATCGTCGGAGCGGGCGTGCAGGGCCTGGCCCTCGCCTACGAGCTGGCCAAGCTCGGCGTCCGCGATGTCGCCGTGCTCGACCGGAGCTACCCCGGCGGGGGCGGCAGCGGGCGCAACGGCGAGATGATCCGCTCGGCGTTCGGCTCCCGCGAATGGAGCGGGCTGTTCGACGAGTCGCTGCGCCGCTGGCGCACGCTGTCCGCCGAACTCGACTTCAACGTGCTGTTCTCCGGCAGCGGCTACCTCGTGCTGGCCTCCACGCCCGAGCAGGTCGAGCGCTGCCGGGCCGACGTCGTACGGCAGGCCGAGCTGGGCCTGCGCTCGGAGTTCGTCACCGGCGAGGAGGCGCGGAAGATCGTCCCCGAGGTCAACCCCGATCTGGCGCTCGGCGGCGTCTACCAGGACCACGCCGGGTTCGCCCACCACGACGCCGTCGTCTGGGGCTACGCCAGGGCCGCCGCGCGGCTCGGCGTGGAGTTGCACACCGGGGTGTCCGTCACCGGCGTCGACGTCGCCGGAGGAGCGGTCCGTGGCGTACGCACCGACAAGGGGACCGTCTCCGCGCCGATCGTGGTGAACGCCGCGGGCGGGGCCGCCCGGCGGATCGCCGACATGGCGGGGGTCGACCTCCCCACGCGCACCTGCCGCCTGGAGATGATCGTCACCGAGTCCGTCGCGCCGTTCCTGCGGCCCGCGCTCGCCACCCTGGACCTGCTCGGCTACTGCCACCAGACCGCGAGGGGCGAGTTCGTCGGCGGCACCGAGCTGCCCGTGCCCGACGTCAGCGACAGCCTCAACGGCACCTACGACCTGCTCCTGGACATGGCCGCCAAGTTCGTACGGCTGCTGCCCCGGCTGGCCGGCGTCCGGCTGCTCCGGCACTGGGCCGGGCTGGTCGACCAGAGCGAGGACCTGTCCCCGGTGATCGGGCCGGTCCCCGAGGTCAGCGGCTTCTACCTCACCTGCGGATGGGTCTACGGCTTCATGGGCGCCCCGGCCACCGGCGCGCTGCTCGCCCGGGGCATCCACGACGGCGTCATGCCCGAACTGATCCGTCCCTTCTCAGTCACGAGGCTGCACGAGGGCCGGTTCATCGAGGAAGGCGCCCTCGTGGTCGCCGCGGAGGAGGGGAACGCCGCGTGAACCTGCGGATCACCGGCCACCCGGCCGCGCCGTACGCGCGGGCCCGCCGGGTCGGCTTCACCTTCGAGGGCCGCACGCTCCACGGATACGAGGGCGAGCCCGTGGCGACCGCCCTGCACGCCGCCGGGGTGCGGGTGCTGTCGCGCAGCTTCAAGTACCACCGCCCCAGGGGCATCGGGCTGACCTGCGGCGCGCCGTCGTGCCCCAACTGCCAGCTCACCATCGACGGGCAGTACGGCGTGCCGGGGTGCGCGACGCCACTGCGCGGCGGCGAGACCGTGCGGCGCGAACGTTCCTGGCCCAGCGCGGACCGTGACCTGTTCGGCCTGATCGACCGGTTCTCCGCGTTCGTCCCCGCGGGCTTCCAGTTCCGCCTGTTCCGCCGCTCGCCCCGCCTCGCCCACCTGGCCGAGCGCGTCATGGGCCTGGTCGCGGGCGGCGCGCGCGAGGTCACGCCCGACGCGATCGCGCGTGCCGCGCGGCCCGGCCTGGGCCACCGGCGGACCGCGCTGGCCGTCGTCGGCGGAGGGGCGGCCGGGCTGGCCGCCGCGCTCGCGGCCGCGGACGCCGGGATGGAGGTCATCCTGGTGGACCAGGGCGAGGAGCCGGGCGGGACGCTGCGCGCGGAGACGGGCCCGGTCAGGACGCCGGACGGCGGCCAGACGCCGGGGTTCGCGCTCGTCGCCGGGCTGGCGGCCAGAGCGGCGGCCCATCCGTCGATCGAGGTGCTCGCCGGATCCACCGCGCTCGGCTGGTACGAGGGCGGCGTGCTGCCGGTGCACACCCCGGCCGGGGTGCTGACGCTGCGGCCGGAACGGCTCCTGGTCGCGACCGGCGACTACGACCAGCCGCTGCTCTTCCCCGGCAACGACCGTCCCGGCGTCATGCTGGCCGGCGCGGTCCAGCGCCTGATCAATGTCGATCACGTACGGCCCGGCCACCGTGCCGTCGTGGTGACCGCCGACCCCCACGGCTACGCGGTGGCCGCGCAGCTCCGCGCGGTCGGCGTCGAGATCGTCGCCCTGGTCGACGCCCGAGGTGAGGCGGAGGCGGGGGCGGACGCCGCGGCATCCTTCCCGTCGGGAGTCGCGGCCTCGGGGGTGCCGCACCTGACGGGACACACCGTGCGGGAGGCCCTCGGCCGCCGCAGGGTGACCGGCCTGGTGGTCCAGCACCGGAACGGGGCGCGTATCGTGCGGCTGAGCTGCGACGTCGTCGTGGTCTCCGCGGGACGGCGCCCCGCCGAGGAGTTGCTCCTCCAGCGGCTCTACCACGGGGACATCACGCTCGACGCCGGGTTCGGCGGCGCCTCCGGGGACGGCGGGCTGCCCGGCGGCGTGGCCGTGGCCGGCGGCGCCGCCGGGGTCACCGACCCCGCCGCCGCGCTGGACATGGGCGCAGAGGAAGGCGCCCGCCTGGCCCGGTGGTCGCCGTGACCCGGCACTCCAGGGTGGTCCGAGTCCTCTCCTCGGATCGGCCCGAAATTTCGAAATACCCCCTCTCGCCCGGCCAGGCTGGGCGGCCATCTCCTTCAGGAGGAACCAGTGAGTGACACCGGCGCGCACGGGAAGCTCTCCCGCCGGACCCTGCTCGTCCGTGGCGGCCAGGGGCTCGGCCTGCTCGCGGCCTCCGGCGTTCTCAGCGCCTGCGGCGGCGGCTTCTCCTCGTCCCCGGGCGGCGGTGGCGGCACCACCCTCACCATCGCCAGTTACGGCGGCGACTACCAGAAGTTCCAGGCCAAGGCGCTGTGGGGGCCGTACGCCACGAAGAACGGCATCACCATCAAGGAGGACGGCCCCTCGGACAACGCCAAGATCAAGGCGCAGGCCGAGTCGGGCAACCCGTCCTGGGACATCGTGGTCGTCGGCAACGACTTCGGCGGCGACGCCGACGCCAAGTGGCTGGAGCCCATCGACTACTCCGTCATCGACAAGGCGTCGATCATCGAGGGGTACGCGCAGACCTACCGCATCTGCGCCGACGTCGAGGGCACCGTCCTCGCCTACCGCTCGGACAAGACCGGTGCCACCGCGCCCAAGCCGTGGGTGGACTTCTTCGACGTCAAGAAGTACCCGGGCAAGCGCACCGCGTGGAAGTCGGTCGGCGGCGGCATCTTCGAGATGGCCCTGCTGGCCGACGGCGTCGCCCCCGCCGACCTCTACCCGATCGACGTGGACCGGGCGCTGAAGAAGCTCGCCACGATCAAGGACCAGCTCATCTGGTGGGAGACCGGCGCGCAGGCCCAGCAGTACCTGGAGAGCGGTGAGGCGGTCATGGGCATGGTGTGGATCGCCCGCGCCCTGCAGTCCGCGGCCAACGCCCCCATCACGATCGCCTGGGACTCGTGGTTGTCGCAGGAGGCCTACTGGGTCGTCCCCAAGGGCACCAAGAACAAGGCCGAGGCGATGAAGCTCATCGCGCACATGACCTCCGCCGAGCCCACCGCCGAGCTGACCAAGTACCTGCCGTACGGCCCGGTCAACGTCGGCGCGCAGGACAAGATCGACCCCTCGGCCAAGGACAACCTGCCCACGACCCACCTCGACACCCAGATCAAGGTGAACGACGTGTGGTGGGGCGAGAACCGGGACGCCGTCAACGACAGGTTCCAGCAGTGGCTGCTCTCCTGAGCCCCGTCGCCCCAGGCGGGCAGGCCCGGACGGCGCCCGCGCCGTCCGGGCGGTCGGGGTGGCTGGCCAGGCACTGGCCGTTCCTGCTCATCGTCCCCGCGCTGCTGGTCCTCCTCGCGGTGTTCGTCTATCCGGTGGCGCAGACGTTCGTCAGCGCGTTCACCACGCCGAACCCGGGGATGGAGAACTTCAGCTGGTTCTTCGGCTCGTCGGCCAACGTCGCCGTGCTGACCCGGACGTTCTCGACCGCGCTGTGGTCGACGCTCATCTGCCTCGCCCTGGCCTACCCGTACGCGTACCTGATGACCGTGGCGTCGCCGCGGGCGCGCGCGGCGCTGCTGCTGATCGTCATGCTGCCGTTCTGGACCAGCCTGATGGTGCGCACCTTCGCCTGGCTCGTGCTGCTGCAGGACACCGGGGTGATCAACGGTTTCCTCGGGCTGTTCGGGGTGGGGCCGTTCGGTCTCGTCCGCAGCCAGGTGGGCGTGCTCGTCGGCATGGTGCAGATCCTCATGCCGTTCATGGTGCTGCCGCTGTACTCGGTGATGAGCGGCATCGACCGGCGGCTCCTCACCGCCGCCCAGAGCCTCGGCGCCCGCCCGATCGTGGCGCTGGCGCGGATCTTCGTGCCGCTGTCGCTGCCCGGGGTCGCGGCCGGATCGACGATGGTGTTCATCACCTCGCTCGGCTTCTACGTCACCCCGGCCCTGCTCGGGTCGCCCAGCGAGGCACTGATCTCGCAGTTCATGTACACGCAGGTCAGCGGCATGCTGATGTGGGGCAGGGGCGGCGCCATGGCGGTCGTGCTCTTCGCGACCACGCTGCTGTTGATGGGCCTGCTCGGCCTGGCCATGCGAGCCGGCCGCCGACGCAAGGTGGGTGCCCGATGAGCGCCCGTCTCGCCCGCGTCGCGCTGTGGGCCACCGGCGTGCTGGTCGCCGCCTGGCTGGTGGCGCCCACGCTCGTGGTGATCCCGCTCAGCTTCACCGACAAGGTGTCGCTGACCTTCCCGCCGACCGGCTGGTCCACCCGGTGGTACGCCAACTTCTTCAGCGACTCCGCCTGGATGATGGCGCTGGCGAACTCGCTGCTGGTCGGCGTGCTGGTGGCCGTCGTGGCGACCGTCCTCGGCACCGCCGCCGCCTTCGGCCTCAGCCGCTGGGCGAGCAGGCGCGGCGCCGCGGTCGCGAACGTGTTCCTGCTGGCCCCGATGATCGTCCCCGGGATCATCGTCGCGATCGGCGTCTACGCGGTCTTCCTGAAGCTCCAGCTCGCCGGGTCCCTCGCCGGGTTCGTCGCCGCGCACACCGTGCTCGCGCTGCCGTTCGTGGTCACCTCGGTGACGGCCGCCCTCGGGACGTTCGACGTACGCCTGGAGACGGCGGCGGCCAGCCTCGGCGCCGGCCGCCTGGCGACGTTCCGCCAGGTCACGCTGCCGCTGATCATGCCCGGCGTCGTCTCGGGCGCGCTGTTCGCCTTCGTGACCTCGTTCGACGAGGTCGTGGTGTCGCTGTTCATCCAGAGCCCGACCCTCGTCACCCTGCCCGTGCAGATGTATTCGAGCGTGACCCGCGAGACCGACCCGACGCTCGCCGCCGCGGCGACCATGATCCTGGTGCTCACCACGGTCCTGGTCACCGGTGGACTCGCCCTGTCCGCAAGGAGGAACCGTGCCCGTTGACCGGCCCGAAGGCGGAACCGCGCCGACAGCCAAGGGAGCCCGCATCGACCTGCGCGGGATGACCAAGCGCTTCGGAGCCTCGGTCGCCGTCGACGACTGCACCCTGACCGTCGAACCGGGAGAGTTCATGACCTTCCTCGGCCCGTCGGGCTCGGGGAAGACCACGACACTGAACATGATCGCCGGATTCACCGACATCTCGGCCGGCGGCCTGGAGATCGACGACCTCCCGGTGGGCGGCATACCCGCGCACAAGCGGGACATCGGCGTCGTCTTCCAGCACTACGCGCTGTTCCCGCACATGACGGTCGCGCAGAACATCGCCTTCCCGCTGCGCCAGCGCAAGATTCCCAAGGCCGAGCGGCAGCGCATGGTCGCCGCCGCCCTGGAGACCGTGCAGCTTCCCGACCACGCCGCCCGTTATCCGGGCGAGCTCTCCGGCGGGCAGCAGCAGCGGGTCGCCCTGGCCCGGGCGATCGTGTTCAGCCCGCGCGTCCTGCTCATGGACGAGCCGCTCGGCGCGCTCGACCGCAAGCTCCGCGAGTTCCTCCAGCTGGAGATCAAGCGCATCCACCGCGAGGTCGGGTCCACGTTCGTCTTCGTGACGCACGACCAGGAGGAGGCGCTCATCCTCTCCGACCGGATCGCGGTGTTCAACAACGCCAAGATCGAGCAGGTCGGCACCGCTCACGAGCTCTACGAGCGGCCCGCCACGCTGTTCGTGGCCCGCTTCCTCGGCGAGTCCACGATCCTTCGCGGTACGGCACGCCCCGACGGCGCCGGATCGACCCTCGTCGGCGACGGCTTCGCCGTACGGACGGCCGGGCGGGTCGAAGGCGGCGCAGGCGGCACGGCCGCCCTGGTCGTACGGCCGGAGCGGCTGCGCCTCACCACTGACGATCCGGCAGGAATCCCGTCCGGGACCAACGCCGTCCCCGTCACGGTCGTGGAGGAGATCTACCTGGGCGCGGCCCGCAAGCTGGAGGTCATCCTGCCCGGCGGTGCTCGCGGCCTCGTACGCGAGCAGGCCGGCGCGCTCAGCGACCTGCGGGTGGGCGACCGGGCCACCCTGTGCTGGCATCCGGACGACGGCGTCCTGCTGCCCGACGACCCGACCATTGAAAGGATCTTCACGTGACCGTCAACGGCGGAGTGTCGTTCTGGTACCGAGAGATCGGGCTCCCCACCCGGCGCCCACCGCTGGAGCGTTCCATCACCGCCGACGTCTGCATCGTGGGCGCCGGATACACCGGGCTGTGGACCGCTTACTACCTGAAGAAGGCCGACCCCGGACTCGACATCGTCGTGCTGGAGCGGAAGTTCGCCGGGTTCGGCGGGTCCGGGCGCAACGGCGGCTGGCTGACCGCGGCGCTGGCCGGATCCCCGCGCAGGTTCGCCAAGACCCACGGCCGTGACGGCGTGTACGCCCTCCAGCGGGCCATGAACGACACCGTGGACGAGGTCGTCCAGGTCGCCAGGACCGAGGGCATCGACGCCGACATCGTCAAGGGCGGCATCCTGCGGGTGGCCCACGCCCCGTCGCACCTCCCGAGGCTGGTCTCGGGCGTGCGGACCGCCCGCTCGTGGGGCGACGACGACCTGGAACTGCTCGACGCCGCGCGGACCACGGCCAGGATCCGGGTCGACGGCGCGCTCGGTGCCTCGTTCAGTCCCCACTGCGCCCGGGTCCAGCCGGCCAAGCTCGTGCAGGGCCTGGCACGGGTCGTCGAGGACCTCGGGGTGCGCATCTACGAGTCCACCCCGGTCACCGACATCGTGCCGCACGAGGCGCGCACGCCGTACGGCACCGTCCGGGCGAAGTTCGTGCTGCGGGCGACGGAGGGGTTCACCGCCGGGCTCAGCGGTGAGCGCCGCACCTGGCTGCCGATGAACTCCTCGCTGATCGTCACCGAGCGGCTGCCCGAGCGGGTCTGGGGCGAGATCGGCTGGGAGGGCCGCGAGCTGCTCGGCGACATGTCGCACGCCTACATCTACGCCCAGCGGACGGCGGACGACCGCATCGCGATCGGCGGGCGCGGCGTGCCGTACCGGTTCGGCTCCAGGACGGACGACGACGGGCGCACGCACGCCGCCACGGTGCGCGCGCTCCGCGACGCCCTGGTCAGGCTGTTCCCGGCGGTGCGCGACGCGGCGGTCGAGCACGCCTGGTGCGGTGTGCTCGGCGTGCCGCGCGACTGGTGCTCCACCGCCGTGCTCGACCAGCGGACGGGTCTCGGCTGGGCCGGCGGGTACGTGGGACACGGCGTGGCGACCACCAACCTCGCCGGCCGTACCCTGCGCGACCTGGTGCTCGGCGCCGACACCGAACTCACCCGGCTGCCCTGGGTCGGCAGGAAGGTGCGCAAGTGGGAGCCGGAGCCGCTGCGCTGGATCGGCGTGCGGGGCATGTACGCGGCCTACCGCGCCGCCGACCGGGCCGAGATCGTGGAGGGGCGCCCCACCACGTCGCCCATCGCCAAGGTCGCCGACATGGTCGCCCGCCGTCACTGACCCGTGGTCGTCCGACCGGGCGGCTTCATCGACAAGGAGAAGAGCATTGCAGAGCATCGTCGTGCCGGACGCGATCACGGCCGACCTGGGACCGTACGCGCCGAAGCCGACCTCGATCGCCGGGGAGCAGCGGGAGGCGTCGCTCAAGGCGTGGACCTCCGCCGACGGTAAGACCAGCGCCGGGGTGTGGGAGTGCACCCCCGGCACCTTCACCGCCGTGCGCGACGGCTACCACGAGGTGTGCCAGATCCTTTCCGGGCGGGCGACCATCGTCGGCGCGGACGGCACGACCCAGGAGGTCGGCCCCGGCAGCACCCTGGTCATGCCCGAGGGATGGCAGGGGGAGTGGCACGTCCACGAGACCGTGCGCAAGACCTATGTGACCACGCGCCTCTGATCCGGCCCCGCGCGCTGCTCAGGATCGCCGTGCGCTCAGCCGTGGTTCAGCGGAGCAGCTCGTAGGCGCTCGGCCGCATCCTGCGGGTACGGGTCCAGTACTCGAAGGTGAAACCGGGCCAGATGGCGCGGTTCCTGCCGTGCTCGTCGAGGTACCAGCTCGTGCACCCGCCGTCGGTCCACACCAGGCGGTCCAGCCGCCGCTGGAGGCGGTCGTTGTAGGCACGCTGGACCTCGGGCCGTACGTCCAACGCCTTCGCACCGGTCCTGGACAGCAGCCGCAGGCAGTCCATGACGTACCGGACCTGGGACTCGATCATGAATACGACCGAGTTGTGGCCCAGGCCGGTGTTGGGGCCGAGCAGGAAGAACAGGTTCGGGAAGCCGGAGGCGGTGATGCCGAGATAGGCCTCGACGCCGTCCTGCCAGGCGTCCTGGATCTTCCGGCCGTTCCTGCCGATGATCCGCTGCTCGCTCAGCGCGTCGGTGACCTTGAAGCCGGTGCCGTAGACGATCACATCGACCTCGTGCTCGCGGCCCGTGGCGTCGATGATCGAACGGTCCCGGATCTCCGTGATCGCGTCCGTGACGAGTTCGACGTTGTCCCTGGTGAGAGCGGGATAGTAGTCGTCGGACAGCAGGATGCGCTTGCAGCCGATCGTGTAGTCGGGGGTCAGCCTGGCACGGAGCCCGGGATCGGCGACCTGCCGGGCGAGATGCCGTTCGGCCATCCGCCGATGGACCTTCATCAGCCGGGGGTCGATCGTGAAGCCCAGCGCGCGCGACTCCAGTAGCCAGTAGATCGAGTTGCGGGCCATCCTGGCCGCGCCCGGCAGTCGCAGCACCTTCTTCGCGCGGTCGGAGACGGCGAAGTCGGGTTTCGGCTGGATCCACGGTGGGGTGCGCTGGAACAGGCGCAGCTCGGCTGCCTGCTCCGCCACCCGGGGGACGAACTGGATCGCGGACGCGCCCGTCCCGATCACCGCCACCCGTTTGCCGGTCAGGTCGACGGAGTGGTCCCACTGGGCCGAGTGGAAGGCCGGGCCCCCGAATTTTCCGGGAATGTCAGGAAATGACGGCACATGCAGCGCTCCGATTCCGGAGACGACGGCGTTGGCCGTGATCGGCTCTCCCGTGCTCGTGAACACCCGCCACAGGTTCCGGTCGTCGTCGTACTCCAGTCCGGTGACCTCCACGCCGAACCGGAAATGCGGCGTCACGCCGTACTTGTCGGCGCACGCTCGCATATACGCCCAGATCTCCTCCTGCGGGGAGAACATCCGCGACCATCCGGGGTTGAGCTCGAACGAGAACGAGTACATGGGCGAGGGGACGTCGCAGGCGCATCCGGGATAGGTGTTGTCGCGCCAGGTTCCGCCGAGGTCGGCCGCCTTCTCCAGGATCACGAAGTCGTGGTAGCCCGCTTCCTTGAGCTTGATCGCCATGCACAGCCCCGCGAAGCCCGCCCCGATGATCGCGATCCCCATGCGGCCTCCTCACCCTGCCGGAAACCTGCCGGCACATTGCCGGCGCATTATTGGAACAATTGTCTAATTTAATGGCGGAATGCCACCTGGTCCAGAGGGTCGCGGGCAGCCCGGTTCGGGCGGTGGTGGCCGCGTCGCACCTATAGGGACATATCCGGTCTGACGGATATCTTTACTCGCCTGGGAATCGAAATTAATCTTTCGCTGGAGTTGTCGCGTTCCGCCGACCGCGCTGGAGTCCATCGCCCTCATGGCCCACCCCTTACCCCAGCCGTCGCCGAGCCCGCAGCCCTCGACCGGCTCGCCCGAGCCGCCGGACAAGCCGCCGTCAGATCAGCGGCCGTCGGCCACGCCCCAGTCGCAGGCCACCCCTGATCCGCCGGCCGATCCTCGGCCGTCCTCCGAGCACAAGGCGGGCGATGCCGCGGGTGCGTCCGGTGGTAAGCCGATCTGGACCGCCCCGCCGGGCTCTACGGGGGCGAGCGAGGGATATTCGGGCATCGATCCGGCGCGGATGGACGCTTTCGAGCGGGCTCTGGGGCGGGCGGAGAACACGCTGGAGCGCAACGAGCCGGTGCTCCGCCGGGTACTGCAGCAACTCGACCTGGACACGTCCGGGTTGGGCGTGCTGCGCGAGGCACGGAGCTGGATCGAGACGAGCCGTCCCGACCTGCGGCGGCGCAGCGAGGCCATCACGTCGGAACGCTCCGATTGGGGCGTGTCCACCGGCCCTTTCGCGCTCGCCGCCTTCGACGAGGCACGCTACGGCCAGGCGGCCGGCGACCCGGACGTGTACGCGGCGGTGGGCGCGCTCGCCCGAGCCGCCGACCAGGGCGAGGTGGATCGGAAGGCGCTGGCCGCGCTGGAGAAGCGCACCGGGGACGCGGCGTTCGCCACCGCGTTGCTGAACGCCCTGGGGGCGACCGGGTACCGGAAGCTGATGGCCACGACCGTCGAGCAGGGGGACGGCAAGGAGACGAAACGGCTGCGGGCGGCTCTCGGCACGCTGCTGGGGACGGCGAGTTCGCGGTTGAGTGACACCTGGCGGGACGGGCTCACCTCCGATCTCGGCGTCGGATGGAGCGAGGGGTATGCGGTCGCGCTGGCACTCAAGCAGGGCACCGTCGCCACCGGCTTCCTCCTCGCGGCGGCCAGGAAGCTCGACGCGTGGGATCGGAACGTCTCCAAGGCACCCACCGGACAGGACCCCGGCGTCATGTCCACGCTGATGGAGGCGCTCAGCCGCGATCCGGTGGCGGCCCAGGACTTCTTCGCCGCCGATCCGACCGTCTTGAAGCGCCTGCTGACCGAGCGCGGCATGGCCGACAAGGGGGTGGCGCTGGGCAAGGCCCTGGAGGCCGCGACGCTGACGTTCCGCGACCACGACGGCTCGCCGCAGAACCCCTCGCGCGGGTACCTGTCGGCCAGGCTGGCATCGGAGTTCGTGCACATCGAGGCCGGACGGATCGAGAAGGGCTATCCGCCTTCGTCGCTCGTGTCCCCGCCCAGCACCGGCCGCATCCTCGCCGGCTACATCGCCGACATCGACCGTGCCGCTCAGAAAACGGACCGGGTCGTACCCGGCGTCGGGGGCGCGGACAATCCAGGCACACCGGGACAGGACCCCTGGGGGGCGAAGTTCGACCAGCAGGAGTTGCGGCAGGTGATGCGTGAAGCTTTCGCTGATGTCCACGCGTTCACGCCTGTCCTGCTGGCGCAGACGGCCTTCACCGGACGGCTGCTCGACCACGGAGCGGCCCAGATAGCCGCCGGGCATGGCGACGGCACGCTCAAGACCAATGCGCAACGAGGCGGCGCCGGCTTCGGCATGATCACCGACGCGGCCGGCTTGGCCAAGATCGAGGAAGGCAAGGCGCTGGATGAGGTGCAGCAGCTGAAGATGAAGGTGTTCACCGGGGTGGTCAACACCGGGCTGGCCATCCCACAGAAGGGAGGGTGGCCGATCACCGCTGGGGTGATCGGGGCCTGGACCGGTTTGATCGAGGACGTCTTCAAGGGCGACGGCGGCGCGGAGACCAAGGCCCGCAGGGAGGCCAACGCCGCTGTCGACCAGACGCGGACCCTTGTGCACGACCTCACCGTCCAGGCGATGCTCAACCACGGGTTGTTCGGGTCGGCGGATCCTGCCGCCCCCACCCATCCGTGGGCCTCTCTTGAAGGCCTGCGCACGGGAGATGATCCCAGGGACAATCCCAACAACTTCCTGAAGGATGACGGTCGGACTCTCATGACCAAGGAGGAGATGATCGACAAGACGGCGACCAACAGCACCGATGAGAGCCGCCGGCTGGACGCCTACGATCGGTGGCTGTACGAGGGGCCGTCGGGAGATCTCTGGCACGACATCGAGCTTCGCCTTAACCAGAGCTTCTCCGACGGTTTCGCTCAGTACGCATGATGAGGACACGAGTAGCCGTGACGGTCGTGCTCGCTTGTGCCTTGGCATTGTCGGCGGCATGCCAGGGCGAGCGGAGGACGGCGGATCACGCTCCGCTGCAGACGGTGGCCGCTCCGCCGTACATCTGTGAATACATCCCCTTGAAGGCGGTGGAGTTGATGACCGGGGTGAGC
Organism: Microtetraspora glauca; assembly: GCF_040656155.1. Taxonomy (NCBI): domain Bacteria; kingdom Bacillati; phylum Actinomycetota; class Actinomycetes; order Streptosporangiales; family Streptosporangiaceae; genus Microtetraspora; species Microtetraspora glauca. The sequence goes on from NZ_JBFALK010000001.1 coordinate 586,285, forward strand.
GACCCTCTGGTCCGCGGCTTCTTTGACCTTTCACAGGACAGTGGGGATGGAAGCTGTGCGGTCTATCGCCGAGACGGTGATCGGCTGAAGGTCTTGCAGATCACCCTCACGCCGGAGAGAGTCCCCGGTGAGGTGGAGGAAGAACTCGATGGCGCCTCTCCCTTGCCGGAGATCATCCCCGGCTCCATCGGGTACTACTTCAGGGGCCGGGACAGCGAGAAGCACGGGGCCCATGCCGTGCTCGCTCGCGGAAAGACAGAGCTCAGCGTGCAGTTGGAGTACGGCGTCAAGGGGCGGGACAACGCGGCGGACGTGCTGGCGTTGATGAAGCTGATCGCACCCAAGCTCATCACCGCTGCCAGTGGGCCATCGCCGAGCCCGTCGGCCACGCCCTCGTCTCCGAAGGGGGGCTGATCAGGCAATGACAGAGATGGTGCCGAACCCTCTCTACGAGGCGCTGGGGAACGCGTTGCGGACCGTGGAGCCGCTGGTCCGCGAGATCGAGAGCACCATCGAGGCGCCCTACCAGGACTTCCACTCCGGCAATGTATGGTCGGGACCGGCCGCCCGACGGTTCGACGCGCAACTCGCCCACCACCGCGCCCGCGTTCGCGGTTCGGCGGACAAGTTCCTGGCCGACCTGCACGGGGAGCTGGCCCGCACCCCACCCAAGGTGACCCTCGACGAGGCCAGGGCGATCACGAGGAGGTACCGCCTGCCGTGACAGGCCGAACCTCGCGTCCCTGTATGTAGCGCGTTCATTCGGAGGCGGGCACCAGCAGGTACCCGGGCACTGCAGGCCAGGGCATGGGGAAGCCGCCGACGGGCGCGGTCGTCGGCGGCGGGTATTGGCGATGTCCGCCGGGCAGAACGTTCAGCCGGCGCGGGATCACATCAGAGATCAGGCGATCAGGAGATACGCGACGACGGCGACCGCGACCAGTGCCACGACCCCCACGACGATCCAGATCGGCAGTCGGGACGGCTGCTCGTTGGCGGCTTCGACTTCCTGCTCGCGGGCGAACGCACGGAACGCCTGCGTGTTCCCGGCCGGGTCAATCTGCGGTTCGGACATGAGGGGCACTCTATCGAGAGGCTTTGCGGTCGCGGCACCGTTTTGTCGGATTTCGCGATGAGCGTGGACGGGCCGGAGGGAGTGTCGGCGCCCCGGCTGACCGCACGTGCCGGACCGGTACGGGTGCCGGATAGCGTGTTAGTCATGCTCCGTACCCTGTTCTCTCCCCGGCTGGTGGCCCTTCACCTGCTGGCGGTCGGAGTGCTGGTCTCCTTCTTCTTCCTCGGGCGCTGGCAGCTCGGTGAGTTCGAGGAGTCCGGCATGCCCAAGGCGGCCGCCGACCCGGCGCCGGTCGCCGTCACCGACCTCGCCGCGCTCGGCGGGCACACGGAATCGGACGTGGCGGGGCGCCAGGTGACGGCGCAGGGCACCTTCGACGCGCAGGGCCAACTCCTTGTCGCCGACCGCGAGGCCGACGTCTCGGCGCCGGGCGGGCGGGTCGCGAGCGGGCGGGGCTTCTGGATCCTCACGCCGATGCGGCTGACGGACGGGACGATCATCCCCATCGTGCGGGGCTGGGTTCCCTCGGCGAGCGATCCCGCGCTGGCCGTACCCACGGGGACGGTGACGGTGACCGGGCGGCTGCGGCCGGCCGAGCAGACGGACGCCGTGCAACGGACGGGGGTGTTGCCCGCGGGCCAGGTCGCGACCGTGTCCACCAGTGAGCTGATCAACCTGTGGACGGACGGCAAGCTGCGCAGCGGGTTCGTCGTGGCCACCGCCCAGGACACGCCGTCGGGCGCCAAGTCGGTCGCGGTGCCCGCCCCGGCCGTCGGAAGCGGGCTCACCTGGCGCAACCTGGCCTACGCCGCCCAGTGGTGGATCTTCGCGATCTTCGCGGTGTTCATGTGGTTCCACTTCGTCCGTGACGCCGTACGCGAATCGCGCGGGGAGCGGCCCGCCAGTGGATCAGCGGGTGGTACGAGGGGTGGACCGGCGGAAGGACCGGCCCCCGTCGCGGATATCGTGTGACAACAGGTTTCCCAGCAGAGGTAATGATCGTCGTGGAATCAGCGCTCAAGCCGTACCGTGTCATGGCCTACATCGTCGGCGTGATGCTGCTCCTGCTCTGTGTGGCCATGGTGGTGAAGTACGGATTCGACAACGGCTCCCTCGTCGCCGTCGTGGGGCCGGTCCACGGCTTCCTGTACATGATCTACCTGCTGGCCGCGCTCAACCTGGGACTCAAGACGCGCTGGCCGGTGAAGTACCTGCTGCTGGTGCTGATCGCGGGCACCATCCCGTTCCTGTCGTTCGTCGTCGAGAAGAACGTCACCGAGCGGGTGAACCGTCAGATCAAGGCGGCTGCCGCCACGGCCTGACCGAGAACGATGGCGCCCGTGACCTCAACGGTCACGGGCGCCACTGCGTCGATACCAGTCGGTCGCCACCAGGTGGTGCGCGGCCTCAGCGGAGTTCAGCGCCCGATCTGGCGGCCTCTGATCCGGCGCAGCCGCTTCCGCTGGGACTCGTCGAGCATGAAGTAGGCGACGACCGGTGCGCCGAGGACTCCGAGCACGACGAGCCAGGCGATCAGGCCCGGCAGCAACCAGAGCGAGAGCACGGAAACCACAGCCGCGCCGATGTAGTACTTCCCGAGTGGAGACATTGTCCGGGCCTTTCCGTCCAGAGCGTCGCCTGTGACAACGTCCACGGGCGCGGCCGAGTTCCTGGCGGTGCCGCGCCGGGCTACTCGCCGCCGGTCTTCTTGCCCATCGCCTTGCGGATCACGTCCCGCGCCCGATCCATGATCGCGACGGGCGGTCCGAGCAGCAGGTTCGCCGCGCCCGACTCGACCCCGGCGTGCGGGTGGGTGGGCGCCAGCGCCTCCGCCGCCTTGACCCCGACGGCCAGTGCGCGCCGCTCGGCCTGGCTCGTCGACGCCCTCAGTTCGGCGAACTCGTAGCGTTCCTCGGCCGCGGCGTGCGCGAACACCGAGGCCCGCAGGATCTCCAACTGGCGGGAGAACTCGGTGGTGGAGGTGTCCATGCCGTCCATCTGGGACAGCAACTCCTTGGCCTCGTGCTCCTCGTGCAGCCGGCTGTCGATGATCGTGTCGCCGTTGACGAGCTTGTGCCGGGCGAAGGGATGCACGATCTCCTCTTCGGCCGTCTCATGTACGGCCAGCAGGCGCAGCAGCCGGCTGAAGGCTTCCGTGCGGGCGTCGCCCTGGCTCTTGTCGACCTCGTCGAACAGCTCCCTGATGAGGCTGTGCTGCCGCAATAGCAGGTCGATGACGTCGTTCTCACGCATCGTCTCCGGCGTTGTCTGGCGGTCCATAGCTCCTCCTTCCGGGTTCTGTCTGGCCTACCCTTACCTACCAGCCGAAACCCATTCAGGAGAGATCATTGCGGCCCATCCACCGCTCGTGCGCGCCGTACAGGCGCTGCCACAGCTTCTCCCTCTCCGGAGCGGTCACGTCGTCGAGCGTGAGACCGAAAACATCGGCCAGCGCCCCGAAGTAGTCCTCCGGCCGGTCGAGCGTCGTCGAGGATTCGGGCCCCGCGCCGACCCGCTTCAGGACCAGCCCGGTCAGCTTGTCGAGGCCGGTGATGTCGCGCCGCTGGATCGCCGCCACCTGGACGAAGCCGGACTCCGGGGACGTGGACAGGTATTCGTGCTTCGCGGCGAAGGCGTCCATCCCGGTCGGTTCCGGCCGGAAGTCCATGCCGGCGAAGCCGCCGCGGGGGTCGTGATCGAACCGCCAGCCGCCCGGCTCTGCCTCCGACCGGCGCAGGCCGTACCGGAACGGGCCCTGCGTGTAGGCGCCCTCCACCAGCGGGAGCGGCTCGTGGATCGCGTCGCCGAGCCCGGCGTCCACGAACCACCGCCCGTCCGGATTGCCGTCGGACGGCAGCCCGGAGACCACGAGCACGAGGTGGTTGCCGTCGGCGCCCGGCGGGTTGTCCGGCGAGTTCTGCACGCCGCCGAAGTGCCGCGTGACCTGGTATCCCAGCTCCTTGAGCAGCACGGAGAAGGCGCCGTTGAGGTGGAAGCAGTAACCGCCCCGGCCTGAGGCGATCCGCCGGACCGACTCGGCAGGATCCACCGTCGTCGGGCGGTCCAGCCAGATCTCCAGGTTCTCGTACGCCACCCGCTCGACGTGGGCGCTCTGCAGGCGGAAGAGGGCCTCGACGCTGGGCGGCTCCTCGCTCAACCCCAGCCGCCGGAGATATCGGTCAATCACCAGCTCAAGGTACTACGGGGGGTACTGCACCGGATCTGCACACGTGAACACGATCTCTCTGCACACGGCGGTTCTAGGCTGCCGACATGGCTCCCCCACAACATCGGCGGGTCCTCGTGGTCGAGGACGACGAGACGATCGCGACAGCCGTACGGAACCGGCTGGTCGCCGAGGGTTTCGACGTGCGCGTCGTCCACGACGGTGAGGCCGCCCTGATCGCGTACGCCAAGGCCGAGCCGGACGTGGTGGTCCTCGACCGCCTGCTCCCCGGCGTGGACGGCCTCGAGGTGTGCCGCCGCATCCAGGCGGCGCGGCCGGTCCCCGTCCTCATGCTGACCGCGCTCGGCGAGGAGACCGACGTCCTGGTCGGCCTCGGCGTCGGCGCGGACGACTACATCGCCAAGCCGTTCAGCATGCGGGAGCTGGTCGCGCGGATCCACGCGCTGCTCCGCCGGGTGGAGCGGGCCGCGGCTCTCGCGCACGAGGACGCGGTGATCCGGGTGGGCGAGGTGGAGATCAACACGGCCGAGCGGCGGGTGTTCGTGCGCGGGACCGAGGCGCAGCTCACCAGGACCGAGTTCGACCTGCTCAGAAGGCTCGCGGAACGCCCCGGCCAGGTATTCGAGCGAGAGCGGCTTCTGTCGGACATCTGGGGCTTCTCGGAGGCCGCCGCCACGCGGACCGTGGACAGCCATGTCCGGGCCCTGCGCCGCAAACTCGGCTCCCAGGTGGTCCGCACGGTCCACGGCGTCGGGTACGCGTTGGTCCGATCATGAGGCCCCTCGACTTCCTCGGCCGGATCAAGGTCAAGCTCGGCATCGTGATCGTGCTCGCCGTGGTCGCGGCCTTCGTGGTGAACGAGGTCGGCATCAACTCCGGGTTGACGCGGAACATCCGGATCGCCATCGCGGTCGTGCTCGCGCTGATCATGGTCCAGTTGCTCGCCCGGGGGATGACCAAGCCGCTCCGCGAGATGGCCGCCGCCGCGCAGACGATCGCCAAGGGCCGGTACGGCATGCGTGTCTCGGCCACGTCCAGGGACGAGGTGGGCGAGCTCGCCCGGGCGTTCAACGCGATGGCCGCGGACCTGGGCGAGGTGGACCGGCAACGGCGTGAGCTCGTCGCCAACGTGAGCCACGAGCTGCGCACCCCGATCACCGGCCTGCAGGCCGTACTGGAGAACGTCGTGGACGGCGTGTCGACGCCCGACGTCGACACGCTGGGCACCGCTCTGGCCCAGACGCAGCGGCTGGGCCGCCTGGTCGCCCAGCTTCTCGACCTGTCGCGGCTCGACTCCGGCGCCCGGTTGATCGAACCCGAGACGCTCGACATGGTGTCGATGTGCCGCCAGGCCGCGGGCGAGGCCGCGCTGGCTCGTGACGACGTCACGGTCGAGAGCAGGGTGCGGCCGGGTACGGCGCTGGTCGCCGACCCCGGCCTCCTGGCCCAGGTGCTGGCCAACCTGCTCGACAACGCCGTACGGCACAGCCCGCCCGGCGGGACGGTACGGCTGTCGGCGCGCGTGTCGGGGGCCGACGTCGAGATCGCGGTCGTCGACGGCGGCCCCGGCATCCCGCCATCCGAGCGCGCGCGGGTCTTCGAACGCTTCTCCCGGCTGGACGCGGGCCGGGCCGCCGACGCGGGCGGCGCGGGGCTCGGGCTGGCCATCGCCAGGGAGATCGTCGAACTGCACGGCGGCCTGATCCGCATCGCCGACCGCCCCGGCTGCCACATGGTCATCCACCTGCCCGGTCGCGCGGTCGTACGGAAAACGGCCGAAGTGTCCGCGCCGGAGGCGTCTGCGTCGGTAGCGGATTCGACGCCGGAACCTGAAGGAGCGTCGGAAGCGACGCCGGCTGCGCCTTCTGTGCCCACGCCCGTGCCCGTTCCCGCCGAATCCGCGCCCGCCGCATCGTCTGAGCGAGTCCCACCGTCGGCAGAGGCGGGGGAGTCGGTAGTGCCGTCACCGGGGATGGCCGCCGCTTCGGCGGCTTCGGAGACGGAGTCGCCGATTCCGTCGCCGGCTCACTCGCCGGCACCGTCGCGGGTTCTTGCCTCGCGCTCATATTCGGAGTCATCGGTGTCAGAGCCATTGGTGTCGTCGTCCTCAGCGGTGCCGTCGTCGGCGCCCTCGCCTTCGGACTCCTCCGAGCCGGTTCCTTCCGAGCCGGTGCCTTCCGAGCCGGTTCCTTCGGAGCCGGTTCCTTCGGTAGCCGCTTCGTCAGGGCCGGTTTCGCCGGTACCGGATCCTGCGGCGCCGCCACTCGTGCCTGCGGCACCCCAGGGGCCGCCGATTCACATGCCCTACGGACCTCAGCGACCTCAGGGACCGCAAGAACCCCGAGGCCCCGGACCTCACGGGCACCAGGGGCCGCCCGCTCCGCCCGCATACGTGCCTCCGTCGTTGTTCCCCCGGCCCGACCTGCCGGAGGCCCCGCGATGGATGTTGCCGGCGGCGGCGATAGGCGGTCTGGTCGCCGCGGTCGCCATGCCGTACGCGTCGGTGGGGTCGGGGGTCGCGCTGACGGCGGCGGCCATGGGCGTCGCCGCGCTGATCGTGCTGCTGTCGGTCGGGTGGAGGCGGATCACCCCCTGGACGGTGGGGCTGGGCCTCCTCGCCTACGCTCTCGTGTCGGTGGCGATCTTCCGGGACGCCGACTGGCTGGTGACGCCGTTGCTGCTGGCGGCGTTCGGAATCGCCGCTCTCGGAGTGTCCGGCGCCGGTACGGGCTGGCTCGGAGTGATCAGGGGCGGCTTGTCCGTCGTCCTCGCCCTGCCGCCTCTGCCCTGGTTCATCTCCGCGCCGACGAAACGGTTGTTCAAAGGCAGGTGGCTGCTCCCCGCCCTGGGGAGCGCCGGCATCACGGTGGTGCTTCTCGGGGTGTTCGGGCTGCTGTTCAGCTCGGCCGACGCGGTCTTCTCGGCCTTCGCGCGGGACCTGCTGCAGGCACCCGGATGGACGGCGGAGCTGCCGTACCGGACGTTCCTCTTCGGGGTGTTCGGTCTGCTCGTGGTCGCGTCCGTCCTGGTCGGCCTGCGGCCCGTCGTCGAGCCCGAGCCGCCCAACCTGCGGGCCCCGGTCAGCCGCATGGTGTGGGTGGTCCCGCTGGCCGGGCTCGACCTGCTGTTCGCGTCGTTCGTCACGGTGCAGATCACCGTGCTGTTCGGAGGGAGCCGCCGGGTTCTCTCGACGGCCGGGCTGACCTATGCCGAGTACGCGCGGTCGGGCTTCTTCGAGCTGGTCACGGTGAGCGTCTTCGTGCTGGGCGTCGTCGGTGCCGCCGTCGTCCTCCTCCAACTCAGGGGAGCGGCCGACCGCTGGCTCCTCGCGGGGCTGCTCGGGCCGCTGTGCGCGTTCACGCTGGTCATCCTCGCCTCGGCACTGCACCGCCTGGACCTGTACACCGGGGCGTACGGCCTGTCCCGGCTGCGTGGCATCGTCGAGGCCACGCTCTGGTGGCTGGCCGCGGTGTTCGTTCTCGTTCTCGTGGCGGGCGCGGTACGGCTGTCGCGCCGCAGGACGACGTGGTTCTCCCGGACGCTGGTGCTGGTCACGGGCCTTTCGCTGCTGGCCTTCGCCGTCTGGAACCCGGAGGCGCGGGTGGCCGAGACCCAGCTTTCCGTACGCGGGGTGAACCGGCTGGACCACGACTATCTGGCCGGGCTCAGCGCCGAGGCCGTACCTGCCCTGGACCGGTTGCCCGAGCCGGTCAGAAGTTGTGTGCTGCGAGACGTGGTCGTCGCGAACGACCTGGAACGGCCCGACCCCTGGAACGGCTGGAACCTGGCCAGGGAACGCGCCCGTGACGTGCTCCGTCGCCACCCGGTCCAGAAGGACGCCGAGTGTCCGGGTCCCCCGTCCCGATTCCGGGGATAGCTGCTTCCCGTCGCATGCGCCGATATCGGCGATAACGGCCGGTTTCCTGGGAAAGTGATTGAATCGGGCGTGTGAATCTTGACGTGGTGGTCCGGGGCGGCTGGGTGGTCGACGGGACCGGGGCGCCCCCGTTCCGGGCCGACGTCGGCATCGTGGACGGGCGCGTCGCGATCCTGGGAGATCTCGGACCAGCCGCGCGGGACGAGGTGCCAGGGACGCCCGGCGAGATCGGTGCCGCCACGGTCATCGACGCGTCGGGCAGGTACGTGCTTCCGGGTCTGATCGACTGTCATGCCCACGGCGACGCGGCCGTGTTCGAGCCGGAGATCCAGCTCGCGGCGCTACGCCAGGGAGTGACCACGTTCGTGCTCGGCCAGGACGGTCTGTCGTTCGCGCCGACCACGACCCGGGCCGGATTCGACTACGCCAGCCGCTACTTCGCGGCGGTCAACGGCGAGCTTCCCGGCATCGACGGGCCGACGGGCGTCTCCGAGCTGCTCGCGGCCTACGACCGCGCCACCGCGTTGAACACCGCCTACCTCCTGCCGCACGGCACCATCCGGTTCGATGTCATGGGAGCGGCGGAACGGCGTGCCGACGCGGGCGAGCTGCGTGTCATGAGGGAACGCGTCGAGCGGGGACTGTCCGAGGGCGCCGTGGGCCTGTCGTCGGGCCTGGAGTACGCCCCGGGACGGTACGCCGACGCGGCCGAGCTGGCGCGTCTCTGCGAACCGCTGGGCGGCCTGCCGTACGTGACCCACATGAGGGGGTACGGCGCGGCGGCGGTGACGGGCATGGCCGAGGCGACCGAGATCGGCGTCCGCTCGGGTGCCCCCGTGCACATCTCGCACTATCACGGACCGGCGCGGACGCTGCTCCCGCTGCTCGACGACGCCCGGCGGCGGGACGTCGACCTGAGCTTCGACACCTACCCCTACCTTCGGGGCAGCACGATCCTGGCGATGGTGCTGCTTCCGCCGTGGGTGCCCGCGGCCGACCCGGACCGGGCGATCTCCGTACTCCGTGCCGAGCCCGAGCGGCTGGCGCGGGAGTGGGAGGGATTCGCCGGGCTGTGGGAGCGGATCACGCTGTCCCACGCGCCGGGGTTCGAGTGGGCGGAGGGCCTGACCCTGCCCGACGCCGCCACGCGGCACGGCACGGATCCCGCCGAGTTCTGCCGTACTCTCCTGATCGAGACGCGGCTGGAAGCGGGATGCGTGGCGGCCCGGCCCGACGAGGGACCGGAAGGCGAGGAGTCGGTCCGCGCGATCCTGCGCGATCCCGGCCACACCGGGGGCTCCGACGGCATCTACGTGGGCGGTCATCCGCATCCCCGGGGGTTCGGCGCGTTCGCCCGCTATCTGGGCAGGCACGTCAGGGAACTGGGCGATCTCACCTGGGAGCAGGCCGCCGTCCATCTCGCGTCGCACCCCGCCCGCCGCTTCCGCCTGCCGGAACGCGGCCTCCTGCGCCGCGGCCAGGTCGCGGACCTGATCGTCGTCGACCCGCTGCGGGTGGCCGACACCGCCACGTACGAGAACCCGCGTTCCCTCGCGGTCGGGATCGACGACGTGCTGGTCTCCGGTGTCCCGGTGCTCGCGGGAGGCGAGCCGACCGGGGCCACCCCGGGCCGGGCACTACGACCCTCCTGACGGGGGTCTCGGTCCAGTACGATCCACCCAGGTGGTCTATACCGGGGCAAGGGGGGCGGCGGCGTGCACATCGCGGATGGCCTCGGCGTTCCCGGCGCCGCGCCCGAAGCCGCTCAGGACGTGCTGATCGACTGGAGCACGCGCGGTTTCCTGCACACCGGGGAACCGGTCAGCGGGCGCGATTTCGTCGCGGCGCGGCACTCCCTTTTCGACGGGAGCTTCACCTGGCCGCTGCTGGTCGTGAAGCGGTCCGCGCTCGACCACAACATCGCCACGCTCGCCGCGTTCACCCGGAGTCACGGGCTCGCGTTCGCCCCGCACGGCAAGACCACCATGGCGCCCGCGATCTTCAAGGCCCAGCTCGACGCCGGCGCGTGGGGGCTGAGCGCGGCGACGCCCGGGCAGGCGCTGGTCTACCGCGGCCTCGGCGTGCCCCGGGTGCTCCTGGCGAACGAGATCGTCGACTCCGCCGCGCTGCGCCGGCTGGCGTACGAGGTGGAGCGGGGGCTGGAGTTCCTCTGCTACGCCGACTCCGTGGAGGGGGTGCGGATCCTCTCCGACGCGGCCGGCGCCGTGCCGTTCCGGGTCCTCGTCGAGCTGGGACACATGGACGGGCGCACCGGTTGCCGGAGTCTCACCGAGCTGCTGGAGGTCGCCGAGGCCGTACGGAGATCTCCGGGTGTGGAGCTGGCGGGCGTGGCGTGCTACGAGGGCACCCGGTCGGGGCCGGCCGAGGTGCGGGACACGCTCCGCGAACTCCGTGCGGCGGCCGAGGCCGTCTCCCCGTACGTCGACGGGCGGCTCGTCGTCTCGGCGGGCGGGAGCGCCTGGTTCGATCTCGTCGCCGAGGAGCTGGCGCCCCTGGCCCATCCGCGTGCGGAGCCGGGCCGGTCGCGGTCCGCGGGCGCGCTCGTGCTCCTGCGGAGCGGCGCCTACGTGGCCCACGACGACGGCTTCTACCGCGAGGTCACGCCGTACAACCGGATCGAGGGCGAGCTGCTCCCCGCACTCGAGGCGTGGGCGCAGGTGCTGTCGGTGCCCGAGCCCGGTCTCGCGCTGGTCGGGATGGGCAAGCGCGACGTCCCGTACGACATCGACCTGCCGATGGTGCGGACGGTCGGCGGCCGGACACCCGGGTGGCTGGACCGGGCCAGGGTCGTCAAGGTCCAGGACCAGCACACCTACCTGCGCTTCCCGCCGGGGGAGGAGGGGGTGCGGCCGGGCGACCTGGTGTCGTTCGGCGTGTCCCATCCCTGCACCGCGTTCGACAAGTGGCGGGTGATTCCGGTGGTTGATGATGACTATGTCGTGATTGATTTGATCAAAACATATTTCTAGGGACTTCCAGGAGTTGTGAGACATGAAGCGGGAGATCCGTACATCTGAGGGCGCACCGCCGGTCGGGGCGTACTCGCAGGGGCTCGTCGTCGGTGATTTCCTCTACACCTCCGGTATGGGCCCCCTCGATCCGGAGACCGGAGAGGTCGTGGGCGCTGACGTGGCCGCCCAGACGCACCGGACCATGCGCAACCTCGGCGCCGTGCTCGCGGCGGAGGGGCTGACCTTCGACGACGTCGTCAAGGCCACCGTCCATCTGCAGAACCTCAAGGAGGATTTCGCCGCGTACAACGAGGTCTACAAGTCGTATTTCAACGCGCCCTACCCGGTGCGTACGACGGTCGGTTCCGACCTGAAGGACATCCTGGTCGAGATCGACTTCGTGGCGTACAAGGGCCGCTGACGTGGACAGCTCGCTTTACGTCTTCGTCGAGGACCTGCGCGGCGAGGGAATGGACAAGGTCCTCGACCGGGTCTCCGGATACGGCGCGAAAGGGGTGACGATCGCCGCCGCCTACCACCGGGCCCGGGACGTCACCCCGCACGGCGCCTCCCGGGTGACGCTCAGGCGCGACGGTGTGCACTTCCCGCCACCCGAGGACATCTTTGCCGGGCTGCGGCTGATCCCCCCGGTGCAGGAGGGCGCGGACGAACGGCCGCTCGCCGAGTTGCGCCGCGCCTGCACCGAGCGCGGGCTGAAGATGCACGCCTGGACGGTCTTCCTGCACAACACGACGCTCGGGCTGGCCTTCCCCGACGTCACCGTGCAGAACTGCTTCGGCGATCGGGGATCCCCCGCCGATCTCTGTCCGGCGCACCCCGACGTCCGCGCGTACGCGGTGGCGCTCGGCCGCGCCGCCGCCCGGCAGGGAGTGGACAGCGTGGTGGCGGAGGCGCTGCACTTCGGCACGTTCGGCCACGGTTATCACCATGAGCGGTGCTTCGTGGCGCTCGGGCCGATGGACGCGTTCCTGTTCGGTCTGTGCTTCTGCGACCAGTGCATGCGCCGCGCCACGGACCTCGGAGTGAACGCCGAGGTCGCCCGCGAGGAGTGCGCCCGCATCGTCGGAGGTGTCCTGGACGGCGACCCGCCCGCCCAGGGCGAGGTGACGCGCGCCGCGCTGACCGCCTACGCCGGTCCGGAGGTCGTCGCGTACGCACGGGCGCGCTCGGAGACCGTGACGTCCCTCGTCGCCGAGGTGTCGGAGGCGGTGAGCGCGGAAGGAGCGCGGCTGACCTTCATGGACGCGACCGGCGCCTGCAAGGGGTACGCCGACGGCCTCCCGCCGGCGGGTCTCGCCGCCCACGACGCCTGGCAGCTCGGGGTGGACCTGGTCGCGCTGGGGGACATCGTGCCGTCGTTCGCGGTTCTCGCGTACGCCAGGGACGCCGCCCGGGTGGCCGACGACGTCGCCGCCTACCAGCGGTCGGTGGGCAAGGACCGGGAACTGCGCGCCGTACTGCGGCCGGGTTCGCCCGACACCGACTCCGAGGATCGGCTCGCGGCCAAGGTCCGCGCCGCCAGGGCCGCCGGTGCCGAGGCGGTCGACTTCTACGCGTACGGCCTGGCGCCCTTCGACGTTCTCGGACGCATCCCGGGGGCGCTCGCGTAGCTCCGGGCCGGTCGCCTCAGGGAGAGCGCGTCCAGATCCAGCCGGAGCTGTCCTCGTCGTAGCTGGGGTGACCGCCCACGGCGAACACACGATCGCCGCCGGGCACCCGGGCGAGGGCCACCGCCCTGGGGTCGGCCCCCGGTTTGGGTGGGATCCCCTCGTCCGTCCAGCCGCCGTCGCGCGCGTAGTGCAGGATCGACACCGGATGGACGGCGGCGGCCCAGAAACCGCCGTGCCCGTCGGCGGTGACGGCGCTGAACGCGCCCGCGACGGCCCTGCCGGCGTGGTCCGGGTGGGCGGGGACGTCCAGGGCGGTCCAGCGGTCGCCGTCGAAGCGCAGCGCCACGGGCTCCGCCCCTGTCCCGGTGCTGACCGTCCCGACTGCCCAGACCTCGTTCGGGGACACCGCGTCCACGTCCCGCAGCGAAAGGGGCGGCGTGCCGTCGCCAGGCCAGGGCGGGCCCGGCACGTCCAGCGCCGGGAACCCGGGGTCGCCCATGGTCAGCGCGGTCCAGGCGCGGCCGTCCCAGTGCAGGACGGTGGTCTGGCTGATCGCCCACACGTCGTCGGGCGAGGTCGCGCCGATCCCGTAGATCGTCGAGACGCCCGCGGGCAGTTCGGACTCGGACCAGCGGCCGCCGGACCACCTGCCCACGAAGGCGCGCCGCGGCTCGGACGTGGTCGAGCCGGCCACCCACACGTCGTCGGGTCCCGACGCGGCGGCCGAACTCACCCAGCGCCCGTCCTGCCCGCCCTGCCCGCCCATGCTCGTCCAGCCGGTGCCGTTCCACCGCCACGCGTGCGCGGTGTGGTCGAACACCCACACCTCGCTCGGGGACGTGGCGACCACCGCGGCGGCGGGCTTCGCGCCCTCCGGCGCTCGCACGTCGCGCCACCGGCCGCCGCTCCAGCGCATGATGGACGGGTCCACCTCGTTGTGGTAGCCGACCGTCCAGGCGTCGTGCGCGGTGGTCGCCACGACGTCGACCAGGGAACCGCCCGAGCCGCTGTCGCCGACCACACTCCAGCGGGGGCTCACGGCAGTGGCCGTCGGCCGCGACCGGGCGTCGGCCGTACCGTGCGGCGTGTTCCGGTGTCCCGTCGGCTCCGCCGGTTGGAGCGAGGCGCATCCCGCCAGCGTGACCATGATCACTGCCAGCGGAAGCCGTTTCAGCATCCGGCGAGTATAGGGGCGCGGCCCCCCGGTTTGGGGGCATTCGCCCTAGTACGGGGGGCCTGGTGCGAGCGGACCACGACCTAAGCCGACTCGCGGACGACCAGTTCGGTGGGGAGGATCACCGGGTCGGCCGGGCCGCCCTCGAACAGCCCGAGCAGGAGTTTGACCATCGCCGCCGCCTGTTCGGTGAACGGGTGCCTGATCGTGGTGAGCGGGGGCTCGGTGAACTTGGCCGCCTCGATGTCGTCGAAGCCGACCACGGCCACGTCGTCGGGAACCCGTCTGCCCGTCTGCCGGAGCGACTGCAGCGCGCCGACGGCCATCAGGTCGTTGGCCACGAAGACGGCGTCGAGGTCCGGGTCGTCCCGCAGGAGTTGGCGCATGGCCACCGCGCCGGACTCGCGGGTGAAGTCGCCGACGGCGACGATCGAGCGGCGGTCGGATTCGCGCAGCATGTTGCGGTATCCGGCCAGCCGGTCCTGGCCGCCGATCATGTCCTGCGGCCCGGCGATCGTCGCGATGCGGCGCCGTCCCCTGTCCAGCAGGTGCCGTACGGCCTTCTCGGCGCCGCCCACGTTGTCGTTGTCCACGTACGGCAGGGGCACGGGAACGGCGGGCCTGCCGTACGAGACGATCGGCACGGACATGCGGGTGATCGCGGCGGGGAGCGGGTCGGCGCCGTGCATCGAGATCAGCATGACGCCGTCCACGTGGCCGCCGGCGATGTAGCGTTCGATCCTCGCGTGGCTCTTGGGCGAGCCCGCCAGCATCAGCACCACCTGCCGGTCGGCGGCCTCCAGCTCCAGGCTGGCCGACCTGATGACCGTGGAGAACATCGGGTCCTCCGAGAAGACCCTGGTCGGCGGTTCGGACACGACGAGGGCGATCGAGTCGGTCCGCTGCGTGACCAGGCTGCGCGCGGCCGAGTTGGGCACATATCCCAGCTCGTCGACCGCGCGCATCACGGCCTCTCTGATCTGCGGCGTCACCGTCGCCTGGCCGTTCACGACCCGGGAGACGGTCGCGCGCGACACCCCCGCACGCGCGGCGACCGCCTCCAGCGTGGGTCGTTTCATTCGTCCCCCTGAGAACCGTAGGAGAGCCCGTTGCGGCTGATGACCTCGCGATACCACAGCGCGCTCTCCTTGGGAATGCGCCGCTGGGTCGCGAAGTCGACGTACACGATGCCGAACCTCTTGTGGTAGCCGTAGGCCCACTCGAAGTTGTCCAGCAGTGACCATACGAGATAACCCCGCAGGTCCGCACCGGCGGATATCGCCGCGTGCGCGGCACGCAGGTGCGCGTCCAGATAGCCGACCCGCTCGGCGTCGGCGACCCGCCCGTCCCGGACGACGTCGTCGAAGGCGGCGCCGTTCTCGGTGACCAGCAGGCCCACCTCGGGATAGTCGCGCGACAGCCGCAGCAGGAGCGACTCCAGACCGGCCGGGTCGATGGGCCAGTCCATCGCGGTCGTCGGCCCGGCCGGCGGATCGAACCGGATGCCCTCGCTGCCGGGGAACGCCGGGTTCGCCGGCTCTCCGGGGGCGGCGGAGACGAAGGACGGGTTGTAGTAGTTGATCCCGAGAAGTTCCAGCGGCTGGTGGATGATCTCCAAGTCGCCGTCGCGGATGTGGCCGAGTCCGCCGTGCCTCTCGGCGATCTCCAGCACGTCGCGCGGGTAGTGCCCGCGCAGCGCGGGGTCGAGGAACTGCCGGTTGAGCAGCCCGTCCACCCTGGTCACGGCCGCCACGGCATCGTCCGTACCGATCACCGGCGCCAGGTTGAGGGTCAGCGCGATCTCGGCCGCGCCGGCCGTACGGAGTGCCGAGGCGGCCAGCCCGTGCCCGAGCAGCAGGTGGTGCGCGGCGCGGAACGCGGCGGCCGGATCCTCCCGTCCCGGCGCGTGCACGCCCGAGCAGTAGCCGAGGAAGGCCGCCACCCACGGCTCGTTCAGCGTCGTCCAGGTCCGGATCCGGTCACCGAGCCGATCGTGTACGGCTGCCGCGTAGTCGGCGAACCGGTACGCGACGTCCCTGGACGTCCAGCCGCCGGCGTCCTCGAGCGCCTGGGGCAGGTCCCAGTGGTAGAGCGTCGGGTAGGGCACGATGCCGTGCGCGAGGAGCTCGTCCACGAGCCGGTCGTAGAAGTCCAGCCCCCGCGCGTTGACCGGGCCGGAACCGGTGGGGCACACCCGCGGCCAGGCGACGGAGAACCGGTAGGCCGCCAGGCCGAGCCCGGCCATGAGCCGGACGTCCTCCTCGTAGCGGTGGTAGTGGTCGCAGGCGACGTCCCCGGTGTGGCCGTCGGCCACCTTGCCCGGCACGCGGGAGAAACCGTCCCAGATGGAGGGCCCCCTGCCGTGCTCGGCGGCGGCCCCTTCGATCTGGTACGCGGCGGTCGCGGCACCCCAGACGAAGCCGTCGGGGAAGGCCAGCCGTCGCCCGTGGCGTCCGTCCGGCTCGACGTCCCCGTCCTGCCCCCGGGACGCGGTGGTCGTGGCGCTCATCCTTTGACAGCTCCCTGCATGATTCCTCCGATGATCTGCTTGCCGAGAAGGACGAAGACGAGCACGAGCGGCAGCGTCGCCACCGCCGTCCCGGTCAGCCCGAGCGTGAAGTCGCGGACGTACCCGCTGGCGAGCTGGGACAGCGCGACCTGCACCGTCGGGTCGTCCGGGGTGAGGACGACCAGCGGCCAGAAGTAGTCGTTCCAGGCCGTCATGAAGGTCAGCATCCCGAGCACGGCCGCGGCGGGCCGCGCCGCCGGGACGACGACGTGCCGGAACAGCCGCCACGTGCCGCAGCCGTCGATCCGCCCGGCTTCGAGCAACTCGGTGGGGAGCGCCCGGCTGAGGTACTGCGTCATGAAGAACACGCCGAACGCGTTGACCAGCGCGGGCACGATCACGGCGTACAGCTTCCCGGTCCACTCCAGCTTGATCATCAGCATGTAGAGCGGGATGATGCCGAGCTGCGTCGGGACCATCATGGTCACCACGGTCAGCAGCAGCAGCGCGTTCCGCCCCCGGAAGCGCAGCTTGGCGAACGCGAAGCCGGCCAGAGTGGAGAAGAACGTCACCGAGACGGTGATCGTGCCCGCCACCACGAACGAGTTGACCAGCGCCAGCGCGAACGGCGTGGTGTCGAAGACCCGCGACACGTTCGCGAGGAAGTTGCCGCCCGGCAGCAGCGGAGGCGGCATCTCGGCCATCGCCGCGTTGTCGTGCGAGGCGACGATCACGCTCCAGTAGACGGGGAAGGCGGAGAAGAACGCCACCGCCAGCAGGGTGAGATAGGTGAGCGGGTTCCTGCGAAACCAGCCGCTAGACATCGAGTCCTCCGCGCATCCTGCGTACCACCAGGTAGTTGAATCCGACGACGACCACGACGAGCAGGAACATCACCCACGCGGCGGCCGAGGCGTAGCCGAACTCGAAGCTCCGGAAGCCCTTCTCGTACAAGTAGAGCGCGAGGGTCTGGAACTGCCTGTCGGTGCCGCCCGTGGTCGACGCGCCGTTGCTCACCTGGGCGCCGAACAGCAGCGGCTCGGCGATGATCTGCATGGAGCCGATCGTGGTGACGATGACCGTGAAGATGATGGTCGGGCGGATCATCGGGATCGTGATGCCCCAGAGCTGCCTGGCCGCCGAGGCGCCGTCGATGGTCGCGGCCTCGTAGATCTCCCGTGGTACGGCCTGCATCGCGGCCAGGTAGATGAGCGCGTTGTACCCGGTCCACCGCCACATGATCATGGTGGCGATGGCGACGTGGGAGGACGCCACGTGCGCCTGCCAGTAGACCCGGTCGATGCCGACGAGGTCCAGGAACGCGTTGACCAGGCCGAAGTCACGGCCGAAGAGCTGGCTGAAGATCACCACGACCGCGACGACGCTGGTGACGTTCGGCAGCAGCAGCGTGATGCGGAACAGCGTCTGCGCCCGGAGCGGCCGGTTCAGCAGGTGGGCCAGCACCAGCGCGAGCACCAACTGGGGTGCCGCCGACAGGACGCCGATCGACAGCGTGTTGAACGCCGCGTTCCAGAAGTAGCCGTCGGCGAACAGCTCCCGGTAGTTGTCCAGGCCGATGAACGGGTTGGCGCTGCTCAGCAGGTTCCAGTCGTGCAGCGAGACCCACGCCGTGTAGATCAGCGGGAAGAGGCCGAACGCGGCGAAGAGCAGGAAGAACGGCGCGACGTAGGCGTAGGGGGAGACCTTCCGGTCCAGCCGATGGCGCCACGGCGAGGTCGCCGCTCCCGCACGGCTCCCGTCCGGCCGCGGTCGCGGCGGTGTCTCGGGGGTCGGCGCCCGATGGGCGACGGGCATCGGGACTCCTTTCGTTCCGGTTGTTCCGGACGTTCCGGTCGTTCGGTGGGCCCCACGGTCGGGGGCCCACCCGGGCGCCTGGCTACTTGATGTTCTCGACGTCCTTGAGGACCTGGGCCCACGCCTGCTCGGGGGTCTGCTGCCCCTGCTCGACCCGGCCGAGGCCGTTGCCGATCGCCGTGCGCACGTCGCCCTCCTTGGGGCCGAGGTGCTGCGGCTTGAGGTTCTTGGCGGCGTCGGAGTAGATCTTGCCGACGGGGGCGCCGTTGAAGAAGTCCTTGGTGAAGTTCTGGATGTCCGGCTGGTCGTACAGCGCCGGGATCGAGGGGAAGTTGCCGATCGCCTTGAAGACGGTGGCCTGGCTGTCGGCCGAGGTCAGGAAGTCGACCAGCTCCGCCGCCTCCTTGGGGTGCTTGCTCTGCTTGGGCACCGTGAGGTGCGTGCCGCCGGCGTTGCCCGCGCCGCCGGGGACGGTGGCGATGTCCCACTTGCCGGCCGCGTTCTTGGCCTGGTCCTGGATGTACGCCGTCATCCAGGCCGGGCAGATGATCGTGGCGAAGGAGCCCTTGGCGAACCCGGTGTTCCACTCGGGCGTCCACGCGCCGATCTTGGCGGACAGGTCGTCCTTGATCATCTGGACCGACAGGTCCCAGGCCTTCTTCACGTCCGGGTTGCTGGCGACGACGACGTTGTCCTGCGCGTCGTACACGCCGACCGGTGCCTGCGCGATCATCGCGCGAATGATCTCGCCGGGGCTGTCGAAGAACTTCGTGCCCTTGTCGGCGGCGGCGCCGAACTTCTTGCCGGTCTCGATGTACTGGTCCCAGGTGGGCCACAGCGCCGACACCTCGTCGCGCTTGGTCGGCAGGCCGGCCTTCTTGAACAGGTCGGTGCGGTAGCACATGGCCAGGCCGCCGACGTCGGTGCCGAGGCCCACCACGGCGCCGTTCGCTCCGACGCCCTGCTGCCACTTCCAGTCGAGGTAGTCGCCCTGGCGCTTGTCGAGCCCGTACTGCCTGAGGTCCTGGAACCGGTCGGGCTGCGCGGTGAACTGGCTGATGAACCCGACCTCGATGCCCTCGACGTCGGCGGCGCCCGCGCCGGTGGCGAGGTGCGCGGCGAGGTTGGTGTGGTGGTCGGCGTAGGCCGCCTGGCGCTCCTCGATCTCGATGTTCGGGTGCGTCTTCCTGAACTCCTCGTACAGCGGCTTGAAACCGAAGTCGCCGAACAGGCCGACGGTCAGCTTGATCTTCTCGGCCGGCGCGGCCGAGTCTCCGCTCGCGGGGGAGGAGCCGCCGCCTCCACCGCACGCGGTGAGGGTCAGCAGCGTGGCGGCGACCATGGGGGCGAACAGCCGGGTGATCCGGCGGCCCGTGCGGGGGATGCCCATGAACCCTCCTCGGGTCCTGAATTAACGATCATGAAGAGAGCGCTCTCCGACAAGATTCAGTCTCACGTTTCGCAGCGTCAAGGGTTGGATCAGTAACGATCCCCGTTACCTGTTCACGTCCCCGAAATGCGTGAGAGCGCTCCCACGGCACGAATCGCCAGGTGGGAGAAGGTGTGGAGTGTCGCCGCCGCGCTCTTCCGCGCCCCAGGCCCTTCGTCCCGTGCGGGCCCGGTGCTGTGCGCGCCCGGTGGACAGGCGGGGCACCCACGGTCCCCGCACCCTCGACCGCCCCATGGAAGAGAGCGCTCTCCTGATCTTCGAGAAACATTCTCTTTTCGTTGACATGCGGTTGACACGGATCTAGCGTCAGCGGCGCTGAGAGCGCTTCCAGCCCGATTCCGCCTGAACCCCCCACTTCGCGGAGGTCGCTCCATGAGATCGATGATGTCGGCGAGAGCCTGCCTGGTCCTGCTGACCGCACTCGCGCTGACCGCCCCGGCCCTCCCCGCCCACGCGGCGACGGTGACCGTCGGAGCGGGCAGCTACACCACCGACCTGCCCGCCGGGGCGAGCGGTCCGGCGGGCTCGGACGGAGCTCCCGTCACGCCCAAGGTGACCGGGAACGTCACCGGCAAGGTCCCCACGAACGACTGGTGGTCGTCCCTCGCCTTCCAGCGGTACGCCGGCAACCCCTACTCCGAGAACATGTACGGCCACCCGCTCGCCTTCCACGCGGTCGCCGGAGGGCTGGAGGTGAGCTACCCGACCACACCGCTGATCAGCGGGGACGGACGGATGTACGAGTACCCGCACGCCCGTGATCTCACGATCGGTGTCACCGGGCTGAACTCGCCCGACACCAAGGTGGACGGGTGGTCCGACTGGGCCGTCACGCCGTACTGGTCGGACGGCACGCGCACGCTCAGGGCCACGATCGGGCACGGCATGCCGTACGTCTACGCCACCCCGAGCGGCGGGAACGCGCAGGTCACCTTCGTCGCCACGCCGAACGTCTGGTCCGACCGGGGCAACATCCTCGGCGTCACCGTCAACGGCCACCACTACGGCGTGTTCGCCCCGTCGGGGACGGACTGGACGATCAGCGGCACGGTCGCGACCGACGCGCTCGGCGGCAAGAACTACTTCTCCGTCGCCGCGCTGCCGGACACCTCCGCCTCGACGCTCGACCTGTTCGCGAAGTACGCCTTCAGCTTCGTCACCGGGACCAGGGTGTCCTGGGCGTACGACGAGGCGAGCGCCCGGCTCACCACCACCTACACGGCGACTACGACGGCCAAGGAGGGCGCCCAGACCGGCACGCTCCTCGCTCTCTACCGGCACCAGTGGCTGGCCACGAGCGACACGCTGACCCCGTACACGTACGTCTCGCCGCGCGGCACGATGAAGCTGCGCGAGGGCACGTCGTTCACCACGAAGCAGACCTTCCACGGCGTGCTGCCCTCGCTGCCCGACCTCGGCGCGTACGACCGGACGAGGCTCGGCGGCTACGTCAGGCAGGAGGCGAACGCCTCCGATCCGTGGAAGGCGGCGACCGACACCTACTGGACCGGCAAGGCTCTCGGCCGCCTGGCCCAGCTCGTGCCGATCGCGGAGCAACTCGGCGACACCGCGTCCAGGGACAAGCTGCTCGGCCTCCTCAAGGCGAAGCTGGAGAGCTGGTTCACCGCGGGCGGCGAGCAGTTCCGCTACGACGCGACCTGGGGCGTGCTCACCGGATACCCCGCGTCGTACGGCAGCGACACCGAGGTGAACGACCACCACTTCCACTACGGCTACTACCTGATGGCCGCCGCCACGGTGGCGCGGTACGACTCCGCGTGGGCGGCGAGCTGGGGGCCGATGGCCAAGCTGCTCGCCTCCGACGCCAACAACGGGGACAGGTCGGACACCCGGTTCCCGTTCCTGCGCAACTTCGACGCGTACGCCGGGAACGGCTGGGCCTCCGGGCACCAGGGGTTCGCGGCCGGCAACAACGAGGAGTCCTCCTCGGAAGGGATGAACTTCGCGAACGGCGCCATCCTGCTGGGCGCGGCCACCGGTGACACCGCCCTGCGCGACCTCGGCATCTACCTGTACACGACCCAGACGTCGGCCATCGCGCAGTACTGGTTCGACAAGGACAACGTGGTCTTCCCCTCCGGGTTCGGCCACGACACGGCCGGCATGATCTGGGGCAGCGGCGCCGCGTACTCCACCTGGTGGACGGCCAACCCCGAGGAGATCCACGGCATCAACATGCTGCCGATCACGGGCGGCTCGCTCTATCACGGCCTCTACCAGGCCGATGTGCGGCAGAACCTCGCCGAGATGGAGGCGAACAACCCGGGACCGGCGGTCGAGTGGAAGGACGTCGTCTGGGAGTTCCGCGCCCTCGCCGACCCGGCCGCGGCCAAGGCGAACTGGGACGGCGGCTACACGACGCTGACGCCGGAGTCGGGCGAGTCCCTGGCGCACACCTATCACTGGATCTACAACCTGGCCAGGCTGGGAACGGTCGACACCGCCGTGACCGCGAACATCCCGACCGCCGCCGTCTTCGTGAACGGCTCGACGCGGACGTACGTGGCGCACAACTTCGGCACGGCCGGCCGTACGGTCACCTTCTCGGACGGCGCGACGCTCAATGTCCCGGCCCGTTCGACGGCGACGAGCGCGGGCGGGACCTCCCCGTCGCCCTCACCCTCACCGTCGCCCTCCCCGTCCCCGTCACCCTCCCCGTCGGCTTCCCCCACGGGCGGCGGCGTCGACGCGCGGGGCAGGATCGAGGCCGAGGCGTACCAGGAGCAGTCCGGCACGTCGCTGGAGACCACGACCGACACCGGCGGCGGCCAGAACGTGGCCTACATCGGCAACGGGGACTGGCTGCGGTACGACAACGTGCAGTTCGGCGGCACGGCGGCCACCCAGTTCAAGGCGAGGGTCGCCTCCGGCGCGGCGGGCGGCGTCAGCGGGCTCGTCGAGGTCCGGCTGGACAGCCGGACCGGCACGCCCGTCGGCAGCTTCGCGGTCGGATCGACGGGCGGCTGGCAGAGCTGGCAGACGGTCCCCGCGAACATCTCCGGCGTGACCGGAACGCACACCGTCTACCTGACGTTCAGCAGCGGGCAGCCCGCCGACTTCGTCAACCTCAACTGGTTCACGTTCTCGACGACCTGACCCGCGGCCGGGCGGTCGCCGGAGGACACCTCCGGCGACCGCCCGTACCTCCGATCACGACGGTTCCGATCACGACGGTGAGGTCGTCGGCGCCGGGGATCCGCCGCCGCCGTGCCCTACCGACCATTGCGGACGGCTGAGGTCGACCAACAGGGCGGCGGTCGCGTTGTTCTCCTTGCCGGGGCTGATCACCCACACCGTGTCACCGGCCTTGATCTCGTCGAGGCCCCTGCGGCCGGCGCAGACCCGGGTGGAGTCGTCGATCCTGTAGGTGCGGGCGAAGCCGTCGGTGCTCTTGAGCGCGACGGAGTCCTTCTTGATCGAGGTCACCTTCCCGGTCTGCGTGGTGACGGTCTGGTAGCCGCCGCCGCGCTTCGGGACGACCAGCTCACCGTGGACGGCGCCGA
This sequence comes from Microtetraspora glauca, assembly GCF_040656155.1. Classification (NCBI taxonomy): domain Bacteria; kingdom Bacillati; phylum Actinomycetota; class Actinomycetes; order Streptosporangiales; family Streptosporangiaceae; genus Microtetraspora; species Microtetraspora glauca. Next base: position 609,499 of record NZ_JBFALK010000001.1, read on the forward strand.
GCGGGCCCTCCATCATGTGGCCGCCCGGCCCCCGGCCCCCGGTCGGGGACTCGGCGGGGGCTCCGGTCGGCGACGGGCTCGGCTGGGTGCGGTTGCCCGGGACGCTCGCCTGGGCGCCCGGGGCAGCCAGGCCCGTACCTGTGACGAACAGCAGCGCGGTGGCTCCGAAGAGGAGCCCGCGGCGGATCCCGCGCCGCGAGGGCGCCTCGCGCGGGAGCTGGGATGGGCTGAACTCGCGATCGATCATCGGGATTCCGGGGCGAACACCCCTCCCGCGTGAGGTGGGGAAGGTCGCCCCTCCCTCCTTTCGGGTTTCCGCTGCGTTCAGGCTCGGTGGGATGGACGACGTGGAGTGGGATGGACGACGTGGCATGGATGGGCCCTCGCGCGCGGTTCAGTCGCCGCGGCGGGAGCCTGGCTCCGCTGCTACCCCGCCGAGCACGACACTGACCGCGTCGCCGGTAAAGCTCTCGTCGAGCGGCAACCCGCGGAACACCACGCGCAGCCAGACGGCTCCGGCCAGCAGATCCATGATCATCATCGGATCCGGCTCGTCGTCGATCTCCCCACGGGCCCGGGCGCGCTCGAAGATGGGCAGCTCCCGGGCGTACCTGTCGGCGAAGAAGCCCTGGATCGCGGCGGCCAGTTCGGGGTTGCCCGCGGCGGCTCCGAGCGCGGCGACGGCGATGTCGGACGCGGGGGGAGTGGTGAGCAGCCGCGCGGTCGCCTCGACCACGGCGTGGAGGTCGCCGCGCAGTGAGCCGGTGTCGGGCGCCTCGAAGTCGAGCGCCCGCGCCTCGACCAGTGCCGCGCCGAGCAGGGCGGCCTTCGACGGCCACCACCGATAGATGGTCGTCTTGTTGACCCCGGACCGCTCGGCCACGCCCTCGACCGTCAGGCCCTCATAGCCCTTCTCCGCGAGCAGGTCCAGGGTCGCGTTGAGGATGTCGTGTTTCCTGCGCGGTGCCATGGGGGTCACCTTATCGCCATTCGCAACGCATCGTTGCGTTGTGGTTTGATGCGTATGCAACGCAACGTCGCGTTGTGTGTCTGGTGCTCTGACACAGGAGGGTGGTCATGGCGGATCTTCCCGTCGTCCTCGTCCACGGGATCCGGGTCACCGGCTCGATGTGGTCGCCCGTGAGATCGCTGCTGCGCAGCCCGTCGGCCGCGCCCGACCTGCCGGGACACGGCTCCCTGAGCGGCATGCCGTACGACATGGACGCGGCGTGCGACGTCGTGGCGGAGTGCATCGCCGGGCTCGGCGGGCGGGCGCTCGTGGCCGGGCTGTCCCTCGGCGGCTACGTCGGCATCGCCACCGCCGCCCGCCACCCGTCGATGGTGGCCGGCCTGGTCGCCATCGGCTGTACGGCCCGTCCGGGCGGCGCCTTCGCCCGCGTCTACCGGCTCGCCGGGCGGCTCGCCGCCGGGTATCCCGCGCTGGCGAACCGGATCAGCGCGTCCGGCTTCCGGCGCGCCCTGCCGGGGCCCGCCGGGGAGGCCGTCGTGGCGGGCGGCCTGTTCTGCGAGGTCGTCCCCTCGGTGGTCGAGGCGGTGACGTCCGAGGATCCCGTCGTGTCCCTGGCGCGCTATCCGGGCCGGGTGTGGCTGGTCAACGGGGCCCGCGATCCCTTCCGGGTGAACGAGCTCGACTTCCTGCGGGCCTGCCGGAACGGCAGCCTCACCCGGATCTCCGGGCGGGGCCACCTGACCGTACTCGCCGCCCCCGACCGGATGGCCGGGTTCCTCGACCAGGCCGCGGACGCCGTACGGGATCGGGCGGCGTGAACCGGCGGAGAAGGCGCGCCTACACGGGCTTCCACTCGTGGCGCTGAAGGAACGCCCGGTCGCCCGTGGCGTACTCAAGGAAGGCGCGGCGCACCTCGGCGAGATCGGTGGTCACGGTCCCGCGGATCTTCCCGCCCTCCTTGAACTCCAGCTCGTATCCGGGAGAGACCTGGATGAAATGCTGGCCGAAACAGACGAGCGCGACGAACGGATTCTCCGACGAGAGCGTGCCCAGCACGTCGGCGATCAGTCTCAGGTCGGGGTCCGTCACGATCATCCCGTCACCCGTGTGCATCTCCAACTGGGGATGGACGCCGCGCGGTTCGAGGTTGTGCACGAGGTCGCGCTGCGGGTCGTAGCAGACCAGGCCGTGCTCCCGGGCGAGCCGGAAGACCGCGTTCGAGATCTCGTCTATCCGCTCCGGGACGATGTCGTCGATCCGTACGCCGGGGAAGAGTTCGGCGAAAGCCTCGGCGAAGTCCTCGTCCGGCTCCGGTGGACCGTCGAGAAACAGGTCCCGAGCCCGGTCACGTGGGACAGGTCCGGATTCGCGCCATACCGCCAGCTTCATACTTACGACGATAGGGCGCTTCCGTCGGCGAGTTCGCGGACGACGTCGATCAACTCGGCCGGGTCGAACGGCTTGGTGAGATAGGCGTCGACCCCGATGCCCAGCCCCCGCCGCCTGTCGTCCTCCTGCGCCCGCGCCGTGATGAGCACGACCTTGATGTGGCTGGTGCTCCTGTCGGTGCGCAACCGGGTCGCGGTCTCCCAGCCGTCCAGGCGCGGCATCATCACGTCCAGCGTGATGATGTCGGGATCGACCTCGTGGACGCGGTCGAGGCAGTCCTGCCCGTCGTGCGCGGTCTCCACCTCGAACCCCTCCAGGGTCAGGTTGACCGCGATGAGCTGCCTGATGACCTCGTCGTCGTCCACGACGAGTACTCGGCCCAGAACGTCGTTCACGGGCGCCAAGCTAACTCCTCCCCGGGGGTCCACGCGCGACTTTCGCCGGATCGTCGCAAAGACGGCGCATATCGTTGTGCGCGAGGAGTCCCCCGGAACTGGTAGCCTTAACTCTCGTTGAGCCCCCTTAGCTCAGGGGATAGAGCACCGGCCTCCGGAGCCGGGAGCGCAAGTTCGAATCTTGCAGGGGGCACACAATCTTGACCAGCGGATCTAGCCGCTGACCAGGGCGAACGACGTAGGAACGGGCGGGTCTCCAGTCTCATGGAGTCCTGCCCGTTCTCATTGGCGCTCGCTGGTTGTGGACCAGTTGTGGACCAGCTTTCATCGGGTCAACGCAGCCTCTATCCGGCGGTTGTTCTGCTCCTGACGGCCATCCAGGCACTTGGCATAGCGCTTCAGGAGAACTTCCACGCTGTTACCCGCGCGGGCGGCTACCTCGGTGGCGTCCACTCCGGCGTTGAGCCAGGTGGACAGGGCTGCGTGCCGCAGATCGTTCCTCGGGTAGATGGCAGTCGTCTCGCCGTAGTCCTACGGCCTCGGCAGGCCGAACACCCGCGAAATACGACGCCGGCTGAACCGATATGAGGGGGATTTACGTTTCTGGGGGATGAGATTACGAATGATCCTGCTCGTGGCGGTGCTGTCCATGGCCGCGGCCTGTGGAAGAACGGAATCGGACACAACGGCGACCCCGGCTGACGACGGGCCGGCGAAGCCGGTCGCCTTGTGGGGAGCCGAAGACGGATTCGTGACCCCGACGACGAACGTGCTGCGTCCGCCGAGGGTGGTGCTGTACAGCGACGGCCTAGTGATCGCCGACGCGAGCAAGCAGCTGAGGCTCACCGATGCCGAGGCGAGCGAGACGGTCGCGTCGTTGGAGAACTACCTGACCGGGCAACCGCCGACCGCGGAGCCGAAGCCGGGCGCGCCGGCGGTGACGGACGTGCCGACCACCGTCCTCGGAGTACGGGGGAAGGACGGAAAGTTGCTGGAGGTCCGGGCCCCGGCCCTGGACCAGGTCGCGGACTTCTACCCGAAGGAGCTCTCGGACGCGAAGAAGCTGATGGAAGGCCTGGCGACCAGGGCTGCTGCGGAGGGCACCGACTACGTTGCCACCCGCGTCCGAGTAGTCGCCGAAGGGGCCGCGTCGGCGGAGGGCAAGCCGGCGCCGTGGCCCGCGGGGGTCCCGGAGCCTTCGGGCTCGGTGGACCCGGTTTGGCAGAAGGACCTCGAGGGGGCGGCGGTGAGTGCGATCACCGAGGCGGTTCCCGCTGGGCAGGAGTACGGCCGGTCGCTTTTCACGACCAGTTCGAGGGTGCTCTTCGTGCTCTCCTGGCGGTACCTGCTGCCTGACGAATAGCACGGCCTGAGGCGCGGGGGCGCACGGCTTGACTCTTCACGGAGTTCCAGAGCTGGCTGGTACCGTCCGGCTCCACCGCTCCGGGGAGGTTGAGGAAGATCCCCGGGCGGGCGGCGGGTAGGGTCGCGAGACGTGACGACCGAGCTGGACCGACTGGCCGTACGGCTGCGCGAGTTCGCCCGCGCCCGCGACTGGGAGCAGTTCCACACGCCCAAGAACCTGGCGATGGCGCTGGCCGGCGAGGTGGGGGAGTTGGTGGCGGAGTTTCAGTGGCTGACCTCGGACGAGTGCGCGGATCTGAGCCCGGAGATCCGCGCCCGGGTGCGGTCGGAACTCGGTGACGTGACCGCCTACCTCGTCCGACTCGCCGACGTCCTCGGCGTCGATCTGGTCGAGGCGGCCGACGCGAAGCTGGACGAGAACGACCGCCGGTACGACGCCGAGCTCTATCGCGGCTCCGCCAGGAAGGCTCCTCCGCTGGGCTCCTGACGGACACGCGCCGAGGTCACGTCACGCCCGTACGGCGCAGAGGAGGCGGTTGTTCCCGCGCTGCCAGAGCGTGCCGATCTGCTCGAAGCCCGCGTCGCGCAGGGCGGCGACGTGGGTGGACAGCAGGTTGGACTCCGATCCGTGGTGCTCGACGGCGGCGGCGCTGCGCGCGCGGGCGGCGCCGGCCTCGGCGAGCGCGGGGTCGGCGAGGACCGCGTCCCACCACTGGCGCCAGTCCTCGGGACGCGCGTCGGCGAAGGCCCGGCGCTCCTCGCTCTCGTGCACGGCGCGTTCGAGCCTGGCCAGGGTCGGGGTCGCCTCGTCGGCGTCGAGATGGTCGCCGTTGAGGAAGAGCGCGCCGGGGCGCAGCACGGTGGCCAGCTCCTTGTACATCGCCCGGAGGTGCTCCTCGGGCAGCCAGTGCAGCGCGGTGGTGCTCACGGCGGCGTCGGCCGGACGGTCCAGGCCGAGTTCGGCGCTCCATCCCGGGGTGCGCAGGTCGAGTGAGGTGAAGCGCAACCCCGACGTGTGGCCGTAGCCCGCCTCACCCAGCGACAGCAGCAGGGGATCGGTGTCCACCGCGACGACCCTGGCCCACGGAAGCCGGCGCAGCAGCCGGGCGGCCAGTGAGCCGGGGCCGCAGCCGAGATCGATCACGAGGGGGTCGGGCCGGTCCACTCCCGCCTCGACCGCGTCGATCAGCGCCCTGAACCGCTCCTCACGGCCGGGGAGGTAGCCCTCCTGCTGGCGGTCCCAGCGGTCGATCCACTTCCTGGCGGTGTCGAACGTGAGCATGGCTCCTCCTTGTAACTGCCACATATGCTTTTGCCAGTCACAAACTAAATCCCGAAGGTGTAACTGGTCAAGTGAATTTCAACAGTCACACAGACGCGGTGGTGGCGGTCGCCGTCACCCTGGTCAACACACTGACCGCCGGCGAGTCCCGAGGCAGGGTGTACACGCCTCCGGCGGGCGAGGAACGATCGGCCGTCGTCGCCCGCGTCCTCGGGATGGGCGAGCAGGGGCCGTACCGGCTCGGCGCGAGGGAGGCGGACGAGCTCACCGTTGTCGCCGAGGCGCTGCGCGTGGTCTTCGAGTCGGTGGCGAAAGGCGACATCGACACGGCCGCGCACGGTGTGAACCGTCTCCTGGACGAGACGGACGCCCGGCCGCACCTCGACCGGCACGACGGGGAGCCGTGGCACGTGCACTTCCACGGGCGCGGCGGCACGCTGGCCGGCGACTGGGCGGCGAGCTGTGCCACCGGCCTCGCCGTCGTCCTCGGGAGCGAGCTGTACGACCGGTTGGGCGTGTGCACGGCCCCGCACTGCGATCGCGTCTACGTCGACGTCTCCCGCAACGGGACGCGCCGGTTCTGCTCGACCCCGTGCCAGAACCGGGTCAAGACCGCCGCCTTCCGCGCCCGCAACACCTGAGGCCCCATGCCACCCATCGCGGCCCGGGGCGGAGATCGCATCCCGGAGGGCCACTCAACCCGCAGTGGCCGAGCCGTTCGCGCCGGCCCCTGGCCGCCCCTGGGCGGTCACCCCTGGGCGGTCACCCCTGGGCGGTCACTCCGTTCTCGAACGTGCGGATGACGGTGGAGGCCACGCCGTGGCGGGGCAGCAGGCCCTTCGCCGCGGCCTCCCATCCGGTGTAGGTGACCGCGTACAGCATCTGCTGGATCCACTCGGCGCTGACCTGCGGGTCGAAGACGCCCTCGGCCTGGCCGCGCTCGATGAGGCTGATCGCGGTCGGCACGGACAGGTCCGGCTCGAAGCAGGCGCTGAACTCCTCCAGCACGCGCGGATCGCCGAAGAGGAACGCGAGCCGGTCGCCGACGTCCACCATGGCCGTGATCAGGCGGCGCATGGCCTCAAGGGGAGGTCCCTGGTCGATCGCCGCCGCCGCCACGGACTGCTCGACCACATGGAAGGAGTCGACGACGGTCGCGTTGAGCAGTTCCTGCCGGTCGGGGAAGTAGCGGTGCAGCGTACTCCGGCCCACCTGCGCGGCCTCCGCGATGTCGGCCAGCGTGGCGGCCCGGTCGCGGGCGAGGACCGAGGCGGCCGCGCCCAAAATGGCCCGGCGGGTGCGGCCCCGCGTTCCGGACTCGCGAGCCTCCGGCTTCCGCGGGTCGGGTTCGGGCTCCTCGGAGACAGGCTGACGCGTCGCGCTCACGGCCAAAGGCTACAGTGCTTTCCATAACGAGACTGTGGCGCTTGTTTTTGGGACATTGATGTCTCACAATGAGCCGCATGGATTCCTTTGCAGTCGTCGCCGAGGGCGTGCGCAAGCGTTACGGCGACACCCACGCTCTCGACGGGTTCGACCTGACCGTTCCGGAGGGGACGGTGTGCGGCCTGCTCGGTCCGAACGGCGCGGGCAAGACCACCGCGGTACGCGTCCTGACCACGCTGCTGCGGGCGGACGCGGGACGTGCCGTCGTCGCCGGCTTCGACGTGACCGCCGAACCGGCCCAGGTGCGCTACCGCATCGGCCTCGCCGGGCAGCGACCGGCCGTGGACGAGATCCTCACCGGCAGGGAGAACCTGGAGATGTGGGGGCGCCTCTACCACCTGGACGCGGCCACCGCCCGCCGCCGGGCGGGGGAACTGCTGGACCGGTTCGGCCTCGCCGACGACGCGGGGAAACGGGTCAAGCACTACTCGGGCGGCATGCGGCGCCGCCTGGACCTGGCCGCGGCCTTCGTCCTCGCCCCGCGCGTGCTGTTCCTGGACGAGCCCACCACGGGGCTCGACCCGCGCAACCGCAACGAGGTGTGGCAGGCGGTGCGCGACCTGGCGGCGGCGGGCAGCACGGTGCTGATGACCACGCAGTACCTGTTCGAGGCCGACCAGCTCGCCCACCAGATCGCCGTGATCGACTCGGGACGCGTGATCGCGGGCGGTTCCCCGGACCTGCTCAAGTCGATGATCGGCGGTGACCAGATCGATCTGGTCGTCCGCGACGCCGCCGACCTCGCCGAAGCCGCCCGCGTCCTGGCCGCGGCGGCGGGCGCGGAACCGGCCGCGGATCCCGACGCCCGCCGCCTGACCGTTCCCGTACGCGACCGGATCGGCGCGCTGACCGAGGTCGTACGCGAGCTGCGAGAGCGCGGCATCGCGGTCGAGGACGTCGCGCTGCGCCGCCCGACGTTGGACGAGGTGTTCCTCAGCCTGACCGGGGAGTCCGGGAGGAAGGCGGCGGCATGACCACGCTCATCGCTCCCGTGATCCCCCGCTCCCGGCTCCAGCGGCTGCGCTGGACGTTCGCGGACGGCCGCGTGATCGCCCGCGGTTACTTCGTCCACCTGGTCCGCAACCCGGCCGCGATCCTCAACCTGCTGCTGTTCCCGATCGTGATGGTGCTGCTGTTCGGCTTCGTCCTCGGCAGCGCCATGAACGTCGCCGGGGGAGGCGACTACCGGGAGTTCCTGATGCCCGGGATGTTCGCCCAGACGATGACGCTCGGCGTGATGACCACCATGATCATCGTTACCAACGACGCCGCCCGAGGGATCACCGACCGCTTCCGCTCGATGCCGATCTCGCGGTCCGGGGTGGTGCTCGGCCGGGCCGTCGCCGACATGGTCAACTCCGTACTGGAACTGGCCGTGCTGCTCGGATGCGGACTCGCGGTCGGCTGGGGCTGGCACCGGGGGATCGGGAACGCCCTGACCGCCGTGGGGTTGCTGCTGCTCCTGCGCTTCGCGCTCATCTGGGTCGGCATCTATCTCGGGCTGATGCTCACCCCGGAGTCGGCGAGCGCGGCGTGGATGCCGCTGATGCCGCTCACCATGCTCGCCAACACCTTCGTCTCACCGGCGCTGATGCCGGGCTGGATGGGGACGATCTCCGAATGGAACCCGCTGTCGGCCACGGTCGCCGCCTGCCGCGAGCTGTTCGGCAACCCCGGCTGGGGCGGCGACTCCTGGGCCGCCGAGCACGCGCTGCCGCTGGCGATCGGCTGGCCGGTGTTGCTCACGCTGGTCTTCCTGCCGCTGTCCGCGCGCCGCTACCAGCGGCTCGACCGCTGAACGATCCGGCCGGCGCCCCGGTCCGCCAGGGCGTGGGCGGTCCAGCCCAGCGCGGCTCCCACGGCGTACCAGAACAGGTCGGGCGGGTTGAACGAGGTGCCGAGCACCAGACGGGCGAGCACGCTGCGCGCCGCGAGCTCGGCGGGGACGCCGGTGAGCTGGAAGAGCTCCACCGCCCAGCTCACGGCGAGCGCCCCCGCGGCCGCCGCCGCGGGTCGCGTCCGGGGCGCGACGACCAGGACCAGCGTGTACAGCAGGAGCGTGTAGAGCGCGTCCCCGCCGTACTTGGTCACCGGACCGTCTCCCACGGCCCGGATCCCGAGCCCGGCGGCGATGGTGAGCAGGGCGGCGAGGACCGCGATCACGCGCCGGCGCGCCGGCGCTCGCTCGTCCCGCGGGCCTCGCCCGTGCGTCTCTGGCGGGTTCAATCGCGGCACCTCGGCGGTCTCTGTTTCCGTTTCCCCGGCCTCCCAGGGTCCCAGACGCGCCGGGGGTCGGAGCCCCGGGTTCAGGTACGGCTCAGCTCGGCCAGGCGCCGCAACGAGAGGTGGAGCACGGCGGCGGTGACGGGTTTGGCCGCCAGCCAGCCGAGCCGCCCGGCCAGGCCGAGAGGGATGTCCAGGTCCTCCTGCCACACGATCGTGCTGCCGCCTCCCGCCCTCGGCAACACGTGGAAGACGCCGGTTCCCCGGACGAGCCACCCGGTGTGCCGCACCTCGACGGTGTGCGGCGGGTTCCACCGGGTGATCTCCATCGTGTCGAGGAAGCCCAGCGGCCCGACCCCGGTGAACGCGGCCAGGCCGCTGCCGGCGCTGTGGCCGTCCCCGGCGGTGACCCGCGCGCGGGTCAGGAACATCCACTCCTCGTGCCTCGGCCAGTCGGTCAGGACGGCGAACACCCGCTCCGGGCTCGCGTCGGAGTGCACCGTCACAGAGAGATGAGACTTGTCCACGCTCTCTGTTCTGCCCGCTTCCGGGGCCGCTCAGATCACCCCGCGTGACGGCGCGCCTCGGCCGGGCCGTCGGCCTCCAGCGCGGACCTCGCCGCGTGCTCGCACTCCGCCATGGTGCGGGCGGCCAGGGCCTCCCGTACGGCGGGCACGCTCAGGGCGGACATGGACAGGCTCGTGACGCCGAGCCCGGCCAGTACGGGGGCAAGCAGCGGATCCGCCGCGGCCTCACCGCAGACGCCGACGGGCTTGCCCGCCCGCCTGCCCGCGTCGGCGCACTCGGCGACCAGCCGCAGCAGCGCGGGCTGCCACGGGTCGAGCAGGTCGGCGAGCTCACCGTGCTGGCGGTCCACCGCGCAGGTGTACTGGCTCAGGTCGTTGGTGCCGACGCTGAGGAAGTCGAGCTCGGCCAGGAGCCGGGACGCCCGCAGCGCGGCGGCGGGCACCTCCACCATCGCGCCGACGTCGGCGATGCCCCGGGACCGGGCCCGGCGGGCGAAGTCCGCCGCCTCCGCCACGGTGGTGACCATGGGGGCCATCACCCACGGCCGTACCCCGGCCGCCCGCGCGGCGGCGGCGATGGCGTCGAGCTGCGTGTCGAGCACCTCCGGCCGGGCCCGCGCCACACGAAGCCCGCGCACGCCGAGCGCGGGGTTGGTCTCCTCGGGCAGGCCGAGGAACGGCAGCGGCTTGTCGGTGCCCGCGTCGAGGGTGCGCACCACCACGCGGTCGCCGGGAAGCGCACGGAAGACCGCCTCGTACGCGGCGACCTGCTCGTCCATCTCCGGGGCCGTGCGCCGGTCGAGGAAGAGGAACTCGGTGCGGAACAGCCCGACGCCCTCGGCGGCGACCTCCGTGCCCAGATCGGCCGCCGAGCCGATGTTGAGCAGCAGTTTCACCGGGTGCCCGTCGGCGGTGCGGCCGGGCCCGGTGCTCGTCCGGAGCCGGTCCCGCTTCTCGGCCGCTCGCCGCATGATCCCGGCCGCCTCCTCCTCGCCGATGCCGGTGCGGACCTCGCCGAGCGCGCCGTCGACGGCGACCAGGGTCCCGTCGCGGAGCTCCCGCGCGCCACGGCAGGCGACCACGGCGGGCACGCCGCGCGCGCGGGCGAGGATGGCCGTGTGGCTGGTGGGCCCGCCCTTCTCCGTGACCACCGCGAGCACCGTCGCCGGGTCGAGCGCGACGGTGTCGGCGGGCGAGAGGTCCTCGGCCACGAGGACGAACGGATGGCCGGGGTCGGGGAGCGCGGACATCGGCAGGTTCCGCGCGGCGGCGACGGCGCGGTTCCTGATGTCGTCCAGGTCGGCCGCGCGCTCGGCGAAGTAGCCGCCCGCGGCGACGAGCGCCTCGCGGTGGCGCGCGCAGGCGGCCGTGATGGCGTCCAGCGCGTGCATGCCGTTCCGGACGTTCTCCTCCACGGACTCCTGGAGGAGAGGATCGGCGGCGATGAAGGACTGCGCCTCGAGAATCGCCCTGGCCTCGGGTTCGGCGGCCTTCTCCGCCAGCGCGGAGAGGCTGAGGGAGGCGGCCAGCAGCGCCCGTACGGCGGTGTCGGCCTCCACCGCGGGGCTCGCGGCGGTCCATGGGCCGCCGGACAGACGGGAGGCGTCCTCCATCCGGCACACCGGGCCCGCCGCCAGGCCGGGGCTGACCCCGAGCCCGCGCAGCGTCCCGATCACCGGCGTCCGGCCCTCCGGAGCCTCATTCATCGGCGTCGAGGTCGCGGGCGAGCAGCTCGGCGAGGGAGTCGAGCGCGGTGTCCGCGTCCGGGCCGTCCGCGTCGAGGGTGACCTCCGTGCCGTGGACGGCGCCCAGCGCCAGCACGGCGAGGATGCTGTTCGCCGGAACCGGCTTCCCGTCGCCGACCCGGATGCGCACCGGCGTTCCCTGCCGGGCCGCCGCCTCGACGAAGATCTTGGCCGGCCTGGCGTGCAGGCCGGTACGTGAGGCGATGACGACTGTCCTCTCCGGCATCGTCGTGGACCTTTCTCTACGGAGGTTCGGGGGGGAGGGGGTCAAGGCTCGACGGTGACCTTGATGGCGGCGCCGCGGCTGACGATGTCGATGCCGTCGAGGACGCCGGAGAGCGGGAGCCGATGGGTGATCAGGTCGGCCACGGGGACCGATCCTTCGGCGATCAACCGCAGCGCCCGCGCGTTGTGGGCCGGGCTCGACCCGTTCGCGCCGACGATCGTCAGCTCCCTGTAGTGCACGAGGTTGGAGTCGCAGCGGATGATCGGATCGTCCTTGGGCAGGCCGCCGAAGAAGCTGATCCGTCCCTGCCGCGCCGCGATCCGCAGCGCCTGCTCCTGGGCGGCTCCGGAGGCCGCGGCGGTGATGACGACGTCGGCGCCCCGGCCCTCGGTCAGCTTGAGCACCTCCTCGGCGATGTCCTCGCCGTGCACGGCGGCGTCCGGCCGGACCAGGTCGGCGGCGAGCGCGAGCCGGTCGGCGTTGACGTCGGCGAGGAACACCCGGGCGGCACCCCGCGCGCGGGCCAGCCGTACGTGCAGGCAGCCGATCGGGCCTGAGCCGATGACGAGCACGTCGTCGCCGTCGCCGACCCGGGCCAGCTCCTGCCCGTTGAGCACGCAGGCGAGCGGTTCCGCCACCGACGCCTCGGCGAAGCTCACGCCGTCGGGGACGCGGTTGAGACCGTCGACGGCGAGGACCTTGGCCGGGACGACCATGTACTCGGCGAAGCCGCCGTCGTAGTGGTAGCCCATCGACTCCTGGTTCGGGCAGACCGTCATCCGGCCGCGGCGGCACTCCCCGCACGTCCCGCAGGGGATGGCGGCGATCACCTGGACGCGGTCGCCGGGCGCCCAGCCGGGGACGTCGGTCTCGGTGACCTCCCCGGCGATCTCGTGGCCCATGACCCTGGGCGGCCTGATGTGGTGGTGCCCGTGTCTGAGGATCTTCGCGTCCGTGCCGCAGGTGGAGCAGGCGCGTACCCGGATCTTGACCTCTCCGGGTCCGGCGACGGGCTCGGGCGCGTCCTCGATGCGGATGTCGCCGGGCGCGTGGAATCGGGCGACCTTCACGTGGTCTCCTCTTCGGTGGGTTGTCCGTCGGATCGCAACAGGTGAACGACCTCCTCGACCCGGGTCGCCTCCCGCAGGGCGTGGACGCGGTCCGGATCGAGCAGGATCTGCGCCAGCTCGGAGAGCAGCTGTACGTGGCCGTCGCCCCGGGCGGCGATGCCGACGCAGACGACGACCCGCTCGCCGCCCCAGTCGACGCCGCCGGGGAAGCGCAGGACGCAGACGGCGTCGTGGTGGACGGCGTCCTTGGCGGCGAGCGTGCCGTGCGGGATGGCCACCCCCTCGCCGACGTAGGTGGAGATCGAACGCTCGCGCTCGATCATCGTCTCGACGTACGGCTCCTCGACCGCGCCGACGGCGACGAGGGCCCGCCCGCACAGGCGGATCGCGTCCTCGCGGTCCGCCGCGGAGGCGTCGAGCAGTACGGCGCGCGGGTCGAGGGGGAGCGGCGCCGGGTCAGCCATGCACCGTCCCGCCGTTCTTGATGGTGGTGACGAGCCTCGTGACCGCCGGGTCCCCGATGAAGATCGTGATGGGGATGAGGACGGTGTCCGGCGCGGTCTTCCTGGCCCGGTCGGCGAGCCCCTTGTGGCAGACCACCACGTCGGCGTCGGCGGGGATCGAGTTGACCGGGGTGTGCTGGACCTCGATCCCGAGGCCCTTGAGCTGCTTGCGGAGCTGGCTGGCCAGCATCACGCTGCTGCCCATCCCCGCGTCGCAGGCCACGACGATCTTGCGGATGTCGGTGGTCTCGATGTCGGCCATGTCGGTCACGCCTCCTGGGGAGCGGGCTGGGATTCGGGGGTCTCGTCGGCGGGGGTCTCGTCGTCGCCCGACTTCCTGCCGAAGCCGAGCAGTACGGCGGCGACGGCGAAGGAGGCCGCGGTGGCGATGACCACGCCGGCGAGCACGCCGAACCAGCCACCCTTGGGGGTCACCGCGAGGTAGACGAAGATGCTGCCGGGCGACGGGGTCGCGACGAGCCCGGCGCCGGTGATCAGGAAGGTGAAGGCCCCGGCCGCGCCACCGGCGATCACCGCGAGGATGAGCCGCGGCTTCATCAGCACGTACGGGAAGTAGATCTCGTGGATGCCGCCGAGGAAGTGGATGATCATGGCGGCGGGGGTGGACGGCCGCAGCGAGCGCGGGCCGAAGAACAGGTAGGCGAGGAGCAGGCCGAGGCCGGGGCCCGGGTTCGACTCCAGCATGAACAGGATCGACTTGCCGTGCTTGACCGCCTCCGCGACGCCGAGCGGCCCGAGGACGCCGTGGTTGATCGCGTTGTTGAGGAACAGCACCTTGGCGGGCTCGATCAGCACCGAGGCGAGTGGCAGCAGGCTGTTGCCGATGAGCCACTCGACGGCCTCCCCCGCGGCGTCGGTGACCACCCGGACGATCGGGCCGATGCCCCACATGCCGAGCAGGGCCATACCCGCGCCCGCGATGCCGGCGGTGAAGTTGTCCACCAGCATCTCGAAACCGGCCCGGGTGCGCTGCTGGACGAAGCCGTCCACCAGCTTGATCACGAAGGCGGCCAGCGGGCCGATGATCATCGCGCCGAGGAACATCGGGATGTCCGCGCCGACGACGACGCCCATGGTGGCCACCGCGCCGACGACCGCGCCGCGCTGGCCGTGGACCATGCGTCCGCCGGTGTAGCCGATGAGCACCGGCAGCAGGGCCTTGATGATGGGGTCGACGAGCTTGGCGAAGTCCTCGTTCGGCAGCCAGCCGGTGGGGATGAAGAGCGCGGTGATCAGGCCCCAGGCGATGAACGCGCCGATGTTCGGCATGATCATGCCGGCGAGGTGGCCGCCGACGCGTTGGATGGTGGCCTTCACTCCCGTTCCGTAGACCGCGGGGGTGTATTCGGTCATGGGTGGTGCTCCTTCCGATGGGGGGTGAAGTGCTCCGCTTCAGTCCGTGGACCGCAGCGGTCGTCTTGGGTCCGGCGGGCCGACGCGCACCAGGTCGCGCCGGATGTCCCCGGGCGCGGGCATACGACTGCCGGGCATGCCGACGGCGGCCGTCCCCCAGGCCAGCGCCTCGACCAGGGCGCGCTCGCCCCTCGCCCCCGCCGCGAGGAAACCGGCCAGCATGGCGTCGCCCGCGCCGACCGTGCTCCTGGGTTCGGCCACGGGGCACTCGCCGTGCCAGATCCGGCCGTCCTGCAGGAGGACCGCCCCGTCCGGCCCGACACTGGCCAGAACCGTGCCCGCGCCCATCGCGCGCAGCTTCTCCGACGCCTCGATCACGTCGCCGAGGCAGCCGATCGTCGTCCCCGTCGCCTCGGCCAGTTCCTCCCGGTTCGGCTTGACCAGCGCGGGGCCCGCCGCCGCGGCGGCAGGCAGCGCCGGGCCGCTGGTGTCGACGGCCACGTTGATCCCCGCCTCGGCGAACCGGCGGCACAGCCCGGCGTAGACGTCGAAGGGCACCCCCGGGGGCAGGCTGCCGGACGCGACCACCCAGTCCGCCGTGTGCGCGGCCCCGAGGACCGCCTCCGCCACGGTCTCCAGTTCGACGGCGGACAGCGGGGTGCCCGGCTCGTTCACCTTCGTGCTGGTGCCGTCGGGCTCGGCCAGCGTGACGTTGGACCGGGTCGCCCCCGCGATCGGGACCGCGATCATGTCGATGCCCTCCTGCGAGAGGAGGTCCACGAGGTGGCGCCCCTCGTGGCCGCCGTACGGGACGACCGCGCAGGACCTGATCCGGTTGGCGAGCAGCGCGCGCGAGACGTTGACGCCCTTGCCGCCGGGGTCCAGCCGCGCCGTCGCCGCGCGGATGACGGCGCCCCGGTCCAGCGCCGCGATCTCGATCGTGCGGTCCAGGCTCGGGTTGAGCGTCAGCGTCAGGATCATGCGCGGACCACCTCGGGGCCCGACGCGGCGACGTCGGCGGCGACCGCCGGGTCCAGCCCGTCGTCGCTGATCACCATGTCGATCTCGGAGAGCGTGGCGAACCGGGTGAGGTAGACGCCGGAGAACTTGGTGTGGTCGGCCAGCACGACGCTGCGCTCCGCGGCGCCGATCATCGCCCGCTTGATCGCGGCCTCGGCCGGGTCGGGCGTCGTCAGCCCCTTGGCGACCGAGCAGCCGTTCGCGCCCATGAACGCCACGTCCACGTGGAGGTCGGCGAGCGGGCGCAGCGCCCAGTCGTCGACGGTGGCGAGGGTGCGGCCGCGCACCCGGCCGCCCAGCATGATCACGCTGAGGTTCGCCCGGGTCGCGAGCGACGTCGCGAGGGGCGGTGAGTTGACGATGACGGTGAGCTCGCGGTCGGCGGGAAGCGCCCGCGCCAGGCGGCCCGTCGTGGAGCCCGCGTCGATGATGATCGCGCCGTCCTCGGGCAGTTCGGCGAGCGCGGCCTTGGCGATGCGCTCCTTCTCCTCGGTCATCACCTCGTCCCTGGCGGCGAGCGCGGGTTCGAAACCCAGGCGCTCGACCGGGATGGCGCCGCCGTGCACCCGTCGCAGCACGCCGGCCCGCTCCAGGACGGTCAGGTCGCGGCGGATGGTCTCCGTGGTGACGGCGAACTCCTCCGCCAGCGTCAGCACGTCCACCCGGCCGATGGCCCGCGCGCGGCGCAGGATCTCCTGCTGCCGCTCCTCGGCGTACATGATGTTGATTCACCGCCGTTTCAATGTTGTTTCGTCTGTATTTATACCCACATATTGTGGAAGTCAATGGGTGCAACATGGCGGCGCGCCTCGCGGCGTGTCGCGGGATGACTGGCGAAAACCGGATGAACGTCGCATCCCCTCGCTAGACTTGCCGGTCATGATCACGTCCGGCGCGCCCCCCGCGCAGCCCCCGGTGCCACCTTCCGGGCCGCTTCCCGGGCCACTTTCCGGGCCGCCTCCCGCGCGGCTCTCCGGCCGGGCCAGGTCGGTACGGCTGGCCGCCACGGGCCTGTGCGTGGCGCTGCTCGTCGTCGGCACGTTCTGGGGGGACGACGACGCCTTCCCCTTCGGCCCGTTCCGGATGTACTCCACCAGCACGCCGCCCAACGGGAACATCCACGTGATGGTCCTGGAGGCGCGCCTGCCCGACGGAAACTGGCGCGAGGTCCCGTTGGAGTCCGTCGTGGTGGGCGTGAACCGCGCCGAGGTCGAGGGGCAGGTCCCGCGCTTCCAGTCCCAGCCGGCGCTGGTCGGCCGGCTCGTCGAGGCCCACGACCGGCTCCGCCCGAACGAGCCCCGCTGGACCGGCGCCCGCCTGATCATGAGGTATCTCAAGCTGCGCGACCGCAGGTTCGTCGGTACCGAGGAGAAGGTGGTGGCCGAGTGGCTGCGCTAGCCCGCTGGTTCTTCGGCCCGGTGCCCCTGACGCGGGTGGCGGTCTTCCGGATCGCCGCGTACCTGTTCATCCCGCTCGACCTGCTGGTGCTCCGCCCGCTCGGCTCGCACCACGCGTCGGCGACCGCGCTCTACAAGCCGCTCATCGTCGCCGACCTGCTGCACCTGCCGCGCCCGACCCCCGAGCTCATCGCGGTGGTCACCTGGACGCTGATCCCGCTCGCGCTCGCCGCCGCCGCCCTCGCCCCCACCGGCAGGTGGCAGCGGCTCCTCGGCGCGGCGATCTTCCTGCTCTACGTCGAGCAGCTGATCATCAGTTTCTCGTTCGGGAAGGTCGACCACGACCGCATCGCGTACGTCGTGGCCCTCGCCGTGCTGCCCACCGTGGCGGGGGCTCGGCTGCGGGAGCGCGGCTCGGCCGAGTCGGCCGGCTGGGCGCTGCGCTGCGTGCAGATCGCCGTCGTGGCGACGTACTTCCTCTCGGCCTTCGCCAAGCTGCGCTTCGGCGGCGTCGAATGGGTGAACAGCGCGACCCTCGTCCGCGCGGTGATGCGCCGCGGCACCGGGTTCGGCCGCCTGCTGCTCGACTATCCGTGGCTGCTGCACTGGTCCCAGTGGGGCATCATGCTGATGGAGCTGGGCTCACCCGTGGTCCTGTTCCTGCGCGGCCGGTGGCAGCGCGTCGCGGTCGGCGCCCTCGCCGGGTTCCACGTCGTCGTCTACGCCACCATCTCGATCATGTTCTGGCCGCACGTGCTGTGCCTGCTGCTCGCCTTCCTGCCGACGGAGCGCCTCGTCTCAGCCGCCGCGCCGGTCGGCGGGCAGGACGCACATGGGGGTGCCGCCGGGGAGGCGGTGCCTGTTGCCGGCTATCAGCCGGTAGACGCCGTGGGCCAGCCAGCGGAAGGGCGGGACGCGCAGGATGGCCCCCAGGGGTGACCAGGGCAGCCCCGCCGCGAGCAGGATCTTGGCGACGGCCTGTGCCCCGCCGTACACGCGGCCCCGGGTGTCCACCCAGAGCAGTTCGTACTCCGCGCGTTCCGGGGTCGTGCCCAGCGCCGCGAGATCGGTGAACTGCCAGGCCCTGATGTCGGCGGGCACGTCCATCCGCCGCTCGATGAAGCCCGCGGCGGTGGTGCAGAAACCGCAGTCCCCGTCATAGATGATTAACGATCTCTCCACGGTTTCCCATCATGCCTCAGCGGGACCGAGGGGTGAGGGGGCGGGCCCCTTTCCCGGTGGTTCACAGTGGAGGGAGGGCAAGCGTGCCGAGTGGACCCCGGAGGGACCATGACGACGACTGCGATCGCCGACTACGCGATGTTGTCCGACCGGCATTCGGCGGCGCTGGTGGCCAAGGACGGCACGATCGAATGGTTGTGCATGCCCCGGTTCGACAGTCCCTCGATCTTCGCCGCGATGCTGGACGACGACGCGGGATCGTGGTCGATCCGCCCGTCGGGGCCGTACACCGTCTCCAGGCGTTACATGGACGCCACGCTGGTGCTGCAGACGATGTTCGAGACCGGGACGGGCACGCTGGTCCTCACCGACGCGCTGGCGACCGGGGCGGACGCGGACCCGCACCGGCTCGGCGCGTCCGCGCCACACCTGGTGCTCCGTTCGGCCACGTGCGTACGCGGGTCCGTCGAGGTGGACGTCCGCTACCGGCCGAGACCGGAGTACGGGCTGGTCACGCCGTTGATGTCCGTGCTGGACGGGGGCATCAGGTCGCGTGGCGGGTGCGGTCAGACCATCCTGTCCAGCCCGGTGGACCTCGTGATCACGAGGGAGGAGGCCACGGCGACGGTCACCCTCGCGGCCGGTGAGGTGCTGCGGTTCGCCCTGCGCTGGGCCGCGCTGGACGAGCCGGAGCCCCAGGTGTGCGGCACGGAGGAGATCGCCGCCGCGCTGGAGGCGACCCTGACCTCGTGGCGGTCCTGGTCGAAGGCGCACCAGCGATACGAGGGGCACTACCTCGGCCTGGTACGCCACTCCGGGCGGATCCTGCAGGGCCTGAGCTACCAGCCCACCGGCGCGATCGTCGCGGCGGCCACCACGTCGTTGCCGGAGGAGCCGGGCGGGAAGCGCAACTGGGACTACCGGTACGCCTGGATCCGGGACGCGAGCTTCACCATGGACGCGCTGTGGGTCGCCGCCTGCCCCGACGAGGCGAGCGAGTTCTTCTCGTTCATGACGACGGCGGCCGCGGCGTACGAGCCCGGCCGGACCCTCCAGATCATGTTCGGCATCGGCGGCGAGCGCGATCTCACCGAGCGGGAGCTTCCGCACCTGCGCGGCTGGCGGAACAGCTGGCCGGTGCGCACGGGCAACGCCGCGTGGCGCCAGCCCCAGATCGACGTCTACGGCGCGCTGCTCGGCGCGGCGTACCGGCTGGCTGACCAGCTTTCCTGGGCCGATTCGGACGAGCGCGGCTTCCTGGTCGCGCTGGCCGACGCCGCCGCCCACCAGTGGAGCCGCCCCGATCACGGCATCTGGGAGATCCGCGGCGATCCCCGCCACTACGTGTACTCCAAGGTCATGTGCTGGGTGGCGGTGGATCGGGCGATCGCGCTCGCGGACCGGCTAGACGCGGCAGGTCACCTGCCGCGCTGGTGCCGGGCGAGGGACGAGATCCGCCGGGTCGTTCTCGCCGACGGGTGGAGCGAGGAGGCGGGCGCCTTCACCCAGGCGTTCCATTCGCCGGACCTGGACGCGTCCGTGCTGATGATGCCGATCGTCGGGTTCCTGCCCGCGGACGACCCCCGGATGCTGGCGACCATCGACGCGGTCGCCAAGCGGCTCACCGGAGAGAACGGCCTCGTCTACCGCTATCGCAACGAGGACGGCCTGGAGGGCGGCGAGGGCACGTTCGTGCTCTGCACGTTCTGGCTGGCCCAGGCGCTCGCGCTGGCCGGACGCGTCGCGCAGGCGCGCGAGGTGTTCGAGACCGCGATCTCCTACGTCAACGACGTCGGCCTGCTGGCCGAGGAGATCGAGCCGGGCACCGGCGAGCAGCTCGGCAACTTCCCGCAGGCGTTCAGCCACATCGGCCTCATCAACGCCGCCTGGGCCATCGACGGAGCGTTGGCCGAGGAGCAGATCCTGTGCTGAGGAGCGGTCCTCCTTCGCCGTCCGGGGGGTCAGGCGAGGCACCGCAGGGCCATCGCGATCTCCGCGTCCAGCGGATGGTCCGCGGGCAGCCGCCCGACCGTCGCCTCGACGAACTCGGCGTACGGCAGGCGCGCGGTGGCCCCGTCGGCCCGCACCTCGACGTGACCGTCCGACGGCTCGGCCCGTACGGCCGCGCCCTGCTCGCCGAGTGTGAAGAGGCCGAACCGGACCCGCCACAGAGTGCGCGCCCCGGCCTCCTCCGCGGAGACCGGGGCGCCCACGTCGTCGCCGTGCGTGGCGTACTCGGAGTCGTAGTGGAAGGTCTGCAGGTCCACGGGGTACGGCCCGGCGGAGGTGGTGAGCGTCGCGTCGCGGCCGAGTGCCCGCATCCGGGCGCGCGTCTCGGCGTTCTGGCCGCGCCACTCCTCGAGCACGTCGCCGACCGGCCGGTCACGGCGCTGCCGGACGCACCAGTCGTTGAAGCCGTTGTAGCCCCCGCCGACGCCTTCCCGTTCCAGCATGGCGAAGAGCCCATCGAGGTTCCCGTCCAGGCAGGCGTGGTTGTACAGCTCCTCCCCGGCGAGGTGGCCGAGGACGTCTCGAACGGACCAGCCCGCGCACCGGGACGGCCTGCGCCAGCCCTCGTCGTCGAGCGAAGAGAAGAAGCGGTCCAGCCGAGCCGCCTCGGCGTCGAAGATGTCGAAAGGATCGAGATCTTTCAGGAGTTCGGAATCGGTCATGTGAATCGACTACCCGAGGGCACCGGGCGGATATCACCGAGGCGCGCCCCCGTCGCCCGCGTTCCCGGCGGAAGGTCGTGTACGACCGGTGGGTTTTCCGGGCGGGGCCGGCTGGGAGCGCGCCCTCGGTGATCGAATCCGTCAGCGGGCGTGGGTGTTGCCGACGAACCGCGGCGTGTGACGCTTCGCGGCCGTCATGCCGGTCGACATGTTCGCGAGACCCAGCAGCAGGATGATCGCGCCGACCACCACGTTGCTGACGATGACTCGGGTGATGTTGTTCGGGCCGCTGATCACCCACGGAGCGATGATCGTCCACACCCCGATGACGGGGGCGACCCAGGCGAGGCCGTAGGTCCTGCCATACGCGGAGCTGTAGCCCAGCGCCAGCAGAGCGACCAGGATGCCGGTGATCAGGTTGTTGACCGTGATCCCGCTGAGACCCTGGAATCCGCAGATCCACGGCGAGATCGCCAGGTATATGCCGGCGACCAGCGTGAGCCCGTCCGTCAGCTGGGCCGTGGGATTCGCGGCTGCTGCCTCGTATCGGGCACGCATCTGCATGATGTCAGGATGCTGCCCGATGTCCGTGCTGTGCGACATGTTGCGCACCCCCTCCGGGGATGAGACGAACACCTACCATTCTAAGTCCGCTACTTCCCCTGAATTCCGATTTATGCATTTAAGTCCGAGTGGACTTCCCGAGGGTTTCGGAGGCGGGGTCACGATGCCGCGGGGGCCGGCGCCGGATCCGCCGCCAGATCCCACCGTGGTCCTCACCCGGGGGCCGATCTCCTGCGTCGACATCGCTCGGCTGACGGGTCTGTCGTCGGCGGCCGTCACCAAGACGGCCCGGCCGTTCATCGAGGCGGGCTACCTGGAGGAGTCGCCGGGCGTGGACCGCGTCGTCACGGGCGCGGGACGCCCCGCGAGCCCGCTGGCGGCCGGACTTCTCGCGGACGCCACCGGCCTCGCGGTCACGCTGGAGAACGACGTCAAGGCGCTGACCGTCGCCGGGCACTGGTTCGGCGAGGGCGTGGTCGCCTCCACGTTCGCACTTGTCACGATGGGCTCGGGCATCGGCTGCGGCCTCGTCCTGGACGGTCGCCTGGTCACCGGGGCGTACGGCGTGGCGGGGTTCGCGTCCACCGAGGCGATCGTCGCCGCCTGTGGCGCGGCGACGGGGCGCGACCTGACGGCGGACGAGGCGGTCACGCTTGCGCGCGCCGGCGACGTTCACCTAGTTTCAGGCGACGCCGAGGCGGTCCGCCCCTGCCTCCGAGTGTCCGGCGTGCGGCCGGAGACCGGGACCGGCGAGGCGACCTGCGTGAATATCCACTCGTCCTGATGGGGTACGAGATTTCAGGCGATTTTCGAGGTGATTGACCCGAAACAATCTTGAGGCTATCAATTCACATACATGAGGAATGTGCCGTATCTTTACTGTGGGAGCGCTCCCACGGTTAAGGAGGCGCATGTGGTTCTTCCCTTCGTGATGGCGCCGCTGAATGCGGCGTCGATGCGCACGGCAGAGTGCCTGCTGCCCGCGGCGGGCCCCAGCGTGGGCGACGCCCGGGCGCTGGTCCGGCGCGAGCTCCGCTCCTGGGGAGCGGACCCGCTGATCGACGACTGCGCGCTCATCGTCAGCGAACTGGTCACCAACGTCGTACGGCACGGCGGCAGTGCCTTCACGCTCCGCCTCGCCGGACACGGCACCCTGGTCTACGGCGAGATCTTCGATCCCGGCGAGGGCGTTCCCCGGCCCCGGGTCTCCGGGCCGGACGCGACCGACGGGCGGGGGTTGTTCATCGTCGGGCAACTCGCCGACGACTGGGGCGTCACGCCGGGCCGCTACGGCAAGACCGTCTGGTTCGTCATCGGAGCCGCCCTCCAGGACCGACGCCAGGCCCGGCCGTTCCAGAGCCATCCCCGGCCGGCCCGGCCCCGGGCCGCCACCGCACCGGCGGAGGTCAGGGTCGCCGTGGGGTGACCTCGGACCGCTCCCGGGCCGCGTGCCGGGCCAGCGCCTCCGCCGCGATCTCCGCCGGCGTCCGGTGCGAGGTGTCCGCGGTCAGGTCGGACACCTCCAGAAAGTAGGCCAGCCGCCGCCCGCGCTGCTCGGCCAGCATCTCCACCAGGTCCGGCAGGAAACGCGGCCGGTGCGTCCCCGAACGCATCCGCTCCGCCAGCACCTCGGGCGGGCCGTCCAGGAACACCACGAAGGCCGCCGCCAGCGCCTTCCTCGACTCCGCGTCCTCGACGGTGCTCGCCGCCGCCGCGATCACCGGAAGACGGTCGTCCGCGAGAGCCTCCCGCAGCAGCGCCGCCTCACGGGCGTGCAGCTCCGGCGCGCCGAACTCCGCCGCCAGCTCGGCCGCTGTCCTGCCGTACCGCTCGCGGAGGTCCTCGTCGCTGTCGCGCACCGGCCGGCCGAGCGCCTCGGACAGCAGCCGGGCCACCGTGCTCTTGCCGGCTCCCATGAGACCCATCACGACGATCGGTATGTCGGTCACGTGAACCTTCCTTCCGCGCGCGGCGATGTTTGAGATCCGTCGGGGGGTTAGGAGTCGACGGTGAGGAGCGACATGCCGCGACCGTCACCGGCACCGATCTCATCATGATCGCCGCCGGAGACGGACGCCAGGGGCACGTCCCCGGAAAGGAAAGGAGAGCCGCACGCATGCCAGGTCGCGAGGAACTGCCGTCCACCCTGGAGCGCTCGCCCAAGGGCGCGCAGGAAACGTGGATCAAGGCCCACGACTCCGCCGTCGAGACATACGGCGAGGGCCAGCGGGCCCACCGGACCGCGTACTCCGCGCTCAAGCACTCCTACGAGAAGGTGGGCGACCACTGGGAGAAGAAGGCGAAGCGGGGGCCGTCCGACGCGCAGGCGAGGAAGAGCACGCCCAAGCCGGGAAAGACCGCCGAGGGAGTGGACACGACCGCGTCCAAGCATCACCTCTACGAGACAGCCGCCCGCCTCGACGTCAGGGGCAGGTCGAAGATGTCGAAGGGCGAGCTGGTCGACGCGATCGAGAAGGCCAACCGCCGCGCGACCGCGCGAGCACGGGAACGCTGATCGGCCATCCCGGCACCGGCCATCCCGGCGGACACCGGCCGGACGCGAGAGCCCGGGCGGGGCGCCCCGCCCGGGCTCTCGCCACCCGGCGGAGGACGCCCGGCGGAGGACACCCGGCGGTGGACACCCGGAGGCGTCAGCCTCGCGATTTCGGCCCGAGACCGAGCCGCCGCTGGCGGCGTATCGCGAGGTAGATGTCGAAGATCACGATGATCGCGACGAATCCGGCCGCGGCGAGCACCCACCAGACCCGGGTCAACGCGCCGGTGAGGGCGACACCGAAACACAGCACCAGGATGAACGCGCCGATCAGGATGTGGATGACGTCCCGCGGTGTCGCGGGCACGCGGGGAATCCCCTTGGGGGACTCCTGCTCCGGCGTCACGCGGGGTTCCTTGGGAAAGCTACTGGGTTCCTCGGACATGCGGCCCACCTACCCTCTGATCCGGTTCACTATCGCCGTCGTCGACCGGTCCTGGACGTAGCCGAGCACCCGGACCTCGCCGCCCAGTTCCCTGACCAGCTCCGCCTCCGGCAGCAGGTCGGGGTGGTAGTCGCCGCCCTTGACGTAGACGTCCGGGCGGACCAGCCGCAGCAGCTCCTCGGGCGTGTCGTCGTCGAAGACCGTGATGTAGTCCACGCAGCCGAGCGCGGCCAGCACGGCCACCCGGTCCTCACTCGTGTTGATCGGGCGGCCCGGCCCCTTGAGCCGGGCCACGCTGTCGTCCCCGTTGACGGCCACCACCAGCACGTCACCGAGCCGCGCCGCCTCGTCCAGGCAGGCCACGTGCCCCCGGTGCAGCACGTCGAAGCAGCCGTTGGTGAAGACGACGCGGCGGCCGCGGGCCCGCTCCTCGGCGATCAGCCCGGCCAGCCGGGCCGCGGGCTGGGCGCCGCCGTGCCGTACGGCACGGAGCAGGTCGTCCCTGCCGCAGACCGCCGTGCCCGGCCGGCGCACCACGACGCCCGCCGCCGCCTGGGCCAGGTCCGCGGCGGCCTCCTCGCCCGCCCCCGCGGACAGGGCGAGGGCGAACGCCGCGGTGAACGTGTCACCCGCGCCGGTGCTCATATGGTCGGGCGCGCGCGTCGCGTGGGTCCGGTACGGCTCCCGCCCCCTCCGGTGCAGCAGCGCCCCCTCGCCGTCGAGCGTGGTGACGACCCGCTCGGCCCCCGTCTCGTCCAGCAGCCGCTGCGAGCAGGCATGGAGGAAGGGGACACGATCCGTTTCGTGACCGCTCTCGCGCAGCAGCCGCAGCACCTCGCCGAAGTTGGGCATGACGGCGGCGGGACGGCACTCCCGCCAGGCGCCGACGTCGTGGGCGTCGACCACGAGCGTGATCCGCGGATCGTGCAGCGCCCGCCGTACGGCCTCGGTGCACACTCCGGCGTCGTAGTCGCAGACGATGACCACGTCGGCGGCGGGCCCGAGCTCGCCGATCCACTCGACCAGCTCGCGTTCGGCCCCCTCGGGGATCGGTGACCTGTCCTCCTCGTCGTAGCGCGCGACGATCTGGCTTCCGGTCACGACGCGCCGTTTGACCGCTGTCCGCCGGTTCCTGCAGATCACCAGGCCGTCGATGCCGTGGCTCATCAGGGACGCGTTGAGCGTGGCTCCGGCCGGGTCCGCGCCGGTCACGCCCAGCATGTGGACGCGGGCGCCGAGCGCCGCCAGGTTCACGGCGGTGTTGGCGGCACCGCCCGGCTGGTTCTCGACCTCCTCCAGGGTGACGACGGGAACCGGGGCCTCCTGAGCCATCCGTTCGGTGCGTCCCCGCAGCCAGGAGTCGAGCATGACGTCCCCGACGACCACGGCCGTCAGATCACCGAATCGGGCGACGATGTCTTCGGTCATGAGAAGCGGCTACCCGCCGGAGCCGAGTGAAAACTGTGCGAAATCGGGATAAAGCGCGCGAAATGGATTGGGTTTGGGCGGATTTCGCCCGGGTAGCCGCGTCCAGGTGTCCCAGCCTGTGCCGGAAGCAGACGCGCCCGACGTCGAGATCCCATGACGAACCTCCTCGTCGACGGGGTCGACCAGATCGCGGTGCTCCGGGCCAATGCCCTGGGCGACTTCCTGCTCGCCCTGCCCGCACTGGAGGCGCTGAAGCGGGCCTATCCCGCCGCGAGGCTGACCCTGCTCGGACGCGAGTGGCACGCGCGGTTCCTCCGCGGCCGTCCCGGACCCGTGGACGACGTCGTCGCGCTGCCCCCCATCTCCGGGGTCTCGGCGCCGCCCGGAACCGGGCCCACGCCGGATCGCCTGTACGACGAGCTGAACGGGCGGTTCGACCTCGCGCTGCAGATGCACGGGGGAGGCCGCGACTCCAACCCGTTCCTCCGGCGGCTCGGCGCCCGCCTCACGGCCGGACTGCGCACACCGGACGCCGAGCCGCTCGACCGGTGGGTGCCGTACATCCCCTACCAGCACGAGACGCTGCGCTATCTGGAGGTGGCCCGGCTGGTCGGCGCCGACGGCCACGCCCTGGAACCCCGGGTGGCGGTCACCCGGACGGACTGGGCCGAACTGAGCCGGGTGGCCGGCTCGCTGCCGCGCGGTGTGATCGCCGTCCATCCGGGGGCGAACGACGAACGCCGGCGGTGGCCGCCCGAGAGGTTCGCCACCGTCGCCGACCGGCTCGGCCGTCCCGTCGTCGTGACCGGTACGGAACCGGAACGCGACCTGGTCGAACGGGTCGTGCGGGCGATGCGGCGGCCGGCCACGCCGATGATCGGCGAGCTGTCGATCGGCGGGCTCGCCGCCCTCTACGCGGCCTGCGACCTGCTGGTCTCCAATGACACCGGGCCGCGCCACCTGGCCGCCGCCACCGGTACGCCCACCGTCGGGATCTTCTGGTGCCGCAACCTGGTCACCACCGGGCCGCTCTCCCGCAGCCACCACCGGCCGCTGATCTCGTGGACCGTCGCCTGCCCGATCTGCGGCACCGGTGTGATCGGCCCGTACGGCGAGACGTGCGCGCACCGCGCGTCGTGGGTGGGCGACGTCACCGTCGACGAGGTGCTCGACCAGGCCGTGGACCTGCTGGGGTGGTGTTGAGATGGGGGACTAAACCCAAGTTTCACCACAGATCGGATGGGCAGGCGCTGGAGAGTCCTATCGGAGGGGGAATCCATGGACGCGCCGCACTATGTCGCGGCCCGCGTACAGCGGGCGCTGGCGGAGGACGAGCGGACCGTCGAACTGGGAATCCGGGTCGACGTGCGGGGGAGCCAGATCTTCCTCCGCGGCCGGGTCAGCGCTCCGGAGCGGCGCCTCCTGATCGAGGACGTCGCCCGTGAGGCCGCGCCGGGTCTCTCGGTGCATAACGAGATCACGCTGGTGGAGGTCCGTGAACCCGGAGAGGAGGAACATCTGTGACGCAGACGCGAATCGCGGCCGTGGCGGACATCCACATGGGGGAGGACCTGCGCGGGCACTTCCGGCCGAAGCTCCACGGCATCGAACACCGTGCCGACGTCCTGCTGGTGGGCGGCGACTTGACGAGGCACGGCACCGTGGCCGAGGGGCGGGTGGTCGCCGACGAGCTCCGCGATCTGCCGATCCCCGTGATCGCGGTGCTCGGCAACCACGACTACCACTCGGACGCGGAGCAGGCGATCACCTCGATCATGCGCGACGCGGGGGTGACCGTACTCGACGACGAGGCGACCGTGATGTCCCTGAACGGCGCCACGCTCGGCGTGGTCGGCGGCAAGGGCTTCGGCGGGGGCTTCGCCGGGAAGTGCGCGAGCGAGTTCGGCGAGCCGGAGACCAAGGCGTTCGTCCGGCACACCAGGCAGATCGCCGACCGCTGGCGGCAGGCGCTCCACGGCCTGGACACCGATCACCGGATCGTGCTGAGTCACTACTCGCCGGTCAAGGACACCCTCATGGGGGAGCCCACGGAGATCTATCCGTTCCTCGGCAGTTATCTGCTCGCCGAGGCGGCCGACGAGGAGGGCGCCGACCTGATCGTGCACGGTCACGCGCATCTCGGGACGGAGAAGGGGCTCACTCCCGGCGGGATCCAGGTGCGGAACGTCGCCGTTCCCGTCATCGGCAGCGCGTACACGGTGTACTGCATGAACGGCGCCTGACCCGCGTTCTCCCGTGGTCCGCCCGCCGTCCGCGGATTTCCAGCGGGCACGGGGCGGCGGCCGGAGTCCACCGGCCGCCGTCGTCCCGCGCTCGATCAGCCGCTCGATCGGCTATGGATGGAAGATGCTGACGCCGCCGGGGCCCACAAGGAACCCGATGACGATGAGGACGATCCCCCAGAGGATGTCCCGCCGGGCGAGGATCACGTAGATTCCCGAAATAACCAGTACAACGGCGATGAGCCAGAGCAGAGTAGCCATGAAACTCCACTGCCCGAGCAATTCGCTGGTTAACTCCCGGTCTTCGCCGAATTTGTGCCCCGATTAGCGCGGGGCGGCGTTTGACCAGCCCCGTTCGGGCAGGTGGCGGCTATGACCATGTTCGGATATTTCCTCTCAAGTGAGGAACACGACCCGAAAGAACTCGTACGGCAGGCGAAGCTCGCCGAACAGGCCGGATTCGAAGGACTGTGGATCTCCGACCATTACCACCCCTGGCTGGACGTGCAGGGGCAGAGTTCCTTCGTCTGGTCGGTCATCGGCGCGCTTTCCGAGGTCACGTCGCTCCCGGTGACGACCGCCGTGACGTGCCCGATCATCCGCATCCATCCGGCGATCATCGCCCAGGCCGCCGCGACCGCCCAGGTCATGCTCGACGGCAGGTTCCGGTTCGGAGTCGGTACGGGCGAGGCGCTCAACGAGCACATCCTCGGGGACCAGTGGCCGCCCGCCTCGGAACGGCGGCGGATGCTGGAGGAGGCGATCGAGATCATCCGGAGGCTGTGGAGCGGCGGACTGGTGAGCTTCCACGGCGAGTTCTACGAGGTGGACACCGCGCGCCTCTACACGCTGCCGGAGCGTCCGCCGCCGATCTACATCTCCGGGCTGGGGCCGAAGTCCGCCGAGCTCGCCGGCCGGATCGGCGACGGCTACATCTCCACGGCGCCCACCCCGGACCTGATCGAGGCGTTCCATCGGGCCGGCGGCCAGGGCAAGCCGACGGCGGCCGGGATCAAGGTGTGCTGGTCGCGGGACGAGACCCGGGCCCGCCGCAACGTCCACCGGCTGTGGCCCACGAACGGCATCCCCGGCGAGGCGTCCCAGTTGTTGCCGTTGCCCCGCCACTTCGAGCAGCTTTCCCAGCTCGTGACGGAGGAGTCGGTCGCGGACCGGATCGCCTGCGGTCCCTCACCCGAGGCGCACATCGCGGCGATCCGCCAGTACGTCGAGGCGGGGTACGACGAGATCTACATCCAGCAGGTCGGGCCCGAGCAGGACGGGTTCTTCTCCTTCTACGCCGAGGAGGTCCTGCCCCGCTGCCGGACCGCGCAGGCCGTACGGTGACGGGGGATCCGCCGCGCGGCGGGATCCGTCAGCCGGACGTGTCCTCGCCGGCCTCCTTCACCATGCGGCTGTAGGCGAGCTGGAGCCAGTCGGAGACCGTGACGGCCGTCATCGTCGCCCCCGCGAGGCGGGTCAGGCGCGGCGCGAAGACCATTCCCGCCGCGTACGCGCTGGCCACCCACTGCGAGAGGCAGAACGGGCAGCTCACCAGCTCGCCGACGGCGTGCCGCAGCCCGGTTCCCCTGACCTCCTCCTCCAGCTCGGACGGGCCGGAGACCCCGACATACTTTGTAAAGGGCGCGCGGAGGGGGCTCAGGACGGTGTCCTTGGCGAGTGTCCGCGACATGCGATGGGTGAACAGGCCCATCAACGCCAGGTCCAGCGGGCCGATCCTCTCGGGCGCCCGGCGGCCGGTCAGCTTCGCCACGACCGTCAGCGCGCCCACGGCACCGCCGTACACCGCGAGGATCCGGCCATACGACGCCAGCGGACGATCTGCCCCGCCTTCGTACTCCTGTGCGGTTTCTTTAAGCGTTTCGGTCATTGAGGGCGTCTACCCGGGATTGTTTGTACCGAACTCTCAGGGGCAGACGAGGTGGGTGGGCAGTCATACTCACGCCGTCACGGACGCCATTCTCGATACCCTCAAGCGCGCCGGCGCGGGCCTGCGCGACGCCGGGGTGCGCTTCGCGCTGGCCGGCGGCTGTGCCGGATACGCCAGGGGAGCGGCTCCCTCGCTGCACGACGTCGACTTCGCGCTCGTCGAGGAGGACGTCGTGCTGGCGCTCAAGACCCTGGAGGACATCGGGTTCCGCACCGTCAAGCCGCCGGAGGACTGGCTGGTCAAGGCATACGACGAGAGTGGTGTGCTGGTCGATCTGATCTTCTCGCTGGCCAACAGGCCGGTCACCGAGGAGATGATCGCCCGAGCCGATCTGATCAACGTCGCGGCGCTCAACCTGAAGGTCCTGGAGGCGACCGACCTGGTGATCTCCTGGATCATGCCGATGTCGGAGCACAGCTGCGACTACGGAGCGATGCTGCCCATGGTCCGGGCCATGCGCGAGCAGGTCGACTGGAACCGGGTGGCCGCCGTGGTGGCGCCGTCGCCGTACGCGTCGACGTTCGTGACGTTGCTCGAGCGGCTGGACGTCATCCGCCCGGTGACGCCCCCGCTGACCGGAGACTCCTGGCCGTAGTCCAGGATTTCACGGCACCTTGGTAAGGAGACGAGGGCCGCGCCTTCGGTGGCACGGCCCTCGTCTCGCGTCTTCACCTGGGGATCAGGTGGGGGTGGGGATCATGGCGCGTAGGGGAAGCGCCCGTAGTAGTCGCCGATCCTGTCGCGGTACGCCGACTCCTTGAACGCCGACTCGTCGAACTCGGGGGCGTTCTTGATCTCCTGCTTGGTCCTGCTGACGAAGACCTTCTTCTCCTGCGGGTCGATCAGCGTGACCACGCCGGCCGGCAGCAGGACCTTCTTGCCGAAGATCCACGGGCCGGTGTCGACGACGACATAACTCTCGCCGACCTCGTAGGTGGCGTCGTCCACGGATCCGATCCTTCCGTCCGTGGCCTCCACGTCGTAACCCCCGACGTCGAGGTCCTGTCCGGTGCCGTCCAGGCTGTCCCGGTACGACCAGAGATCCGGTGTCATATGTTCGTCTCCCTTCGTTGCAGGCCCACCTACCCGAGGAGACGGCCCGAAACGTTCATGTCCGAGTTCGCCGGATCACGGCAGCCGGTACGGCCCGGCCGAGGTGCACGAAGTACCTCAAACCTTCGCTAGGCTTATGGAGTCGGGCGCCGCTAGCTCAGTTGGTTAGAGCAGCTGACTCTTAATCAGCGGGTCCGGGGTTCGAGTCCCTGGCGGCGCACCAGAAAGAAGCCCAGGTCGGCACATCCGACCTGGGCTTTCTTCATTTGGTGACGAACCTGATGGCGTCGATGATCAGTGGCCCGATGAGGTTGTCGAGCAGTACGGCATACCTCCGCCGGGCGCCTCGCCCGTTGAGGCCCCGGCAGGCCGCTGGGAGGGTGCCGGGGCGCCGGACCTCCTGGGCGCTGTCACGTCCGGGGAATCGCCACTCCCTTGATCCGGCTCGCCGGCAGTACGGCCGCCAGCACCCCAAGCGCGAAGCAGAGGGCGATCACCCCGGTGACCGGCTGCCAGGGCACGTCGATGTCGGCGAACCCACCCAGTCGCACCAGCGCGGCAGATAGCCCGAGCAGCCCGAGCGCGGTGGCGACGGCGGCCAGGACCACACCCACAGCCACCACCAGCAGCGCCTCGGCCATGACGTATCGCAGGATCTGGGGCGTGGTGGCGCCGAGCAGGCGCAGGGCGCCGCGTTCGGGCGCCCTGTCGGAGGCCGCCATCAGCAGCGTGTTGACCAGCGCGATCACGGTATAGCTGAGCATGATGCCGAGCACGGCCAGCAGGCCGAGGCGGCTGGCGGACGCGCTACGGTCGGTGGCGCCGGCAGCCCAGGCGTCCCTGGTCACCGCGCGCGCGTTGTGCCCCTCAGCGGCCCGTTCCAACGCCTTCTGGACCTCGGTGACGGAGGCGCCGGGGCGCAGCTTCACGTACGCGGCCGAGGGCAGGGCGGAGAAGGCGTGCGCCTGGGTGACGTAGGAGTCCGCGGCGGACTCGGCGGCGAGGAGCGCGACGACCTTGAAGGTGGCCTGGCTGCCGTCGGCCCGCCAGAGCTTCACTCGCTGTCCAAGGTCGAGCTCCCATGTGGTGGAGACCGCGATTGTGTCGTCGCGCAGCTGCGTGAGCGTTCCCGCGGTCACGGGCACCGAAAGGGCGGTCGTGAGCGTGGCCGGGTTCACGGCCTCGGCGGGCCGTTCGATGAGTTGGGTGCCCGCGCCTTCGAGCGTGTAGAGGTTGGTCGAGGTCGTGGTGGTGACGTCGGCGGCGGGGATGGAGCGCAGGCGTTCCACGAGTTGTCGGTCCAGCCCTGCGGTGCCGGTGGGCAGCACCAGGTAGTCGGCGCGTACGGGTGTGGTCTGCATCGCGGACTTGGTGGCGTCGGTCATCGCGGTGGCGCCGAGCAGGGTCGCGGCCAGGGCCACGGTGACCAGGACCGGCGCCGCCGTGGCGGCGGTACGCCTGGTTGAGGCGATGGCTCCGGCGGAAACCACGAGGCCGCCCGCGCCGCGCAGCCGTCCGAGCGGGGCGGCGAGCAGCTTCGTGACCGGCCGGACGAAGACGGGGGCGAGCAGCCCGACGCCGGCGATGAGCAGCATGACGATGGGCATGAACGTCTTGTTGTTGGTGGCGCCGACCGGGTCGGTGGCGGCGTTGACCGCCATGCTGATGACCGCGGTGGCGAGCAGGCCGCCTCCGGCGAGCGAGCGCCCGATCGTCATGGCCTTCGGCTCCAGTGCCGCCTCGCGCAGCGCCTCCGCCGGCCGCACCCGGCCCGCCCGCCGGGCGGCGACGACCACGCCGAGTACGGCCACCAGCACGCCCGTGCCGAAAGCCACGTAGGAGGGCGCCGAGGACGTGGAGGGCACCAGCCAGGTGGGCGCCATCCCGAGCGCGCCCAGCCGGCCCAGGATCGGCCGGGTGGCCAGCGGGCCGATCAGCGCGCCGAGCGCGGAGGCGATGATCGCGACCATGAGTGCCTCGCCGTACACCATGCGCCTGACCTGGCCTGCGGTCGCGCCGATGGTACGGAGCAGGGCGAACGCGCGCTGTCGCTGCCCGACCGCGAAGGCGAACGTGGAGGAGACCACGAAGATGGCGATGAACGCCGCGAACGCGGCGGCGATGCCGGCGATCGTGTTGGCGTTGTTGCGTGCCTGCTCATCGGCCTCGCGGGACGGGTCGAGCAGCGCCCGGTCCTGGCCGGTCAGCACCTTGACCTTGCTCGAGACCGCAGGGGTTCGTCCGGCGGTCTCGGACGCGGTGGCCGTGCCCAGGGCGGCGCGGACCTCGCCGGTAGGGCGCCACAGGGCCAGCGCGTCGATCCGCGGCGACAGTTCGGCGGCCCGCGGGTCGGTGAAGAACACGCTGTGCTGTGGCACCGCCGAGGCAAGCCCCACCACCCGGTACGTCTGGGCTCCCGTCGCGGTCACCACCTGGACGCGCTGGCCGACCTGGGCACCGCCGGTGACCACGATCTCGTCGTCGGCAGCGGGCGCCCTTCCCGAGGACAACCGCTGCGGCGCCGTACGGGCGGCGGACCAGGGTCGGCCGACGGCCGGCGGGCCGCCGGCGAGCTGCGCGGGGAAGACCCGGTCCACCACGGCCCCGGGCAGGCGGTCGGCCAGCTCGGGCGCGATTCCCTGCGGCTCGGCCAGCGGAGCGCTGCTCTCCCCCAGCCGGTTCTTCACGCTGAGGCGCTCGTCGGGCGCGACCACGACGGGCGCGGCAGCGTACCGCTGCGGAGCCTGGCCGGGTGAGGAGATGCTGGAGGCCAGCACCTGACCGAGCGCGGCCATCAGGGCCGCGCCGAGCGCCAGGGCGACGAAGGTGCCGGCGAAAGACAGCGATCGGGTGCGCAGCGTGGACCAGGCGATCCTCAGCACGACGCCTCCAACTGCAACATCCGGGTGGCGACCAGCTCGGCGCTGGGGTCGTGCAGTTCCCCGTACACCCGGCCGTCGGCCAGGAAGACCACGCGGTCGGCGTAGGCGGCTGCCACCGGGTCGTGGGTGACCATGATGATCGTCTGCGCCTGCCTGTCGACCAGGTCGCGCATCAGGCGCAGCACGTCACGGCTGGTGTTCGCGTCCAGGGCGCCGGTGGGCTCGTCGGCGAACAGCACGGCCGGCCGGGTGACCAGGGCGCGGGCGATGGCGACGCGCTGTTGCTGGCCACCGGACATTTCAGCGGGCCGGTGATTCATGCGCTCGGCCAGGCCCACCGCCGCCAGCCCTCGGCGCACCGCCTGGGGGTCGGGCCGGCGGCCGGCCAGGCGCAGCGGCAGGGCGACGTTGTGAGCGGCCGTGAGCGACGGCAGCAGGTTGAAGGACTGGAACACGAACCCGATCCGGTCGCGCCGCAGCAGCGTCAACTTCCTGTCGCTGAGCGTCGCCAGATCCCGGCCGTCCACGAGCACCTGCCCCGAGCTCGGCCGATCGAGCCCGGCGGCGCACTGCAGCATCGTCGACTTGCCCGATCCTGATGGCCCCATCACGGCGGTGAACGTGCCGGCGCCGAAGCCGATCGACACGTCATCGAGCGCCGTGACGCCGTGAACGTAGTGTTTGGTGACCGAGATCAGGTCAACCACTGGTGTGGGGGTCATGGCAGACGACGCTATGGAGGTCGGCCGCTGGGCGGTATCGGACGAGTGACTAGGATTCGTCGCGTGCTTCGGGGGCGGCAATCTGATCAGCGGGCCGTTGACGTGCTGCTCGACCAGGCGCGGGCAGGACGTTCCGGCGTCCTGGTCGTCAAGGGCGAGCCGGGCATCGGCAAGACGGCGCTCCTCGCCTACGCCGAAGAGCGCGCTCCGGACATGGGTGTGCTGCACGGTCTGGGCATCGAGAGCGAGGCCGACATCCCGTTCGCCTCGCTCCACCTGCTCCTGCACCACGTACTCGAGCGCGTCGGCGCTCTCCCCGAGCCGCAGGCCGCGGCGTTGGCGGGCGCTTTGGGCCTGGCTCCCAGCAGGACCGACGATCAGTTCCATGTCGGCGTGGCTGTGCTGTCGTTGCTGGCGGAGCTGGCCGCCGACCGGCCGCTGCTGTGCCTGGTCGACGACGCGCACTGGCTGGATCAGGCCTCGGCGCGCGCCTTGCGCTTCGCCGCGCACCGGCTCCACGCGGAAGGCGTCGTGATGCTCTTCGGCGCGCGCGAGGGCTTCGACCCGGCGGCTCTGCCGGAGCTGCGACTGGCCGGTCTGGATGATCAGAGTGCCGCTCAGGTGCTCGCCGACGCCGCCCCCACCCTTACCGGCCCGGTGCGCCTGCGGATCATCAAGGAGAGCGCGGGCAATCCGCTCGCCCTGCTCGAACTTCCCCGCACCGCTGAACTGCCGACCTACGACCAGAGCCCGTTGCCGCTGCCGGAGCGACTGCGACTGGCCTACGCCGCCCGCATCGGGCGGCTGCCCCAGGACGCTCAGACGGCGCTGACGGTCGCAGCGCTGGTGGATGACGGCGATCTGAACGTGATCACGGCGGCCTGTGCCGAACTCGGTGTCGAACCCGCTGCTCTGGGGGCGGCCGAGCGTTCCGGGCTGGTCAGGATCGCCGGACAGCATCTGAGGTTCGCCCATCCGCTCACGCGCGCGGCGACCTTCCAACTCAGCACGTACGACCTGCGGCTCGCGGTGCACCGGATCCTGGCCGGCCTTCTGACGGACCAGCCCGACCGGCAGGCCTGGCACCTGGCCGCCGCCGCGACGGGCCCGGATGAGACGGCCGCGCGAGCTCTGGAGGAGATGGCCGAGCGGGCCAGGAGCCGCGGCGCGAACGTCAGCGCGTGCGCCGCGTTCGAGCGGGCGGCGGAGCTGAGCGAGGATCGTGAGCTGAAGGGACGCAGGCTGCTCTCGGCCGCCGTGGAGGCCACCGAGGGCGGAGAGTTGCAACGCGCCCAGCAGTTCATCGAAGCCGCCACCGGCCTCGTGCCGGACGAGTCGGCCCGCACGACGTTCCCCAAGCTGCGGGCCAGGATCGCCTTCGCTCAAGGCGCCCCGCACATAGCCCACGACCTGTTACTCAAGGGAGCGGCGGACGTGGCGGGCGACGACCGCGCCGCCGCCGGTCTGATGCTGGTCGAAGCGGCACGCAATGCCAGTGGTCTCGGAAACGCCGGGGGGCTCATCGAGGCCGCGACCCGCCTGCGCGCGCTGGACCTGCGCCCGGAGGACGATGTCGACCTTGCCAGGCAGGCCGCCTTGGGAACGGCGCTGCTGCTGATCGAAGGTCCCGCGGCCGCTCTGCCGATCATGCGCGAGCTGGTGACCAGGGGCAGCCAGATCACCTCAGAAATGCACTCACGCCGGATCAACGCCTCCTACTTCGCCCTCCAGACCGGCGACTTCCAGGCCGCGTGGGAGATCGCGCGCGCCGCCGCCGACGAATGCCGGGCAGAGGGCGAGATCAGCAAGCTCGCGGTACTCCACATCACGCTCGCCACCAGCGAGATCTTCCTCGGCAGGTTCACGGACGCCACAGCCACTGCGAGTGAGGGTCTGCAGCTGACCGCCGAGACTGGCAGGCCGAGCCGGGCCGGTTGCATGCAGGGCATGCTCGCCTGGATCGCCGCCGTCCGAGGCGACGGGGATCGGTGCGCTGAGTTGGCCGCGGCCTCACATGAGCACTACGGCGCCAATGGGATCGTCAACGGTCTGGCCTGGGCGCAGTGGGCCCAGGCTCTGCTCGATCTGGGCCAGGGCCGTTTCGCCGAGGCGCTGGACCGGCTGGAGTCCGCCATGGCGGGGCCGGTGCGCCACCAGTTCCAGGCTGTTCACTTCGCTCCCGACCTGATCGAAGCAGCGGCCCGGCTGGGCCGGTCCGCGGACGGGCCGCTACGCCGCTACGAGGCGTGGTCTGCGGCTGCCGGGCTGGGCTGGGCCGAAGCCGTCACATACCGCTGCCGGGCCCTTCTCGAACCCGATGGAGATCGCGCACACGAGTATTTCCGCACCGCCGTACGGCTGCACGCGAGCGGCGAGCGCCCGTGGGAGGCGGCGCGCACTGCGCTGATCTACGGCGTGCGCTTGCGCAGGGAACGGCAGAAGAGCGCCGCACGCGTTCACTTGCGTGCTGCGCTCGAAACCTTCCAGCGCCTGGATGCCCGGCCGTGGGCGGAACGCGCCAGGAACGAACTGCGGGCGGCCGGCGACGCCGATCTGCCCGCGGCCGGGTCCGATGCCTTTTCCACTCTCTCCCCGCAGGAGCTGCAGATTGTTCGCCTGGCCGCGGCCGGTCGCACCAACAAGGAGATCGGCGCCCAGCTCTTCCTCAGCGCCAAGACCGTCAGCTACCACCTCTACCGCGCCTTCCCCAAGCTCAACGTGACCAGTCGAGCCCAGCTCGCCGGGCTCGACTGGCTTCGAGGATGACGCGGCCGCCCCTGTTTCATCGGCAGCGAAGATGACGCCGCCATGTGCAGGGAGTCGCGGACCGTCCCAACACGATCTTCGCGCCGCGCCCCACTCCTTGCTCATTCGGTTATCCGGGCGACTGTCGTACGAATCGTCATGGGATCGTCACCCTGGGCTCGGTGATGGACGAGACAGGCCACGATTTCCTGATCCGCCGCGGGTCCACGTCGGCCCTCCACATGGAACCGGTCTCACACCTACATGGTGCTTTTCCCTCACTGAGCAGGGCCCGGATGACCGGCGGCTGTCAACCGTGTCAGGCGCTATAGGTCTCTTGACCTGCTCTTTGCCTGGCTGATACTAATCGCCAACCTTGTCCTCGCCCTCGTGATCCGAACGGCGGGGAAGCCATGCGGACTTCTGTGTCCGCCAGTACCAGGAGGTTCTCCGTGAGGAGTTCGCTCAATCACCCCCCACTCCTCAGACGACTTACCGTAGCCGGTGGCTTGGCGATGGCGCTGGCCTTCGGGACCGTGTCCACCGCCGTCGGCGGAGTCCAGGCGCAAGGGTCTCCCAGCGCGGATCTGCCGGCCGACGTGGCCGCTGCGACGATCGCACCGTTGAAGGACTATGACCGCGAGATCGTCGACCAGTTCGACTCGGCCAACTCCGTCAGCCACATCCGGCACCTCGCCGTGGACATCGGCCCCCGGCTGAACGGCACCCCGCAGGAGAGGGAGGGCGCCGAGTACATCGGCGGCATCCTGAAGTCCTACGGCTTCGATGTGACCATCCAGTCATGGGGCCCGGTCTCGACCAAGAACGTCGCGAAGGTCACGTCCCCCAACGCCGACCTGCCGGGGGGACCGAACTGGCAGATGGCCGCCTCCACCAGCGCGAAGTTCACCGGCAACGACGCTGTCGTGGAGGGGCAGGTCGTCTACGCCAAGACCGGCCAGTCAGCCGCGGACTTCCCCGACGACGTCGCGGGCAAGATCGTGCTGATGGACTACAACGCCACCGCCTCGGTCCGCAACACCGCCGTGGTCAACGCGGTGAGCCGGGGTGCGGTCGCGGTCATCCTGGCCTACCCGACCGGGAACTCCGCGCCGCCGTCGTTCACCCTCACCACGGCCCAGCCGAATATCCCGGTGATGGGCGGCGGCAGCGCGCACTACACCTGGATCACGGATCTTCTGGCCAAGGGCCCGCTGACGCTGCGGATCACGACCAACCAGTACGTGAACCCGATGGGCACCAACGTCATCGGCGTCCGGCACGCGGTCGGGGACCCGACCGGAACCGCCGCGCCGATCGTCATGGTCGGCGCGCACATCGACTCGGTGCTGGGCGCGCCCGGCGCCCACGACGACGCCTCGGGCAACGGCGTCTCGCTGGAGATCGCCCGGGTCCTCAGCCAGTACCCGCTGGACAAGGAGCTGCGGATCGGCGGCTTCGGTGGTGAGGAGGGCGGTCTCCTCGGCGCGAAGGCGTACGTCAACACGCTGACCGCGGCGGAGAAGGCTCGGTTCGTCGGCGAGTGGCAGATGGACATGGTCGGCACGCCGTACGAGCCGGCCCGGCTGTGGGCGCTGACCCCGAACGGCCAGTCGAACTTCGTGGTCCAGGAGGCGTATAACGCGGCCGCACGCGCCGGGTTCGACGGACTGCGCAACTGCAGGCTCGGGCAGAGTGACCACCAGGCGTTCTACGACGTGGGCATCCCGTCCTCGCTGTTCATCTGGCTCGACTACCGGCCGCCGACCCCTCCGGCTGTCTGTGGTCCGACCGGCGGGACGTACGTCACGGAACCGCAGTACCACAAGCCGACGGACACGATGGACAACATCAGCCCCGAGCGGCTGCAGATCACCCTTGATGTCGTGGGCGGTGCGGTGGTGCACAACGCGCTGAACGCGGTGACGGTATCCGCGATCTCGGACGCCGGTCAGCCGCTGGCCGGGACGCCGGTGCGGGCCGACTGCGGTAACGGCCTGCGCGACCTGGGCACGACCGGGGCTGATGGCCGGCTGCAGGCGGTGCTTCCGCACGCCACCTGCGACTTCACCACCACGGTCGAGGGTCGGGTGGCGACCGAGCGCGGCGTGTCGATCGCCGGTGACCGAGCGGTGAAGATGACGGTCGATTTCACCAAGCCGACGATCTCTCTCACCACGCCGACCGATGGCGCGGTCTTCACGCTCGGGACGGCCGCGACCGCGGCGTACCGGTGTGATGACAACCTGTCCGGGGTGGTGACCTGCACCGGCACCGTGCCCGATGGCAGCCTTCTCGACACCTCCACCGTCGGCTTCCACGAGTTCACGGTGAAGGCCGCCGACAATGCCGGCAACGCCGCCGACCAGAAGGCGACCTACCAGGTCGTCTACCCCTGGCACGCCTACTTCCCCGAGATGATGGACGGCAAGGCCGGCAGCGCCGTACCGATCAAGTTCAGCCTCGGCGGTGACCACGGCACCGCTGTGATCGCTTCTGGCTACCCGGTCTCCCGGCCGGTGACCTGCGACAGCGGGAAGCCGACCGGCTCGGCCGAGTCGACCAGCGGCCCCGGCAACTCGAAACTGAGTTACGGAGGCGGCCAGTACAACTACGTGTGGAAGACCGACCGCGGCTGGTCGAACACCTGCCGCCAGTTCGAGCTGAAACTCGATGACGGCAGCAGCCACTTCACGACCATCAGGCTGAAGTAACGCGATACCCCAGGTGGGGGAACGGAGTGATCGACCCTCCGTTCCCTCACCGGGCGGCCTTGATCGTTCGCCCGAGATGACCGTGTGTCACAGCTCGCTGATGCGTTGGAGCAGGGTCTGCTTGGCCGCGCTGAACTCCTCGTCCGTGAGGACGCCTGCCCGGTGCAGTCCGCCGAGCTCGCTCAGGCGGCGGATGAGCACGTCGGGGCCGGGCGGCGCCGATGCGGACGGCGAAGCGGGTGCGGGAGGCAAGGCGGGCGCGGGCGTCTCTTTCGCGCGCCCGGACAGCCGGGCGTGCACGGCGGCCGCGACGAGCGCGGTCGTTCCGCCGTAGCGCTGGATGCCCCAGGCCAGGCAGCGTGGATCCTCTTCCGAGGATCGGGTGGGACCCTCGCCGCGGACCCGGAATCGGAGGCTTCCGTACCCCACGCCCGACTGGGGTTTCCACTCCACGCCCGTGATCGCGGAGAGCGGGAACTCCTGCGGGCCCGCCGCCTGTTTCGCTGACTTCGCGAACAGCGTCCATTCGATGTGGACGCGCGCACCGTCGAAGCTCACCGTGCCGTCCCCGGCCG
Organism: Microtetraspora glauca; assembly: GCF_040656155.1. Taxonomy (NCBI): domain Bacteria; kingdom Bacillati; phylum Actinomycetota; class Actinomycetes; order Streptosporangiales; family Streptosporangiaceae; genus Microtetraspora; species Microtetraspora glauca. The sequence continues at coordinate 650,098 of NZ_JBFALK010000001.1, forward strand.
TCGCCGTCACCGGAAGGTCGGGGCCGGGAAGCAGGAAACCGTCGCGGGGGCCACTCGGTGGTGAGATCGCCAGCAGGTCGCGAATCTCGGCGGCGATGTACTCGGCCACCCCGGTGCGGTCCTTGGGGATCACCAGCCGGTACGGGTCGGCGGGCGCGCCGAGCGCCCCGGCGGCGATGTCGGTCAGCGGGTCCGCACCCGATCGCAGCCGAAGCCGCAGATAGCCGCCCTTGCGAGCGGGCTCGAACGCCGCGCCGGCTATCGCGTGGATCGGCACCTCCAGCGCTCCGAGGGTCTTGCGGAGCTCGTGGACGTCCCGTCCGCTGCCCGGGATGATCCGTACGGTGTCCGTGTCCACCGCCCACGACCCGTCGTCGACGAAGATGTCGGCCATGTGATCAGCCTAGGTCATCGCGCGGCAAAGCCGGCGGCACCGGCTTCCGAACGTCAGGACACGTGCGCCGTTCAATAGGGAAGAAAGATCTGGCGTTCGGTCGCGCTGTCGTCGAAGGCCTCCAGCTGGGCCTGACCTTCGGTGCCGAGGGTGTCCAGCATGGTGTGCAGCAGCGCGGTGCACAGAACCGTGGGGCCGGCGTGGGAGTCGAACGCGAAATCGGAGCTCACCGGCGCTAGCAGGACCTCGTCCGCGAGTTCGATGAGCCGGCCCACCGGTTGGTCGGTGATGAGAGCGATCTTCAGCCCGGCACTCCGCGCCCAGACGAGGCCGTCGGCCAGTTCGCGCGGGTACCGCGGCAGCCCGATGGCGAGCACCCATTCGGCTCCGGCTTCGGCCGCTCGGCTCAGCCGGTCCTCCAAGGTCGAGCCCGCGGTGTCCAGTACGCGGACGTCCGGGAGGACCTTCTGCGCGAGGTAGCCGAACAAGTGCGCCAGAGAGGCGGAGATCCGCAGCCCCATGACCAGGAGCGGACGCGATCTGGCCAGCTGACCGGCCACCGCTCGGAGCTGCGTCAGATCCTGGAGACCGTCCCGTAATCGTTCGAGGTCGCGGATCTCGGAGCCGACCAGTTCCTGGATCTCGTTGAGGTCCGCCGCGGGCAGCGCCCGCTGCGGGCCTCCGAACACCGATGAGCGGAGCGCGTCCCGGAACTCGGGGAACCCTCTGAACCCGAGCGCGGCGGCGAAGCGGGTGACCGACGGCTGGCTGACCCCGACGCGTTCGGCGATGTCGGCACTGGTGAAGAAGACGGCCTCCTGTGCGTGTTCGAGCAGGTAGCGCGCGATCCGGCGTTGCGAAGGCGAAAGCCGGTGGTCGCCGAGGAGCCCGCGCAGGTTCGCGGCGATTCGTGCCGCGTCCGGTACGGCGAGTGGCTGTCCGGCGTCTCTGGCGTGCCCCATCTCGAACACTTCCCTTCCCCGTGGAGTGACAGATCCGGTGACGACTCGCACCGTCCGGCGGCCGGGCCATCGGCCTGGCCGTCCGTGCTTCGGGAGTCGCGTAGTTCCTGTGGGCTCAACGCGGCGCCGGGCGGCCTTTCAGAAGGCCACCCGGCTGGTTGGGGCGTGACGACGCGGGCTCAGTGCTTCGGGCCGTTGCCGTTGAAGCGTGTCTTGCACTCCTGCAGTCTGACATCGACCTGTTCGCCTCTGTCGACGGTTACGTGCACCGTCTCGAGAATCTCGCCGGTCGGACGGGCACAGGTGAGCGTCCAGCTCTCCCGGAGGAAGTTGCCCGGGCCGGTGGCGACGACGCCGGTCCCGGTGTACGCCGGAACCGGCCGTATCGACGGATTGACGTGCCAGGTGAACTTGCCGTTGGTGGGTGCGACCAGGCTGGACCGCAGGTGGGTGGGGATCGCCCGGGGCGGATCGATGACGCCGCCCGCCTGCAGGATCGGCGCGGTCCACAGATCGAAGTCCTTCGTGATCGTCAGGACCGCGCCCTTCGGCGCCTTACCTGTGATCACGGAGTGCCCCGCCGGGTCCGCCGCGTACTCCAGCGCCACGAGGAACGCCTCGCGGTTCGACTTGCCCGCGTATCGACCGGTGCCGAGGTAGTCCTCGATCACCTCGGGGTAGGTGTTGTTGGTCGACTGGGTCTTCATGATCTCGAATGTGAAGCCGAGGCCGCGGGTCGCGTAGTACGACCAGTCCGGGGTCTCGCCGGTCGTCTCGTAGTCGAAGCCCGACTTCATGCCCGTGTAGCCGTTCTTGGCCGACATCGCGTCGGTCAGCGCGGCGTAGACGGCCTCGTCCGGGGTGTCACCCGCGCGCTTCTCCAACGGCGGACGGAGGAGGGTGTGGCCGGAGGTGTGGTTCGTGATCAGGACGGTGACCTGGTTGGCCGTGGTCAGGTCCATGATGTTCTGCACCTCGGGCTCGGAGCCCGGCCCGGGGCCGCGATTCGTCGCGTTGGACCCCGCGTTGCTCCCCCAGCCGAAGGGGTAGTTGCGGTTGATGTCGACCCCGGCGCTGCTGGCGCACGTCGGGGAGACGCCGCAGCCAGTACGCCGGTTGAGGATGAACCCGTCCACGTTGACCACCGGGACGAAGATGACCCGCGCCTGGTCGAGCAGGCGCGTGATCTGCGGGTCCTTCCCGGCGTTGTTGATCAGGTCGTAGGCGAACTCCAGCGTGTGCTCACCTGAGGGCCATTCGTTCCCGTGGTGCATGCCCATCATGAACAGGACGGGCTTGCCCTCGGAGGAGTTGACGTCGCTGCTTACTTCGATGCCGTACACCTCACGGCCCTGGCGGGTCTTGTGCGGCAGCGTGATGTGCTTGACGAGATCGGGATGCTGATCGCTCAGCGTGAGCATCTCGTTGTTGTAGTCCGTGATCGTCCGGTAGGTGGTTCGACCGCTGGGCAGACCGGCCGTCTGCTCCGCCGCCAACTGGGCGGTCGCTGCGATGTCACCCGACTCGGCGAAGCTGGTCGAGGCGGTCGAAATGCTGAGACTTCCCAGCAACCCGACGCTCAACGCAAGCGTCATTACGCGTTTTCCGGCACTAATTGCTTTGGGGGGCTGCGAACCGCGTGAAGACATGCTGGAACCCTTTCTTGCTGCAGTCGAACCGCATCCGGAAGGACGCCCTTTTCTGGGGGCTTCTATTTCGGGGGATCTGGTGGTGGGCGCCCGCTGATCGCGCGTTGACTGCAAAGTTTCACGTAGTCTGTGGTATGAATGCGTGCCTGTCAACCCGCTTCGGCCTGGGTCTTTCCCGCACATTCGCGGAATGCCGGAGTGATGGATCATTTACAGCCTGAAGTCCCTTGACGGAACAAGAAGGAAATAAGTGCAGGCCAGCGGGTCGATGGCTCACGAGGAGGCCGGTGTTGCTCTTCCCAGCCGGGAGAGAAGGGGATACTGTCGTCTGTTCCGTGCTGCATCGCAGGCCGGCCGCGCGGACCGGGCGTCGAGGACGGGGACGGCGGCACGCCGTCCGCGCAGCCGTCCCAGGCGATGATCGACGAAGGCCGCCCGAGTAACCGATCCGCGCATGAGCCGAATGACAGCTTCCAGGCGAGATGATTTTCGGTGACCTTCCGCTCTGGGAATCGTCCCGACGGCTCCTCGTGAGCTTATTTCCGGGGGAGGCCGCGATCTCGGCTGGCATTGTTTCCAGACGGATCGCGGCCTGCTCGCGGGGATATTCCGTTCAGGCGGCGGGCGCCTTGGTTTCCGAAAGCCCGTTCAAATCGGGGTCATTGCGTTCCCGCAGTCTGAACAGTGGTCGTGCTGACTGTTGAAAGCTTAGGAAATGATTCCCATAAAGGCCTTCTGATGCGGTTTCAGGTACCTCTGCTTTCTCCGTTCGGTGACCGCTCAGATTCCGTTCTACGGGGTCAGACGGTGAAGGTCGCGGGGGAACAAGGTGGCGCGGCGGACGTTGTCGGCCCCGGTCAGCCGGGTGGTCCACCGTTCCAGGCCGAGGGCGAAGCCGCCGTGCGGGGGCATACCGTGCCGGAAGGCGGCGAGATAGCCGGCGTACGGCACGGGCGACTCCCCGCGGGCCGCCAGGGCCGCGAGGTAGTCCTCGTAGCGGTGCAGGCGCTGGCCGCCGGTGACCAGTTCCAGGCCGCGGAAGAGCAGGTCGAAGCTGTTGGAGTACTCCGGCCTGCCGGGCTCGGGGTGGGTATAGAAGGGGCGTTTGGCCATCGGGTAGCCGGTGACGAACAGGAACTCGCTGCCGTGCTCGCGCAGCGCCCATCGCGACAGCCAGCGTTCATGGGCCGGGGCGAGGTCCGGCTCTCCCCGGGGGTCCTCACCGGTGTGAGCGGCGAGGAGTTCCTGGGCTTCGGCGAAGTGGATCTCCGGGATCTGTTCCGGTACGTCGGGCAGTTCGACGTTCAACAGCGTGCACGCCTCGCCGGCCTGGTGTCCGACCGCCGCCGTCATACCGGCGAGGACCTCGCGCAGCACGGCCATCACCTCCCGGTGGTCGGCGATGAAGCCGAGCTCGGCGTCCAGGGAGGTGTACTGGGCCAGGTGCCGTGCGGTGTCGTGGGGCTCGGCCCGGAAGACCGGGCCGGTCTCGTAGACGCGCTCGAAGACGCCGACCATGGCCTGCTTGAAGAACTGGGGGGACTGGGCCAGGTAGGCGCGGGTGCCGAACCAGTCGATCGCGAACACGTTGGCGCCGGACTCGGTCGCCGAGGCCACCACCTTGGGCGTGTGGATCTCGGTGAAGCCGAGCCCGTCCAGCGTCGTACGGAAGCCCGCCACCGAGGCGGCGGAGATCGCGTGTGGGGCGCGCAGCAGCGGATGCCGCAGGGCGACCGGGGCATGGTCGAGGATCGTCGGCAGCGTGGCCGGCACCGCGGGGCGATAGAGGTCGAACGGTGGGGGAGCGGCCGGGCCCGACAAGGCGGTCACCGCCGGGGAGGTCACTTCGGCCCCGCCGGGAGCCTGGGGGTTGGCGGTCACGGTCCCGGTGATCTGAAGGACGGTCTCTTCGGGGTAACCGCCGGCGAGGGTCATGGCCTCAGGCTCGGTGACCACCGCCTGGGCCAGGCCGGAGCGGTCCCGCAGGATGAGGAAGACCACGGATTTCAGGGTCCGCCTGCGGTGGAGCCATCCCTGGACGGTCACCTGGTGGCCGATTCGACGCGGGAGTTCCGCGGCGAGGGTGCGGCAGGCGGGTCGGACGGATGTGGAGATCATCACAAACCTCAAGTCAGTGAGTGGTGATCCCTTGGGAGTGCGGGCGAGAAGGGAACTCGCGGTGCCACCGCACTTTCACCGCCGTGACGACGGCGGTCTCAACGGGGCCCGGTGACGGGGGCCGGCCGGCGGGGCATTGGGCGTGTGCGCCGTTCCTCCCCGCGCTCGGGAGGGTCTTCGTCGCCGGGGACAGGTCCGCCTTCGCAGCTTCCGGCGGCTCTCTCCTACCTGCCCTGGTCCGGTGACTACTCGTCTCCGTCTACGCGTTGCCGGAAGAGTACGTGTGCGCCGTGGAATATCGCAACTGCGATTCCCACGTGTCGCGTGCCGCTGTGGAACGCTCCCGGTACACCCGTCCCGGGCGCTCCACGGCCTCGGCGGCTCCGGGAGGAGGACGATGACAGTGGAACGGCCGGCCCGGCCGCGCGTGCTACTGGTCGACGACCACCCCGGCGTCGTCATGGATCTGCAGATGCCGAAGCTGGACGGTGTGGAGGCCGCGCCCGCGCCCGGGAGGCCGGCTTGGGCTGATCGTCGATCTTGGTCGTCAGGGACCTCGACGAGGTCGGGCGCGGGGAGACGTGGGGAGAGACGGCACCGGGGATCAGGTCAGCGGGGAGTCTCCAGCTGTCGCATCACCTGGCGAGCCTGGACGAAGAGCATCCCGACGTTCACCTGGCGCGAGCAGATCACGACCGCCACGATGTCGGGGTTGGTCTTGCTCCGCATGAAGAGGTGGACCAGGTTCTCGCTGTTGACCAGGATCTCGTTGAAGTAGTGGCGGTTGTCGGACGTGCCGCGGTTCTGCTTCCACAGTTCCTCGACCTGCACCACGGTCCGGCCCTGGAACAGGTCGGTGGTGGCCGCCGCGACGACGTCGAGGATTTCGCGGGGGTGGTTGTCGACGGTGTCCACCGCCAGCAGCATTCCTGTCGAGATGTCGACGATGCCGGAGCCGATGTAGTCGGGGACGTCGTGACGGAATGCCTTCAAGGCATTGTTAACGATTTGCGTGAGATTCATTAGGTGCTTTCTGCGCTGAGCGTGCCCACCCGGTCGGGATGGCACATGGGGAATGCCCGAGGCATATGCGACGAGTCTTCCCTGATCGGTATCAGTCAGGCAAATTTGACTCTGCACGCAAAAAAGTGCGCTATGGGACAAAACGGACACTGATTCGTTCTGAATCCCTGTGTCGTAAACCCCACTGGCGGCCATTACCGCAACGACGCTACGCTGCACTATAGCCGAATGGTGTGGATTGGGTGGCCGAAAGCCACGGTGGCTCGATTCTGAACGGGAGCTGATAGTCACATGTTCCCGGGGGAAGACGGAGCCCGGCTCACGAAGGCGGACGGGGACGGCGAAGCGCGGATCATCGACGAGCTCTACGCCCTGACGCGCACCGGGGCCTCGGGAGCCCTGAAGATCGACGGAGATCCCGGCGGCACCATCTACCTGGACGGGGGATACGTCACCTTCGCCGAAGCGGCCGGGGTTCCGGACCTCGCCGCCAGGCTGATCGGATCCCGCCGGGTGTCGACCGAGCAATGGAACACGCTGCGCGCCGAGGGGCGGCGGGCGGGCGGGTTCGACGCCCTTCTCGTCGAACAGGGTCTGATCGACGAAGGCGACATGCTGGCGGTTCTGCGCTCGGTCGTCCTGGACGCGATCACGGCGATGACGGCCCCGGTGGCGGGTGGACCGTCCGTCACCGGCGTCCTGTTCGTACCACTGGAGCGTTCCTGGGCCGGGGCGATGCTCAGGCTCGAAGCGGAGTTCGTGCGGTCGGAGGTCGCGCGCCGGGTCACGCTGCTGGCCGCGCATGACGTCTCGTTCGACGGTCGCCCGAAGGTGTCCGACCTGCGCCGCCCTCTGGGGATCGTCAAACGCGAGCAGTGGACGGTCGCCTGCCGGATCGACGGCGTCGTCACCCTCCGGGAACTGGCCTGGCGAAACGGCTTCGCCCTGTACGACACCGTCGAGAGTGTGGACGGGCTGATCAGGGCGGGCCTGTGCACGTTGCCGGCGCCGGGGGAGGTGGTCCCCCCGCAGCACGACGACGTCCGGGCGGCGCGCGGTTCCGGCGGCGGTGTCACCTGGCTGGGCCCCGAATGGGCGGTCGACGAGACGGAGACGGAGGACGACACGGCGGAGCTGCCCAGGGTGCCCGAGCCCGCGGACGACGCGGCACGGCTGATGCCGCGCCGCAGGCCGGGAGCGACGACGTGGGATCGGGCGCACGTCAGCGCCGGTTCCGTCGGCCTCCCACGCGGGCTGGCGGAAGCCGGGAGGACACCGTTCGCGCCCCCGCGCCCCGACATCCTGGAGCGCGTGCTGGAAGGACTCAGGCGGCTGGAGTAGCACGATCGGAGACCGTCCCGCCCGACCGTTCGCCCGTGGGGCGCGACCCGCCGGGTGACGACGCGTACGTCCCCTAGAATCTGCTTTCGCTGTTGGTGGAAAGGACCCCTTATGCCCGAGTCTCCTTTCGAAGCTCTGCTCTCTCAGGTGAGACAGATCGACGGCTTCGTCCTCGGGTGTTTGATCGACGCCTCGACCGGAATGGTCCTCGGCCACGTCCAGGACCGGGAGGATCTGAGCCTGCGGGTGGCGGCGGCGGGTGCCGCCGACGTGGCCAACGTGATCTCCCTCATGGCCGGAGAGCTGGCGGCGAACGGCGGACTCGAAGACGCGATCATCACGTTGAGCGGTCACTACCACCTGATCCGGCAGTTCAGCCCGGCCCCGAGGCTGCAGTTCCTGCTGCTCGTGGTTCTGGACCGCGCGGAAGCGAACCTGGCGATGGCCCACCGGGAGCTTCGCGACTTCGACATGAGTTTCGTCGGCCGCCCCGATTCGGGTCTGCCGGATCGCCTGCAGCGGGCATGACCACTGAGCCAGGACGGGAACCGCCGTGTACTTCAACAGGGATCCGCTGATCGTTCGGCTGGGCAAGCTCGCCGAGTCCGGGCAGACCGGTGTACTGCGCGTGTCGGGCGCGGTGGGCGGGGCCTTCTACCTCAGCGAGGGCGACGTCCTCTACGCGGAGTCGAAGCGCACGCCCGAACCGTCCAAGTGGCTGGTGCCGCCGGGGGGACACCCGGGCGAGGCCGATGCGGCACGCTCACTCGCGTGGACCTTCGCGGTCAGGGAGGCGACCGTCGACGCCGCGCTCGAACTGCTGTCGGGCGGCTCCCGGCATTCACCCCGCCACCGGTTCAAGGAGCTCGAAAGCCCGCCGGGCGACAGGTCGAGCGGCATGTCCTTCGCCGCGCTGCACGCCGAGGTGACCCGGCGGCAGGAGATCCTGAAGCAGCTGTCCGGGTCCGTCACCGCCGACACGACGGTCGTGCGAAACCCGCGCATCGAAGCACCCGGCCTGCAGGTGTCCGCGCTCCAGTGGGCCCTGCTCATCCGGATGGGCGACGGCTCCACGCCGCGCGACCTCGCGTGGGAACTCGACCACAGCGTCTTCGGCACGACCGTCGAGGTCTTCCGGCTGATCTCGCTGCGGCTCCTGTCGGTGGCCGGTCTTGCGGCCTCCGAGACGCCCCGAGCAGCGGACGCGCCGTCCGGCCGGCGGCATGACACCATGTCCTTTCTCCGGGCGGTGACCCAATGAACGGGAGTGCGATGAACCGAGAGATCCGCGAGGGCGGACCGGGATCCGCCGGAGGCAGCGGATGACGGCCCCGGGCATCGAAGGGCTGACCCCCGACCAGCGGGTCCGCGCCGAACTCCGTGACCTCAGAACGCAGATGGGCGGCGTGCACGGCAGCATGGTCGCCGCGAGCGACGGGTTCCTGATCAGCTGCGACATTCCCGAGCTGGAGCCGACCAGGATCGCCGCCCTCATCGCGGCGACTCTCGGCCTGGCCCGTCAGGCCACGCAGGCGACGGGCCGCGGGCGGTTCCGCGAGGCGGTGGCCCGCGGCAGCGACGGCTACCTGGCGGTGTTCGCGGTGGGCGACGACGCCGTCCTGGCGGTCATCGGGACCGACGACCTCAACATCGGGATGCTGCACTTCCAGATCCGGGACCTGATCAAGCGGATAACGAGCCACCTGGCGCAGTTCGAATGGGGCTGGCAGGGCAGCATGCGGCCGGACGCCGCGGCCGACGGACTCAGCTCTCCGTGACGCGTCCGGCGGTGACGTGGAGGCGGCGGGAGGTGTGGACCGCCTCCAGCATGCGCCGGTCGTGGGTGACCAGCAGCAGGGTTCCCCCGTACGCGGCGAGCGCCGACTCCAGTTGTTCGATCGCGGGCAGGTCGAGGTGGTTGGTGGGCTCGTCGAGGACGAGCAGGTTGACCCCGCGCGCCTGAAGGAGGGCGAGCGCCGCCCTGGTGCGCTCGCCGGGGGACAGGGTGGCCGCCGACCGCAGCACGTGGTCGGCGCGCAGGCCGAACTTGGCAAGCAGCGTGCGGACGTCGGCCGGGGGCAGGTCGATGAGCGCGCCGAACGCGTCGAGCAGCGCCTCGTCTCCCTCGAACAGGGCGCGGGCCTGGTCGACCTCGCCGACGACCACGCCGGGTCCGAGCGCGGCCGCGCCCTCGTCGAGGGCCAGCCGGCCCAGCAGCGCCCCGAGCAGGGTGGTCTTGCCCGAGCCGTTCGCACCGGTGATCGCGACGCGTTCCGCCCAGTCGATCTGCAGGTCGACCGGCCCCAGCGTGAATCCGCCGCGCCGCAGCACCGCTCCGCGCAACGTCGCCACCACGGCTCCGGAGCGAGGCGCGGCGGCGATCTCCATCCGCAGTTCCCACTCCTTGCGCGGCTCGTCGACGACCTCCAGCCGCTCGATCAGCTTCTCGGTCTGCCGGGCCTTCGCTGCCTGCTTCTCGGTCGCCTCGGTGCGGAAGTTCCGTCCGACCTTGTCGTTGTCCGAGGCTTTGCGGCGGGCGTTCTTGACGCCCTTCTCCATCCACGCGCGCTGGGTCCGGGCGCGGGCCTCCAGCGACGCCCTGGTCTCGGCGTACTCGTCGTACTGCTCGCGGGCGTGCCTCCGGGCGACCTCGCGTTCGTCCAGGTAGGCGTCATAGCCGCCGCCGTACGCGCGGACCTGCTGCTGGGCGAGGTCGAGCTCGACGACCCTGTTCACCGTACGGGCGAGGAACTCGCGGTCATGGCTGACCACGACGGTCCCGGCGCGCAGGCCGGTCACGAAGCGTTCGAGCCGGTCGAGGCCGTCGAGATCGAGGTCGTTGGTGGGTTCGTCGAGCAGGAAGACGTCGTAGCGGCTGAGCAGCAGCGACGCCAGCCCCGCACGGGCCGCCTGGCCGCCGGACAGGGACGTCATCTCCTGTTTCAGGTCGACCGCGAGCCCGAGGTCGGCGGCCACCTCCGACGCGCGCTCCTCCAGGTCCGCGCCGCCCAGTGCGAGCCATCGCTCCAAGGCGTCGGCGTACGCGTCGCCGGGGTCGCCGCCGACCAGGGCCTCGGTGGCCACGTCGAGGGCGTGCTGCGCGGCGGCGACGCCGGTCCGGCGGGCGAGGAACGCGGCGACCGTCTCGCCGGGCCGCCGTTCGGGTTCCTGCGGTAGGTGCCCGACGTTGGCGGTGGGCGGGCTGAGCCGTACCGAGCCGTGCTCGGGGGCGTCGAGCCCGGCCAGCATGCGCAGCAGGGTCGACTTGCCCGCGCCGTTCACCCCGACCAGCCCGACGACGTCCCCGGGTGCGACAACGAGATCGAGATCCGTGAACAGGACCCGGTCACCGTGTCCGGCGGCGAGTTCCTTCACAACAAGAGTGGCGCTCATCAGGATCCAAGGTTATCGGCCGGGATACCGACCCGGGCTCGGTGACAGGTACCAGCGCAGTCCGCGTCCCGGGTGTCTCGCGAAGTACTCACCGCGACTCGGGTATCCGTACTCAGGCGCGCCGGCCGGACAAGGGCGGACGATCGAAGCATGAAGCCCAAACCCATACAGCCCGCGATGACCGCCGCCTACTTCGCCCAGTGCGTCATCTCGTTCGGGCTCGCTCTCACCAGCGTCGCGGTCGGCATCGCGTACCTGCCGGTCAACCCCTGGGTGCGCGCGTTCCTCGCGGTCGGGGTCATGTACACGGTGACGTCGGCCTTCGGGCTCGCCAAGTGCGTACGCGACCGGCAGGAGTTCGACAGCATGTCGAACCGGGTCGACCAGGCGCGTCTGGAGAAGCTCCTTTCCGAGCACGACCCGTACAAGGTGGACGGCGTCTGACGTCCGGACCCGATCGCTCGCCGAGCCGGCGCTATCCCTCGTCGAGTCCGCGCTCGATCGCGTAACGGACCAGCTCGACGCGGTTGTGCAGCCGCAGTTTGCTCAGCGTGTTCTGCACGTGGTTCTGCACGGTGCGGTGGGAGAGCACCAGCCGCTCGGCGATCTGCTTGTACGAGAGCCCCTTGGCGACCAGGCGCAGCACCTCGGTCTCTCGGTCGGTCAGCCGCGGGCCGTCGTCCGGGGGCGCCTGCGCGGAGAGCCGGCGGTACTCGCCGAGCACGAGCCCCGCCAGACCGGGCGTGAAAACCGGATCGCCCTCGGAGGTACGCCGTACGGCGTCGAGGAACTCCTCCCGGCTCGCCGACTTGACGAGGTAGCCCGAGGCGCCCGCCTTCACCGCCTCCAAGACGTCCTCCTGCTCGCCGCTCGCGGACAGCACGAGGACCTGGGGCGGATGCCCGGAGGCGGCCAGCCCGCGCGCCACCTCGACCCCGGGCAGGTCGGGCAGCCGCAGGTCGAGGACCACCACGTCGGGACGGACGGCCGCCGCCACGCGGAGCGCCTGGCGGCCCTCACCCGTGGTCGCCACCACGTCGTATCCCGCCTCGGCGAGATCCCGGGCGATGGCGTCGCGCCACATCGGATGGTCGTCCACCACCATCACCCGGAGAGCGTTCACGACCGTAACTGTAAGGCGGCCCGCCGGGGAGCGGGGAGGGCGCGGGTACGGTCAGCTCGACCTCGGTGCCCTGGCCGGGGACGGAGGTGACGGCGACCGTGCCGCCGAGCCCCGTGACCCGGCCGCGGATCGACCGGGCGACCCCGAGCCTGCCGTCGGCCTCCGCCTCGGCGAGGCGGCCGTCGGGGATGCCGGGGCCGTCGTCGCGGACGGTCACGGTCACGGAGCCGTCGTCCTCCTCCGCGAGCACCCAGGCCCTGGCGCCCTCGCCGCAGTGCCGCCGTACGTTGTCCAGCGCCGCGCCGACCGCCGCCGCCACCTCCTCCGCGTGCCCGGCGGGAAGGAGCAGCGGGGTCGCGGGCGTGGACACGGTCACCGCGGCGGAGCCGAACCGGCGCAGCAGCGTCCCCAGGTCGGAGAGCCCCGCGCGTGCGGTGCCGGACGGCTCGGCCCGGATCATCTCGCGCAGCGCCGCCTCCTGCTCCCCGGCGAGCCGCCCCAGTTCGGCGGCCTCCCCGCCGATCTCCAGACCGCGTCGCTGGACCAGGGTGAGCACCTGGAGGACGGAGTCGTGGATGCCGCGGGCGAGCCGTTCCCGCTCCCGTCCCGCCGCCTCCATCTCCGCCGCCCGCTGGAGCCGCTCCTCGGCCCGCTTGGTGAGCCGGGCGACGTGGCCGACCACGGCCCCGGCCAGGATCAGCAGCACGGACCCGTTGAGGGGGACGAGGAGGTCGAATCCGCGCAGGCCGCGTACCCACAGATCCGCGGCCGATATCACGATCGCGGCCGCGACGCCCGCGCGGCGGCCCCCGTGCACGGCCCAGGCGAGCACCGGGCCGCCGACCCACGTCGCGGTGACCGGCACGACCCCGCCGGGACCCGCCTCAGGTCCCTGCACGTACGGCGAGGCGAGCAGGCATCCCATGGTGACGAGCAGGTCGATCAGCAGCAGGGTCCGGCCGCGTGCGACCGAGTACGCGAACGTCGCGCCCGCGGTCCACAGGGCCATCACCCCGAGGACGAGCCACCCGAGGAGCGGCCGCCGGTAGCCTCCCGCGGTCGCGAGCAGCAGCGCCGCGTACGCCAGCGAGGCGACGCGGTACACCGCGATGGCCCGCCAGAACGACCCCTCTATGCCCATGGATCACCACGATCGTCACCACGCGGCCAGATCGCCGACTTTATGTCATATGGACTGATTCTTGGAGTATCGCCCCGTGTCTCGGGACCCGTACGCGGAGATCGTAGAAGGAACAGGGCCCCGGGGCCGCCTCGACTGGGGGGAACACGTGGCCGGACACGCGAAGACCCCCAGGGTGGTCGCCGAACTGGTAGCGGAGTTCGCGGGCACGCTGATCCTGATCCTGTTCGGTGTGGGCGTCGTCGCGCAGGTCGTCGCCGCCGGACTCGGGAACCACGACAGCATCTCCTGGGCGTGGGGACTCGGCGTCACCCTGGGCGTCTACACGGCGGCGCGGACCAGCGGCGCGCACATCAATCCCGCCGTCACGCTCGCGCTGGCGGTCTTCAAGGGCTTCTCGTGGGGCAAGGTGCTGCCGTACATGCTCGCGCAGACCCTGGGCGCGTTCGTGGCCGCGCTGCTCGTCCGGTGGAACTACGACGAGGTCCTGACCATGGTCGATCCCGGCCACACGTTCAAGACGCAGTTCGTGTTCTCGACTCTGCCGGGCAACGGGTCCCTGCCCGTACACCTGTGGGGCGCGTTCCGCGACCAGGTGATCGGCACGGCGATCCTGGTGTTCCTGATCTTCGCGGTGATCGACGAGCTCAACACCGCGCCGCGGGCGAACCTCTCCCCGGTCGTCATCGGGCTGATCGTGGTGGGCATCGGCATGGCGTGGGGCGCGGACGCGGGCTACGCCGTCAATCCCGCGCGTGACTTCGGGCCGCGCCTCGCCTCGTTCCTCACGGGGTACGCGTCGGCCTGGCGGGACCAGCACGGAGATCTCTACTTCTGGGTGCCGATCGTGGCCCCGCTCATCGGCGGCGTGGTGGGCGCCGGTCTCTACCAGGCCATGATCGCCCGCTTCCTGCCGGTCGCCGAGCCCGAGATCGGTCGCGTCCCCACCGAGAACGAGGGGGGTTGATCCATGTCCGACTTCGTAGGCGCGGTCGACCAGGGCACCACGAGCACCCGGTTCATGATCTTCGATCACGGCGGTAACGAGATCGCCCGGCACCAGTTGGAGCATCAGCAGATCCTGCCGCAGGCCGGATGGGTCGAGCACAACCCGACCGAGATCTGGGAGCGCACCCGCGCGGTGATCGAGACGGCGATGCGCGACGCGCGGCTGTCCGCCTCCGACCTCGCCGCGCTCGGGATCACCAACCAGCGCGAGACGACCCTGGTCTGGAACCGGCGCAACGGCCGGCCGTACTACAACGCGATCGTGTGGCAGGACACCCGGACCGACCGCATCGCGGCCGCGCTGAACCGCGACGGCAGGGGCGACGTCATCCGGCGCAGGGCCGGGCTGCCTCCGGCGACGTATTTCTCCGGCGCCAAGATCCAGTGGATCCTGGACAACGTCGACGGCGTGCGCGAGGACGCCCGGTCCGGTGAGGCGATCTTCGGCAACACCGACACATGGCTGCTGTGGAACCTCACCGGAGGGATCGACGGCGGCGTGCACGTGACCGATCCCACGAACGCCAGCCGGACGATGCTGATGGACCTGGAGACGCTGGACTGGGACGAGGAGCTCCTGTCGTTCTTCGGCGTCCCGCGCGAGATGCTGCCGCGCATCCTCCCGTCGTCCAACCCCGACGCGTACGGCATGACCAGGCGCAGGGGGCCGCTCGGGGGAGAGACGCCCCTCTCCGGCGACCTCGGAGACCAGCAGGCGGCGACCGTGGGCCAGGTCTGCTTCGACCCCGGAGAGGCCAAGAACACCTACGGCACCGGCAACTTCCTGCTGCTCAACACGGGCGGGGAGCCGGTGAGGTCCGAGCACGGACTGCTCACCACGGTCGGCTACCGGTTCGGCGCCGAACCGCCGGTGTACGCGCTGGAGGGCTCGATCGCGGTCACCGGCTCCGCCGTCCAGTGGCTGCGCGACCAGCTCGGCATCATCTCGGGCGCGGCGCAGAGCGAGGCGCTGGCCCGTCAGGTGGACGACAACGGGGGCGTCTACTTCGTGCCCGCCTTCTCCGGCCTGTTCGCGCCGTACTGGCGGTCGGACGCGCGCGGCGTGATCGTCGGCCTGTCCCGATACAACACGAACGCGCACATCGCGCGCGCCGCGCTGGAGGCGATCTGCTACCAGACGCGCGACATCGTCGAGGCGATGCAGCGCGACTCGGGGGTGACCCTCGACGTGCTGCGGGTGGACGGGGGAGTGACGGCCAACAACCTGTGCATGCAGCTCCAGGCGGACATCCTCGGCGTGCCCGTGTCCAAACCGGTCGTGGCCGAGACCACCGCCCTCGGCGCCGCGTACGCCGCGGGGCTGGCCGTGGGCTTCTGGCGCTCGACCGAGGACCTCAGGAAGAACTGGAACGAGGCCCGCCGCTGGCTGCCGACCTGGACGGACGAGCAGCGCGCGGAGGGCTACGCCGGGTGGAGGAAGGCCGTCGAGCGGGCGCTCGGCTGGGTGGAGGTGGAGTGACCCCGCCGACCGCCCCTCATCGGATGCCGACGTAGAACCGGGTCTGGTCGCTGCGGTGGAGCGCGTAGTACGCCTCGAACCGGGTGTTGTCGTCCAGCCACGCGACCGACTCGATGCCGAGCAGCGGCGTCGAGGTGGAGACCTCCAGCAGCGCCGCGTCGTCGAGATCGGGGAAGACGGCCTCGATCCACCGGTCCGCGGCCGCGGGCTCGATGCCGTACCGCCGCCGCAGCACGTCGTACAGGGACTGGTTCTCGAGGACGGCGCGCTCCAGGCCGGGGACCAGCCGCGCGGGCAGCGCGGTGTCGACGAGCAGCCACGGCTGGCCGTCGACGCAGCGGAGCCGGCGCAGCCGGACGACCTGCTCGCCGAGCGGGATCCGGAGGAGGGCCGCCTCCCGCTCGTCCGCCTCGCCCAGCGCCTGGTGGATGGTCTGGGTCGTCACCCGCCGCCCCGACTCCCGCAGGTCGTCGGCGGAGCCGGACATCGATCCGACGAACCGCAGCTCGGTCTTGCGCGGGGCGACGAAGGCGCCGCGACCTTTGATCTTGTAGATCAGACGCTGCTGGACGAGCTCGCGCAGGGCCTCCCTGACGACGGTGCGGGACACGCTGAACATGTCGCTCAGCTCGGCCTCGGACGGCAGCGGCTGGTCCGGGCCCAGCTCGCCGCTCTCGATCTCCGCGCGTAGGGCCCGCATGAGCTGCATCCACAGCGGTTCCGCCCCGTCTCTGTTGAGGCGCGGATAGGTCATCGTCAGGGTCCCTTCTCGGCGGCTTCTGGAAGCATGCCATGACCGGGCGACCTGTCGTAACAGGTGGACGCCATCTCGTGAAGATTATCCTTCCTCGTCCGATTCGTCCCGTCGCGGAACCTGCTCTTGACAGGCACGTAACGTCGGCTTAGTTTGCTTGTCACTACAGGCCTGTAATGACATCCCGCCTCTTGCGAGTGATGCGTTCCCGCGGCTTCGACTTCCACCGCTCCGGCGGACCTGCTCTCTCTGGAGACACGATGCGTATCCGTCCCACACGCCGGCCCTGGCGCGCGGCCTCCGCGGCGACGATCGCCGCTCTCGCGGTCCTGGCCACGGGGTGTAACTCCTCCGGCGACACCGCGGCCGACGACAAGCCGAGTGCCGCCGCCGGTGGCGGCGACAAGCCGTTCATCGCGCTCAGCAACGGCTTCATCGGCAACGGCTGGCGGCAGACGATGATCGCCAAGTTCGAGGCCGCCGCGACGCAGGCGCAGAAAGACGGCCTGATCAGCAAGTACAAGGTCGTGAACGCGCCCGGCGAGAACTCGGCCACCGAGCAGGTCGCGCAGATCAAGAGCCTGCTGCTGCAGAAGCCGGACGCCCTGCTCATCGACCCGTCCTCGCCGACCGCGCTCAAGCCGGTCATCCAGCAGGCGTGCAACGCCGGCGTCAAGGTCGTCGTGTTCGACTCCGCGATCGACGCTCCCTGCGCGCACGTGCTGCAGAACAGCTTCGTCGACTGGGCCACGTACGCCGCGAAGCCGCTTCTGGAGGGCATCGGCGGCAAGGGCAACGTGATCGTCAGCCGCGGCGTCGTCGGCTCGCAGCCCGAGGCCGAGATGTTCGACACCACCAAGAAGATCCTCGGTGACTACCCCGGCGTGAAGACCGCGGCGACGGTGACCGGCATGTGCGACGGCGCCACCGCGCAGAAGGCCGTGCTCGGTGTGCTGTCCAGCGTGGCGAAGGTCGACGGCGTCATCGGCTGCGGTGACGGTTACGGCGTCGCGCAGGCGTTCACGACCGCCGGCAAGCCGGTGCCCGCGGTGACGTTCGAGACGAACGGCCGCGCGCTGAACTACTGGAAGGACAACAAGATCGACAACGGCTCCGTGGCGGTCATGTCCGACCCGGGCCAGTCGGTCGCCGCTCTGTGGGAGGCCCTGGACCTGCTCGACGGCAAGGACGTGCCCAAGCAGATGACCTTCCCGATCGTCCTCGTGGAGCAGAAGGACCGCGACGCGTGGGCGGGCGCGCTCAAGCCCGACGAGTACGCCGCCTGGCCGTGGACCCGCGAGCTGTTCCGCCAGCAGGTCGAGGCCGTGAAGAGCGGCGGCGAGCCGGTGCGGCCGCCGATCCCGACGGCCGCGGGCTGACCGGAGCCGACGCACAGGAAGGCATGCACGTGGACAACCGGGGACCGCAGGCAGGGCGGCCCGTCGTCATCGCCAAAGGCGTGACCAAGACGTACGGGCGCACCCGGGCGCTCGCGGGCGTGGACCTCGAGGTCCGCGCGGGCGAGGTGCTCGGGCTCGTCGGACACAACGGGGCCGGCAAGAGCACCCTCATGCGCGTTCTCGCCGGGCTGGAAGGCTGCGACGAGGGCGCGGTCCTGGTGCACGGCAAGGAGGTCTCCGGCGAGGCCGGCCCGCGCGCCGCGGACTTCCGCGCCGTGCGGATGGCCTACCAGGAGACCTCGCTCTGCCCCGATCTCACCATCGCGGAGAACATCTGGGTGTCCTCGCGGCACTGCCTCCCGAGGGTGCGGTGGCGGCGGGCGGCCGGCGACGCCGTACGCCGCAGGCTCGACGAGATGTTCCCCGGCCACGGAGTGTCCCCGCGCGACCGGGTCGAGGACCTGTCGATCGCCCAGCGCCAGATGGTCGAGATCACCAGGGCCAGCCTGGTTGACCGGCTCGACCTGCTGATCCTCGACGAGCCGACCGAGTCCCTCGGCCCGGACGCGGCGCGGTCGCTGTACGACTACGTGCGCCGGCTGACCGCGGACGGCACCGCCGTGCTGCTCATCTCGCACCGCATCCGGGAGGTCCTCTCGGTGGCCGACCGCGTCGCCGTGCTGCGCGACGGCGCGGTCACCGCCGAGCGGGCCTCCGCCGGGCTGGGCGAGCAGGACGTGCTCACCCTGATGGGCGCGCACGTCGCGGTCCCGTCCGACAAGGAGCGGGCCGCCGTCTCCGCCGGCGGTCCCGCCGACGGCGCGGTGGTCGCCGAGCTGCGCGGCGCCACCGCGCCCGGCCTGCGCGACGTCTCCCTGCGGGTCGGCGCGGGCGAGGTCGTGGGCCTGGCCGGGCTGGCCGGTCAGGGCCAGCAGGAGGTGCTCGAACGCCTGTGGCGTCCGGTCCGGCGCGACACCAAGGTGCGGGGCACCCGCGCGTACGTGCCCGGTGACCGGCAGCGTTCCGGCGTCCTGCCTTTGTGGAGCGTGGCGGAGAACCTCATCGTCACCGCTATGCGCGGCCTGGCAAGGCAGGGCCTGCGCCGGCCCGCCCAGGAGCGCGCGGCGGTCGGCGACTGGGTCGAACGTCTCGCGATCCGGGGCGGCGCGGACGCCGGGATCACCGAGCTCAGCGGCGGCAACCAGCAGAAGGTCATCGTCGCCCGCGCGTTCGCCTCCACGGCGGAGCTCGTGCTGCTCGACGACCCCTTCCGCGGCGTGGACGTGCACACCAAGACCGACCTGTACGGCCTCATCCGGCAGGAGGCGGCGCAGGGCCGGAGCGTCGTCTGGTACTCGAGCGAGAACGCCGAGATGGCCCACTGCGACCGCGTCTACGTGTTCCGCGCCGGCCGGGTGGTCGCCGAGCTGGTCGGTGAAGAGATCTCCGAGGAACGGATCATCGCCGTCTCCTTCGCCGAGTCGGATGGAGAGCAGAGCAATGAGTGAGCTCCTCGCGTCGGCCCTGCCGTCCCGGGCGCGGATGCGCCGCACGGCGCCGGCCGTGGTCAGCGCCGTCGCCCTGATCGCGATGATCGGCGTCTGCGCGTCGCTGCAGTCGGACGTGCTCACCGTCGGCGGCCTCACGCTGGTCCTGTCGGCGACCGTGCCCCTCGTCATCGCGGCCCAGGCCCAGATGGCGCTGATGTCCGTCGGCGACATCGACCTCGGCATCGGCAACTTCGTCGGCCTGGTCACCGTGGTCGCGGCGACCCGGCTGGTGTCCTCGCCGCTCGTCGGCGTCCTGATGCTTCTCGGGCTGGTCGCGGCCTACGCCGTGCTCGGCGCGCTCATCCACCTCCGCCGGGTGCCGTCGCTGATCGCGACACTCGGCGCGTCGTTCGTCTGGCTGGGGCTGGGCCTGTTCCTCCTGCCGACGCCCGGCGGCTCGACCCCGGAGTGGCTGGCCTCGTTCGGCTCGTGGGCGCCCGCCGGGTTCCCCGCGCCGCTGCTGCCGATCCTCGTCGTCGCCGCGGTCGTGTACCTCCTCACGTCGCGCAGCGCGCTCGGCGTGCGGATGCGCGGCCTCGGCAGCAACCCGGTGGCGCTCCAGCGCGCCGGCCTGCGCCCGCTCACGTCACGCGTCATCGCGTACACGGCGGCGGGCGCGCTCGGCGTCGTGTCCGGGCTCCTCCTGGCCTCCCAGACGGGCGGCGGGGACGTGTCGTCGGCCTCCAGCTACACCCTCATGACGGTGGCCGCGGTGATCCTCGGCGGCGGCTCCTTCTTCGGCGGGAGCGCCGTCCCCTGGGGTGTGGCCATCGGCGGGGTGACGCTCGGTCTGGTCAGCGTGGTCCTCAGCCTGCTCGACGTGCAGTCGAACATGCAGTCCGCCGTGCAAGGCGTGATCGTCCTGGCCGTGCTCGCCGGCCGCGTCGTGGTCGGGAAGGTGCTGCGATGAACATCCGCGCGATCGGTTCGCGCCCGTGGATCTGGGGCTTCGCCGCGGCGGCGCTCGTCTGGCTGGTCATCCTGATCATCTCGGGCCAGGGCGGCGGCCAGACGGTGTCCCTGGCGCTCTCGCTGGCGCCGTACCTCGTCATCGTGGGGCTCGGCCAGATGCTCGTCATCACGGCCGGCCCCGGGAACATCGACGTGTCGGTGGCGCCGATCATCTCGCTCGCCGGGTTCGCCTCGGTCGGGGTGGCCGCCTCGACCGGCTCGGCGACCGTCGGCGTCCTCGCGGGCATCGGCGTCGGCGTCCTCATCGCGGTCATCAGCACCGTGGCCATCCTCGGCCTGTCCGTCCCTCCGATCATCGCCACGCTGGCCGCGGGGCTCGTCGCCTCCTCGCTCACCCTGACGATGGCCGGCGGCTTCACCGCGGTCCCCGACCCCGGCCTGCGGCAGCTCCTCAACGTGCGCCCGGCGGGTGTGCCGATCCTCGCCGTGGCCGTCGCGGTCCTGACCGGCCTGATCATCGCGCTGCTGCGCCGTACGGTCTACGGCCGGTCCCTGATCGCGGTCGGGCAGAACCGCAGGGCCGCCGAGCGGGCCGGCATCCCGGTCGCCCGCGTCATCGCGACGACGTACCTGGTGAGCGGCGCGCTCGCCGGGCTGACCGGGGCGCTGCTCGCGGCCTACATCGCGCCCTCCGCCGACCTCGGCACGCGCTACCTGCTCGACTCCGTCGCCGTCGTCGTCATCGGCGGCACGCTCATCTCCGGCGGCCGGGCCGTACCGGTGGGCGTGTGGGGAGCGGGGCTCTTCTTCATCCTGCTCGACGGCCTGGTCAACCTCGTGGGCTGGAGCACGGCCGCGCAGAACCTGCTCAAGGGCGGCCTGGTGCTCTTCGTCCTCTTCCTCGCCGGCGGGAGTGACCGTGCCGGGGGCACGGCCTCCCGATTCAGAAGACGGCCGCGAACGGCGGCCGCGACCACCACCACAACAACAGGAGACAACACTCATGGCTGACACCGACGGCCTGATCGACGCCCGCGACTTCGGGACGTCCGGGACCCCGGCGGGCAGCACCGCGGGCGGCTTCCACGTCAAGGGCGCCCACGCGCAGGACTGGGGCCTGCAGAACCGGCTGTCCCGCATCTTCCGTCCGGACACCGGGCGCACGGTCATGCTGGCGTTCGACCACGGCTACTTCGTCGGGCCGATGGCCGGCCTGGAGCGCCTCGACACCAACATCGCCCCGCTCGTGCCCTCCGCCGACGCGATCATGATGACGCGCGGCGCGCTGCGCACCAGCATCCCCTCCACCAGCAGCGCCGGGATCGTCCTGCGCGCCAGCGGCGGCCCGAGCATCCTGCGCGAGCTGTCGGACGAGCACCTCGCCCTCGACATCGAGGACGCCGTACGGCTCAACGCCGCGGCCCTGGCCATCCAGGTGTTCGTCGGCGGCGAGCACGAGTCGCGGTCGGTCGCCAACCTGGCCAAGCTCGTGGACGCGGGCCAGCGGCACGGCGTCGCCGTGCTCGGCGTCACCGCCGTCGGCAAGGACATGGTCCGCGACGCCCGCTACTTCCGGCTGGCCACCCGGATCAGCGCCGAGATGGGCGCGCACATCGTCAAGACGTACTACGTCGACGAGGGCTTCGAGACGGTCACCGCGAGCTGCCCGGTGCCGATCATCGTCGCCGGCGGCAAGAAGCTGCCCGAGCTGGACGCCCTGACGATGGCCTACCGCTCGATCCAGGAGGGTGCCGCCGGCGTCGACATGGGCCGGAACATCTTCCAGAGCGAGCAGCCCGCCGCCATGCTCGCCGCCGTCCGCGCGGTCGTGCACGACGGTCTCAAGCCGGAGGAGGCCTACGAGCTCTTCAAGGAGCGGTCGGCCGCCGGTACCGCAGCGTCCTGACCCTTCGTGGGCGCGGGTCCCTGGCGGCATCGGCAGTGCCGCCGGCGGGGACCCGCGCCCATCATCCCCGGGAGCCTCCCCATGCCGCACCACCACGCCGGACGTGACGACGTCGTCGACCTCGCCGTCATCGGAGCCGGTATCAACGGGCTCGCCGTAGCCCGAGACGCCGCCGCCCGCGGCCTGCGCGTCGTCGTCGTCGACCGCGCCGACGTGGGCGCGGGCACGTCGAGCACGTCGAGCCGGTTGATCCATGGCGGCCTGAAGTACCTCGAACGGTACGACTTCACGCTCGTGCACGAGTCCATCCGCGAGCGGCACCTGCTGTTCCGCACCGCACCCCACCTCGTACGGGACTACCCGATGCTCATCCCCTTCTACGAGGGGAACAGCAGGCCGGGCGCGCTGATCCGGCTCGGCCTGGTGGCGTTCGACGCCATGGCGATGACCCGCGGGCGCGGGCTCAGCCGCGGCGTCTCCGTACGCAAGGTGGCCCGCCGGTGGCCCACCCTGTCGAGGAAGGGGCTGCGCGGCGCCGGGCTGTTCCACGACGCGCAGGTGCCGTGGGCCGAGCGGCTCTGCGTCGAACTGCTCCTCGACGCCCAGCGGCTGGGCGCCCGGGTGTTGACCCACACCACCGTCACCGGTCTCATCGTCGAGGGCGACCGGATCTCCGGCCTGCGGGCCGAGGACAACAGGACAGGTGAGCGCACCGAGATCCGGGCCGCCGTCACCGTGAACGCGGCCGGTCCGTGGATCGACAGGATCCTCGACGGCCAGGTGGAGAGCCGGCGCCTCAACGGGGGCACGAAGGGCAGCCACGTCATCGTCGACGCGTTCCCCGGCGCCCCCGACACCTGCATCTTCTTCGAGGCCGCCGCCGACCAGCGGCCGATCTTCGTCTTCCCGTGGCAGGGCCGGTACGTGCTCGGCAGCACCGACATCACCTTCGAGGGCGACCTGGACGAGGTCGTCGCCAGCGACGCCGAGATCGACTACCTGCTCGCCGAGACCAACCGGATCTTCCCGGACGCCGGGCTCACCCCCGCCGACGTGCTGTACAGCGTGGCCGGGGTACGGCCCCTGCCGTACACGGCCGGGGTGTCGGACAACGCCAAGATCAGCCGCGGGCACACGGTGCTCAACCACGAGCCGGCGTACTCGGGGCTGCTCACCGTCATCGGCGGCAAGCTGACCACCCACCGCGCCCTCGCCGAGGACGTCACCGACGAGGTGCTGCGCGTGCTCGGCCGCCGGCCCCGCCGCTGCGTCACCCGCGAGCGGCCGTTCCCCGGCGCGGACACCTCCGACTGGAAGGCGTTCGCCCAGGACTTCATCCGCTCGTCGCCGCTCAGCGGGAAGCAGTCGCGCAGGCTGCTCACCATCTACGGCGTGCGCGCCCGCCGGGTCCTCGAACTCGCCGCCGCCGACCCCTCGCTGGCCGAGGTCGTCGATCAGGAGTCCGGCGCGCTCGCCGCCGAGGTCGTCATGGCCGTACGCGACGAGGGGGCCGTGACGCTGGGTGACATCCTGTTGCGACGTATCCTGGTCGGGCTCGGCGCGGACATGGGCCTTTCGGCCGCCCCCACCTGCGCCGACGTCGCCGTACGGCACCTTGGCTGGGACGAGGCGCGGGCGCGCGCCGAGGTCGCCGGTTACGAGGCGGAGCTGCGCCGCTACCGCCCCCGCGCCCTGGCCACGTCAACATCCAGCGGAAGCGACAGGAGGATCTCGTGACGGCCCCCGCCACGTGTTACATCGGCGTCGACGTCGGCCTCACGGCGTCGAAGGCCGCCGCCTTCGACGCGGAGGGCAACGAGATCGGCGTGGTGCACGCCCGCACGCCGCGCACCGCCGTGACCGCGCACCGGCACGACGTCGACATGCTCGGGCTGGCCGACACGGTCGTGTCGCTGCTCGGTGACCTCGCGGGCAAGCTCGCCGCCGACGGGTACGTCCCGGCCGGCATCGGCGTGGCCGCCCACGGCAACGGCCTCTACCCGGTGGACGCGTCCCTGCGGCCGGTCGGCCCCGCCGTCGCGTCGTCGGACAGCCGGGCCCAGCACATCGTGGACGAGATCCCGGAGGAGGACGCGCTCCGCCTGGCGCGGGAGACCGGATCCATCCCGTGGGCGGCCCAGCCCAGCGTGCTGCTGCGCTGGCTGCGCGACGCCGAGCCGGAGGCGTACGCCGCCACCCGGTGGGCGCTGTCCTGCAAGGACTGGGTGACGTCGCAGCTCACCGGGGTCCCGAGCGCGGACTACAGCGACGCGAGCGCGTTCGGCATGGTGGCGCTCGACACCCGCGAGTACAGCGCGACCGCGCTTGAGCTGGTGGGCCTGCCCGCGAGCGACCTCGACCGGTTCCCGCCGCTGCGGGAGTCCGGCGAGATCGTCGCCGGGCTGACCGCCCGCGTGGCCGAACTGACCGGGCTCCCCGAGGGGCTGCCCGTGATCGCGGGCTGCATGGACTGCGTGGCGGCGACGCTGGGCGCCGGAGGCCGCGAGCTCGGCGACGTGACGATCATCGTCGGGACCTGGGCCATCAACGGCGTGGTCGTGCCCGCGGGCACCCCGGCGCCCGAGGTCACCCTCAGCGCGCTGATGCCCGACACCGCCACGATGCTGGCCATGGAGGTCGCGCCCACCTCGGCCGCCAACCTCGAATGGCTGGCGTCCGCGTCGGTGCCGCACGGCCAGGTCGGCGGCGTCCCGGCCACCGAGCTCCTGGCGGAGGCGGCCGCGGTGCCGCCGGGCGCGGACGGCCTGCTCTTCCTGCCCTTCGTGAACGGCGCCCCCGAGCATCCCGCGGCGTCCGGGACCTTCCTCGGCATCTCGGGCATGCACCGCCGCGGCCACCTCACCCGCGCGGTCATCGAGGGCGTCGCCCAGTACCACCGGGTCCAGCTCGACCGGGTCCTGGCCAGCGGCGCCGACGTCGGCGACCGCCCGTGGCGGCTGGCAGGCGGCGGCGCCAGGTCCGAGGTCTGGGCGCAGATCTTCGCCGACGCGCTCGGCCGTCCCGTACGCCGCCAGCTCACCAGCGAACTGGGCGCGCGCGGCGTCGCCTCGCTGCTGCCCGCCGCGCTCGGCCACGACACCGCGCCGTGGTCGGTCAACGACGAGGACGACCTGTGCGTACGCCCCGGCCCCGCCCGTGACGCGTACGTCCGGCACTCCGAGGTGTTCGACCGGTGCCTGGCCGGCATGTGGGCACCCTGGTCGGAGGTCGAGCGGTACCGCACCGCCCCCTGACCCCGGCTTTGAGGGGGGCCGGCTCAGCGGGCCGAGTGGAAGCGGCGGTGCAGGTCGTGCACCCGCTCGGCGAGCTCGGGTACCGGCCCCTCCACCACGACGCCGGGGGCGACCTCCCGGATCGGGAGGGGCCGTACCGGCGCGGCGGGAACGCCCAGCTCGGTCAGCCAGGACACGAGCTGCTCGGTCGAGCTCGCGTACACGATGCGGCCCAGGCCGACCCAGCCGTGCGCGGCCGCGCACATCGGGCAGTGCTCGCCCGAGGTGTAGACCGTCGCCGCCGCCCGCTCCTCGGGGGTCATGTTCGCGGCGGCCCAGCGCGCCAGCTCGAACTCGGGGTGCCGGGTGTGGTCGCCCCCGGCCACGCGGTTGTGGTCCTCGGCCAGCGCGGTCCCGTCCGCCGAGACGAGCACGGAGCCGAACGGCTCGTCGCCGTCCTCCAGCGCCTCGACCGCCAGCTCCACGCAGCGCCGCAGATGCCGCAGATCCGCGTCGGTCAGCATAGGTCCCCCAGTAGTGAGATATTCCGCGCAATGCTGGATGATGTGTCCATTATGTGGGCGAAGATGCTCTTTCTGTGAGGTCTGGCCGCACGTGCGCGCACGCCTCCTCGCGAATCACGAGGTCGTGATGCGCAAAGTGCAAGGATCGGCCGCTGTTTGTCCATGGAGCGGACCCTGCCCCCGGAGTGAAGGTTGCGGCTGACCGGATCACCGTGGGCGAGGGAGGACGAAGGCGTCATGGGCGTCACACAGCAGGCGAGGCGAAGCGCCGGAGTGGCCGCCGGAGTGGCCACGATCCTCATGGCCGCCGCGTGCGGGAGCGGTGGCGGCGCCGCCACCGGCGGGGACAGACCGGCCACGTCCGCGGGTCCGGTGACCGTCGAGTGGTGGGGCTGGGCGCCCGGCTACGACAAGGCGGCCGAGGCCTGGAACGCCTCCCACCCGGGCATCCAGGTGAAGTACACCCAGATCGAGCCGGGCGCCAAGGGCGGTTACCAGAAGATGCTCGGCGCGGTGAAGGCGGGGAACGCCCCGTGCCTGGCCCAGGTCGGCGGCGAGACCCTGGCCAGCTTCCTCGTCGAGGGGGCCCTCGAGGACATCACCGACTACGCCAAGGAGTCGAACGCCAAATTCCAGCAGTGGGCGGTCAACTCGGTCACCTTCGGCGGCCGGCAGGTGGCCGTGCCGGTGGACTCCGGGCCGATGGGCATGTTCTACCGCAAGGACCTCTTCGCCAAGCACAAGATCGATGTGCCGAAGACCTGGGACGAGTTCGCCGCCGCGGCCGAGAAGCTGCACGCCGCCGACCCCAAGGTCTTTCTCACCTCGTTCAACCCGGACGACATGTACGGCTTCAGCGGCTACGCCTGGCAGGCCGGTGCGAACTGGTTCTCCACCTCCGGTGACGCGTGGAAGGTGAGCATCACCGACGAGCCCACGCTCAAGGTCGCGAACTACTGGCAGGGCCTGCTCGACAAGAAGCTCGTCGACGTCAAGTCCGCCTGGTCGGACGCCTGGTTCAAGGACTTCACCGACGGCAAGATCGCCTCGCTGGTCGGCGCGGTGTGGATGACCAAGGTGCTGGAGGACTCGATCCCAAAGACCTCGGGCGCGTGGGCCGTCGCGCCGATGCCGTCCTGGGAGAGCGGCACCGCCGTCACCGGCAACGTCGGCGGCTCGCCCAACGCCGTGCTGAAGGGATGCGCGAACCCCAGGGAGGCGGTCGAGTTCGCCACCTGGCTGGCCACCGACCAGGCCGCGTTCGACGACCTGGTCGTCAACGGCGGGCTCTTCCCGACCTCCACCGACGGCACCTCCCTGCCCGCGATGAAGTCGCCGCGGCCGTTCTACGGCGACCAGCCGGTCTTCGAGGTCTTCTCCGAGGCCGCCAGGACGGTGGCGCCGTCCTTCGGCTGGGGCCCGACGACCCCGGCCGTGAACGACGCGTTCAACTCGGCGGTGGGTGAGGCGGTGTCCAAGGGGGGCAGCCTGGCCGACGCGCTGAAGACCGTCCAGGAGAAGGCCGTGGCCTCCATCAAGGACAAGGGCTTGAGCGTCACCGAGGGCTAGGTCGTGTGAGACGTCCCGTACGGCGCCGCCGTGCGGGACGTTTCCTCTCCAGAAAGCGAAAACATGGCAGTCCAGCAACATGAGACGGCCCGTCGGAGTGGCAGGGCGGTGACCAACCGGGCGGCGTTGATCTTCCTCCTGCCGTTCGGGGCGCTGTTCGTCGTCTTCTTCGTGCTCCCCATCGGGTACGCGATCAACGAGAGCCTGTACAAGCTGAAGCGGTCGGGTCTCGGGTTCGGCACGCCGGAGCGGGTCTTCTCCGGCCTGGCGAACTACGCGGCGGTCTTCGGGAACGGCACTTTCCTGGCCGGGGTGCGGCGGCTGCTGCTGTTCGGGATCGTGCAGGTCCCGATCATGCTCGGCCTGGCGCTGGTGCTCGCGCTGGTCCTGGACGGTCACGCCGCCCGGTTCAAGCGGTTCTTCCGGCTCGTCTACTTCCTGCCGTACGCGGTTCCGGGCGTCATCGCGGCGATCGTGTGGTCGTTCCTCTATACGCCCGAGATCTCCCCGTTCGGGCTGGACCTGCTCGGCGGCGGCGTGGTGTTGTGGTCGATCGGGAACATCGTCACGTGGACCTGGACCGGCTTCAACATGCTGGTGATCTACGCGGCGTTGCAGGCCATCCCCAAGGAGCTCTGCGAGGCCGCGTCGATGGACGGGGCCAGTGCCTGGCGGATCGCCTGGTCGATCAAGATCCCGATGGTCCGCTCGTCGCTCATCCTGACCGGGGTCTTCTCGATCATCGGGACGCTGCAGCTCTTCAACGAGCCGACCGTGTTGAACGGCGTCACGACCGCCGTCTCGAAGGGCTACACGCCGCTGATGTGGTCGCTCCAGGTGGCCCTGGACAACAACGACTACGCGCTGGGGTCGGCGATCGCCATCGTGCTCGCCCTGCTGGCGGGCGCGCTGTCCTTCCTCTTCCTGCGGCTGTCCGCCTGGCTCACCCGACGTGGAGTGATGTGACCGATGCGAACGTCCATGCGAGCCCAGGTGCTCACCACCGCGTTCCTGTTCGTGGTCGCCGTCTACATCCTGCTGCCGGTGTGGTGGCTGGTCGTGTCCGCCACCAAGTCGGGCGGCGACCTGTTCGACACGCCCGGCCTCTGGTTCGGCGACCTGAACCTGGCCGGCAACGTCGAGCGGGTGATGTCGCAGGACGGCGGCCTGTACCCCCGCTGGCTGCTGAACACCCTGATCTACTCCGGAGGGGGCGCGCTCGGCGCCACGCTACTCGCCGCCATGGCGGGGTACGCGCTGGCGAAGTACCCCTTCCGCGGCCGCGGCGCCGTGTTCGCGGTCATCATGGGGGCAGTCCTCGTCCCCGCCCCGCTGATCACGCTTCCGCTGTACCTCCTGGAGAGCCGGCTCGGGCTGCTGAACACCATGTGGGGGGTGCTGCTGCCCTGCATGGTCAGCCCGTTCGGCGTCTACCTCGCCCGCGCGTACGCCGAGGCGGCCGTTCCGGACACGCTGCTTGAGGCCGGCCGCATCGACGGGGCGGGGGAGCTGCGGATCTTCTTCACCGTGGGGATCCGGCTGATGGCTCCCGCGTTGGTGACGTTGTTCCTGTTCCAGTTCGTAGCGATCTGGAACAACTTCTTCCTGCCCATGATGGTGCTCAACGACCAGGCCCTGTGGCCCATCACCCTGGGCCTGGTCAAGTGGCACGGCATCCGTACCGGCTTCCTGCGCGACGCCGTGGTCACGGGCGCCCTCATCTCGATCATCCCCGTCATCCTGGCCTTCGTGTCACTGCAGCGTTTCTGGAAGGCCGACCTCGCCGCGGGAAGCGTCAAGCTGTGATGTCCGGCCTCACCCGAGGTCGGGCTCCGGGCGCAGCTCGATGACCGGATCCCCGGCCGCGTCCAGCTCCAGGATCACGATCTCGTTGTCCCCGGTCCGCAGCAGCGGGCCGGGGACGTAGAGCGTGCGCTGCGGCCCGACCGACCAGTAGCGGCCCAGGCAGAATCCGTTGACCCAGACGTAGCCGTGCCCCCATCCCGGCAGCGCGAGGAACGTGTCGGCGGGCTCGTCCACCTTCACCTCGCCGCGGAAGAAGGCGGGCGCGGCGGCCACCGTACCCGGCGTGAACGGGACCCCGGGCGGCAGGTCGCCGAGCGGCACGGCCTGCGCGGTCACGCCGTGGAGGTACTGCCGCTCGTGCCTGATCCCGCCGGTGACGCCCTTGCGCTCGCCCATCCTGGGGCCGTAGTTGACCCGCCCGAGCGACTCGACCAGCAACTCGACCGTGGCCGGGCCGGGCACCTCCACCGCCTGGTGCTCCGTCTCGTTCACGGAGTCGAGCACGGCGACCCGTACGCCGTCCACGTAGACATGGGCCCGGTCGCGAAGGCCGTCCACGACCAGCGGGTACGACTCACGCGGCCCGGGGACCTCGACCCGGTAGTGGACCAGGCCGTGGTCGAGCCCGAGATCCTCGAACGCCGGGGGAGTGGGGAAGACGACCGGCGGGCCCGCCAGCACGGGCAGAGCGGGCAGCAGCGGAGCCGACTCCGTCAGCCGAACGGTGGCGGGCGGCAGTACGGGCGGCGCGGGAGGCGGCTCCGGCGCGGGGTTGTAACGCGTCAGCACGTCGCGGAACAGCCGGAACTTCTCGGTGGGAGCGCCGTGCTCGCTGATGGGGGCGTCGTAGTCGTACGACGTGACGGTCGGCAGGTAGGCGCCGGTCTCCAGGTCGCGGTTCGCCCCGGCTCCCGTGCCGAAATTCGTTCCCCCGTGCGCCATGTAGATGTTGACCGAGGCGCCCGCCTCCAGCAACTGCTCCAGCACGGAGGCGGCCTCGGCCGCGTCGCGGGTGACGCGCGGGCGGCCCCAGTGGTCGAACCAGCCGATCCACAGCTCCATGCACGCCACCGGGTCGCCCGGCCGGTGCCGCCTCAGGACCTCGACCGCCCGCAGAGGATCGGAGCCGAAGGTGGCGGTGGCGAGCACGCCCGGCAGGGAGCCGCCGGTCAGCATGTGGTCCTCCGGCCCGTCCGCGGTGAACAGCGGGACGTCGATCCCCGACCCGCGCATGGCGTCGGCGAGGTGCCTCAGGTAGGCGGTGTCCGTGCCGTACGAGCCGTACTCGTTCTCCACCTGCACCATGAGCACGTTGCCGCCCCGGGTGATCTGGTGCGCGGCGACGCGGGGGAGCAGCCGGGCGAACCACCGGTCGACGTGGGCGAGGAACTCCGGGTCGCTCGTCCTGAGCCGGCCGGTGACCCACGACGGCAGGCCGCCGTTGTCCCATTCCGCGCAGATGTACGGCCCGGGCCGCACGATCGCGTGCAGGTCCGCGCGGGCCGCGGCCTCAAGGAAGCGGTCCAGCTCGTCCAGGCGCCGGTACGTTCCGGGACGCGGCTCGTGCAGGTTCCAGGGCACATAGGTCTCCACCGTGTTGAGGCCCATGGCGCGCATCATCGCCAGCCGGTGCGACCACTGGTCCGGATGCACCCGAAAATAATGCATAGCGCCAGAAAGTAGGCGAAACTCCTCGCCGTCCAGCCGAAAGCCGCCGTCCTCGATCGTGAAGTTCCTCACGGACGATCCCCCTTGATTCGTGACGGGATCGTCATCCAGCCTCATTACGATCCCCGGGCACGAGCTTGCCGAGGGCGGGGTGGGGCGACCATGGACAATTCGCGGCGTCCTGTTGGACCCATCGCGTGGGTGGAGGGGCAGGAGCCCTGGGACCACTGGTGGCACTACCTCACCCCGAGCCCGGTCCACCGGCGTCTCGGGCTCGCCTGCCTCGCGGTCGGCACCCAGCGGGGACGGCTGCCCGCCGTCGGTCCCCGCGTGCTCGACCACCACGTCGCCGTGATCGTCCTGTCCGGGCAGGGCTGGTTCTCCTGGGGAGGCCGGCCGCCGGTCGACGTGGCCGGGCCCGTGCTGCTGTGGCTGTTCCCCGGCGTGGAGCACCACTACGGCCCGTACGAGCCGGGCTGGTCGGAGTGCTTCGCCGACTTCACCGGCCCGGCCATCGCCGCCTACGGCGAGCTCGGGTTCCTCGACCCCGAGGAGGCGGTCGTCCCGCTGTCGTCGGCGGAGCCCGCCCAGCTGGTCGTCAGGAAGATGGCCGCCGCCTGCCGCCGGGGCGGCCCCCACATGGAGGTGGAGACCTCCGCCGCCGTGCACGAGTTGCTGGTGACCCTGCGGCGCAGCCGCGCCGACCACGACCCCAACGGCAACCCGCTGCTGGAGAGCCTGGCCGGAGACGCCTGCCTGCCGCTGTCCGTGCCCGAGCACGCCCGGCGGCTGTCCATGCGGGTCGCCGAACTCCGCGACGCCGTACGGCGCAGCGCCGGATGCAGCCCCAAGGACTACATCCTGACGATCCGGCTCAACCAGGCCAAGGAACTGCTGGCCGGCACCGATCTCGGGGTGGCCGCGGTCGCCCGCCGGGTTGGGTACGACGATCCGGGATACTTCACCCGCCTGTTCACCCGGCGGGTGGGGGTCGCCCCGAGCGTGTTCAGGGAGCAGCGGTCCCGAGGCCCCGCCGGTTCCTGATGTCGGGCCACGGCCTCATTCGTGGAAAGGTGGTGGTCCGCAAATGTGTGGACACCGCTTGAGAGGACAAACGGGATGATGGCCGGAGACCGACGAAGCCTGCGGCTGCTCGTCACCGGGGGCGGAACCGGCGGGCACACGTACCCGGCGCTGACCACCATCGGGGCGGTACGGGAACGGGCGGCCGCCGCCGGTGTCGACCTCGACGTCTTGTGGGTGGGCACGGCCGACGGCCTGGAGGCCCACGTCAGCGCCGAGAACGGCATCCCGTTCCGGGCGATCAAGGCGGGGAAGCTGCGCCGTAGGCCCAACCTCCGCGAGCTGGCCTCGAACATCGCCGACATGTTCCGGATCCCGGTCGGCCTGATCCAGGCCGCGAGCATCGCGGCCCGATACCGCCCGGACGTCGTGCTGTCCACCGGCGGGTACGTCTGCGTGCCGCTCGGGCTCGCGTCCCGGGTGTTCGGCCGCCCGCTCGTGATGCACGAGCAGATCACCGCGCTCGGCCTGGCCAACCGGATCCTGGCGCGGTTCGCCACGCGGATCGCGCTCACCCACCCGTCCTCGATCGACCACCTGCCCGGATCGGCCCGGGACCGGGCGGTCGTCACGGGCAACCCCATCCGGCCGCACCTCGTGCACGGGGACGCCACGTCCGTGTGGGAGCACTTCGGGCTCACGCCGGGGCTGCCGCTCATCTACGTCACCGGGGGCGCGCAGGGCAGCCGCCAGATCAACACGATGATCGAGGAGATCCTGCCCTCGCTGCTCACCCGCTCGCAGGTGCTGCACCAGTGCGGCGCCGGCTGGATCGGCCAGCTCGCGCAGAGTGCCGACCGCCTTCCGGAGGAGCTGAGGCGGCGCTACCACCCGGTGCCGTACATCGGAGGCGAGCTGGCCGACGTGTTCGCCGCGGCCGACATCGTGGTCTCCCGCAGCGGCGCGGGCACGATCGCCGAGCTGACCGCCGTGGGCAAACCGTCGGTCCTGATCCCCCTCGTGCCGTCCGCCGGGGACGAGCAGCGCCAGAACGCGCGCTACCTGGCCGAGTCCGGCGCCGCCCGGGCGATCCTGGAGGACAAGCCCGGCGCGGACCGGCTCCTCGCCGAGCTGAACGCCCTGCTGGGCAACCCCGGCGACCGCGCCGCCATGGCGTGGGCGGCCAAGTCACTCGGCCGTCTCGACGCCGCCGACGCGCTCGCCCGGGTGATCCTCGACGAGTCCGGCGTCGTGGGCTTCCTCGACGCCGGCGACGGCGGGCACCGTACGGTGTGACGGCACCCGCCGTGGGGGTCGGCCGACCGCGGATCAGAAGACCGGCACGCCCTCGCGGACGAGCTTCCAGTTGGCCTCGGCGAAGGTGGCGGGGTCGATCGTGCCGGAGGCGGTGGCGTACTCGATCAGCGCCTGCCGGATCTCCACCTGGGCGTTGTAGACCACCGGAGCGGTCTTGACGTGCGGGAAGCCGCCGCCGCCCGACTGCCGGTAGTTGTTGATCGCGACCACGAACCGCTGGTCGGCGGCGATCGGCTGCCCCTGGTAGGCGAGGCCGACGATGCGCTGCCCGACCGGCTTGGAGATGTCGATGTCGTACGTGACGCCCGACAGCTGGTCGTAGTTGTAGTCGGGGGTGCCGGCCGCGTTGGTGAGGGTGGCGACGTCGACCGGCGCGCCCGGAGCCACCTGGGCGAAGTACTTCGCGGAGTACTCCAGGTAGTCCTTGATCTGGGTGCCGGTCAGCGTGACGCCGAGCAGCGTGTTGTCGTAGACGTACAGGCCGGCCATGTCACGGACGCTCACCGGGCCCGCGGGGAAGACGGCGGTGCGGCTGAACGGCGCGGCGATCGACAACACCGGCAGCGACGCCTCGGGCGTGCCCGCGATCGCCTTGCTCACCAGGTCGGTCTGCACCTTCTGGATGTAGTCGAGGATCGCGGTGTCCTTGTACGGCGACTCCGCCGCGGACAGCTGCTCCTTGGACTGGGCGATCACCTGGTTGACGTAGCCCACCGTCTTGTCGTGCTGTGACTTCATCAGCGCGACGATCTTGGGGTCCTCGGCCACGGTGTTCGCGTTCAGCGTGGTGGACGACTTGGTCGTGACGGACCACTGGCCGCGCTGCTTGGTCAGGGTGAAGTCGACCACCGACAACCGCTGGCCCCACTTGCTCGGCTCGGTCAGCAGCACCTGCTCACCGGTGACCTTGTTGGTGACGAAACGCTGCGGCACCTCGTTGTGGGCGTGGCCGAAGAGGACGGCGTCGACCCCCGGCACCTCCTCGGCGACCATGGCGGCCGCGTTCTCCACCGGGAGGTCCGTGCCGTAGGAGGACAGGCCGTTGTCACCCGCGTGCGCGGTGACGAGGACCACGTCGGCGCCCAGGCCGCGGATCACCGGCACCCACTTCTTCGCGGTGGTGACCAGATCGAGGAACTTCAGCTTGCCGTCGACGTTGTCCTTGTCCCAGATGGCGACACCCGGGTTGGTCAGCCCGAGCACGCCCACCTTGACCGGCTTGTCGCCCTTGACCTTCATCGTCTTGATGACGAACGGCTCGTAGGCGGGACGGCCGGTCGTGGCCGACACCGCGTTCGCGCCCAGCACCGGGGCGTCCATCTGCTTGATCCACCTGGCCAGCAGCGGCAGGCCGTAGTTGAACTCGTGGTTGCCCAGGGTCACCGCGTCGTATCCGATGGCGTTCATGGCCTTGGCCATCGGGTGGAGCTCGCGGGACTCGGTGATCGGCTCGACCTTGGCGTAGTAGTAGTCGAGCGGCGTGCCCTGGATGGTGTCACCCGAGTCGAAGAGCAGCGTGTGGTCCGCTCCCCGGTCCGCCCGGATCTGCTTGACCAGCGTGGACACCTTCGCCAGGCCGACGTCGTTGTGCGCGCTGTCGTCGTACTCGGTGTTCTTGAAGTAGTCCCAGTTGAGTGCGTTGCCGTGGATGTCGGAGCTGGCCATCACGGTGATCTTCACCGTGTGGTCGGGGCTCGCGGCGGCGAGGGCCGCGGGGGTGACGAGGCCGAGGGCCACCATGGCGGTGGCGCCGGTCGTGAGCGCCCGCCGGACGTTTGATGACATGCCAGGGAGAGTAGTTACGGGATATTACTCGGTGGTCACAGCTTCCTTAATGGGACATAGTGACCGGATGTGATCTCCGAAACGCCACCGCCGGTCGCCGGGTTGGCCCGCAGCCTCGGTCTGCCCGTGCCGGACGAGCCCACGCTCGACGCGCTGGCCCGGAGCTGGTGGGGCACCCGCTGAGCCGGGCCGCCGTCACCAGCGCATGTGGACCTGTTCCGCCCAGCCGAGCAGGCCGTCGACCTGGATCGGCGTGCCGCCGTCCGGCCGGACCACCCCGCTGTAGTGGCCGAAGCACTGGTGGCCCTCGGTGGAGATCAGCCCGGCGTTGGTCCGGTCGGCCCGCTCGTGGAACGGCGTGAACGTCAGGTCCACCTGGTCGGAGCCGGGCGTCCGCAGCGTCCACGGGGCGAGGTAGTCCGAGGTGGAGTACGTCCACTCCAGCTCCTCACCGATCTTGGTGAGCCTGCCGTCCACGCACAGGGCGTTCTCGGTCATGCCGGTGCCCGCCGTCCACTTGCCACCGAACTGGAGGCCCACCACGTGCCCGTCGGCCTCTCCGGAGGCCGCGCCCCAGTTCCACAACGTGTCGTACGGCCAGCGGCCCCTGCCGTGGTCGAGCACGCCCCATCCGGCGAAGTCGATCGCCGTTCCGCCGATGCGTACGGTGCCCTCCGCGCGCCGGGCGGTGTGCTTGGACGTGTACTGGAACCGGCGCTCGCTCCACGGGATGACCACGCTGAGCGTCTCGTGCCCGGGAGGCAGGGCGACCAGCAGGTCGGCCTCCAGCGGCCCGTCCGGCGTGACGCAGCGGGCGCGCAGGCGGGTGCCGCCCTCCTCGTGGACGATCTCGGCGGTCACGGCGCCGCGTACGGCCACGTCCCCGTCGAGCAGGCTCGCCGGCAGCCGTACCCCCCGGGCGAAGGGGATCATGCTGGTCTTGCTGAACTCGCGCCCGCCGTACTCCAGGAAGTAGACGCTGTTCAGCCCCATGTAGTCGATGTCGCTGACGGTGATGGCGATCAGGTGCGTCGGCGTCGCGACGCACCAGTACTCCCACCGTTTGGTCCGGCCCCAGCCACGCAGGTTGCAGCGGTGCAGCGGCGTGCGCGACCAGCCGACGGCGGCGGGGTTGAGCCGCCCGTCGGGGGTACAGAGATCGATCGGTGCGGTGATCTCCGGCTCGTGGGTGGACGTCTCATGAGGGGACATGGGCCGCAGCCTAGCCAGATCATCTGTTCCAGAGGAAGATTCGGTCCGCCGACGGCCGGGCGAAGGCATGTAATTCACCGTCTGGGACCAATGACACACCAACAGGTCACCCGAAACTGGTTGTCCGGATTGATACGGTTGAACCGCGGACAGGCACGGAATTAAGGAGACCGGTGGAGGTCGAACAGACAGCGCTGCCCGGCATAGGGCTGCGTCACGAGTTCGTCACGCAGGCAGGAAGGCGCATCGGTGTCGTGTCACACCGTACGGGGCGCCGGGACCTGATCGTGTACGACCGCCTCGACCCCGATCGGGCGTGCGAGGCGATCAAGCTGAACGACGAGGAGTCGGACGCCCTGGCCGAGTTGCTGGGCGCGCCGCGGATCGTGCAGCGCCTCAACGCCCTTCATCGAGAGGTCGAGGGGCTCGTCAGTGAGCAGTTGCCGATCGCGCCGGGCACGCCGTACGCGGGCCGGCCGATGGGAGACGCGCGGGTTCGCACCCGCACCGGGACGTCGATCGTCGCGGTGGTGCGCGCCGGGCAGGTGATCGCGAGCCCGGGCCCGGAATTCGTGCTCGCCGCGGGGGATGTGGTGGTCGTGGTAGGAAGCTCAGAGGGCACCGAGGCCGTCGCCGAGATCATGGCGAACGGGTAGGGCAGCGGGTGCACACAGCAATACTTTTCGTCGAACTCGGTGGTGTCATCCTCGCGCTGGGCGTGCTCGGAGCGTTCGCCCTGCGCGTCGGTATCTCTCCCATTCCCCTCTATCTGATCGCCGGTCTCGCCTTCGGCACCGGCGGCATCCTCCCCCTGGCGACCAGCGAGGACTTCATCTCGGTCGGCGCCGAACTGGGCGTCATCCTCCTGTTGCTCACCCTCGGGTTGGAGTACAACGCGGACGAGCTGGTCACCAGCTTGCGCGGTAACTTCCGCGGCGGACTGGTCGACCTCGTCCTGAACGCCGCCCCCGGCGCGGTGGCGGCCCTCCTGCTCGGCTGGGGACCCGTCGCGGCGATCGCGATGGCCGGCGTCACCTACGCCACGTCCTCCGGAATCACGGCCAAGGTGCTGTCCGACCTGGGCTGGATCGGTAACCGGGAAACCCCGGTGGTGCTGTCGCTGCTGGTCTTCGAAGACCTCACGATGGCGGTGTACCTGCCGATCCTCACCGCCGTACTCGCCGGGGTGAGCTTCTTCGGCGGTGCCGTCACCGTCGCCATCGCGCTCGCCACGGTCAGCGTCGTCCTGCTGGTCGCCCTGCGGTACGGACGCGTCATCGAGGCGTTCGTGTCCAGCCCCAACTCCGAGGTCCTGCTTCTGAAGGTGGTCGGCCTGGCCCTGCTGGTCGCCGGCCTCGCCCAGAAGCTGCAGGTCTCGGCCGCGGTCGGCGCCTTCCTGGTCGGCATCGCGCTGTCCGGCGAACTCGCCGAGGACGCCCGGGCGTTGCTCTCCCCGATCCGTGACCTGTTCGCGGCGGTGTTCTTCGTCTTCTTCGGCCTGCAGACCGACCCGGCCGCGATCTGGCCGGTCGCCGGTCTGGCCGCGCTGCTCGCCCTGGTCAGCATGATCACCAAGCTGGCCACCGGCGCGTACGCCGCCCGGAGAGCGGGGATCGCCCGAGAGGGCCGGGTACGAGCGGGCATCGCGCTCATCCCGCGCGGTGAGTTCAACATCGTGATCGCCGGCCTCGCGGTCGCCGCCGGGGCCCATCCGGACCTCGGACCACTGGCCGCCGCGTACGTCCTGATCCTGGCGGCGTTCGGTCCCCTGGCAGCCCGCCTGGTCCAGCCGCTCATCGCCGCGGTCGCACGCCGCGCCTGACCCGGAGGGCCGTCCGTGGGAGTCGAGCTCGTCTACGAGACACACTCGATCACCACGGACAACGAGACAGGCGTCGCGACCGGCTGGCTCCCCGGCGAACTGTCGCCGCAAGGCCGGGCTCTCGCCGCGGAGCTCGGCCTGCGCCGCCGCGACGACGGCTTGGCCGTGGTCTTCACGTCCGACCTGCGGCGCGCTGTCGAGACCGCCGAGATCGCGTTCCGGGACGGCGGCATCCCCATCGTCCCGGACCCGCGGCTCCGCGAGTGCGACTACGGCGTGTTCAATGGGGGACCGGTCGCCGAAGTCGCCGCGCAGAGGTCACAACACATCCGCACCCCCTGGCCCGGCGGGCAGAGCTACCAGGACGTCGTGGAGCAGACCAGGGAGTTCCTCCGCGACCTCGTCGTCCGCTGGGACGGCACGCGGGTCCTGCTCGTCGCGCACTCCGCCAACCGGTGGTCGCTGGATCACCTGCTGAGCGGGGTTCCGCTGGAGGAACTCGTCGACGCGCCGTTCGACTGGCGGCCCGGCTGGACCTTCCACGTCCCCGCCTGGTTTCGGTGACCGGGCGTCGGAGACGTGGATCATGTCGGCCGGATGCCCGTCTTCCGGCAGCGGGGCGCCGCTCCGCTAGTCGTCTTCCGACTGAGTGGCGCCGCGCCCGGCCGCTCCCCTGCGATCGTCGGGCACGTGGGGCGCCGGTCCTTCGGGATCGATTCCGGCCGGAGCGTCGGCACCGCCGGCGTCTTCCCGGTCGTCGGGCAGATGAGCCGGAGGCTCGCCCGAGGTGCTCTCAGGGTCGGTCTCAGTCATGGAACACTCCTGCCTTCGGGGATCATCTCTTCTCGGCCGGTACGCGGCATGGTCCGGCGCCCGAAGGGACGATCCGTACATAAATGGACCAACTATCCACAGGGGCGACGAGTCACAGCCCGCGGAGGTAAAAGTCTCCGAAAAGCGAAAACCCGTCCAGCCGGGTCCATGGCTCTCGGGCCGTGAGCCGTCGTCAGGTGGCAGTTGACCGCTGGTTCTCGCACGGATGATGGCGTCCCGGCGCCCCCCGGCATGGCAGCGCTGTGCTTCTACGGGCTGTGCTTCTACGCGTTGCGCATTCAGAAGGGTGGGACGTCGTCGGCCGGGTCCGGTGGTGGACCGGCCGCAGCGGCAGGTCCCTCTCGTTCTGCCGGGAGCGGTTCAGGATCGGGTTCTTCCCACCAGGCGGGTTCGTAGGTCCATGTCGGCAGGAACGGGAGTTCGTCATTGGCGGGGTCGGTGATGCTGCCCGCGCCGTACCCGCTGACCGCAAGCCCGTGTGCTCCGCTCCCGCCTCCGAACCCGCTCACGATCTCCCTGCGGCCTCCGCCGCCCACCTCGCTGCCGATCCCGCTGCCGATCTCCCTGCCGACGTGGCCGCCGTTCCCGCCAGCGATCCTCCTGCCGACCTGGCGGCCGCCCTTACTGTCCCCGTCGTCCCCGTCATGGCCAGCGGTTGAGAGGTCTGGCGTGCCGACCACCCGTCCCCCCGCACCGCTGCCATCCGTTGTGGACGCACCCGCCTGCGACCTACCCGCCGTGGGCACGTCTGCCTCGGGTCCTCTTGTCTCGGGCTCGCCTGTCTCGACCCCGCTCGCTGTGAACGAGCCGGGCTTGGGCCTACTCGCTGTGGACGCGCTTGCCTCGGGTGCTCTTGTCTCGGAACCGCCTGCCTCGGAACCGCCTGCCTCGGAACCGCATGTCTCGGAACCGCCTGCCTCGGAACCGCATGTCTCGGAACCGCCTGCCTCGGAACCGTATGTCTCGGAACCGCATGTCTGGGCCCCGTTTGCCGTGGCACGTACCTCGCATCCGCACGCCTTGGGCCCGCTCGCCGGGTGGGTGTTGGCCGCTCCGCGCTCGTTGGGGCCGGTCCAGCCGTTGGGGGCGAAGGGTTCGGGCATGGGTTCGATGATCGGCGGCGGCTCGGCCGGGTAGCGGTGGCCGGTCCGGCTGATCCAGGTCAGGTGCCCGGGGCTGGTCTGGATGACCTGCCAGCCGTTGTCGCGCAGGTCGTGGTCGTGCGCGCACGCGGCGGCGAGGTTGTGTTCGGTGGTGGGGCCGCCGTGGGCGTACTGGCGGGTGTGGTCCATCTCCGACCGGGCGGCTGGTGCACGGCATCCGGGATGGGAGCAGACCCTGTCGCGGATCTCGATCCGTCGCCGCAGCCCGGCTGTGGGGAACCGCCGCCGCTCATCCCCAGCCGCCATCGATCGTCCGGTGACCGGTCCTCCGGCGCCGTCCGCCCCGGCGCCGTCTCCCGGAGAGCTGGCTACCTCCGCGATGTTCGCTCCGGCGGCGCGTGGGTCAGTGGTATGGGTTGCAGCGTTTTTCGCGGAGGACACGCCACTGCCGGCGGGTGCACTGCTGTCGGCAGTTGCGGTCGCGGCTGGCATCAAGGTCACAGCCGTGGCCGTGGACAGGGCCGGGGCGCGGTCGCAGTAGGGGCGGGAGGCGGGGGTGCGGTGTCATGGTCGCCTACCCCGCTGTGGTGCGATGTCCGGTCTGTGGCCTGCCTGTATTGGCGCATGATGTCGGCGATGACGGCGGCCCAGCCGCCCTGGGCGTAGATGTCGGCGTGCAGCTCGCGCAGGAGCGACAGCGGGAGCTGGAGCTCGACGATCCCGCGTCGGCGAGTCGATGCGGATCTCCCGCGAGGATCCGTTTCCGGTTCGGTGTCCGGCTCGCGGGCAGGGACCGCCCTTCTCCCGATCGCCCCTGAACGACCACCCACGGCCGGAGGGCTGGAAGCCGAAACAGGATCGGACTCCCGCTCGCGGTTGGCAGTCGGGCAGGAAGCAGAAGCAGGACCCGGATCAGCCGGACGGAATGGAGGTGGGGACGGTGGATCAGCCAGAGGGAATGGAGGCGTGGCCGCTGGATCAGCCGGGCGAGACGCGGAAGAGGTGCCCGGTCCGGCCGGATGGGATGGAGGGGTGGGTGCTGGATCGGCCGAGCGGGGCGCAGGGGCGGGTGTGGGGTGGCGGGGCCATCCTGTGGGGCGGCGTCGGGTGATCCCGGCGTGCAGGAGTTGGCCGTCCTCGTCGCAGATGGCGAACCGCCACTCCCCGCCGATCTGTCGTTTGGCGAGCCGGCGTGCGAGTTGGGCGTGGATGGGTCCCCATCCGGCGAGTTCGGCGGGCAGGTCGTCCAGGTGCATCAGCGTGGACACCTGGACCCGTAGCTCACCGGCCGCGAACCCGGCCGCGAACCTGGCCGCCCCGACCGTAGGGGCGGCCGCGGTGTTGTTCTCGTTCTTCGTGCTTCCTGTCATGGTGCCCGCGCCTGCCAGGCCCGTCTGCAGGTTGCGGTTACCGGTCCCAGGGGTGGGGGCAGCGTTGGACTCGTCCCCAGAGCCGGGGCCAGTGTCAGGACCAGACCCTGGGGCGGGACCGGCGGGACCACCAGGACCAGGATCGGGATCGGACCCCGGGGCGGGGTCGGCGGGGCCACCATCGCCAGGACCATCGCCAGGGCCAGGACCAGGACCACGACCACGACCGGGATCGGGATCGGGGGCGGGCGGACCCGCGTCAGGGTCACTGTCGCGGGGCTCGGGGGTGCAGACGTCGCCGCCGTTGTGGACGGGACTGCGGGGAATCGCCTCGGAACCAGGGGCGTCGCTACCCCCGAGGGGATCTCTGAGGCTCGCATTGGGGCCGAGGTCGCCGCCACCGGCGCCGCACGCGTCCGACGTATCGATGCCGTCGCCATGGTCGGCGTGATTGGCGAGGGTCGCGCTT
The DNA here is from genome assembly GCF_040656155.1 of Microtetraspora glauca. Lineage (NCBI taxonomy): Bacteria > Bacillati > Actinomycetota > Actinomycetes > Streptosporangiales > Streptosporangiaceae > Microtetraspora > Microtetraspora glauca. Next base: position 691,987 of record NZ_JBFALK010000001.1, read on the forward strand.
GTGTCGGTGTGGGCAGCCTCGCCATCACCAGAGCCGTCCGGGTCACACGTATCGATGCCGTTGCCGTGATCGGCGGGACCGGAGGAGGTCGCGCTGGCGTCGATGTCGTCAGCCCGGCCGCCGCCAGCGTCGGACGCGTCATAGGGGTCGGCGCCGTCGCCGTGATCGGCAGAGCCGGAAGTGCCCGCTCCGGTGACGGTGTCGTCAACGTCGCCGTCCTTCTCGCCGTTGACGTGCTGGACGTCGTGGAGGCCGTCGGAGCGCCGGGTCTTCTCGTCGTCCCCAGTGTCGTCGGTGTCGTCGCAGGTGTCGTAGAGGTCGGTGCTGTCGTCGAGGTCGGTCACGTCGAAAGGATCGTCGGAGAGCTGGTCGTCGTAGTCAT